>NZ_ATHL01000114.1 GCF_000445125.1 Novosphingobium lindaniclasticum LE124
CCTCTGTTATTCACCGGAGCGCAGGCTTTCGGCGTTCTGGACCTGACTTTTGTTGAGGGCGTAGCGAGGGCGAGCGTCTTCCCCGGCGCTTTTCACCGGTTCAGGATCGATGGGCTTTTCAAGGTTGACGGACGGGGCTCAGGCTTTGGGCGGCATTGCCGCGCTGGTTATGTCGGCGCTGGGCGGAAGCCGGTCGCGATAGCTTTGAAGACGCCGGCATCGGGGCATGCCGACGCGAAGGCGAGACGGATGCGCGAAGCGGTTTCGATGACGCGGGCAGCCACCTTGATGAGCCGCAGACGCAATGTCGTGAACTCAGCGGTGGCGAGCACGGTTGCCTTGGGGATGGCCTGCTGGATGCGCCACAGCAGCCAGTAAGCGGCGGTGTGGAGGATGAGGCGCATCTGGTTGGCGTTTGCCGAGCGGCACGAGGTGCGATCGCTGGCGAGTTGGGATTTGTGGCGCTTGATCAAGTTCTCGGCCTGGCCGCGCGCGCAGTAGAGCGTATCGTAGATGTGCTCGGCCGAACCCTGGGCCAGAGAGGTGACGACGTAGCGGATGTCCATACCCAGGATACTGGCCTCGATCCGGGCGACGACGCGGCGCTTGCAGTTCCAGCTCTTGGCGCCGTAGCGGGTCTCGGCATAGGCGCGCAGCACCGGATACTGGGTCTTGGCCCGCTTGACCGCGCAGGCATCGGCGGCAGCGACGATTTCGGGATCAGCACGCAGCGCAGCGTTAGTGGGCAGGCCGAACACGTAATCGACCCCGGCTGCTTCGCAAAAGCCCATGACTTCGGGGCGGCCATAGTGCCCGTCGCCGCGGATGGTGATGTGCGTTTCGGGCCAGTGCCGGCGGATGTGCCGGATCAGGCGCCGGATGTGGCCGGCCACTTCGGCGCCTGAGGGTGTCTTGCCGGTGCGCAGCAGCATGGCCACCGGCCGGCCAGTGGCGGTATCGTAAACATGGATCGGCAGGAAACAGCGCTCTCCATGATGACCATTCCAGAACGAGAGCTGCTGATAGCCGTGCACGACATCGCAGGTGTCATCGATATCCAGCGTTACCGCTGCCGGCGGGGCTGGATAACTGCCGCAGTAGATGTCGACCATTACCGCCAGCATCTTCGCCAGCTCACGCGTGGTCGGCGCATTCTCCCAGCGGCTCATGGTCGGTTGGCTGGCCAGTCCTGCGCCTGATCCTGGCAACTTGCCCAGCGCCAGGCGGAACCCCGGATCATCACGCAGAGCATCGAGATCGTCGGCATCCTCATAACCGCAGGCGATAGCGAAAACGCGGGCGCGCAGAATGTCATCGAGGCGATGGATCACCCGCGTCGGGTCCCGCGGATCGGCGATGCAAGCCGCAAGCCGTCGGCAGATCCCTATCATGCGCTCGGCCTGGGCCAGCAGCAGCACGCCGCCGTCAGAGGTCAGCCGCCCACCGTCGAACGCGGCGGTGAGCTTTTTGCCGCCAACCGCTGGAAACGAAAATCCCGGTGCGCTATCGTTGCTCTTGGCGGGTGTGGTCCGTGGCATAAATTGCCTCGCTGCAGGACTGGTCTAGACACCCATTTTCCTACCGCAAAGCAATCGCTTAAGCCACTCCCGCCAACCCGCTAAAAGCCGCCCGGTGAATATGATGGGTTAAAATCCTTGGTCTATCAAGTATTTTCACAGACAAAACGCGCAAAGAGTGGAGAGGGAGAGAGGGAGTGGACCGAGAAGATCGGCCAAAGCCCTTCAACCTACCGTTGGTGCCTTCCGGCATCTGCAACATGGAGGTAACTCCCCATGCAACGCTTTGTTCTCTTCATCAGCGAACCCGGCTCAGCGGACATCGTCGATATTCACCCCAGCAAGCCCGCGGCCGAAAGTGCGCTGGTCGACTATGTTCGAGCCCGCACGGCTATCAATGGCCAGGATGCCCATCCTGACGACGATCAGGCAGTGGCCTCCTATTTCGCGGACAGCGAGGCCATATACGCCATCGCGCGTGTCATGCCGCTGGCACAACCGGGTAACGACCAATGACCATCGTTGCGCGACGCCCCTCGCAAAAGCTGATCGACATCGTCGGCACCCTGCGCGGCACCTGGCATGGAAACCGGGCGATGTGCCGTTGCCCGTGCCATGAGGACCACGAACCGAGCCTGTCCCTCCGGCAAGGTGATCGCGGCATTCTCGTAACCTGCTTTGCAGGTTGCGATTCCATCGACGTCCTGCGCGAACTCGATCGCATCGCCATCACGCGCCATTACGAGCCGCCGCCAGGCAATGTCCGAGCCGGCACCGCGAACATCGAGCGGCTCTGGTCGCAGGCGCAATCCGTGCCGGGTACGCTCGGCGAACGCTATCTCGGCTCGCGCTTTCTCCTGCCTGTTCCCGGTGACGTGCGCTTTCACCCGCGTTGCCCCCATGGCGCGAAGCCCAACACCGTCTTCAAGCCCGCCTTGCTGGTGGCGGTGCGCGAAGGCCAGCGCCTTGTCGCCCTGCAGCGGATCTTCCTCGATCCTGAAACCGCGCGCTACACCGCCAAGGCGACCATCGGTTCGCTCGGCATGGGCGCATGGCGCGGCGGCGGTATCGGTCCAACCATCGGCCTTGCCGAAGGCTTCGAGACCGCTCGTGCCTGGAGCCGCATCAACAATCTTCCATGCTGGGCCACGCTTGGCTCTCGCCGGTTCGGCCTGGTGGCGATCCCCGACAGCGTCACCGAAGTCATCCTTGCGGGCGATTACGACACGGCGGGACGCCGGGCCGTGAACCGGGCATCCCACCGCTACGCCAGCGATAACCGCGTGATCCGCGTCGATTTTCCCAAGGGCTACAAGGATTGGGCCGAGGTGCTCGAAGCCCTCGAGGCGCGGAAGAGAGGAGGGGGAGGGGAAGGGTGATCTGCCGTTCGGCAGAGAGCCCAAGGAGACCCCCATGCGCGACCTTCTCGATCTCACGCACGTCAATGATGCGCCGGCAGCGCGCACGATCGCCACCCTTCTCGCCACCGATGCCGCAATCACCCGCCGCCAATTGAACGATGCCATGGTGCAGGCGTTCGGCGGCAGCGATGCCGACGGGCGCTGGACGCAGCGCGACAGCTTCGAGATGCTCGAGCACGCCCTTGCCCTTCACCTTGCCGGTGATGGGCATCGCATCAACACCCTGGCGGACATCGCCACCTCCTGCGCACTTATGCAGCGCCTGCCGACCCAGACCGTGCGCAGCGAGGAACAGATCGAGCTGCAGCAGTTCTCGACTCCCGCCGACATTGCGGCATTGGCCATGCTGTTCGCCGCAATCGGCGCCGAGGACGTGGTACTCGAACCGAGCGCCGGCAACGGCCTCCTGATCGCCCAGGCCCCACGCGGCCGCGCGCTCCAGCTTAACGAAATCGACCCGCGCCGCCGCGAACGGCTCACTCACATCTTCCCCGATGCCACGATCACAGGCCATGATGGCGCTGCGCTGGTCGCGCTTCACGCGGATCTCCCGCGCCCGAGCGTCGTCCTCATGAACCCGCCATTCTCGCGCAGTATCGGCCGTGGCGCTGATGACCTGGCCGCGCTGCGCCATCTTCAGGCCGCGATCAAGCGGGTCAGCCCTGGCGGCCGCGTCGTCGCCATCATGCCCGACTGGTTCGCACCCTGCCCGCGCCTGCGCACCGCTTATGAGACGATCATGGCCGGCTGCACCGTGCGCGCCTCGCTGCGGCTCGAACACTGCTACCGCAAACACGGCACCGACATTGCCGTTCGCCTCTACGTGATCGACAAGATCGCTGGCGACCTCACGCCTGCGGTTATCGAGCACGCGGCCGTCCTCGACTTCCTCGATGCCATCGACATCCCCGCCCGCATCAAGCTGGAACCCACCTCCAATCTTCCGGTTCGCCCTGCGCCTGCGAAGCCGACTTCGCTGTTCGGCGCCGCGCGCAAGACCAAGGTGGCCGCACCGCGCCCCTATCACGCGCCCAAGGCGAATGCCGTCCTGCCCGTCGGCTATAGCAAGCTGGAAGAACCGGCACCGCTGGCCGAACAGGTCGGTGTCTACCTGCCGTACCGGCCAAGCCGCATCGTCTTCGATGCAGCGGGCGAACACCCGACAGCGCTGGTTGAATCAGTCGCCATGGGCTCGATCCCAGCGCCGATCCCGAAGCACATCCCCCATCTGCCCGAACGCACCGTCAGCGAGCGGCTCCTGTCCTCCTCCCAGCTCGAAACCGTCGTCTATGCGGGCCATGCCTGGAACCAGACGCTTCCCGGCACCTTCAAGCCCGCCAAGGAAGGCGTTGGCCTCGACATCGACCCTGAAGGTCGTAAGTACCGCAAGGGCTTCTTCCTTGGCGACGGCACTGGCGCTGGCAAGGGCCGCCAGATCGCTGCCTGCATCCTCGACAACAAGCTGCAGGGCCGCCGCCGCCACATCTTCGTCACCAAGAACGAGCCACTGCTCGAGGACATCCGCCGCGACGTCACCGCACTTGGCGGCCTTTCGGCCGACGTGCAGCCGCTCTCGAACTGGAAGGTCGGCCAGCCCATCACGATGGACGAAGGCACCCTGTTCGTTACATATCCGGGGCTGCGTTCGGGCCGCTCGGATGCAACCCGCCTTCAGCAGATCCTCGATTGGGCAGGGCCCGACTTCGATGGCGTGATCGCTTTCGACGAGGCCCACGAAATGGGCGGTGTCGCGGGCGGCGAAGGCGCGCTGGGCAAAACGGAAGGCTCCCAGCAGGGCATCTGCGGCGTCCTCCTTCAGAACCACCTTCCCGATGCCCGCGTGCTCTATGCGTCCGCCACTGGCGCCTCTGACGTCAACAACCTGGCCTACGCCGTGCGCCTTGGCCTTTGGGGGCCGGAAACCTCCTTCCCTGACCGGGAATCCTTCATCTCCAACATCCGTCAGGGGGGGATCGCGGCGATGGAACTGGTGGCCCGCGACCTCAAGGCCCTCGGCCTCTACACGGCGCGAGCGCTCAGTTTCGCGGGCGTCGAATACGAAGTGCTTCGCCATGAGCTGACGCCTGCCCAAATCGAGATCTACGATACCTATTGCCGCGCCTGGCAGGTCATCAACACGAATCTTGCCGCCGCGCTCGAGGCAACGAATGTGGTCGACAGCCTTGAGGGCAAGACGCTCAACTCCGGCGCGAAGGCGGCAGCACGCTCGCGTCTGGAAGGCACACGCCAGCGCTTCTTCGGTCAGGTGCTGCTTTCGATGAAGCTCCCCACCGTGATTGCGGCGATCGAGGGGCACCTGAAGCAGGAGCATTCGGTGGTCGTGCAGCTGGTGACGACGGCCGAGGCCATCCTCGACAGGCGCCTGTCCGAGATGACGGCCGAGGAGCGGGCAGAGCCGCAGATCGAGTTGTCGCCCACCGACCAGATCGTAGATTACCTCAAGCGTGCCTTCCCGACGCACCAGATGGAGGTGTTCAAGGACGACACCGGCGCCCTGCATTCGAGGCCCATGCGCGATGAGGCCGGCAACCCGGTCCACAACCCCGAAGCCATGACCGCGCGCGACAACCTGATCGAGCATTTATGCGCGCTTCCGCCGATCAAGTCTGGCCTCGACGCGCTGATCGAGCATTTCGGGCCGGATCGCATCGCCGAAGTCACCGGGCGCTCCAAGCGCCTCATCACCGGTCCGGACGGCCGCCAGAAACTCGAGACACGCACGCCCCGTACCAGTCAGGCCGAGGCCAGCGCCTTCATGAATGACCAGAAGAAGGTGCTCGTCTTCTCCGATGCCGGCGGAACGGGCCGCTCCTACCATGCCAGCCTTGATGCGGTGAACCAGGACCGGCGCGCCCATTTCCTGCTCGAACCGGGTTGGCGTGCTGACCGGGCGATTCAGGGGCTCGGCCGCACGCACCGCACCCATCAGGCATCGACCCCGCTGTTCCGTCCCGTCACCACCGACTGCAAGGGCGAGCTGCGCTTTACCTCGACGATCGCTCGCCGCCTCGACAGCCTTGGCGCCCTCACGCGCGGCCAGCGCCAGACCGGAGGGCAGGGCCTGTTCGATCCGGCAGACAACCTCGAAAGCGATTACGCTCGCGACGCCCTCGTTACGTGGTTCCACCTTCTCTATCACGGCAAGCTCAAGAGCACGAACATGACCGAGTTCGTCGACCTGAGCGGGCTCGAGATTACCGAAGGTGACGGCGTCCTGAAGGAAGACCTGCCGCCAATCCAGCGCTGGCTCAATCGCCTTCTGGCCCTGCCGATCGCGCTGCAGAACAAGATCTTCGAGGAATATCTCACCCTCGTTGAAACTCGCGTGGCCGCCGCGCGCGAGGCCGGCACCCTCGATGTGGGCGTCGAGACGATCACGGCCGACAGCGCCCGCGTCATCAGCGATACGATCCTGCGGACCGATCCCGGCACCGGCGCTACCACCCACCTTCTCACGATCGAGATCGCACGGCGCAAGAATCCGATTTCGCTCGAGCGCATCCTCGATATGGTCCGCTGGCGCGAGAACCCGGCATTCGTCATGAACGCCAAGTCGGGCCGCGTCGCGCTGCGCAGCAAGGCAAACGCTTGGATGGACGATGAGGGCGAGCCGATCCTTCGCATCGAGCTGCAGCGCCCCTGCAGCCGCAAGTCCATGCGCGAGGCGGAGTTGTTCGAGACGGCCTGGGAAGAAATCGACGAAGACACCTTCCGCGCCAAGTGGCAGGCCGAAGTCGAAGAAGCCGCCGAGCAGCTGGACACCGAGACGGTGCGCCTTGCAACCGGCCTCCTGCTGCCGATCTGGTCGGCGCTGCCGTCCGATCACCTCGCGGTCAACCGGATCGTCGACAAGAATGGCAACAGCTGGCTTGGCCGTATCGTCTTCGAGCACAGCATCGTCGACCTGTTCACCAAGCTGGGCCTTGCGAGCAGCGAAGAGATGCCCGTCGAAGCCATCACCAATGCCGTCCTCGCAGGGCGCAGCGTCAACGTGACACGCCCGTTCGCGATGGCGTTCAAGCGCTCGCATGTGAACGGCAACCCGCGTGTCGAGATCGTCGATGCTCCGGCAACGCAGCTTGCATGGCTCAAGTCGCTCGGCGCGTTCACCGAGATCATCCAGTATCGCACCCGCGTCTTCATTCCCGTCGCGCAGGCCGAGGCCATCATCGCCGAAATCCTCAAGCCCTCCTGAACCCTGCACCTGTCCTCCCTGGTCGACCAAGAGCCCCAAAGCAGCCGGGTCGGTCAGGAGAGGGGAGGGGGAAGGGAAGGGATGTCCGTGAATTGGCCGGACGATGAGAAGAAGGTGTTGTTCCCATGATCCAGACCGTCAAGCTGGCAAAGCTGGTCCTCTCCGACATCAACGTGCGCACCCGCGGCGAAGACCTGATCGAACAGTTCGCCGCCGATATTTTCGCGCGCGGCATCCTGCAGAACCTGGTCGTAACTTCCGTAAAGAAGCCGCGCGGCTCCTATGGCGTCATTGCCGGCAGCCGCCGCTTTCGTGCCCTCACGCTGCTTGCCGAGCGCGGCGACATCAACGCGGCCGAGTACGACGTGCCCGTGCTGATCCTGAGCGGCGGCAACGACGAGCTTTCCGAAGCCTCGCTCGCTGAAAACTTCCATCACCTCAATATGTCGCCCGCCGACGAATGCCGCGCCTTCCAGTATTGCCTCGGGCAGGGCGGCGACATCGATGCAATCGCCAAGCGTTTCGGCATCACCCGCCGTTTCGTCGAAGGGCGCCTCCGCCTCGCGAACCTTGCCGAACCGATCTTCGACGCCCTGAAGTCGGGCGAGATGACGCTCGACATGGCCAAGGCATATGCCTCCACCGAAAGCCATGAGCGCCAGCTAATGGTCTGGAGGAGCTACGGCGCCAACAGCTACCATGCCAGCGCCGACACCATCCGCCGTGTGATCGCGAACGAATCCATGAAGTCGAGCGATCCGATCGCGCGCCTCGTCGGCGAGGAAGCCTATGTTGCAGCGGGCGGCGTCGTCGATCGCGACCTGTTCAGCGACAACGGCGATCGCTGGACCAACCCCGAGATCGCCCAGACGCTCGCGGCCGCCAAGATGGAAGCCGAAGCCCAGCGCATCGGTGAAGAACGTGGCCTCGCCTGGATTCGCCCCGTCGCCTCGAACTCGACCTGGGAAGTCGCGCGCGGCCTATTCCACGTCAGCCTGCCGAGCCTTCCGCTGAGCGAAGCACAGCTGACCCGCATCGAAGAAATCGAAGCACTTCTCAGCATCGTGAGCCTCGAAATGGAAAACGAGGAACTCGAGGAAGAAGCCTGGCAGGCCCTCGATGCCGAACACGACGCTCTCAGCGACGAACTGCGCGATGCCGGTCGCCGCGAGAAGATCCTTCCTCCCGAACTCGCCCCGCGTGTCGGGCTGTTCCTGACGCTCTCGCAGGACGGCAGCATGGAACTCGACGACACCTATTACAGCGAGACGCCGCTCAGCGTCACCATGGTCGAACCCGACGAAGACGACGAGGCCACCGCCGAAACGGGTGAAGAGGGCATCGAAGGCGAAACTGCCGGCGATGCTACGCCGCGCGTGCCGACCTTCCGCATCGAGGAAGGCGAGACCGCCACCGTCACCGGCAACACCAAGGATGTGTCTCCCGAAGAGGCCGCACCGGGCGGCAAGGCGCTCAGCCAGGTTCTCCTCGACCAGCTTGCGGTCCAGCGCCGCGACGTTCTTGGCGCTTCCATGATCGCCAATCCGGCGCTCGCGCTCGACTACATGCTGTTCGCCATGGTCGACAAGACCGACGCCTACAAGGAAAGCTGCGGCACCAGCATCCATGCTCCGCATCCCGAAGATCCGGTTCGCTTCGATGCCTATCCGCAGTCGATCGCGCACGACTATCTGTCCGAAGTGCGCGACGGTCTCGACGCTTCCTGGAAGGAGCATAAGAACATCATCGAGCGTTTCGACGCCTTCCGCGCGCTCGGCGACGAGGCCAAGACCGCATGGCTGGCATGGACGGTCGCAAAGTCCTTCAAGTCGAAGGAAACCTACAGCAATCGGCAGAACGCCCTCCAGAACCACCTTGCCGGCCTGCTGGAGGTCGATGTCGCAAAGTGGTGGCGCCCGACTTCTGCTAACTTCTTCGACCGCGTATCGAAGGGCGCGCTGCTCTCGCTCCTCGACGAGGTGGGCGGCCCTGCACTCTCGAGCCGTCATGCGAGCCAGAAGAAGGGCGAAATCTCGACGTCCTGCGAGAAGCTGTTCGCCGGCGACGCGGTGATCGAGGCCGACGTCAAGGAAAGGGCTCTCGCATGGGTGCCCGCAGCGATGCGCTTCACCCCCGCCGAGACGACGACCGATCAAGACGACGACACGCCCGAAGAAACCGGCGAAGCCGAAGATGAACTGGCCAGCCTGATCGACGCAGCCCTTGCCGGGCCCGACGATGGCGATGACGGCGAAGGCGTCTCGATCGACGATGCGGGGACGGCCGAAGGCGACGACGATCAGCAGGTCGATGACGGCTCGCCCGCTGTCTACGGCGACGACGATGCCGTCAGCCAGTGGGCCGAAGCGGCGGAATAACCCGCGTCCCCAACCTGACCGACGAACCGCCGGTGGGCTTTGCGGCTCACCGGCGGCTTTTCTCGCCACACCGGACGAGGGACATACCCATGAAGACGCCCCGCAATTCGCGTGAGATCGCGCGCGAAGTCACCAACGCCATCGTCTCCCGGCTCGAGGCCGGAACCACGCCCTGGACCCGCTCCTGGTCGCTGACCGGGGAGGGCGGCCGTCCGCTGCGTCATGAAGGCACCCCATACAACGGCATCAACTGCCTCTGGCTCTGGACGATTGCCGACGGGCGTGGATACCGCAGTCGCTACTGGATGACCGCCCGCCAGGCCGATGAACTCGGTGCGCGTGTTCGCCGCAAGGCCGATCCCTCCATGTCGATCTATGCCTCCAGCTTCCGCAAGGCCGGGCAACCGGGATTGATGGGCGAGGCCACCGGCCAACTCATCCGCTTCCTGCGCCACTACATCGTCTACAACGCGGACGAGATCGAGGGCCTGCCGGATTACTACTACGCCCGCGACGTGCCGCCGACACCGACCCTGCTTTCGCAGCGCCAGGACGCGATCGATGCCTTCTTCGCGGCAATTCCTGCGCGGGTACGCCATGGCGGCGACGAAGCCTATTACAGCCCGATCGGCGATTACATCCAGCTACCGCGCCCCGGCAGCTTTAAGTCGGGCGACGCTTACGCCTCTACCAGAGGGCATGAAAGCGCCCATTGGAGCGGGAGCAAGGACCGGCTCAACCGGACATTCGGCAAGCGTTTCGGTGACGATGCTTACTGCGTCGAAGAACTTTGCGCCGAACTTACAGCAAGTTATATTTGCGCCGAACTCGGCCTGCCGACCGAACTCCACGACAGTCACGCCAGCTACCTCGCGCATTGGGTCAGGGTACTTCGCGCCGATCACAGCGCCATCTTCACCGCTTCGGCCAAAGCCGAACAAGCCTTCAACTATCTGCGCGCCTTCAGCCTTGCCGAGGCGGCTGCGCCTGCCGGCGATGCCCTGAAGGCAGCGGCATGACCCTACACATCAGGAGACATCACCATGGGCTGGCTCTTCATGAACAGGCACCACATGGGCGGACACGCTACACCCAAGTCCTACCTCGACGCCCAATTCACCTTCACCAATGCGCCGGACGACAAAGGAATCGCGCGCGGCGCTCGCGTCCTTGCATCGTCCTGCCCCGGCAACCGGGTCTGGTACGCAGCGGTGCAATACTCCGAAAACGGCGCACCGACCGACGTGATCGCCATGGTCTGCCTCGTAAAGTGGAACCCGAGGGACAAGGAGGCCATGCACTTCGGGTACAAGGACATGAGCGAAATGATGGGGCCTTGCGAGGCCGAGGCCCCGGAGAACATCCTTCGTCTGCTCACGCCCACCACCAACGAGTATTCACTCGATTGGCGCCGGCGGTGCCTCGCCCGCCTGCAGAAGCGTTCCCGAAAGATCGTCGATGGCATGCGCGTCAAATTCCCGCAGGCGATCACCTTCACCGATGGCTTCACGGGTGACGAGTTCACCGTCGTCAAGCGCGGCGCGACCATTACCTTCCGTCCCGCCGGGAAATTCGGGCACTACCGCATTCGCAATTTCCGTGACCTGGAATGGTCGATTGTCCCGGAAACCAAGGTCCATCGAACGATCTTCGCACCCCGACCCTCTGCAGCGATGCCCCCGCCATGAGCGGGGCATCCAACCTCTCGCCGCTGCGGGCACGCCTCTGCAGACGCGAGAATGCTAACGACCTGTTGCTTGCTTCGACATTACTTCCTACAAGTAGGAAATGTCTGGGGGGACCGATCTGCTGCGCATGACTGGCGAGGCGCTATACGGCGCGCGCTGGCAAACGCCCATTGCCCACGATCTTGGCGTCACGCCGCGGTCGGTGAGGCACTGGTGCGCCATGAAGCACGACTGTCCAGACGATATTGCTGAGCGGCTTCTGCCGCTCGTCGTGAAACGGGGCGAGGCTCTGCGCCAGCTGGCGGAAGCCTTAAAGGTAAACGGGGACGAGTAAGACGCATGCTTCAGACGGTCACAGACGCCTGCCAATTCAAGCAGGAGGCGCTCGACTACGCGCTGTCCAAGCAGGTCGAGGATCTCGGCGATCTCGTTCACAACGACGAGGCCGACGCACGCGAGTTCTTCGAGCGCACCTACGTCACCGACGGCATGACTCAGCTCTTGCGCCAAGGCCTCCAGCGGCTCGCGGGCTTCAACGACCAGGCGGTATTCGAGCTTCGGCAGGCGATGGGCGGCGGCAAGACGCACTCCATGCTCGCCCTCGGCTACCTCGCCGCGCATCCCAAGGTCGCAGGCGCCGTATCAGCGCGAGTGACTGAAGGCTTCACGCCGCAGCCCGCGAAGGTCGTGATCGTGAGCGGCCGCAATATCGACCATGACCGCTTCCTCTGGGGCACCATCGCGGAGCAACTGGGCAAGGGAGACGAGTTCTCGCGCTTCTGGAGCAACGGAGCGCGTGCCCCGAATGAAGACGACTGGGTTAAGCTGATCGGGAATGATCCCGTCCTCATGCTTTTCGACGAGCTGCCGCCCTACCTCGACAACGCCGTCACGGTGACCGTCGGGTCGGGAAACCTCGGGGACGTCACGTCGGCCGCGCTTTCCAATCTCTTCTCTGCCGCAATTAAGCTCCCGCAGCTCTGCATTGTGCTGTCAACCCTCTCGGGCCAATACAAGGCGAGCACCGAACTCTCGCGCATTGTGTCGCAGATCACCAACGAGGCCCGGCGTCAGGCGAAGCCAATCACACCGGTCGAGCTGGGATCCGACGAGATCTATCACATCTTGCGCAAGCGCCTTCTGGCACGCGAGCCTGCACAAGCCGTCATCGAGAGCGTATCCGAGGAGTTCGGCCGCGTCCTGTCCGACGCAGTGAAATCGAAGACGCTCGAGCGCTCGGCCGAGAAGATCGCCGACGAGGTGGCGGCTACCTACCCCTTTCACCCAAGCCTCAAGACGGTCGTCGCGACATTTAAGGACAACGAGGGCTTTCGTCAGACCCGCGGTCTGATGACGATCGCCGCGTTGATGATCAAGTCGGTGCAGAAGCGGAAGACGAACGACGTCTACCTGATCGGTCCCCAGCATCTCGATCTGTCGGATCGAACCATCCGAGACTGGATCAACGGCATCTATGATCTCGACGCTGCGATCAGCGTCGACATCGTGGACACCGGCAGCAGCGACGCTCACGCGGAGCTGATCGACGCTGATGCTGGGAATGATGCGGCCGGGCAGGTCTCCCGCCTCCTCCTGATGTCGTCGCTAGCAGAATCGTCGGATGCGGTGAAAGGCCTCCAGTCCACAGACGTCCTGTCCTTCCTCGTCGCGCCGCTGCGTTCGGAAAGCGACTATGTCGCCGCCATCGAGGCGCTGACCGCGCGCTGCTGGTATCTGCACAAGCGCGACAACGGCGCTTGGTATTTCTCCAAGAACGAGAATCTCACCAAGAAGATCGAGAATCTCGCCAAGAATGCTCCGGCCCATAAGATCGACCAGGATCTGGCGCGCCGCATCGACGACATCTTCACGACGCGGCGCCGCGCCGCGTACGGTCGCGTGCTAGCTCTGCCGAAGGTCGAAGACGTCAACATCCGCGGCGACAGGGCCCTCATCGTCCTGTCGCCGGACGCAAAGATCCCGCCCGAGAAGGCGCAACAGCTCTTCGCCGCGACCGCGGAGCGCAACAACTTCGCGATTGTGAGCGGCGAAGGAATCGACCTGGCGTCCGTGGAGGAGCGCCTTCGCATGGCCTACGCCATCGCCAAGGTTCTCGATCAGGAGGGCCCCGCGAGCCAGAACCGTCCGGATCTCGAAGCGCGACAGGCCGACGCCGAACTAGACGTCTACCAGACCATCGCCTCGACACTGAACAAGATTTGGTATCCGGGCCGCGACAGCTCCGGCGAGCGTCTGCTGGGCGCGACGCTCAAGCTCGACAATTTCCGCCGTGAAGGCTCGGCAGGATACGATGGCGAAACCGCCGTCGAAAACGCACTTTCCGCGACCGGCACCCGCAAGCTGATCCTAGACGTCGAGAAGAATTTCGAGATGCTCGCCGATCGGGCCGAGGCCGAACTCTGGCCGTCCGGGCGCTCCTCCACCACGTGGGCCGACCTCTGCGATCGCGCTATGGCCAACGTGAGGTGGCTTTGGCTTCCTCGCAATGGTCTCGACGAACTCCGACGCATCGCCATCTCGAGGCAGAAATGGCGCGAGAACGGGGCGGGCGGGATCGAGAAGGGGCCGTTCGAGAAGGAGAAGACCAGCGTTGGCGTCACGGAGACGACCTACGACGAGCAGACCGGCACCGCCACGCTCAACGTGCTCCCGCGCAACGCAGGACGTCGTGGACGGATCTACTGGTCCAAGACCGCCGACGTGTCGCCATCGTCCAACAGGCTCGAGGGCACTCGGCTCGACACCAGCGAGATGCGTCTACACTTTGTCGCGATCGATCCGGACGCCGAGCACGAGACCGGGGAGGTGTTCGTGTGGACGAACCGCCTTAACCTCACCCACGATCCACGCCCGGCCGGAACCGGTTACGAAGTCCACCTTTCCGTCGTGCCCTCCGGACAGATCCGCTGGAACACTGACGCTATCGCTCCGCGAGACGGTGCGCTCTACGGCGGCCCTATCCGCCTTGAGGGCGACAAGGACGTCACCATCTATGCCTATGCTGAGGCGGACGGTGTCACGACGACGCGTGAGTTCCGCATTGCGCGGCGCGAGGGCGATGGCGCGAAGATCGACTTGAGCCGTCCCGGACGGGTCCGGCGGCAGATCAACATCAACACGACCGATAAGGTTTTCGCCGCCGTCGCCGCCGCAAAGGAGAGTCGTGCCCGCTTCAGAAATGTCATGGTCACCGTCGGGACCGGTGGGAGGGCCGTCAGCACCCATTTCGGCCCTGACTTCGACGTTAGCGCCGAGACCATCTAGCGTCTGGCGAAGTATGCGCGCCAAGAGCTCGTCGACGACAACGCCGACGTCACAGTGACTTGGCGAGTGTTGGAGGTCGACCGGGCCGCCGACCTCGACGCCATCATGACGGCGGTCGGCGAAAGCCTCAACACCGGTGAAATTGAACAGAGCTGAAGGGCGTGCGCCCGGCGACAGCGTCGGCGCGAGGAAATGACATGGCAACCAGACCGCAGGCCGGATTCGGCGTTCCCGAGAGCGAGATTGACCCTCAGCACTTCATCGTGCGCATCAGCGAGAATGCGCGCGTGAACGTGGCGGTGATCGAAGACTTCGGCATCTCGGGTCCAAAGCTGGATGTCCAGGATAACGCGTATATCGACCAAATCGAGCGCTGCTCTATCCATCCAAGGCGGTGGAGAATGGTCGCGACGCCTCTTAAAAACACGTTCAACGAGCGATTGAAGAGCCGAAAGTATCGTCCAGGTCGGTGGGCCACGGGCGACAACCGCGTCCATCGATTGCTCGGGCGCGAGATGAGCGTACTCCTCTGGGCCGTCGAGCAATGCGACGAATCGCTCGTCCCCGCCGCCATCAACGCCTGGCTGGGATTAAGGCCGGAGGAGCGCTGGTGGCTCTACGCCATGGCGGCGCACAGCTCAGGCAAATCCGGCGACCACGACCGGGGCTGGCGCAAGGCGATCCGCTTTGGCCTCACGGAGGGCGCGCCACTTCCGGATTCCTACCGTTCCAACTTTTTGGATCAATTATGACCGACAACGTCCGGAAGCCGACGCCACTACCGTTCTCGCTGGCCAACGCCCCGACGCTCATCGAGACAATCTGGCCCAGCACACAGATATCCATCGAGGCGGAGCAGGAGCGCGACGCCAAGCAGTCCCAGACGCTAACGCCGCTCGGCGCTTACTGGAAGGGGCGCAAGCCCCTAGTCCTCGTGCGAGCGTGCGTCCTCGGATGTTTGCTTCCCGCCACGGACGACCCGCAAAAAGATCTCGCGATCTTCGACGCCCTCATGGGATTCGATGAGCGCGGTTTCGGTCACCGAGCGAGCGATATGTCCGCTGCGGACATCGCCGAGATCGCCGTGGAAGGCGACGTCAACGCCGACGATCTCGCGGCCGTGTTCGTCAACCGACTCTCCAGCGACGAAGCCGACCTCGAATCCTGGAGGACGGCAGTCGCCGGTCGAAAGATCAGCTGGCGGCGCGAGGTCGACCAGGGCGATCGGCGATCCTTCATCGCCAAAGCCTTGGCCAACATTCCTTACAAGAGGAGGGTCGATCTTTCTTCCCGCGCCGAACACCTTGACGATAGTGCCTTCGCCGACATCTGGCCCAAGGTGAACGATCACCTCGGTACGGCCGCCGGATCGCTGGCCGAGCTCGTCCATCAGCTAGGGATCATGCGCTACGGCGAGATCCCACACGTGGTCGACACCTTCTCCGGCGGGGGATCCATCCCATTCGAGGCGGCGAGGATCGGATGCCGATCCACCGGCCTCGATCTGAATCCGATCGCCTGCATGCTCAGCTGGGGCGGCGGTCATGTCATTGGTGCAGACCGGCAAATGGAGCTCGCCTGGAAGCGAACCCAGGAAACGGTCGCGACGCGCGTGGCGGATCGCATTGCCGATCTCGGCTTCGAGCATGATGGCAAGGGCAATCAGGCCAAAGCCTTCCTCTACTGCTTGGAGACCAGATGCCCGCAGACCGGATGGATGGTTCCAATGCTGCCTACCCTCGTGATCTCAAAGGCCCAGGGGGTTGTGGCAAGGCTCGTGCCTGATACGGCCTCCAGACGCTACGACATCGAAATCCGTTCGGGCGTCGGCGCCGAAGAGATCAAGCATGCCGCTGTCGGCACCATTCAGGGCCCCCATCTCGTCCACGCAGTCGATGGAGAAAGCTATCGCTCCTCGCTGAAGGCGCTTCGCGGCGCGGACGCCGGGAGCGCTTCGAAGCTCCGCCTCTGGGAAAAGGCCGACGTCTCCCCGCGGCCGGACGACCTCTTCCAGGAACGTCTCTACGCCATCCTCTGGATGACGAAGGACACGGTCGGGAAGTCTCGACCGACCACTTTCTTCTCCAGCGTCACGCAGGACGATCTTCGTCGAGAAGCGGAAATCCTCGAACTCGTCCAATCGAAGCTCGCCGATTGGCAGGCGGCCGGTATCGTGCCCGACATGGTGATCGAGACCGGCAAAGAAACCACAAGGCTTCAAAGGGAACGCGGTTGGACCCACTGGCACCATCTTTTCACGCCAAGGCAGTTGCACTTCTTTGCGACCTGTCGTGAATTTGATCAGTCCCCTGTCGGCGCTATCGCACTCGCCCGCGTTCTAGACAGATCGTCCAAGCTTAACCGCTGGAGCAACAACAACGGCTCGACCGGGCAGCCGACCAACGTGTTCAGCAATCAGGCCCTCAACACGATGCTGAACTACGGCTCCTACGGAAGCCGCGACTATCTCCGCCTAATGGAGATGTCCGCCGGGCAGACTCCGCTGCGCGAACCACCGATGATCGTCAATCAGCCGGCGTCGGCGCTGGCGATTCGTCATCATCTCGGCATTACGGATCCGCCCTACGCCGACGCGGTCAACTACCACGAGATAACCGAATTCTTCATCGCCTGGCTGCGTAGTAACCCTCCTGCCCCGTTCGACCAGTGGGTCTGGGATTCCCGCCGCCCGCTAGCCATCAAGGGCGAGGGCGAGGACTTCCGCAGGGAGATGGTCGCTGCCTACAAGGCGCTGGCGGACCACATGCCGGATAATGGTCTTCAAATCGTCATGTTTACCCATCAGTCGGGATCGGTCTGGGCGGACATGGCGCAGATCTTCTGGGGCGCGGGGCTCCAAGTTCGCGCCGCATGGTATATCGCAACCGAGACCTCCACCGAGATTCGTAAGGGTGGCTATGTCCAAGGCACCGTCATCCTCGTCCTTCGCAAGCGTCTCGGCACCGAGAGCGGCTACGAGGACGAAATCGTCCAGGACGTTCGCACCGAGGTCGCCCATCAGATCGACACGATGGTCGGGCTCAACCAGTCTCTGAAGGGGGCCGGTCGCGTCGAAAACATTTTCGAAGACGCCGACATGCAGATGGCAGGCTATGCCGCCGCCCTAAGGGTGCTGACCGGCTACACAAAAATCGACGGTCGCGACATGACCGTCGAGGCCCTGCGGCCTCGCCGCAAGGGCGACGACTCGTTCGTAGACAGGATGATCGAATACGCGGTCGGCGTTGCCAACGAGCACATGGTGCCGGACGGCCTAAGATCGTCTCTCTGGCAACAGATGACGGGAAGCGAGCGCTTCTTTCTTAAGATGGTCGACCTCGAAACCGAGGGCCTCACCAAGCTCGACAACTACCAGAACTTCGCGCGGGCCTTCAGAGTTGCCGATTACACCGAGCTCATGGGATCGATGACCCCGAACGCCGCTCGGCTAAAAAGCGCGGCCGAGTTCGGACCGCGCTCGGGCTTCGATATTCCCAACTTCGGTTCCGGGCTCGTCCGCGCGACGCTCTACGGCCTGTATCAGCTTGAGCGTGAAACGGACCCGGACGTTGTGTTCCAGCAGCTACGCGACATCGTGCCGACCTACTTTAAGCAGCGTCCGGACATGATCGAGATCGCTGACTACATCGGCCGACGGCGTGGCGGAAGTTCGGAGGGACGGCATGCGACCATTCTCGCGAACCTCCTTCGCAATGAGCGCGTATAGATGGGGCCTACCGACACGGCGACAAACGTGACGGCCTTCGCCGATGGCGGTCGGCTGTCCAGATTCTCATCTCGCAAGGGCCGGCTTTCGCACGCCTATCTCGCCGAACGCCTTCGCGTAGCCACTAGCTACGACCGAATTGCCGGCTATTTCCGCTCTTCAATCTTCGAGCTGGTCGGCGAGGAGATCGGTGCGATCGGCAAGGTTCGGATCGTCGCAAACGCGGATCTTGATCCTGAGGACGTCGAAGCTGCCCAGCGGGTGCGCGACGCACTGCTGTTTCAGCGCTTCGTCGAGGGCGACGTCGTCGTCGACGCTGCCATCCACCGCGACCGCTACTTCAGGCTGCACGAGTTGCTCATCTCCGGTCGGGTCGAGATTCGGATCGTGCCTCGAACCGTCGCTCCGTTCCTTCATGGTAAGGCCGGCGTGTTACGCGGCCCTGAGGGGGCGGTTGCGTTCATGGGTTCGATCAACGAGACCCGTGCCGCTTGGGCTCACAACTACGAACTGGTCTGGGAGGACAGCTCAGCTGAGGGCGTTGCCTGGGTCCAGGAGGAGTTCGACGAGCTGTGGGCTCTGGGCAAGCCGCTTCCAGACGCGATAATCAGTGAAGTGGGCCGTCTGGCGCATCGGCGCGAAGTCGAAATAGTGGGCTTCCACGACCGTCCCGAAGAAATTCCAGCGGCGGCGCTTGCAGAGACGCCGATCTACCGGGACGGGGAGTCGCTACAGCCATGGCAGCGCGCCTTCGTCGTCGAGTTCCTTCGTCACCGCGAAACCTATAAGAAGACCCGCATGCTGCTCGCCGACGAAGTCGGCGTCGGTAAGACTCTTTCGCTGGCCGCGTCGGCCCTGATCTCGGTGCTGCTGGGCGATGGACCGGTCCTGATCCTCGTTCCCTCCTCTCTGCTGGAGCAATGGCAGATTGAGTTACTCGATCGCCTGGCGATGCCGGTCGCCCGATGGCACAGCACACGCAAGGTATGGATCGACCCTGCGGGACGAACGATCAAAGGTGCCGGCGTCGCCGATGTGGGCCGATGCCCCTACGCTATTGGCCTCGTCTCGACCGGTCTCATCGTGCACGGCGTAGATCGCCACGGTGAGCCGAAGGCTGGGACCGAGGCCGAGCACCTGTTGCGGCGCAAGTTCGGCCTCGTCATCCTGGACGAGGCGCACAAGGCGCGCGGATCCGAACGCATCGGCTCTGACGATCGCACGCCAAACAACCTCCTCAAGTTCGTAGAGCGCATCGCGACACGGACGAAGCACCTCCTTCTGTCGACGGCGACGCCGATTCAGACGAGCGAGCGGGACCTGTGGGACCTGCTTCTAGCGTTAAACCGCGACGCCGATTTTGTGCTCGGCTCGGCCTTCTCTCAATGGCAGCGTCCGGATCGTGTGCTACCGTATCTGAAGGGCGACACACAGGTAACCAGTCTCCGCGAAGGGTGGCAGCTTCTCACTAACCCGCTTCCGCCGACCGGCGACGACGATCTGCTCGCCGACATCCGCGGCTCGCTCGATCTCGAGGAACGAGACTGGATTACCAATAGGTTCCCGTCGGACATGGGTAACCTGGTTGTCGAGACCAAAGCGGAGATGGAGCTTACGGCCATCCGCGACGGGCTCGGCTACTTCCAGCGCGACAACCCGCTTCTGCGGCACATCGTGCTCCGCAAGCGTCGCGACCTAGAGCGTCTGGGCCTCATCCCGAGCCTGCCCGTCGACGTCCATCCAAGCGCCGACCTGCCCGGACCGGGACACCTATTCAATCCGCTTAGCCTCTACACGTCGGACGCCTTCGCGAGCGCGCTCGAAGCGGTCAACGCCTTCACGAAGGCATATGGACGACGGGACAAGCCAGCAGGCTTCATGAAGACGCTCCTCCTGCAACGGCTCTGCTCGAGCCATGTAGCGGCGATCGCGACCGCCCGGGCTCTTCTCGGCGAGGACGAACTTGACGAGGAGCTCCAAGAGGAGCTCGAGATCAACAGTTTCGACGCCCAAGAAAACGAGAAGCTGCATCTGCGCATCCTCATTGAGGCTCTCACCGGCGCGATCGATCCCAAGCTGAAGGCAGTGGAATACTTCCTTGACGAGCACCGAAGCGGCGATCGCTCATGGCGCGAAATGGGATGCATCGTCTTCAGTCAATATTTCGACACCGCCGCGTGGATGGCCGAAGCGCTCAGCCTCGCCGCGCCGGGCCAAGTGGTCGCACTTTATGCCGGGATGGGGAAGTCTCGCATCATCGTCGATGGCCAGGCTACGACGGCTGAACGCGTCCAGATCAAGCGCCACGTCGCCAATCGTGAGATCAAACTTGTCGTCGCGACCGACGCCGCCTGCGAAGGACTCAACCTCCAAACGCTCGGCACGCTGATCAACGTGGATCTGCCTTGGAATCCCTCGCGGCTCGAACAGCGGATCGGCCGTATCAAGCGCTTCGGCCAGACCCGCCTCCGTGTCGATATGGCGAATCTCACATACGCAGGGACCATCGACGAGAAGGTCTATCGAGTTCTGTCCGACCGGCTTCGGATATCGAGCGATATCCTCGGAACGCTGCCCGAGACGATCGACGCCGACTGGATCGACGACATCGAAACACTCGAAGAGCGACTTCGCGCCTACACGGTCCCACGGAAGCGCTGGGACCCTTTCGAGGCGAGATACGGCGGCGATCTCTCGTCGGAAGACTCGTGGGCGGTCGCCAGCGAAGTGTTGGCACGCTCCGATATCGAGACGCTGCTAAGTGTTGGATGGGGACGATGACGATACCAACCTGATGCTGGAGGCGCCCCCATCAATAGTGATGGAGCAAACCGCTTAGCGGCCAACGACTTCAGCGTCGTGCATGGTCGAACGATCATCGTATGCGGCGTAGCTTCAAAGCTAGCCCTTGTGTCGAAGCTCCATCGGCCTTGACGCTCGCGATGGTTTGATCATAGGGGGCTGCTGGAGCAGTTCGGGCATCATTAGTGCATCGCCAACCCGGCTTCCGGTCAGTTCGATAGCGCGGATCACCAACGAACCGGCGTCCACTCACGGTGGACGTTTCACCACTGACGCCGCTTGCACGGACCATGCTTGCGCCTGCACCATTCCCCCCCCATAGCCTTGACGCCCGTGCTGTCGATCAGCCGATGCAATGGCCCGGAACTGGTCCGGCAGGGGAGCTTGACAAGAAAGGACTTCTGCCTCCCATCCTGATGGCTTAAAACGCCGAAATACGGGCCTCGCGCTTATTGCATTCCGAACACTTAAACTGACTCGTCAGGGCTTCCAATGTCATTCCCGCTGCGACGTGCCGCTCAAGATCGGTTTTGCTCAGGATAGCGGAATGCCAGCAGTTTCTCGACCCACACCTTACAATCATCTCTAGGTCGGCCTGTATCCAACCAGTCAAGGTGTCGGCTGATCTTGAAAGGCGCACCACGTCCGCTTGCCATTGACGGCATTCGTCCCCATTCCAGTCGACTTCCATATAAGCCCGCCAAGCCTTGAACCGATGTTTCCCCCTGTTTACAGTTGGCTCATAGTCTTTTCGTTGATCGGTAATTAGATCAGCTTCATATAGGAATTCGTCATCCTTGCCGTAAGAAGGCTGGAACACGACAGAAATTAAGTAATCAGAGGAGAATTCGTCATCTGCTCTATTAATATATATACCTTGAGTTCCGCTACCGTTCAAATCTCGCGAGAATCTAGTCTTCACGCCTCTGCGCAGGGAGAAGAAATAGCTGTGTTCGTCCATCGCTAAAGCTAATCGTGCAATCTCATTGCGTCTCAGAGGGTTAACCACTTCCGCCGCCATGAATGCCCTCCTCGTACAGAACTTAACCGAGCCTGCTTAGCATTCGCCAAACCTCCCTTGGTTCCTAATTCGGCAATGTAAAAGCTCAACGGGCAAATCGTACATGCAATTACCTTCAGACCTACGAAAACTGCGTCGCCTCGCTCGATTCGCAGATATAGCAGCACTGCTGCTGATGCGATGCCAGGAGCCAATAAGTGTCGAAGACCGATATTCTCGCTGCCGACCATATGGAGCGTTGAACCATCGCCCAGTTCGATCGACTGCGCGAACCCCGTAGCTCGACTGTCATCACCCTGGAACCTGCGTTTTCTCAGATACTATCCGATCCATGGGATAGCAGCCATCCAGCAAGCTCAGGCCCAGATTCGCGCGCTTATTGAAAGCGTTAACCTGGTGCACGACTGAGTGACCGCCAGATGGATCGAGACATGGGCGGCCGACTTCTACTGTAAACACCCGAGGGCCCGAGGCCCCAAAGGGGAGGGGGAAAGGAAAGATCGAGCGCGGGAATGCGCTCGGTCTGACCCGGAGCCCTACCATGACCTACGACGTCCCGTTTCGTCACATGCAGGCGATCGACCCCAGCAGTCTCACCACCATCACCGCAACGCTTCACGCCCTCAACCGGGCCATGGAAGATTGCCGCATTGCAGGCGTTGATCCCGATCACGACCCGGCGATCGCGCTGCTCGCGCGCCACTTCGCGACTGTCACCGCTGACCGCGCCGATGATGACAGTCTGCGCTTCGCCTGCAGCCGCCGCGTCACCGAACTCGAACGCTTCCCCGCGCTTCTCACCCTCGCGGTTCGCGGCGTTGCCCATGACCGGGTTGCCAAGGAGCGCTTCCACGCCGACGGGTGCAAGGCCATGAAGGCGCTCGCGCTGGAAATCGGCCTCGCCCCCGGCAGCTTCACCATCAGCTCCACGCCCAGCGATCCCGCGATCGCAGGATATGTCGCGCTGTCGAGCGATGACATTTCGATCATGCTCAGCGTCGGCCCGCTCCATGAGGGCAACGAGGTACAATACTTCGCGAAGCGCGGTCCTGCAGCCGGTCAGAAACTGCGCTTTGCCCCCATGCGCGATTTCGTCCGGCGTGCCCGCTTTGCCGCCCGCATCCGTCGCGATCTGCACCTCGATGCCATCGTTCCGTCGCCCGCGCCCGTCGAGACCGCGGCGCCGATCAGCCGCGAACCCATCGCCGCTTAGGGAGACATCCCATGCTCACCACCCAACAGGTTGTAGATCAGGTCCGCAGCGATGCCGCACGGATCGAACGCTTCGTGCAGCGCCGGGAGACTTTCCTCGATGCGCTGGACTGGACAATGCTCACTTGTGATCAGGTCCATGATGCTGCCATGCTGGACTTCATGCTGGACTTCATGCTGGAAGATGACCTTGCCGAAGCCCTCCAGCGGGTTTCCATGGCGGAAAGCCTTGCCGCAATGGGCATGCCCCTTGTCCCTACCTTCATCCGCTACAACCCGTTCCCACGCCCCTGGCACGCGGAATGGCTGGCACTGGTGAACTGACCGGAGATCCATCCTCATGAGCCGATACGATTTCGCCGGGAAGGGTGTCGCGAGCAGCGTCGCCATCGGATACGACCGGCCCCTGTCGACATTTTTCGTGCAGGTCATGCAGCCGCATCCCCGCATCGAGGGCGAGGAAGCAACCTACATCTGGAAGGGAAGCGCCCCCGGAGAGCTTCCAACCGCTGCAGACGCAATCGCCGTTGCCTCCGAATATGCCGATCTGCCCAAGGATCTTGGCGCGAAGCTGGAAACCGATCGCCTGAAGACGCTCGGCACCTTCGACGGTCCCGCCCAGCTGGCCGCCAAGCCATTCATCCGGTCATCACCGCCGCCGATCCACACCGAGGCCGAAGCCCGCGAAGCCGGCTATACGCGCGCGGTGGTCGCAGACAGCACGCATCACACGCTCGAATTGCTGATCGAACCCGGCGCCGACCTCGATTCCATCTTCTTCGCTTTCGATCGGGGCGGGAACGAAATGCTCCATATCCATGGCTGGAATTTCACGTTCGAGCCGGAGTGACGTGGCCGCAATCTTGTGATAATGTGAATACACGTATTCAACCGGAGACAATGCCATGGCGACGTCAGTACGCCTCGCCCCTGAAGTAGAGCAGCGCCTCGATCATCTCGCGAGCGCCACCGGGCGCACCAAGGCATATTACTTGCGCGAAATCATCGAGCGCGGCCTTGAGGACATGGAAGACATCTACCTCTCCGACAAGGTGCTCGAGGACATTCGTGCTGGCCGCGAAACCGCAAGTTCCCTTGACGACGTGGAGAAGCGCCTTGGCCTGGCGGATTGAACTGTCAACCAGCGCCGAAAAGTCCCTCTCCAAACTCGATCGCCAGACCGCAAAGCGGATCATAACGTTCCTGCGCGAGCGGGTTGCAGCCGGTGAAGATCCCCGCGCGTCAGGAAAGGCACTGTCCGGGCCCTTGGCAGGGCGCTGGCGCTACCGCGTTGGCGACTACAGGATTGTCTGCGAGATCGAGGATGGCAGGCTTGTCGTGCTTGTGCTGACCGTTGGCCACCGAAGCGCCATTTACCGCTGACCTCCCAGACCATCCATAACCCATAGAGAGAAGGGGGAAGGGGACGGGCGATCCATGGAGGATCGACGGAGGTTCCCTTGTCCTACACCATCGACATTGGCGCAGCGCCCGCCAACGCTCATTGCGCCCAGCTCGGCCAGACTCCTGATTTCGAGCGGGTCAATCGCTTCGAGATCGACGCCTACCGCATCGGCATCATTGCGATCCATGGCCTTCCCCCTGAAGGCTGCAGCCTCACCAGCAAGCCCAATCGCCACGATTTTGGCACCTACCGCACTCTCGTCCTGCATATCGACGACGAGAACGACCCTGCGGTCGCCGCCTATGCCGAGGCCGTAGAAGACGGGCTTGGCTCCTGGATCGAGGCCGCGATCGCATGCCCCGTCGAATATGACGGCAATGTCGCCACCATTCCGAAGCCCGAACTCGACGAGGTGACGATCGGCGCGCTGCTGACCACCCGCCCCGGTGCCAACGGCCGCTTCGCGATCCCTGCGTTCGAGACCATCCACACCAACCTTTCGGCAGCATTTCCCAAACTCGCCGAGGCTGCCCGCGCGCGCCTTGCCAGCGATGCTGCCTGAACGCGCAGGAGATCCATCATGGCGAACAACTACCTCACCAGTTCCTTCATCCTCGAGATGGCGGCCGACGATGCCGAAATGGTCAGGCTGGCGCAACGCGCAAGCGAGATCGTCGAAGACCCTTGCATAAGCGATACCGGGCGCGACCTCGCATACGCCGACCTTGGCCCGCGCTTCGCCGCACTCTTCCCGCCCAAAGACGATGACGATTTCGGGAGCTTTCTCGACCTGTTCGACGATCCCGACTTCCCGACGTTCGACTGCAGCATCGTCATCAGCGAACCCGATGCCGAAGGGCAGTGCCAGGTCAGCTTCAGCGGCAACCAGTTTGGCGTCGATCAGGTGGCGAACCTGATCTTCGCCGCGTGCAAGTCCGCACTCCCTTGCGCCTTCTCGTGGGCACACACCTGCGATGCGTTGCGGCCCGACGAATTTGGTGGCGGCTGCGTCATCATCTCGGATGCCGGAATCGATTTTCACAGCACGACCGGGATTATCGGTCGGGTGCTCGGCACCGGCGCCGGTCCATCCGAGACCCCCAAGCCGGTCTTCGACCCGGCGCTCGTCTCCATCGAGCAGAAGCGCTTCAGCCATACCCAATGGGAAATCCTGGTCTGCTACAACGGTCAGCGCATCGAGCAGTATGGCGACAAGATCGAGCTGGCCGGAAAGGAGTATCGAGGATACCCGCGCGAGGTGTGGATGGCTGTCGCCTATCGCGAAGCGATCGCGCGTGACATGGCCAGCAGGCTTCCCGTCGTCGAGGAAGCCGCGATCACCGCCCATCTGAACACGCACTGATCCCATGCTGCACCAGCATCTGCAGCCTGCCGGCGCCGCGCCGGCAGGATTGCCTTCGCTCGCCCTGCCTGCCGAGATCCGCGCCGCGATCAAGGCCGGGGCCTGGATCGTCTTCAACGTCTCGGGCGGCAAGGATTCCTCTGCCGCCATGTTCGCCGTCTCGATCGTGCTCGATCAGCTCGGCCATCCCCGAAACCGCCGCCTGGTCATCCATGCTGACCTCGGCCGCGCCGAATGGGATAGCACGCCCGCCATGGTCGAACGGCTTGCAACACTTGCGGATTTACCACTCTGCGTCGTGCGCCGCAATGCCGGAGACCTCTTCGACCGCTGGGCGCAGCGCTTCGAGAACGGCAAGCGCCGCTACGAAGCCCTTGAAACCTACAACCTGATCGGGCCGTGGTCTTCGGCCTCGCTGCGCTTCTGTACCTCCGAGGCCAAGGCTCATGTGATCGGCCCGCACCTGGCGCGCACCCTGCGCGGCGAAACGATCATCAACGTGCTCGGCATCCGCCGCGATGAAAGCACCGCACGATCGAAGTCGCCGGAATGGAAAGCCGATACGCGCTACGCCGGTGCCGACAATTCCCATGGCACGCGCATGATGCTCTGGCATCCCATCGTCGAATGGACGACGGCCGAAGTCTTCGCGGCCCATGCCCATCTCGGCATCCCGCTCCACGAAGCCTATACCTGCTACTCCAGTTCGCGGCTTTCCTGCCGTTTCTGCGTCCTGCAGTCGATCGCCGATGCCCGCGCTTCAGCCAGCGCTCCTGCGAACCGCGATGCGCTGATCCACCTATGCGGTCTTGAGGCGCAATCGACCTTCTCGTTTCAGCCTGCACGCTGGCTTGCGGACACGGCTCCCGATCTTCTCCCACGCGACCTGCAGATCCGCATCGCGGCCGCCAAGATCGACGCCCAGCATCGGCGCGAGGCCGAGGGCGCGATGCCCAAGGGCCTGCGCTACGTGAAAGGCTGGCCACCGCGCTTGCCGACCCTGTCCGAGGCCGCGGCCATTGCCAAGGCCCGCGCGCCGATCCTCGCGCGCCACCACCTCGCCAACCGCTTCCCGACAGCCCGCGCCGTGCGGGACCGCTTTGCCGACCTCATCGACCAGCGCCGCAGCGCCTGACCCAACGCGAAAGGATACTGCCATGACTGCTTTCAACGAACATCCCACCATGTCCCAGGCCGAGGCCGTTGCGCTCGGCTTCGCCGGCTTCAACGACGTGCCGCACAAGCCGATCGACGTCCCCGATGGCGAATACACCATCACCGCACGTACCAGCGACGGCCGCCGCGTCACCTTCTGTTTCCTGCCCGATCGCGAGCGCAGCCCTGCCGGGTTCGTTGACATTCAGTACCACGACGTTATCTGGACAGTCTGCGCCGACCGCAAATTTGTAGTAGGGTCGGTGATGGACGCCCACGGTAGGCAGTAATCAGGCTGGCCGTAGCGCTGACCCAAGAGCTGGCGAAGGCCAGCCTTATTACTGCCGGGCCATCGGGTGCATCGGTGTGAAGGTCAGCTTCCGGGTGGGGGGTCCGGGGGGAGGGTTTCGCGCCGGTGTCGACCATCATTGTTTGCGAGCGCCGCGCGGCCAAGGGTCTCGACGCGCATGTGCCACTGATCCTGTGTGGTGACGCGCTCTATGATCGCGATCTGGATCGCTTCTTTCTCGACCTACCGCTGTCGGGGGTCCGTTCGCGTCATTCGCTTCGCGCCTATGCTTATGATGTCGCGGTCTGGCTTCGCTTTCTCGATGCCTGTGGGAAGACGGTGTGGGAAGCAACCCGCGATGATGTATCCGCCTATCATCGTGAGCGACGACTCGATGAGGCTGATCACCGGATCATGGCGGCAAGTTGGAACCGGGCTGTGGCTAGCCTCGATCGCCTTTACCGCTGGGGCGAGGAACATGGTCTGATCGCCGAGGTGCCGTTCAGCCGGCGCGCCGTGTGGCGACCGGCCCAGGGAGGCCGGCGCGGCATGATCGCGGCGCGCAACGACGCCTATGAACGTGTTGCCAAGCGATCGGACGTGCGGTTCGTCACGATGGAAGACTACCGCGTCTTCCGCGAGATCGGCCTGCGCGGCCTTACCTCTGACGGCACGGAGCGCCCCGGTGCTCGCGATCGTAACGGGCTGCGCAACGCGCTGTTTGCTGATCTTCTCGTCACCACCGGCCTGCGCCTCGAAGAGGCGTCGTGCCTGCTCGCTGCCGAGCTTCCTTCGATCGACCGCGACGGCAACCGGGCCCAGCAGCTCTGGCTGCCTCTCCCGCCGCCGCTCACCAAGGGCGACCGAGGACGCAGCGTTCTGGTTCCGCGCCGGCTGCTGCGTCAGATCGCAGCCTATGTCGCCATCGAGCGTGCCTCGGGATTGGCCAAGTTCGCCGCGCGCGACGGTGTCACCAAGTTCGCCCGACCGATCCCTGTCACCCGCGCCGGTCTCGACCGCATGCGCGATGTCTGCACACCGGAGGAACGATGCCGCCTAATCCTGTGCGACGAGGATGGAACGCCCTGCGAGCCAGCGGCGCTATGGCTGACCGAGGTCGGGCAGCCTGTCCGCCCTAACTCGTGGGAGGTGATTTTCACCCGCGCCTGCAAGCGGTGCGCGGAGAATGGCTTCCCGCTGTCGATCAGTCCGCACCAGCTTCGCCACGCCTTCGCCGTCCATATGCTCGCATTGCTGATCCAGCAGCGGCTGCGCGAAGCGGCATTGCCAGCGGGACCAATGGAGAGCTATCGGCTGATTTTGGGCGATCCGCTGCAACAGGTACAACGCCTGCTCGGCCACGCGAGCCTCACCACCACCTATATCTACCTCGACCATATAGCGACCCGCGCCGATACGGTGGATGCTGCCGTCGAGGAGTTGCTCGCGCTGCTGCCGGGACAGCAGGGCGCATGAGCGGGCGTCCCCGAAAGGGCCGTCCTGTGATCTTCGCGTCGATCACGCCGGAGCCACAGAAGCCCGATCCGGTACTCGGCCTTAAGTTCACCATCGAGGCGCGATATGGCGGCACGGTCCTGGTCGATATGACAAGGTTCAATCCTCGCCCGCTAGCGATCGCCTTTGCCGGCGCACTGCGACGATTGGCCGCGCTCGGCGGCCCCTTGGGAGCCGCCACGACTGTCAGACAGTATGGGTATGGCTATCGGCGGTTTTTCGCCTGGCTGGGTGACCAAGCTCCCGAGGTGGTCGGTCCCGGTGATCTGCGTGCGATCCACATCGATGGCTTCGCGGAAGCGCTCGAACGGAGCGGGATACGCGCGGGAACTTGTCACGGAACGGTCAGCATGATCGTCAACACGCTACGCGTAATCGAAGCCGACGGGCGCGACTGGATCGCGCCCGATCTGCAAAAGCGGCTACGCTATATTCTGGCCACCTCGGTCGGCTGTTCGACCCCGCGCGATGCGTACAGCCCATTCGTAGCGCGAGCACTGCGCGACGCAGCCCGGATTGACGTCGAAGCAATGTTTCGTCGTCTCCGCGTTGAGGATCGCACCGACGACGACAAGCCAGCAATCGTGAGTGCGCGAGCCAACGTTGAAGCGATCATCGCTCGCGATGGCTCTATCCTGACCGACCAGCGCGACATGGTAAACCTATATGCCTTGCACAGACGACACGGTTTGCCATCCGACGGGTTCAGCGCTTACATTCATGGCCGGCATCATTTACTTGGCTCCGATCTACCGTCTTTGCTCGTCATGCTCACGCTCGACACCGGTTTAGAGCCCGAGTGCCTAACGGCGCTGACCGTGGACTGTCTCGCCAATGCACGTGCCGGCACTGTGGAACTGCGCTACCTGAAGCGCCGCGCGGGCGGCGCTGCGCACAAGAGTATGCGCGTCCGCGACGGCGGTAGCGGAACGCCCGGCGGGCTGATCCGCCGCCTGATCGACATCACCTCCGCCGCTCGTAAGCACCTGCCCGGCGATTGTCTCTGGACCTATCATCAAAAGGGAGGCCTTCGGACAGGTATCTCTCTTGGGAACATGCGCGTCACGGCCTGGGCCGCGCGGCACAATATTGTCGATGACGACGGCAAACCGCTCCACCTATTGCTTTCCCGGCTCCGCAAGACCCACAAGGCGCTGTGGTACACCAAAACTGAAGGCCACATGGCTCGCTTCGCTGTCGGACACTCCCGTGAGGTCGCCGCGCGGCACTATGCCGATCTCCCATCGCTCCGGCCCCTGCATGAGGCGACCGTCGCTGATGCGTTCCGCGAAGCGCTGGCTACGGCGATGCCGATCGTCCTTGCGCCTTCAGCCGAACAGGCGCTGCGCGAAGCGCCCGCACAGGCCTTGCCGCTGACGCCGGCGGGTACAGTGGGTTCGTTACTCGACGGCGAGCAGGATGTCTGGCTCGCAGCTTGCGCAGGCTTCTATAGTAGCCCCTTCACCGAAGCCGGATCGCCGTGCGTGCAGCCCTTCTGGGGTTGCCTCGATTGTCCCAACGCCGTCATCACCGCGCGCAAGCTTCCCGCCATTCTCGCCTTCCTCGCGTTCGTCGAAGAGCAGCGACGGGGCCTGCTGGCGAGCGACTGGGCGGTCAAGTTCGGTCATGTCCATGCCCGCATTACCCGCCAGATCCTGCCGGCCTTCTCCGATATCGTAATCACCGATGCACGCCAGCAGATGAAGAACGAGCGGCTCTATTTGCCGCCGGAGGCACAAGGATGACCGCGCCCGCTCATGTCCGCGCGCTGGCATTCGACGATCGCCCAGTGCTGGCGAGCGCGCCGCTGAAGCCGGGCTATACCCGCGAGGAGCTATCGCGCGTCGGCGATCCAAGCTGGGATCTCGGTCCCGCTATCTTTCGTGAGAACACCCAGCGCACCCAGATGATGGTGCATTTCGACTTGCTCGAACATGCCGATATGCAGGCCGCCATGCGCGCCTATCTCTATGCGCGCCTCAACGTCGATCTTCCCGGCTACGCCCCAAAGTTGCCGCCAACGTGTATCCGTCACGCGTTCGACCGCGCACGCCGTTTCTTCGCCTTCGTTCGCCTGAAGCTCAAACGGCTTGATCTTGCACGCATCGATCCGGCGTTAGTCGATGCTTACGCCCGTCATCTTCGTGACGATCTCGCCCTCCTACCCGAAGTAGTCGGCCAACACCTGCAATCAGTCTCCCATCTCTATCACTATCGCGACCACTTGCCCAACGGTGGTCTCGCTTTCGAACCTTGGGCCGGACAGGCACCCGCTCGCGTCGCAGGCCACCGGTACGTCGTTGAGAACCGCACGCCGCGATTTCCCGAGAATGTTATCGCCGCGCTGCTCGCCTGGTCATTGCGCTACGTCAGCATCTTCGCCTACGACATCCTGGCGGCTCGAGAGGCGCTCGATCGTCTCGAGGCGCGCCGCACCCGGCTGCTCGCCATCGAGCGTCGACTGCCGAACTCGGAGCGGCGACGGCGACAACATGCTCGCCTCGAGCGCCATCTCGCCCGCCGAGCGCGGCAAGGCCGTGGCGTGCCGATTTGGGGTATGCAAATCTGGGCCGCAAAGAACAGCAACGTCGGCGCGCAGAAAGCAACGCCGACGATTAACTACCATCTTCTCGAGCTTCACGCCTGTGTCGATGCTGCGGCGGAGCCGGCCATGAGCTTCCGAATCGACAGGCGTTCGCGCGCCATTATCGCGGCTGCCGTCGCCAACCTCGGTGTCGAAACAGGCGGAATGGACACGCCGATCTCAATTGATCCCGACAGTGGTCAGCCCTGGTGCGCGCGCTTCGACGTGAAGACTCTCGCACGTGAAGAGCAGATGCTTCAGGTCGCTGCCTATATAGTGTGCGCCTATCTCACCGGCATGCGCGACTCCGAGGTCCAGGCGATGCGGCTCGGTTGCCTCTCGATTGAGCGCAGCGAGGACGGCCTGCTCGAGCGATTCCGTATTCGATCGACCATCTATAAGCGTCGCGCAACCACAGGTGAGGCGGCAAGCTGGGTAACGATAGAGCCGGTAGCAGACGCCATAGCGGTGCTCGAACGCCTGGCGTCGGCAAGGTCGACACGCTCCGGTGGCAGCGATACGCTTTGGCCAGCATTACGCTCCAGTTCCGGCAGGACGCATCTGTCAGTTGATGTGATACGCCATCTCAACGCGTTTCGCGATCACGTCACCACCGCCTTCGGCAGCGCCGACATGCCGATCGTCCCGGCCGGACCCGATGGCAAGCCATGGCACATCACACCGCGCCAGTTTCGTCGCACCATCGCGTGGCATATCGCTAACCGTCCTTTCGGCACCATCGCCGGCATGATCCAGTATAAACACGCCTCGGTTGCCGCTTTCGATGGCTATTCCGGAACCAGCAGATCCGGGTTTCGCGCCGAAGTCGAGGCAGAGCGCCAGCTTGGGCAGCTTGATGACCTGTTGGATTATTTCGACCGACGGCGAGGCGGCGCATCGCTTGGCGGTCCGGCAGGACCGCGCATCGCGCGGACTCTCGACGAGGCCGCGGACGCACTCGGTCCTTTGCCTGCCATGATCGCCGACCGAGCAAGGTTACGTGTGATGCTCGCCAGCGTCGCGCGTACCCTCCATGTTGGGCAGCTCGCCGATTGCTTCTTCGATCCTGCGACGGCGCTCTGTCTTAAGCGCGTGACGACCCGCGATCCCTCGCAGCCGCTTACCGCGCTATGCGAGCCGACCCGCTGCCCCAATGCCTGCATCACCGCGCGCCATAGGCCGGCATGGGAACGCGCGGCTGTCGATGCCAAGTCGCACTTACGCGAGCGACGCATATCCGATCTCCAGCGTCAGGCCCTCCGGAACGAACTTGACCGTCTGAATGCGGTAATTGCCGGGATCGATCCTCGCGAGCCGTAGGCCCGGCAGCATCGCTAACCTCTTCACCAAAACTACGCCTTCCCGACTCATCCTGTTCCCGGTTTCTCATTTACCGCCATCCCCGCGCCCGTGCCGAAAGAGTACCCTTCAGCCGACCCCGGGGGTTCTGAAAGTCAGCGAGAAAATGACCGAAATAAGAATGGCTGGCCGATCTCGAAATGGTGGTTTACTGGCGAATGTTGACAGATTACTGCACGTTGCCTTCGATGTGGCGCATCGCCGACAACGAAGTTTTTCTACCGGTCTGCAAGCGCCCCGTTGCGGACATTAAGCAAGGCGGCTCAGATCAGTGCCGCATCACATCATTTGAGGCGAGGGAACTTCAGAAATGGGCTCACTCGCTGCATGGTAGCGTCTACCTCAAGCGTCATACAAAGTTCCCGTCTCTCGGCCAGACAGTTTTCGGGGGCAGAAGGTTCGTTAACCGCTATAATCTGCAGTTCTGCATCCCCTCCAGCGCTATGTTTGGAAGACGCTCCGCCAAGGCTTACATATGACTGCTTACCTTTCTGATTAATGATCTGGAAATACTTGAACCCTGCCACCTTGCTGAGTTCTGCTGCCCGATAGAGTGCAATATTAAAAGCGCTGCCTTCCGGAGCCCTTCCGTTGACACCGGCTATTACTTTCCATGAATTTTGACCTATCAATTTGTCTTTATATCCACCAAACATACCCCATCGTTGATACTTCACTTGGCGAATATCTTGCGCTGGCAAGGTGGACGGAACAGTAATTAAACCCATCACTGCAGCCGCTATCAAATATCGCATGATGCCCCCGATTTTTCAGCTATTTGGCCGTCACGATTGGCCAACCCCTCTCGTCAAATATCATCGGTAATTCTGGATTGCGACCCTTATCCAGCGACCCTAAGCTCACGGTCCGCTCACCACCCCTTTCGGCCTTTCCCGGCGCGGCCATGGGCATCGGTCAGCGGAAGGGCGGCTTACCGCAGCGCGGCAAGAAAAGCGGTCTGGCGGCTCGCGCCCCGTTGCGGGCATTCCAAATCACGGTATGTGAATGCAATGATCGAGCGCGTATTCGTTCCTGCCGCCGCCACAATCTTGAGCCTCGGCTTTTTTCTGGCGGGCTTGATCGCGGTCGCTCTCATTTTTTTCAATACCGCGATGCCATGCAGGCCGGAAAGCGTATTCTACACAATCACGCGGATCGGGGCGGTGATAGCTCTGTTCGCAGGCGCGGTTCTGATGGAGAGATTGAAACTCGCGCCCTCCACCCGGAAGTTTATGGTCGGCCTTGCTATACCTCTGCTCGCAGTTGGACTCCACGCCGTTGCGATGAAGCAGGATGCAAATGCCCAAAGGTCATGCCTCGCGCAGAGGAATGGCAACTGACCACCCAACACGGCCGTAATATGGCTCAATTCGAAACGCCAAATCTTGCCATCTGTTGAAGGGCTCAGACGAGTGCCGGTAGGCATGAGCAAATGACACGCCGAGCACGATGAACTCCGCCTTCGGCGGTTGCGCTTGGCACAGTGACAAAGTGCAGTAGCGCTTTGCCACTGTGCCAAGCGCCCAAGTTGGCTTGACTGTCAGGATATACGACGCAGGGACATCGATCCCGAACGCAAATGGCGGGCATTCGCCGACCTTTAACGCCTTCGGCATCGGACGGGGGGGACGCCATATCCTTGACTCCCGCCCGCTGGATGAAGCCGATCGCCCTTCCATCCTCGTGCTGATGCTCGACAAGGCCGGGGCCGAGGCAAAGATCCCGCCCCGCGTGAATGCACGCGACGCAAGCGGACGCCGTGAAGTCTCTTGGTCGTTCGGCGAGGGCACGATCTTTCCCGGCTACACCGACGACAGCGAGTGGAATGGCTTCCTCAATATCCGCGTGGACGAAGCCACCTGGCCGCATGTGCGGGCAGAACTTCTTTCCAGCGCCGATGGCGATCGCCAGCTGATCGCATCTGTGAACGCTCTGAAGGCCGTGACCGGTTTCGTATCGCTCGCCTTCGGCTACACCACGCAGGAAGTCGAAACACGGTGGGCGTTGCAATTCCCCGACTATCCGATAGCCTGCATGCCGCCCATTCCGGGGGATTGGACGGACAAAAGCTGGCGCAACGACACCAAGCCCAGCTTCGAAGTCTGCACCGGGCCGATGGGTGAGCCCGTCGAAATGTGGATCGATTATCCCGAAGCCGCGCTGCGCGAGATCGCAGGCGAGCCACGCTTTGGCCTCTATCGCCGCAATGCCGAAGACGAGCTTGAGGCCATTTACACCGGCGAGGATTACGCCGAGGCCATGGAACATGCCAACCGCGAAGCCCTTGCCTGCGCCTTCGCTAAGGCGCTCGCCCAGGAAATGACGCCTGACGAATGGCAGACCATGCGGCTCACCAACCAGACGATCACATCCGGTTGCTGCGCGTCGCATAACCACCTCGATGCCAACATGGTCATGCTGGCCGTATGGCTGACCTATCGCGGCGACCAGCTGATCGCCCGAGGCGCGATCAACGACATCGGCGATGACCTCGATCACGTCAACGCGGCATGGACGATCGCCAGGGAACGCTACATGACGGCCAGCGCCGAAGGCGATCGCTTCGACCTCTGGCGCTGTACCGGGCTCACCGTGCCCGACCTTTCGGCCGCAGGCTGCGAAATGGGCGACAATGACCCCTGCATCCGGCCTGGCCGCGTCTACGAGCCCGGCCATATCGAACTGGATGAGGAAAAGGGCCTCATCGTCACCATCGGCAATTCGATCCGCACCTTCGAAAACCAGATCGAGGCCGAAGGCCACCTCTGGCGGGCCTATGCTGCCTCCGAGTTCAGCCAACAGCCCGAGGCCGCAGGCTGATCGGGACGCCAGTGCCGAGTTGAGGGGAGGGGGAGGGGACAGGCGAGCAACCCGAAAGGAGCCGCCCCATGTCCAACGTCGTCAAACTGCCCGGACCGCCAGCGCCACCACGCTGCGCGGTTCCCATCGGCCAAACGTCCTACGGTGCCCTCGAACTTGACCTCGACCGCGTCCTTGCCGGACGCATGCTGGTCCAGGGCGGGTCCGGTGCCGGCAAGAGCCAGACCATGCGCCGCATCGTCGAAGAAGCCTTCGACTATGTGCAGACCATGATCGTCGATCCCGAAGGCGAGTTCGGCAACCTTGCCGCGCACATCGGCGCCACCACGATCAAGGCCGCCGAAATCGCCGCCGATGGCCTGACCGCCGCAGCGACCCGCGCGCGGCACCACCGCATCGCACTCCATCTGGATCTCACCGACCTCGATCCCGAACAGCGCATCATCAAGGCATCGGCCTTCTTCGCCGGCCTTGTCGGCGCGCCGCGTGAGGACTGGAAACACACCGTTCTCGTCGCGATCGATGAAGGACACCTGCTCGCCCCCCATCAGGCCGGTTCCGCGCAGGACGCGGAAACCCGCCGCCTTGGCGTCGCCACGCTCACCGACTTGTGCGCCCGAGGCCGCAAACGCGGGATCGCACCCATCATCGCGACCCAGCGCCTCGCCAAGCTCTCCAGCTCCGTCGTCTCCGAGCTTCAGAACTTCCTCATCGGCATCAACGTCTTCGACCGCGACATCCTTCGCGCCGCCGACATTCTGGGATTCAGCCGCAGCGAGGCCGAGAAGCTGCGCACCCTTCGCGCCGGCGAGTTCTACGCCTTCGGCCCCGCGCTCACTCGCACCCCGCTGCTCGCCAAGATCGACCAGACCATCACCGAACATCTCGGCGCGACCCCGGACCTGCACGGCGCTGCCGACCTCGACCATGCCGAGGCTCAGAAGCTGCTCGACCTCGAGCATCTTCGTGAAACCTCGAACCAGCGTGACGACAGCCTGAAGACGCGCGGAAGCCGCGCTCTCGATGCCTTCCTGCTCGATCCCATCGCGCCGACCGCAACAGCGATCTGCCTGGCCTTGAAGGGGATCTCGCCGAACGCCACCACCGCCAGCGAACTGGCCAAGCACCTTTGCATCACGCGCGAGGCCGTGGACCAGGCACTGGACGTCCTCTCGGCGCTATCGGCCGTCGATACCATGCCACGGGCCGATGACCGCATGGCGCGCCTCCACACACGGCTGCGCGCCCGGCTCAGCGATGTCCATGTGGTGGGCTTGTCATGAACGACGACACCGCACCCATCATCGTCGAACTTGTTCCGCTCGCAGCGCCGGTGCCCACGCCATCGGCGCCGCTTGGCGAAATGCCGTATCGCTCCGACAGCTGGACCCCGGACGAAGTTCGCACCCTGCGCCAGCTATTCAACGATGACACTCCGCTACCGGAAATCTCCGAGGCTCTGGGCCGGGGTTTGCAAGGTGTCAGGGACAAGGTTTGCACCCTTGGCCTGCGCCGCCATTCAACGCGGCCGTGGGGTGAGCTTGAAGATCACGAACTGATCCAGACTTACGGAAAGGAGTCGGCTGCCACCATCGCTGCGCGCCTCGGCCGCTCATGTGGCGCAGTCTATACCCGTGCCGCGATCCTTGGCATCAGCGAAGCGGCGGCACCGCCATGGACACCATGGGAAGATGCACAGCTGCGCGCCGGCTTTGCGGCCGACATTCCAACGGCTCAGGTCGCCCTCATCATCGGCAGACCCCATCCCGGCGTTTACAGCCGCGCAACGAAGCTGGGCATCAAGCACGCGAGCACGCCCAAGGGCTGGACCAATGCCGAGATCGAGCGCGCCATTGAACTTGCTGAAGCCGGACATTCCTACACCCAGATCGGCGTGATCCTTGGCACGGAAGGCTTCTCGACCCGCACCAAGTCGTCGCTTCAGGCGCTTATGCGGCGAACCGGGCAGGGGAAGGGCTGGGGCCGCGTCTGGATGCCCGAGGAAGATGAGTTGCTCATCAAAGCCTACCGCGACAACGCCAGCCTTACCCCTTTGCGCAACCGGCTCGGCCGATCGGTCTTCTCGATCCGCTGGCGCGCGGAATATCTGAATCTTCGCGGCACTCATGCACGGTCCAAAGGCTGGCGCCTTGGTCCTGACTGGTCTGAGGCCGACGAAGCATGGCTTCGGCGGGACTACGGCAAGATCCCGACGCCCGAACTGGCCCGGCAAATGGGCCGCACACGCGCAGCCATCTTCACGCGCGCGAATGTCCTGGGCCTTGTCCATGAAGGCCGCCAGCGCTGGACCCCCGATCATCTGGCCGCGCTGCGCATCGCGCATGAGCATGGCATCAGCCTCACAGATCTTGCCGCAGCGCTCGGCCGAGAAGTCGGCGCCCTTCACAAATATGCCGGCAAGCAGGGCCTCGTCTTCGGCCGTCGCCCGCGCAGGCCACAACCTCCGACCCTCGCTGACATACTGAATCTGTCCGAGGCCGCGAAAGGAGAGGGGGAGGGGTGAAGGCGAAGGCAAGGATTTTCCGCGCCAGCAGGAGATGCAGCATGTGCCCTAACACCACACAGATTGCCGCCCCGAACCCGAACGCCGGCCATGAAATCGTCCTCTGGCCCGACGGAACCTGGTGCTGGAACGACGAGTTCGATCCCGCCGAATGGTCGTTCATGTCGGACGATTACGAAGTGATCGACATGGGCGACATGCCCCGCGTCGAACGGCTTACCCGCGAGGATGCGCAGCTTTGCGCCGATGTCCTCGAAGAACTGCGCTGAGGGCCGCCACATGGTAGACCGTGTTTCCGCGTCGATCACGATCGGCGGCACCATCAGTCACGCCCTCTGGAAGAGCCTCACGGTCGCGATCGCGGCCGAGGCTCTGTCCACCGATTGGGACGGCGAGCCTTTCAACGACAGCGACCTGACCGAAGGCCAGCCCTTGCGCCTCTATGCGCACGAAGTCGCCAATGGCACCTTCAAGGAACTGGAGCCCATCTGCGAGGCGCATGGCGTGCCGTTCGTGCGGTCCTCCTACGGTTTTACCGGGCAGTGGGGCCCGGAGAAGGTCGTCTTCACCGGAACGGGCGATCCGGTCATTTATCCCTGCAGCGAAGACGGCACCCCATACGTCGATCGCGCGAAGATCGAGGCGCTCGGCAGTCTCGCTGCGGTGAACGCTTATCTGGACGAGGCCGATTTCGCTGTTCCCCCGATCGTCATCACCAACGAAGCTGGGGAGGGGGCCTCGATCGTTACTCCTGTCGCTCTCGCCCAGGCCGTCCACGTCCCGCCTCCGCTCGAGATCGCCAGAATGCTCGCCCTCAGCACGAGGCATATGAGCCCCGCGACGGCTGCAAACTGGATGCCGCACTGTCCCTGGACCTGCTTCGACAAGGACGACTATGGCTGGTTCATGCACGTCTGCGATGACGTCGGCATAACCGAGGCCAAGGGCGTCCCCGCCGAGATCCGTTCGGCCATCCACGTCGCCAAGCGCGAAAACTGCGCATGGATCATGTGGGACTGCGATGGCCCGCAGGTCGACGAACTGCCGGAATACGAGTGGTGACACGCTCCCGGCACCTCCCCGCGAAGCAGCTGCAGAGCGCTGCCAAGGCCGTGGACGCGGAAACCCGCGTCCCGGACTACCTCTTACCGCCCCGCGCGCCCATCCATGCGCAGCTGAATCGAACGCTTCAACGCTGCAGTGCCCGCATCGCAGCGCCCCCGTCTCGCCGCCTGACCCGCAGGAGAATTGCCATGTCCCTCGCAACCGTCGCAGCCGGTATGTCCGAACGCGAAATCATTGCCCGCCTCAACGATCGCTGCCGGCACGGTCTCGACCGCACCGGGCGCATCGTCATCACCCGCACCTGCCTCGGCACCTTTGCCGACAGCACGATGGCAGAGATTGTTGCCCAGGCCCAGATCCTCGCAGAGGTGCGCAAGTTCACCTATCCCGGTGACGACAGGACCGAGCGCGATCGGGGCCAGATCGAATACCGGGGCACGACCGTCTATTTCCAGATCGACGCCTATGACGCCGACTTGAAATGGGGTTCGCCCGATCCCACTGACGCCAGCGTTACGCGCCGCGTCATGACGATCATGGTTCGCGAGGATCTCTGACGTGCGCACAAATGTTCCGATTGCCAACCATGGTTGACAGTCGGAAGTCTGTCAACTAGGGTTATCACATGATCGAGATGATCCAGTCTAACGCCTTCAATCAATGGTTGGCTGGTTTGCGCGATTCAAATGCGAAAGCCCGGATACAGATCCGCCTGCGTCGTTTGAGCCTTGGAAATCCAGGCGACGTAAAGCCCGTAGGAGATGGAATATCCGAGCTTCGCATTGATTATGGGCCGGGATACCGCGTTTATTACATGAAGCGCGGCCCCATCGTGATTGTCCTGCTTTGTGGCGGTGACAAGAGCACCCAGGGACGAGACATCGCGCAGGCAAAGTCAATCGCGAACGCATGGAAGGAATGAAATCATGGACGTGACTTTTAGCCGTTACGATCCCGCCGACTTCCTCAAGAGCGAAGCGGACATTGCGGCATATCTGGACGCCGCTGCTGAGGATGGTGATACCGCCGTAATCGCCGCGGCTCTGGGCGATGTGGTGCGCGCTCGCAACCTCAGCAAGCTCTCACGCGATACCGGCCTTAGCCGTGAGGGCATTTACAAAGCCCTGTCCGGTGAAGGGAATCCGAGCTTCGCGACGATCGGCAAAATTGCCGATGCCCTTGGGTTGCGTATCAGCTTCCAGCCAAATCACCAGGCAATCACACCGGCGCCATAACAGCCGCTGCCTCAATTGCAGGAGATCAGGCCGTGAGCTTGTCTATCGAAACCTTCCGCTCGAGCGAAGTCTCGAAGCGCTTCGGTTTCTACTACGATAAAGCTATGGCCCACCCGATCGCGGTCGAGCGCGATGGCGCCGTGCTTGTCGTCATGTTGTCGGCTGCGGAATACGAGCGCCTAGCGCGTCTCGATCACATCGCGCTTGCTCCTGAAGAACTGAGCGAAGCGGCATTCAATGCCATTGCTAATGCCCAGCCTGTCGCCGAGCCTGACTGAGCCGCGCCCTAATGAGTGCTCGAGCATCAACGCCTCGATCCGCGAAGCCGCATCAGACCGAGCTAACCCAACGCGCCTTGCCCAAGGCCGAATGTAATGATGGCGGTGCCGGGCGGTCGCGTTTACCCGGCACCTGTCGCGCCCATTAGCATTCTGGTGTTCATGTTCAAGATGCCGGCGGGGCACATGGACAAATCGTCATAAATCTAACGGCGTTCTACAAGTCGATGTTGCGCCGCTCAATTTCGTCGATCACCGCCTGTTCAAAATCAGACAGGTTTTCGCCGTCTTCGACTTTATCCCATGCATCGACCAACTGTTCGTCGGTCATCTGTTTCGGGTCCATCATCCATGTTCCTCTGCCATCGCAGGGCGATCATCCCATGCGCGCGGGCGACGATCAACGTCCATCTCGCCCGGTGCGATAATAGCAATTATGTTAAATATCAGTCACTTAGAACAGTGTTTGTTCTAGGCCGTCATCCGCTGCCGGTCAACACTGACGATGCATGCGGCAATCCCACCAGCCCCGAGGAGAAGCCAATGCGTGAGCAATCCCGCAACGAAGGAGATTTGGGCATCCGGTATCTGCGGATGGCCCTTGAGTACGGCCGCGCAACGCGCGCATTGGTCGATGCAAGCCAGTGTGAAGCGCCCTTCTGGCACTCTGTAGGCCACGCCCTCGAGCTATCGTTGAAGTCACTGCTGAAAAAGCACGGCTTCGACGAGATGGACCTGATGCAGTTCATCAACCATGACCTTTACAGGGCCGAGCGATCCTTTCTCCGGCAGTGTCCCGATTCCAAGCTAATCTCGCCCGACGCATCACGACTAATTCGCCAGGTGTCGGATTACCATGCGCGCCTCGACTTCAGGTATCCATGCTTGTTCCCTATCGGCTCTCTGCCCGACCCGGCTGATGCTGAAAGGGTACTCGATGCTCACCTCACGGCGATCAGCAGCCATTTCGGGATCATTTCCCATGCGTAAGGATAGCAAAACCCTTCGCATTGATGCCGTGCGATACGATCGCAAGATCGCCACCGAAGCTTGAGCCGATTTACGCCTAGGAATACCCGCGAGCGTGATACAAGCAAACAAAGTCCTTAGCGGGAGTCCACCCAAACGGACTTTTGATGACCTTCACCAAGTAGCCATCACCGAAGGGTTTCATGATCGTTTCAAGCTCATGCTGGTAACGCCGACGAAAATCTTGCAATTCGCCGTATGATGAAAGCTCAATCATGACCCTGGAGTCAGATCGTCCAAAGTAGGTCGATGGATCGTGCCACTTGGGGTCGTCGCGACGTATCCTTTCCGAGGGAGACGTTGGTACTTGTTCGTCCTGACCGTTTGGATGCGCAAAGTCAGCTAGACTTAACGGAATTCCATCATCAGGGGGAGGGAAGGCGGGAAATTCAGACCCGACTGGCTTTCTGGGGCGACTCACACTTGTTTTTTTGCGACTGTTCTCACGCTGTTCAGCCTTCCAACTGCTGTTGATCGATTCGATGACGCTCTCCGCAGATACGTCACACCCAAACATTCTGTCCCAATCGCCCACAGTTCACCTCTACAAGCACGAGATGATGTTACCTCACGCTGGTTAACAAGTCACGGTTGGGGCCAAGTCGAGACAGAAGCGCCGCGCTTCTTGCATTTCGTGCAGCGCAGGGGCTTCTGGATCGCTTCCAAGTCCCGCTGCCGAGGCACGTCGTTGACCTTCATCACTAGCTTGTTTGCAGGCAGGACGGTAACATACCCGATGACGCGCTTCTGCGACTGATCCAGAGCCATTCGGACCCATGCGTCGTCTATTCATTGCGAGCCGAACGCCAAAGGCGCCTGCAAACAATAACGGGGCCGAAACCGTAGCAGCGGCTTCGACCCCGTCGATTGAATGAGACCCATGCATTACCGTGGATCGACCAGAGCAACGCCTGAACGTCGACTCCGGCTCCATCCCTAATAGATCGCAATGGGTCAATTTAACATGAACGAACCTGCATGGCTCGTTCCCGCGCATTTGCGCACATCACCCCGAAGGACATCACCCGAAGGACAAACCTATGACTATCTCGTCTCTTTCAGCCCGCCGCCGCCATCTCACCTCGTTCGAAAAGTGCTATGCCGTCGCCTGCCAGCTTCGCGACACCACCGGCGCCGACCAGTTCGTCGTGCGCACCGACAACCCCTTGCAACCCTTCCGCGTCTCGCGGCATCAGCCGACCGAGCCGGAAACCATCCTTGCGCTCGTAGCCTGAGCGCTTAATTCCAGACCTTCTGATCCGCCACCAGTTCGGCGGGTGTTTGCCGGCGACCAGATTGCGTGCCGAGACATGCAGCACTTCCGCCCCCGATTCACGGACGGCCCGGGCCATGTAGGCGCGGCGGTTCGCCAAGATCGCCAGCCAGCGCATATCCTTCACGGTCTCTTTCAGATCCCGTTCGCAGGTCAGATACCACAGCTTAATCTGCAGCGGGTTCTTGTCCTTGAGGATTTCCTCAAAGGCCACATAACCCTCGCCATAGCGCACGCCCTTGCGGACGTCGTTCCACAGGTCGAAATAGGCATCGGCCATTTCGCGGGTCGCAAAATACCCGGCATCCAGGCTCTCACCCATAAGGGCTCCCGCCAGCAGCTGCCGAACAGGTCGAAGTTCGACATCGTTCATCGCGTCTATCAAGGGCAGATCGTAATTGTACCCCTCCAATACGTCCTTCATCTTCATAGGTTGTCCTCCTTCGGTGAGACCTATGCGCCGTTTAGAACATTAAGTGAACGTCTTGGTCAAGGCCCTCGCGGTCATCCAAATGATCGGGCATTTCATTTTCGGAAACTTAGGTCTCCGATAAAATTTACCGTTCGTTAGGAATTGTAACTCAAAAGTTATCACCGAGAGCGAGAAGCAGTCTTGTTCCATGCCGGTCTGGCAATCCCAAACACCCCCTGTTCACAAATATTTGCCAGACCGGCAACCCGGCTCGCGAGCGGTATCCATTCCAGAGTAATCCCCTGGACCTTGAGGAAAGAGGGGCGTGGAGGTTAGGTTGTTCGCGACATGACCGGAGATCTTGTATGAAAGCCGCCCTCCCCTTGGCCATCCTGTTCACCGTCGTCCCTATGGCCCTGGCGGTGGCCACCACTCGCGCCTCAGGTGTCTTCCAGCTTCGTCCAGCTGGCGCACCGCCGCTCACACGTTATGAACGCTGGCGGCGTTTTGCACTTCTCAACTGGATCTGGCTGCCTCTCGCCGTAGCCGTGCCCTACGTAGTCTACAACTACCTCACTGGCCGAAATCCCTGGATGCTTTTGATGGTGCTTTCCATCAGTGGCTTGTGCCTCAGCATGGTCGGACCCGCGCGCATTGCATGGCTGATTGCAGGGCTACTTGCAGCTTGCCTGATCTATTCGTCGATCAAGCACACATGACCCGACTATATCTCTCCGAGACGGACCTTACCTCGTCTCTCCACCAGGCGCTGGCCGTGAACCTTGGTACTGCCTGCGCTTCGCGCAAATTGACCCAAGGCGAACTCTGAGCGATCCGGTGTCGCCGCCTCGCACATCTCCCATATCATGCACGCAAGAGCGAACCCCACCCTCTCTACCCTGCAGAAAATGGCGGATGTGCTTGAAGTTAACGTGATCGATCTTCTCACGCCAATCTCTGAAAAGCCACGCCATCCTGAATGAAGCGTGCGGCTAAACGTCGCCAGCGATCGATCCCCGATCCATCATTTCGAAAGGAGCTGTGACATGGAACCACTGCGCCATCTCGATCGTGACACGCGCCGCGCGCGCCTGCTGGCAGCACGGACCCGCCCTGTCGGCGGCATCAATCGGCGAGGCATCTTCACCGGCCATTGGGATCGCGGTGACGTCGTCCGTCAGTTCCGTGGTGGGAACGGGTCGTGGCTTGGCCTTGCTGCCTACGGAATAACGGATCGGGGTAAGAAATAGACAGCGAGACCTCTCGATCGACACTTCAAAAAAATTCTCCTCCCGCTACTGGTCGCTAAAGCAGCAACATGGGGGCTAGAACAAAATGCTACATACTCGCTTGATTTTGGCGAGCGCAGCCATTCTGCTTGCATGTCGCGCGGCGATCTGGATGAGAAAGCGCGACAATCAAGATGAGAATCCGGTGTGTCGGGATTGGCGTAGGGCGTAGCCCGTAGCCGGTCCCGACACACCGGAGGCACTCTTTGCCGGGTGCCTGTGATGGTCGTGGTGGCCGCTATGCATCGGGTTTTCCGGGGAGGAGGACTTGGCGTGTGGCCGGCCGACACATCAACGATCATCAAGTGAGACTTTTCATGACCAACAGACGTTATGACCCCGTCGCCCTGGCGGCGGCGAAGGCCGGGTTCAGTCCGGCGACGGGCTATCGGGTTCTGCAGGACGCCCGGCTGCCATCACAGCGGCCAACACCGCGCAGCCGACGCCGACCCGACCCCCTTGCCGGTATTTTCGATGAAGTTGTCGTGCCGATGTTAGAGGCTGCCCCGGGCCTTCGGCCCATAGCGATCTTCGAGGAACTGCGACGCCGATATCCCGAGACGGAGTTTGGCTCCCGGCGAACCCTGGAGAGGCGCATTCGCGACTGGCGCGCCATGAACGGGCAAGATCGCGAAGTCATTTTCCGGCAAGTGCATGAGGCCGGGCGGCTCGGCCTGTCCGATTTTACGTGCATGGACGATCTGGAAGTTTCCATCGCCGGACAGCCCTTGGACCACCTGCTCTATCACTTCCGGCTTCCGTGTGGCGGCTTCGAACACGGGCACATCATCCTGGGCGGCGAGAGCTTCGTCGCCTTGGCTGAAGGGCTGCAGAACGCGCTCTGGTCCGCAGGCGGCGCGCCGAAGCTTCATCGTACCGACAGCCTCTCGGCCGCCTTCCGCAATCTGGACGCGGATGCCAGGGTCGACCTGACCAGGCGTTATGACGCGCTCTGTGACCATTATGGAATGGAGCCCACGAGGAACAACCGGGGCGTTGCCCATGAGAACGGCGCCATCGAGAGTGCCCATGGCCATATCAAGGCTGCCATAAGGGATGCGCTGCTGCTGCGCGGGAGCGCCGACTTCTCCGACCTTGCCGACTATCGCCGCTTCATCGACGAGGTTGTGAATGCGCGCAACCGGCGGCACGGCCCCGGGATCGATGCCGAACGCAAGTTCCTGCGGGCGCTGCCGGACGTGCGCACCACCGATTACGAGGAGATCCTCGTGACGGTCACATCCTCGGGCGGCTTCACGTTGCGCAAGGTGTTCTACACGGTCCCATCCCGCCTGATCGGGCACCGTTTGCGGGTTCGCCTTTATGATGACCGCCTCGACCTCTTCATCGGCGGCACGAGGCTCATGACTCTGCCGCGCGGCCGCGCGGGCATGAACGGGAAGCACGGCCACGTTGTCGATTACCGTCACGTGATCCATTCTCTGCGCCGTAAGCCCATGGCACTGCTAGGGCTGGTCTATCGCGATAGCCTGTTCCCGCGAGAGGCCTATCGCCTGATGTTCGACCACCTGCTGGAAGTTCAGGGCGAGCGGGAAGCCTGCCGCACCACCGTCGAACTTCTGGCTATGGCTCACGAGCGTGCATGCGAGGCCGAACTCGCGGGGCTCTTGACCGAGGACCTGGCGGCGCGCCGAACGCCCTGCCTGACAACCTTGCGGGCCCAGTTCTGTCCGGACCCTGCCGATCTGCCCGAAGTCGTGGTCAAACTGGTACCGCTCTCGATCTACGACGGACTTATCGAACAGGGAGAAGCCGCATGAACGCAACTCCCATGATTGATGCGCAGCGTCTCAGCCTCATGCTCAACGAACTGCGCTTGCCCACCATCAAGCACATCTGGGGGGACTTCGCCGCCCAGGCAGACAAGGAAGGATGGCCCGCCAGCAGATTCCTCGCCGCGCTGGCCGAGCACGAACTTGCCGAACGCGATCGGCGTCGGATCGAACGCCACCTGGCAGAGGCACATCTACCCGCAGGCAAGACCCTCGACTGCTTCGCCTTCGATGCCGTGCCGATGATCTCCAAGGCCCAGGTCATGGCCCTGTGCGCTGGTGATGGTTGGCTCGAGCAAGGTGCCAACCTCATCCTGTTCGGTCCGCCCGGCGGCGGAAAAACCCATCTCGCCGCAGCAATCGGCCTGGCGCTGGTAGAGCGGGGCTGGAGAGTTTTGTTCACCCGGACCTCCGACCTCGTGCAACGCCTGCAGGTCGCGCGGCGCGAACTCGCGCTCGAATCCGCGATGGCCAAGCTCGACAAATACCACCTGCTGGTTCTCGACGACTTCGCCTACATCTCGCGCGACCAAGCCGAGACATCGGTGCTCTTCGAGTTGATCAGCGCGCGCTACGAGCGACGGTCGTTGCTGATCACCGCCAACCAGCCCTTCGGCGAGTGGAACAGGGTCTTCCCCGACCCCGCGATGACGCTCGCCGCTGTCGACAGGCTCGTCCACCACGCCACCATCTTCGAGATGAACGTCGAAAGTTACAGACGGCGCACCGCTCAGGCCAGACGCGCCGGTGCCGGGCGGCCCGCCGCATACACCACGCCAAAGGTTCTCGAGACCATCCGCGACAATCAGGATGAGAACGACGAACTTGCCAGCGACAATCTAAACAGGCACTGATCGACGCGCCGCGACAATCACATTCTCATCCTGATTGACGCGCAATCATCATCCAGTTTGTCGCGCTACAGCTTGCAGGTTGCAACTCCAACGCACCATCAAATATAGATAGCCCCTCAACGGATAAAACTGACCGCACCGCAGGAGTTTTCGTTCCGTGACCTGGTGCCGGGAAAAACAAGCTATAATCAGGCGTTGAAGATAAAGGCTGTTGATGCCTGCTCGGACGGAATCGATGGCGGCCACAGCTGCATGTTCGCCAAAAACGAAGTGGCCGGTATAACGGCAAGGGGTAGCGACGTCATCTTTCGCAAGGATGGAAAGCTCGACTGGTTTTCAATCAAGATAGACCCGTCTGACTATGACGAAATTCTTCGCGTTATTCGTCCAATTTACGGCGATCCGTGTCTGGAAGAACACAAGACGCTACAGAATGCTTTCGGGGCAACCTTTGCCGGCGATGAAATGCGATGGTGCTTTTCACAAGGTAATCTCTCATTCCGACGACATGCTAAAGACAATGCGACACGAGGCGAGTTCGAGTTTTTTGTGCGTGACGATAGCCCTCCATCACCGGTTCCTACCACAGCTTCAGAACTGTAACGGTTAGCAGTAGGGGGCATCTCGCCTGCGGCGAGACCGGGCTCTAGTCGCCTGCGGCTCCCGGAGCCCCTGCGGGTCTCCGCCCTTCGGGTGACGATCCCTTGCCCGGGGGCCCTGTCTTCGCCGTCAGCGGGCCTGCAACGGGCCTCAAAGGCCCTGCGTCGCGATGTGGCCCCCTTCCCTTACCTTCAGTCCTCCACCGCACTCCTGGTCCACGCACAGCGTCAATAGCCTGCGGCTGTTGTCGTCCTCTTCGGGGCCGGTTTTCTTGTCTATGCCGTGAACCGGCGAGGACGCCGGCTCCCGGCACCAACCTCGCGCCAGGTCATTCACCACACACTGCGCCACCCCC
>NZ_ATHL01000115.1 GCF_000445125.1 Novosphingobium lindaniclasticum LE124
CCTCTGTTATTCACCGGAGCGCAGGCTTTCGGCGTTCTGGACCTGACTTTTGTTGAGGGCGTAGCGAGGGCGAGCGTCTTCCCCGGCGCTTTTCACCGGTTCAGGATCGATGGGCTTTTCAAGGTTGACGGACGGGGCTCAGGCTTTGGGCGGCATTGCCGCGCTGGTTATGTCGGCGCTGGGCGGAAGCCGGTCGCGATAGCTTTGAAGACGCCGGCATCGGGGCATGCCGACGCGAAGGCGAGACGGATGCGCGAAGCGGTTTCGATGACGCGGGCAGCCACCTTGATGAGCCGCAGACGCAATGTCGTGAACTCAGCGGTGGCGAGCACGGTTGCCTTGGGGATGGCCTGCTGGATGCGCCACAGCAGCCAGTAAGCGGCGGTGTGGAGGATGAGGCGCATCTGGTTGGCGTTTGCCGAGCGGCACGAGGTGCGATCGCTGGCGAGTTGGGATTTGTGGCGCTTGATCAAGTTCTCGGCCTGGCCGCGCGCGCAGTAGAGCGTATCGTAGATGTGCTCGGCCGAACCCTGGGCCAGAGAGGTGACGACGTAGCGGATGTCCATACCCAGGATACTGGCCTCGATCCGGGCGACGACGCGGCGCTTGCAGTTCCAGCTCTTGGCGCCGTAGCGGGTCTCGGCATAGGCGCGCAGCACCGGATACTGGGTCTTGGCCCGCTTGACCGCGCAGGCATCGGCGGCAGCGACGATTTCGGGATCAGCACGCAGCGCAGCGTTAGTGGGCAGGCCGAACACGTAATCGACCCCGGCTGCTTCGCAAAAGCCCATGACTTCGGGGCGGCCATAGTGCCCGTCGCCGCGGATGGTGATGTGCGTTTCGGGCCAGTGCCGGCGGATGTGCCGGATCAGGCGCCGGATGTGGCCGGCCACTTCGGCGCCTGAGGGTGTCTTGCCGGTGCGCAGCAGCATGGCCACCGGCCGGCCAGTGGCGGTATCGTAAACATGGATCGGCAGGAAACAGCGCTCTCCATGATGACCATTCCAGAACGAGAGCTGCTGATAGCCGTGCACGACATCGCAGGTGTCATCGATATCCAGCGTTACCGCTGCCGGCGGGGCTGGATAACTGCCGCAGTAGATGTCGACCATTACCGCCAGCATCTTCGCCAGCTCACGCGTGGTCGGCGCATTCTCCCAGCGGCTCATGGTCGGTTGGCTGGCCAGTCCTGCGCCTGATCCTGGCAACTTGCCCAGCGCCAGGCGGAACCCCGGATCATCACGCAGAGCATCGAGATCGTCGGCATCCTCATAACCGCAGGCGATAGCGAAAACGCGGGCGCGCAGAATGTCATCGAGGCGATGGATCACCCGCGTCGGGTCCCGCGGATCGGCGATGCAAGCCGCAAGCCGTCGGCAGATCCCTATCATGCGCTCGGCCTGGGCCAGCAGCAGCACGCCGCCGTCAGAGGTCAGCCGCCCACCGTCGAACGCGGCGGTGAGCTTTTTGCCGCCAACCGCTGGAAACGAAAATCCCGGTGCGCTATCGTTGCTCTTGGCGGGTGTGGTCCGTGGCATAAATTGCCTCGCTGCAGGACTGGTCTAGACACCCATTTTCCTACCGCAAAGCAATCGCTTAAGCCACTCCCGCCAACCCGCTAAAAGCCGCCCGGTGAATATGATGGGCTAGCTTCACTCAAGACCATTCCTGTCGCGGCCAAGCCCGATCACATCCGCCAGATTCTCGACCGCCTGCGGCAAGTGCGCAAGATCGGCATTTCCCCGGACGTGGCTGGCCGCATCCATGTGGACCGATTTCGGCAATATGTCAGGGAAGGCCGCGCTTCGCCTGCCTATATGATTGAGCGGTATATCCCCTCCCGCCGACGCGCCACGCTTGTTGCCTTCCTGCTCGACCTCGAAGAACGGCTGACCGACAGCGCTCTGGAGATGGCGGACAAGCTGATCGGCAGCATCTTCACCCGCGCGAAGAACGCCCGGGCGCGCAGCTATGCGACCACGTCGAAAAACGTGGCGCGGCTCATGCTGATCTTTCGCAGGACGATCGACGCGCTGACCGATGCGGTCGATACCGGGGAAGATCCGATAGAGGCCCTGGACGCATCGGTTGGGTGGAACACCCTCCTGAAGGCCAGGCCGGAAGTAGCGACGATCGCGGAAACCGCGAGCCTCGATTCGTTGACGGTCGCGGCCGATCGCTATGCGACGTTGCGCAAGTTCGCCCCCGACCTGCTTGAGACGCTCCAGTTCAGGGCCGGGAAGGGCAGTGCGAAAACAATCGCCGCAATCGAAATGCTGCGCGACCTCAACAGGTCGGGCAAGCGCGACCTGCCTGCCGACGCCCCCATGCCCTTCCGCAAGGAATGGCGGAAAATCGTCGTGGGCGATGATAGCAAGATCAACCGGCGGCTTTGGGAAATCGCGACGATCGCGCATCTGCGCAACAAGCTGCGTTCCGGGGATGTCTGGGTGGAACGATCGGCAGGATACCGCCGGTTCGACAGCTACCTGCTCAGCGAACCGAAGGCCAAGCCGGTCGTGTCCGCCCTCGGCCTGCCACCCATAGCCGACGAATGGCTCGAACAGCGGGGCCGCGAACTGGACTGGCGGCTGAAGAAATTTGCCCAGCGCCTGAAGCGCGACGCACTGGAGGGTGTGCGATACCGCGACGACCGTCTCCAGATATCCCCTGTTCGCACGATTGCGACGCCCGACGCCGAAGCGCTGGCCGACCGGCTCGATGCCATGATGCCACGCATCCGTATCACCGAGTTGCTGCATGAGGTGGCGCAGGAAACCGGCTTTCTTGCTGCCTTCACGAACCTGCGCACCGGCGAGGCGTGCCCCAACGAAAACGCGCTGCTCGCCACCATCCTCGCCGATGCCACCAATCTCGGCCTGTCGCGCATGGCCGCCGCAAGCCAGGGCGTGACGCGCGATCAACTCCTGTGGACACATGACGCCTATATCCGCGACGACAGCTACCGCGCGGCGCTGGCCGTCCTCATCAACGCGCATCACCGCCTGCCATTCTCGCGGGTATGGGGCGACGGCACTACCTCCAGTTCCGATGGCCAGTTCTTCAGGGGCGCGAAGCGCGGCGCATCGGGCGGCGACATCAACGCCCGCTATGGCGTCGATCATGGCTTCAGCTTCTACACCCATGTTTCCGATCAGTGCGCGCCCTATCATATCAACGTGCTCTCGGCGGCGACGCATGAGGCGCCCTATGTCCTCGACGGCCTCACCAGCCATGGCACCGATCTGAAAATCGTCGAGCATTACACCGACACCGGCGGGGCGGCCGACCATGTCTTCGCCTTGTGCGCCATGCTGGGTTTTCGCTTTTGCCCGCGTCTGCGCGACTTTCCAGACCGGCGCCTCGCGCCGATGGCGCCGGTCACGGCCTATCCGTCCATCGTCCCGCTGTTGGGCAAGCGCATTCGCACCGAAGTCATAGCTGAACAATGGGACGACGTGCTGCGCCTTGTCGGGTCGATCAAGGCCGGCCATGTCGCGCCATCGGTCATGCTGAGAAAGCTCGCCGCCTATGAGCGGCAGAACCAGCTCGACGTCGCGCTGCAGGAAATCGGCAAGATCGAGCGAACGCTGTTCATGCTGGACTGGCTGGAAAATCCCGATCTGCGCCGGCGATGCCATGCCGGGCTCAACAACAGCGAGCAGCGCCATGCCCTGACGCAGGCGATCTATACATTCCGCCAGGGCCGTATCATCGACCGCAGCCATGAGGCGCAGCAATATAGGGCATCCGGCCTCAATCTGGTCATCGCCGCAATCGTCTATTGGAACACGATCTACATGGATGCCGCCGCCCAGCATCTACGATCAACATCGGTCCCGGTGCCTGATGATCTGCTCGCCCATACGTCCCCCGTGGGTTGGGAGCATATTGCGTTCTCCGGCGATTTCCTCTGGGATCGTGCAGCCGCTTCCACTGGCCGAAAGGCCCTCAATCTCCCGCCGGATAGCCGTGCGGCCTAAGCGTTCGCTGATTGTTCGCCCTTAGCGTTGCGTGTGGATGGCTCCCGCGTTGCGGTGCGATTTTCTGACGTTCTGACATGCCATATCGAGTGCAGTCGCGTGTCCGGCCTTTATGTGCAGCCTTTATACGGCTGCTGGCCTTGAAGGATTCCGCCAGCCCTGGCCTCCTCATCGTTTATGCGGACTCGAAGTCCTGTACGCTAAGCAGGTTTGCCGAAGCTCGGTGGATCGAATGGCTTGCCTTCAGTCGGTCTTCACACCTCAACCTTGTTTTGCCATCGCCTGCCAATCAGGCTGCGATCGCCAATTCCTTTCTTTCATACTCGACGCCGCGCGTCATCACCACCCATGCAATACGCGCCATCTTGTTGGCCAGAGCAACGGCCACGACCTTGGGCGGACGGCGATCAAGCAAGGCTTTGGCCCATTCAAAGCCTTTGACGCTGCCCGCCCGGACATGCCGCAGCACTGAAGTCGCACCGACGACCAGCAATTGTCGCAGGTAGCGATTGCCGCCCTTGGTAATCTTGCCCAGGCGGGTCTTGCCACCTGACGAGTTTTGCCGGGGCACGAGTCCAAGCCAGGCGGCGAAATGGCGGGCCGACCTGAAGCTCTGCGCGTTGGTCACCATCGACGCGAGCGCCGAGGCGGTGATCACACCAACGCCGGGGATGGTTTCAAGGATGTTGCTGACGTCGTTGCGATAATGCCAGCGGGTCAACTGCTTATCGATCCTGGTGAGCTTGTCCTGCAGTTCCTGAATGTGGCGCGCTAAGACGCCGAGTGTCTCGCGCGCCAGTTCCGGAAGATCGAGTTCGTCCCCTTTCGCAAGCCGATCGACCATGCGCACCACCTGCGCCACGCCGGTACCCGTCACAAGACCGAATTCGGCCAGATGGCTGCGCACGGCATTGAACATCATCGTCCGCTGCTTGATCAGCAGTGCCCGCGTTTTGTGCAGCACGCCGCCAGCCTGCTGGTCAACTGACTTGATTTCGACGAACCGCATTGTCGGCCGCGTCACCGCCTCGCAAATCGCTTCGGCATCGGCGGCATCGTTCTTCTGCCGCTTGACGTAAGGTTTCACGTAGATCGGCGGGATGAGTTTTACGTCGTGGCCCAGGTTCTGGAGCTGCCGACCCCAGTGATGCGCCGTTCCGCAGGCTTCGATCCCGATCAGAACCGGAGGCAATGCCGCGAAAAACTTCAACATCTGTCCGCGCTTCAATTGCCGGGTCACAACCACCTGACCCGCAGCGTCTACACCATGGACCTGGAACACCGACTTCGCGATATCCAGCCCAATCGTGACAATCTCACTCATCGTCCGTCTCCTCGCTCTTCAGCCGAGGCAGTCTGCCTCAGCCGGTGAGCGGGAGCCATCCACTCCATCGTTTAGCGTACCATCCACGCTATGCCCTCTACTTGGCATTGATCTCTGCGGCGCCTGACCGGTTCCTGCCGGTGCGGAAGAACTGCCCGTCCGATGATGCGGCAATGCCTTCGCCCCAGTTTCGCGCGAACGGCAGCCGGTGGTGCTCGCGGACAATTTGCGCCAGCGCGGCTTCGTAATTTTCAGTAGAGATGTACCAGTTCTGCGTCCAGGCGAGCTGGGCATAGCTCACACCCTGGCTGGCGTTGGCCATGCGCTCAAGGCCGAGATTTGTGCCATCCGCGAGAATGGCGGCGAGAACTGCGTGAGGTTTGTCGTGCTCCTTGCCTGAGCGGATATCGCGAAATGCGGCAAGAAAACCGGTGCGTTCAGCAACTTCGAGCAGGAGCTCGGTAATCCGCACCCGCGGCAGCAAAGCATCCAGCTTACGATCCAACGTTTCTGCTTCTGGCGGCGTTATCGCCTGCAAAGGCTGCACCTTAAGCTTTTCGCGAATCAGCGCGACGCCAGGAAGGCGACCGGTCCGCAATTGGTGTGAGAAGTGCCGCAAACGTCGGTCCAGTTCCGCAGTTTTCGTTGCAAGGTATGTCTTGGCATCAATATCGAACGGCAGATCGGCGATGGCTTCCTGCGCCGCCTTGCGCGGGAGGAGATAGGCATCGAAGCGCTGATACGCGCGTGTGCCCTCAACCCAGACGTCACCTGCTCTCAATTTGTCCCGCAATGTGGCAAGAACCGCCGTCTCGTAGCGCTGCCGGTTGATCTTGCCTCCCTCCGAAATCTGAGGTGGTGCCGGTTTTCTGGACATGATGTTAAGCTAATCCCGACGTGAGGAACGGACGGGAATGAAGACGACGAGAAAGCGGTATTCTGCAGACTTCAAGGCGAAGGTGGCGCTGGAGGCGATCCGTGGTGATCTGACGCTGGCGGAATTGGCCGCCAAGCATGGCGTGCATCATACGATGATCGCGGCATGGAAGCGTCAGGCGGTCGATGGCATGGCAACGACCTTCTCAGGGGCAGGCGAAGCGACGAAATCGACCAGCGAGGCCGAGTTGGAAAAGCTTCATGCCAAGATCGGGCAACTCGTCATCGAGCGGGATTTTTTAGCGAAAGCCTCCGGTCGATGAGCGTGGCACGGAGGCGCTCGAAGATCGATCCTGCTCACCAACGCCTGTCAATCTCTGCCCAATGCCGGCTGCTTTCGATCAGCCGATCGGCCTATTATTATACGCCAGTGCCCGAGACGGATGAGACGCTGGCGTTGATGGAAGTGATCGATGCGACCTTTCTTGATTGCCCATGGTATGGCAGCCGCCAGATGGCCCGGCATCTGAAGCGGATAGGCCATGATGTTGGTCGCCGCCGGGCGCGGCGGCTGATGGCGAAGATGGGCCTGACACCGATCTATCAGCGGCCGCGCACAAGCGATCCGCATCCACAGCACCGGATCTATCCGTACCTGCTGCGCAAGCTGGCGATCGAGCGGCCCAATCATGTGTGGTGCGCCGACGTGACCTACATCCCGATGCGGCGTGGCTTCCTGTACCTGGTAGCGATCATGGATTGGGCGACCCGCAAGGTGCTGGCCTGGCGGCTGTCGAACACGATGGATGCTGGCTTCTGCGTCGCGGCGCTGGAGGAGGCGCTTGCCCGCTATGGCAAGCCCGAGATCTTCAACACGGATCAGGGCAGCCAGTTTACGTCGCAGGCCTTCACCAGCGTACTGCGCAAAGCCGAGGTTCGCATCAGCATGGATGGTCGGGGGCGTTGGATGGACAACGTCTTCATCGAGCGCCTCTGGCGATCCCTGAAGTACGAGTGCGTCTATCTCCATGCCTTCGAAACCGGATCAGAGCTTCGC
>NZ_ATHL01000116.1 GCF_000445125.1 Novosphingobium lindaniclasticum LE124
GTGTCAACCGGCGCGCAAAACTGACCCCCTATCGGCGCCCAATATTGACCCCACCTTTCGGCAGCGCGGCGGTTATCCCGGTAGTCGATAGGAGGGGCCCACGGACGACGACGCGCACCGTCAGGTGTGCTGGCGGCGGCGTCCGTGGGAGGTCCCTGTTGACCCACCGGGTTAACCGCCGGGGATGGGGGTCCGGGGGAAGGGGTTTTGGGCTCAGTTCCGGTTTTTGAACCGCCAGCTGTCGTTGCCTGTCTCGATGATGTCGCAATGGTGGGTGATGCGATCGAGGAGCGCGGTGGTCATCTTGGCGTCGTGGAAAACGCTCGGCCATTCGCCGAAGGCAAGATTGGTCGTGATGATCACAGAGGTCTTTTCGTAGAGCTTGCTGATCAGGTGGAAGAGCATTTGGCCGCCGGAACGGGCGAAGGGGAGATAGCCCAGTTCGTCGAGCACAACGAGATCAAGACGTGAGAGTTGAGCGGCAAGGCTTCCGGCTTTGCCCAGACGTGCTTCTTCCTCAAGCCGGTTCACCAGATCAACCGTATTGAAGTATCGGCCTCTGGTGCCGGCGCGCACCACGGCCGCGGTAATGGCGAGCGCCAGATGAGTCTTGCCCGTGCCCGTTCCGCCGACCAGCACGATATTACGCCGCTCCGGCAGGAAGGAGCCGGCGTGCAGGGAGCGGATCAGCCCTTCGTTGATCGGCGTTCCGTCGAACATGAACCCATCCAGGTCCTTGATTGCCGGAAGCTTCGCCGCGGTCATCCGGTAGCGGATCGACGCTGCCTCCCGATGTGCAGTCTCGGCACGCAGCAGGTCGGCTAGCATCTCCATGATCGTTCTGTCGCGGCGGATGCCATTGGTGACGGCGTCATCGAAGGCAGTGACCATGCCCTTGAGCCCCAGCCCCTTGAGGGCTGCCACAATCTCATGCCGCTGCATTGAGGCCTCGCACCGTGTCGTAGCGGGCGCAGTCTGCAATCGGCGGATGCTTGAGCTTCAGGTTGACGACGACGTCCATGGCCTGGGCATCGCGAGGCTCACGCCGGCGGGACAGGATGTTGAGGATGACCTCATCGCTGACCGTTCCTGCGCTGAGGGCCTCGGCGACTGCGGCTTCAACAACCTCGAGGCCGTCGTCGGGAATGGCGGCCAGGACGCGCACGAAGCGGCGATCCGCATCATCGCCCTTACCCAACTTGCGCCGCAGCTCGGCAAGTACAGGTGGAAGATCCCAGTTCTGGAAGGGAGCGCCGTTCCGCAGGGCGCCGGGCTTGCGCGCAAGGATCGGCAGGTAATGCCAAGCGTCCGTAATCGTCTGGTTCCGACCAAAGACACGCTCGTGTTCGGCGATGACTGCACCATCCGAACGGATCACGATGCGCGTTGCGTAAGCACGTACCTGGACGGTTTGATGCGCCGCCTTTGCCATCACCGAGTACCGGTTGCGATCAAAGCTCACCAGGCACGTCGAACTCGCCACGTGCTCGCTCTCGAAGAACCCGTCGAACGGGGCGGGTAGCGGTTGCAGCATCGGCCGTTCTGCCTCCAATGCCTGTGCGATCGTCATATCCAGATCGGGATGCCCGTTGCGCTCTGCCCAGCGCCTGCACTCGGCTTCCAGCCAGATGTTTAGTTCCTCAAGGCTGGCAAAGCGCAGGCGCGGCTTGAACAGCCGTTCCCTGCTGGTCTGGACCTGGTTCTCGACCTGCCCCTTCTCCCATCCCGCAGCAGGGCTACAGGCCACCGGCTCCACGCCATAATGATCCGTCATGATCAGAAATCGTCGGTTGAACAGCCGGTCCTTGCCGATGAAGACCGTCGTCACCGCCGTCTTCATGTTGTCGTAGATACCGCGCGTCGGAACCCCGCCGAAGAAGGCGAAGGCGCGGGCATGAGCGTCAAAAACCATCTCCTGCGTCTCGCGGGGATAGGCGCGGACGAATGGCGCCCGTGACCAGCAAAACCGCATGTGCGCGACCTTCACCCGCATCGGCTTGCCCGCGATCTCGACGTCCTCGTGGCTCCAGTCGAACTGGTAAGCCTCGCCTGGCCTGTACATCAACGGGATGAACACCTTGCTCATATCGCCGGCGTCGGCGCGACGCTCACGCTTCCAGCGCGCGGCATAGCGCCGCACAGCGTCATAGGAACCGCCGAACCCTTCGCGCTGAAGGAGATCATGGATCCGCGTCATACGAAGCCGGTCACGCCGGGGCAGTCCTTCATTCTGCTCGAGCAAGTCTTCGAGACGAGCACTGAAAGGTCCGGTCTGCGGCCGGTGCTGTTCCTTACGCTCGTAACTGGCGTCCGCGTCCGGTGCCCGAACCGCCTTGCGCACCGTGTTGCGCGACAGCCGCAAATCCCGCGCTATCGCCTTGATAGGCTTCCCGTCCCGGTGCTCCCGACGGATCCTCGTAATCGTCTCCACAACCAACATCCCTGTACCCGCCGTCCGGAACCCAAACGGCGGCGCTTCTCATGATGAGATGAAGGGGGTCAATTTTAGACGCCGATCACCCCGCTAAGGGGGTCAATTTTGCACGCCGCTCCACATTCCTCGGACAGAACCGTCACTTTGGCATCCCAGAAGTCCTCGCCAGGCTGTCCGGCCATGATCTGACTGATCAGCAGCTTGGCACCATCATGCTCGACATGCGCTTCGTCATACATGTCATCCTCGATCTTGCCTTTGAGAGCCGGATAGAAAATTTCTTCCTCGATGATTGTGTGAATGATCAGCTCGGTGCAAATCTGCTTCGCAAGCGTCGCCTGCTTGGTCGGAGCTTTGGCGCTCTCAAATTTCTCGAACAGCTCTTCAACAGTACGGTGATCCGCCTTGAGCAAGGCGATCGCATCTTGCGCTTTCTTGGTCATGGTTTTTCCTTGGCTGTTATCGGTCGGCAGAGTTTGCCTGCCTTCAGCGACAACCTGCGATTTTGACTTTCGCTCCTGTTGCGGATCACTCGCAGAATCATGGCGCCTACAAATCTAGTTGGGGGTACGCGCCCATACCGCGATCGGGCTGCGGCCCAGATGAGTCGGTTTATATGGATCAATGGCGGGTATCGGCACCACTGGTTGCTGGCGCCACGTACGTTAAATGTCGTGAGTTGGTCGGCAACAGCAGGAAATTATCGGAACATGTGTCACATTTTTGCTGCCTCAACTTGGATGACGATCTAAGCAATTGAAATACCGCGCGGAGTTTGAGAGCCAAAACTGCGCAGTTCGGCAGGATACGCCGCTGCTATCTCAGGTCCCCGAGGTTATTACTGTGACGTTTAGCGAAAGGGACGCAGCATTGTCTCTAATCTCCATGCCGTGTGGTGAATGGTGCGTCCGTCCAGCGCTCTGCCGGGCGCTTCCGCTCGGGAAACTGCTAGGGCCACGAGAGGTTACCCCAGTATGGCCGGCAAGCGATCCTCTCCATCGACCGATCAGACCGACGCTCCACTCGCGCCGATGGAGGCGCTGCTGGTCGAAACGCTGCCGGAGCCACCGGGATGGCAATATGAGCCGAAGTGGGATGGCTTTCGCGCCCTCGTCGATCGCAAGGGCGAGGACATCGCGATCTGGTCGAAATCCGGCAAACCGCTGGGTCGGTATTTTCCGGAAGTGATCCAGCATATTCGCGCGCTGGACCAGAAGACCCTGCTGCTCGACGGGGAACTAGTCATTCCGATCGGCGATCGTCTCTCGTTCGATGCGCTTCAGGCCCGGCTTCACCCGGCCGCCTCGCGTATCGCCAAACTGTCACTGGAGACGCCAGCGCAATTGATCCTGTTCGATGCTCTGAGGATCGGCACGACGGATCTCAGCGCCAAGCCCCTCGTGGAACGGCGCAGCGCGCTTGAGGCGCTGCACAAGACAATTTTGAACCCCGCCCTGATCCTGTCTCCCGCGTCGCAGTCTGTGGATCAGGCAAGGACCTGGCTGACCGCGACCGGCGGCGCGCTTGACGGGGTGATCGCCAAGCCGCTCGATCAACCCTATCAGCAGGGTGAGCGGGCCATGCGGAAGGTCAAGCAGTTGCGTACTGCAGACTGCGTGGTCGGTGGTTATCGCACCAATGCCAAAGGCGAGGTCGCCTCATTATTGCTGGGCCTCTTCAACCATGACGACAAGCTCGACCTTGTCGGGTTCAGCTCGGCATTCCCGGCAGCAGAGCGCAAGGCGCTGGGCGAGATCGTCAAGCCGCACGAAGGCGGTCCCGGCTTCACCGGCAGGGCACCGGGAGGCCCCAGTCGCTGGAACCCGGAAAAGAGCGGCGACTATATCTCACTTGATCATGATCTGGTGGCTGAAGTGATCTACGACCAGATCACGGCCGGCCGTTTCCGCCACGGCACGCGCTTCCGTCGCTGGCGCCCGGACAAAGCGGGCCGGCAATGCCGCTATGACCAGCTCATCCGTGAGCTGAAACCCGCCGAACTGATGGAGCTGATCGCACCGAATTAGAGCGCGGGGGAACTGTAAAGCCGGACTACCGTTGAATAGAACAAACAGGAAACGAGAGAGTGATCATGACCGATCAGCTGCACAACCCCAAGCTCGAAGAGCACCCCGGCTCCAATACCGAAAAGGATCCAAGCGACTGGGTGTTGATTGCCACTGAGATGTGACCCGGGGTTTTCATTGAGAATTGACCCGGGTGGGTATGGGTTATGTGCTGCCGTATCCTGGCAGGTTCAAGATGCTGGCTTCTCCTTTCTGGCTTTTGGCGCAGCGGTGCTGGCACGGAAGCGGAAGCTGTCGTTTCCGGTTTCCAGGATGTGGCAGTGGTGGGTTAGCCGATCGAGCAACGCGGTGGTCATCTTGGCATCGCCGAACACGCCAGCCCATTCGCTGAAGCTTAGGTTGGTGGTGATGACGACGCTGGTGCGCTCGTACAGCTTGCTGAGCAGATGGAAGAGCATGGCTCCGCCCGATGGGCTGAAGGGCAGATAACCCAGCTCGTCGAGGATGAGCAGGTCGAGACGTAGCAGGCGTTCTGCCAACTGGCCGGATCGGTTCATGGTCTTTTCCTGCTCAAGCGCATTGACCAGATCGACCGTGGAGAAGAAGCGAACCTTCTTGCGGTGATGCTCGACGGCCTGGACGCCCAGTGCCGTTGCGATATGACTCTTGCCGGTTCCAGGCCCGCCAATCAGCACGACATTGTCGGCGTTTTCCATGAAGTCGCCTTGGTGAAGCTGGCGGACGAGGGCTTCGTTGATCTCGCTGGCGGCAAAGTCGAAGCCAGCCAGATCCTTGTAGGCCGGGAAGCGGGCCGCCTTGATCTGATAGGCGATGGACCTGACCTCGCGTTCGGCCATCTCTGCCTTCAGGAGTCCAGCGAGCATCGGCACGGCAGCATCGAAGGCAGGCGCGCCCTGCTCGATCAGTTCGTCGGCGGCCTGAGCCATGCCGAACATCTTGAGGCTGCGCAGCATGACGA
>NZ_ATHL01000117.1 GCF_000445125.1 Novosphingobium lindaniclasticum LE124
CCCCCGCAATCGGGACAAGCGCTGCCCGGGTCGAGTTCTTTTCGCTCGCGCGGGGTGTCAGGCGCAACGCGCGGGCGCCGGGCCATGGCCCGTGCACTGTCTACGTGCGCAGTGGCCTCATCCTCTTCGACATCACTCGGCGAAGCGACGGTTTGTGCCGCGGCGACCAGAATGTCCTCTAGGGCCAGTTCCAGCTGCTCGATCTCGCGTTCGATCTTTTCCGAGGATTTGCCGAAGGCCTGTTTCTTCAGCTTTGCAATGCGCAGACGCAGGGCCTGAACCACCAGATCATGTGCACGGACCGTTGCCGCCAGCTTCGCGTTTTCTGCCTGCAAGTCGGCGATTATCGCCTTCAGCAAAGCTGGGTCTTCGGGAAGATTTTGCGCCGCGCTCAGCATGATCCTGCTTACCAGCCAAGGGCAGGAATATCCATGAAAACAAGGAAATTCAGAAACAAAAATCAGCCCACATGGGCAGGCGGCGCGCCCCAATTTGGACGCCTCCAGTCGATGCCTTCCCAAAGCATCGCGAGTTGTGCCGACGTCAGCCGCGCCGTCCCGTCTGCAGCGGAAGGCCAAGGAAAACGGCCACGCTGCAAGACCTTGTAGTACAGGCAAAATCCCTGCCCATCCCAGTACAAGAGTTTCACCCTGTCGCCGCGACGTCCTCGAAAAGCGAACACCGCCCCGCTTGTCGGTTTCTGTCGCAGTACCGTCTGGGCCAGCTGACCAAGGCCAGAGATGCCTTTGCGCATGTCAGTGACGCCGCAGGCCAAATAAACCCGCACGCCAGTTCCCGGCCCGATCACGCCGCCTCCACGCAGCGGATGAGCCGTGCCAGGGAGATGACCTCGATGTCGCTTCCAAAGCGCAAAGTCCGGCCTTTCGTC
>NZ_ATHL01000118.1 GCF_000445125.1 Novosphingobium lindaniclasticum LE124
CAGGATTCTCATCTTGTTTGTCGCGCTTCCTCACCCTGAATGTCGCGCGACAGGCTGAGCGAAGTGGCATGGGATCTGTTCGGCAAAACCCCTCGGGGCTGGGCACTGGTCCAAGGCATCGTGGATTTTGTACATCGTCACGTCCGCTTCGACTACATGAAGGCGCGGCCGACAAAGACAGCGCGGGACGTGTTCGAGGAGCGCGAAGGTGTCTGCCGCGACTTTGCCCATCTGGCGATCACGCTGTGCCGCTGCATGAACATACCCGCACGCTACTGTACAGGATATCTCGGTGACATGGACTTGCCAAAGCCACTAGGCGAAATGGATTTTTCGGCATGGTTCGAAGTGTGGCTGGGCGATCGCTGGTATGTCTTCGATGCAAGGCACAACCGCCCTCGCAGCGGGCGAATATTGATGGCGCGAGGACGTGATGCGGCTGATGCGGCACTGACGATGACCTTCGGACGTGTCACACTTTCCCGGTTCGACATCTACACCGACGAAGACAGATTGGGCCTTGCTTCACTGTAATGCTGGAGCGGTCTGCTCATCGGCGGCTTCGCGAAAGAAACATGCCATTACGGAGGCTGACACCCGGACCGGACGCTGTGTCACGGCATCAACGCAGCACCAGCGCGATTTCACCTCGGCAATCACTTCGCTGCCGCGCCGGATCGTCGTTTCGTAGAATGCGCTTTTTCGCCGGACCTGCTCCAGCAGCACATTGGCCGTCAGCTGGTCGCGAAGGAATGCCGGTCTGCGGTACGTGATCTCATGTTTGAGCGCGATCCATAGATATTCTGTAATCGCCCGAGGCGATGCGACCCTCTGCCAATGTTGGATGACAGCTGCCTGTAACCATTTCAAATATATGGAATTATTAACGTGCCCCATGAAGTCGATGTCGTCGATTTCGATCCTCAAAGGGCAATCATGCATTTGCGCGGAATTCATGATGTCATGTATCACATCGATATGACATTCCGGATTCATTTTTGGATGAGAACCCAGTCGCCACTATCTATTTTTTTAAAAGCGCGTACAAGAACCAAGCTGAAACGTCGCCTGCGACGGATATTGGGCCGCCAAGGCTCCCCTTTGTCCTTTACTAGGGCGTGGACTCATTACGCATTGCACCACAGCCTGACGCATATGAGCTTGATGGCCGCGAGATAGTTGGCAGCATCCTTGTCATATCGGGTGGCGATGCCCCGGAACTGCTTGATCCGATTGAAGAAGCGCTCGACGAGATTACGCTGGCGGTAGAGCCATGACGAGAAGCCGAAGCGCTGCTTACGGTTGGAGCGGTTGGGAATGTTGGCCCAGATGTTTCTGGCCGCGGCCGCCTCGCGAATGGCCGTGCTGTCATAGCCCTTGTCACCGAGCAGGGTGGCACCCTCGGGAATGGCCTCGATCAGCGCTTCAGCTTCGTATGCATCATGGACCTGGCCACCCGTCAGTCGCAGTCCGACAGGACGTCCATCAGCGTCGACAAGAGCGTGGAGTTTGGTCGTAAGGCCGCCCCGGGAACGTCCCATGCCATGATTGCCGGATCCCCCTTTTTGCCCGTCGCACCGTGCTGGTGGACGCGCATGCAAGTGGAATCGATCATCACCAACTCGCCGTTGAAACCGGCGGAAACCGCCGCCAACAATCGGTCCCACACTCCAGCCTTTCGCCAGCGGATGAACCGGTTGTAGCAGGTCGTCGACGGACCATAGCGTTCCGGGACCTC
>NZ_ATHL01000119.1 GCF_000445125.1 Novosphingobium lindaniclasticum LE124
CCCAACTTGAACAGTGCGTTTTGAAAATACGTTTTTGTTCAATGGCATGCGTGCACAGGCGCAAGTGTTACCACTACATTTTTGGGGTCGGTTGAGCTGCAGAGGCTCAGGTTTGCGGTGGCAACTCGCTGATATTGGCCGGCAGCGCGATGCCGGTTGCCTTGAAGACATTCCCTACCTGGCCCGAGACGTGGGTACGGGTGGTAATGACCTTGCCGTCCTTTTCGATGGTGGCTTCCTGAAGGCGATCGAGATCGTTGAGGAGCGGCTGCCATTCGGGCTGGAAGCCCTTTTCCTGACAAAGACGGGTGAGTTCCTTGGCCAGCGTCAGAGCGAGGAACGAGACAAACACATGGCCGCGGATAGCGGCATCGGACTGATGGAAGATGGGCCGGGTATCGAAGCTCGCCTTGGCGACGCGGAACAGGGCTTCGACCTGAAGCAGGTCACGGTAGCGGATGACCGCCTGCAGCGGGGTGATCCGGGCATTGGTGCGCAGCACGCTGATACCATCGTAGCGGGCCTCGTCGGCAAGCTTGCCCATGTCGATCTCGAAGGTCTTGCCGCTGGCCTTGAGATAGCGGCGATAAGCTGAGTTACCAACCAGGGCCTTGTCACCCTTCTTCAGCTGGGTCTGGAGGCCATCGATGATCGCTTGCCGATCGGCTTTGTCCTTCCTTGCCTCAGCTTCGTTGAGTGTGACGACATAGCGCTGGGCATCTGCGCCTTTGCCAACGCGCACCTCCTTGACCCACAGCTGAGTGTCTCCTGCCTGCCGCTCGAGAACCAGGGGCACCATCGGGGCCGTGTCGTTCAGCACGACCTCGCGGATGACGCTGCTTGTGCGCTCTCGCGCACCCAGGATGTATTCCATGCCCAGCTCTTCAAGGGCGGCGATCGTATCGGCGCTGATCATGCCGCGATCGGCCACAACGCACGAGCGGGTGATGCCGAAGCGGGTGCGCAGGCGCGTGACGATGGGCATGAGTACCTTCACGTCGGCCGTGTTGCCCGGGACCATCTCGGTACAGATCGGACGCCCCTGGGCATCGATCACGACGGCCAGGATCAGCTGAGCAAGCTCGGGCCGGTGGTCCTTGGAATGACCGCGCCGTCCCAGCGTGTCGCCGCCGGCGCCGTAGAACGAGAGCGACGTCGTATCCATGAATACAAGACTGAGGTCGGTGAACAGGTCCCGGCGGCGATCGAACAGCTTCTCCTCGATCACGTCTTTCACACAGCGAGGTGCCAATCCCCCCTCTGCCTTCTCCTCGATCTCCTCGCCGAGCCAGGCCATGGCGCGATAGAAGTGATGGAGGGCAAGATCCTCGCTGCCGTCGATGGCGTAGCTCTCCATCCAGTCCAGGCAGGCTCGGTCCGAGCCGGAGACGAACAGGCGGTGCAGTGTGGCGACGAATACGGCGCGCTCAACGGCAAAGCCGAACTGGCGGCCTTCCAGCACCTCTTCCAGTACCGCATCGACACCAAGCCGCTGCCACAGGCGCCCGAACAGCAACGGGCCGCCAATCCTGCGAGCTGCGATCCGGCCTGCATCGATATCGGACAGAATGACGCTGCGTTCGGCGTGGCGGGCAATCGAGGCAGCCAGCCTGTCGAGTTCACCACTCGCGGCCAGCACATCCTTGCGGCCCAGAGCCTTGATCGTGCGCTGACGGACGGTTTTGCCCTCGCGCACACTCTCGACCAGGTAAAGATAGCGGTGCCCGCGAGCGACTCGTTCGACGACATACATGGCAAGGTTGTTACTACCTGCACGTGTGGAGAGAAACCAAACCGCCAGTTACACGCAAAATGTTGTTATCACACCCCATTTTGCCGCTAAATCCACTGCCAGCAAAATCAGCTACTTAACGCCTGACGTTCCCCGCATGTTCTGCCAGCACTGTTCAACTTGGG
>NZ_ATHL01000120.1 GCF_000445125.1 Novosphingobium lindaniclasticum LE124
TGGGTCAAGGAGGTGCGCGTTGGCAAAGGCGCAGATGCCCAGCGCTATGTCGTCACACTCAACGAAGCTGAGGCAAGGAAGGACAAAGCCGATCGGCAAGCGATCATCGATGGCCTCCAGACCCAGCTGAAGAAGGGTGACAAGGCCCTGGTTGGTAACTCAGCTTATCGCCGCTATCTCAAGGCCAGCGGCAAGACCTTCGAGATCGACATGGGCAAGCTTGCCGACGAGGCCCGCTACGATGGTATCAGCGTGCTGCGCACCAATGCCCGGATCACCCCGCTGCAGGCGGTCATCCGCTACCGTGACCTGCTTCAGGTCGAAGCCCTGTTCCGCGTCGCCAAGGCGAGCTTCGATACCCGGCCCATCTTCCATCAGTCCGATGCCGCTATCCGCGGCCATGTGTTTGTCTCGTTCCTCGCTCTGACGCTGGCCAAGGAACTCACCCGTCTTTGTCAGGAAAAGGGCTTCCAGCCCGAATGGCAGCCGCTCCTCAACGATCTCGATCGCCTTCAGGAAGCCACCATCGAAAAGGACGGCAAGGTCATTACCACCCGTACCCACGTCTCGGGCCAGGTAGGGAATGTCTTCAAGGCAACCGGCATCGCGCTGCCGGCCAATATCAGCGAGTTGCCACCGCAAACCTGAGCCTCTGCAGCTCAACCGACCCCAAAAATGTAGTGGTAACACTTGCGCCTGTGCACGCATGCCATTGAACAAAAACGTATTTTCAAAACGCACTGTTCAAGTTGGGCCTGGAACAGAGTTCCGCAGCGCTGCTGGAAATCGACAACGGCCTGAAGGCCGGCGCCGATGCCGCGAACGAAACGGTGTCGCGGGCCAACGAGGCCATCGCCACGGTGGCCGGCGGCAGGGCAGTGGCCGCCGAAGCTGTCGGCGCCATGCGCCGGGTGTCGGACAGCGCCACCAATATCGACGGGGTGATCGAAGGGCTCGACAAGATCGCCTTCCAGACGCGGGTGCTTGCCATGAACGCCGCTGTCGAGGCGGGCCGGGCGGGGGATGCCGGTCGCGGCTTCGCCGTGGTGGCCGACCTGGTCTCGGCGCTGGCGAAGCGTTCGGAAGACGAAGCCCGCAGCGCCCGCGCGCAACTTAGCGTGACCCAGGCGGAAATCGTCTCGGCACTGGGTGCGGTGGAGCGGGTGGACGGCGCGTTCGAGGGCATTGCCGGCGACGTCGCGCAAGTTCACGTCCTGCTGGGCGGCATGGCCAGGAGCAATCGCGCTTCCGCAACTTCAGTGAGCGAAATCACGGCGGCCATCGGCGCGATGAACATCGCAACGCAGCAGAATGCCGCCATGGTGGAGCAGGCTTCCGCCGCGGCACGGGGGCTGACCGAGGAAGTGGACCGGCTTGCGGCGCAGGCCTTGCGCTTCAAGGTGGCGTAAAAGGAAAGCGGCTGTCGTTTCCCGCTCTCAGGAGGCGAGGCGGATCGTCCTTTCATCCCGGGAACGGCGAATCGTGCAGAGCTTGAGAGCGCCTTCCCACAAGTCGGCGCTGCGCTTGGCAGCTTCGCGGTGGGCGATGATCAAGGCTCCGGCTATGTCCGGTGCCTTGAATTCGAGCCGCTTGGCAAGACCGTGTTCATCCTCGGAAAACTGCAGGGTGTAGACCTTCATGTGACTCCTCCAGCGGTGCGCTGCCGTGTTCGGCATTCGCACTTGCGGAACCGAAGCTAATTGGTTTCCCAATGGCGCAGAGCGGTTTGCGTCAAATCGTTGCTCGGAAGAGCCGTGCGGTTGATCGCTGTGATGTATGTTTCGGCCAGTCTCATCTCGCCCTCAAGCCATCGGGGCCAGACTCTGCGCTGCACTGCGCAAGTCAGCGACATAGCGGGCGAATTCCGCATCCGAGTCGGCTTCGGCGGGCAGGCGCAGGAGATAGCTGGGGTGAACCGTGATCCAGCACGGCGTTCCATCCGGCAGAGAGACGGCGCGTCCGCGTTCCTTTCCGATCGTGACACTGCGACCCGTGAGTGAACGGGCGGCCGTGGCGCCCATGGCGATGACGAGTCTGGGGCGGACGATGGCGCGTTCCTGGTCCACCCACCACCGGCAAGCCTCGATCTCGCCGGTGTTGGGCCGCGCGTGGATCCGCCGCTTGCCGCGTTGCTCGAACTTGAAATGCTTCACGGCATTGGTGACGTAGGCACGCTTGCGATCGATGCCTGCTTGCGTCAGGGCGCGGTCGAACACCGCACCGGCCGGGCCGACGAACGCGCGGCCGGCAAGATCCTCCTGGTCGCCCGGCTGCTCCCCGACGATCATGATCTCGGCGTCGTGCGGGCCTTCCCCGAATACCGTCTGCGTCGCGGGCTTCCAGAGCGGGCAGCGCTGGCAGCCGGTCGCTTCTTCCGCCAGCAGTACCAGGGCTTCCGGTCCGCTACGCCCCTTGCCCTGTCCCGCACCGACGGGGGGCGCGGTGCGCGCCTGCTCGATCATCGCCAGTTCCCGCTTGCGCGCCCCGGCGATGAGCTGCGGGACGAGGGCGGTTTCCGGCATGTTCTTCCAGTATTTGCGCGGCATTTCCTTCAGCATCGCCTGCGGCATCACCCGAGCTGGGTTGAAAATCGCGCTGTAATAGGCTTTCCACACGTCCTCGACCGGATCGCCGCCCGGCGCATCTGCGCGCGTGGCGGGGGGGCCTTCGGCTAGGACGGCGCCGTCCCAGTGCAGAGTGCCGCGCGGGGTCAGGATCGACCAGCGCATGTTCGTGAAGCGATCGACGAAGAACCCGGCATTGGCGCGCAGGATGTGATGTTCGGGCTCGAACCACGCGACGAAGCGCGGCCCGACGTCGTCCTTCAACTCGCGAAAACGAACGAAGGCGTGCATCTTGTGACTGTCGCGCCGGACGTTACGCGCGAAGCCTTCGATGCGGCGGATGAGAGGATCTGCCCGATCCTGCAGCGCCTCCGGCTGATCGAGCAGTCGTAAAAGCAGGACGTAGAGCAGCGAAAAACGCTCAGGCTCGCTATGGAGCGCGGCGTCTCGCGCCAGCTCGATGAACTGCCGCGAGACGCGCAGAGGAGAAGCCGAAGCAGCCAAACCACCTTTGTTGGAGGCGGCTTCGGCCGCGAACAGATCGACCATCCGATCGCCGATCTGCCAGACCACGTCGGCCGGCGCCACGCCCTCGCTTGCGAGCGACCGTGCGGCGATGCGCCAGCCGTCGAAATCGTCTTCGGCATCGAGGCGGACCACCCGCATCGCTCAGGCCGCGAACAGTTCCAACTGGGTGGCGCGGGGCGTCACCAGCGGGCGCAAGTCGGCGCGGTCGAGCAGAGCGGTAGGGCGCCAATCGGCCGTGACGATGAAGGGCCTTAGCTTCTTTACCGAGACGGTCATGCGGGCGACGTCCTCCATCCGCAGCGTACGCCAGCGGCGGGCCGCAACGATCGCGTCCACCGCCTTGATGCCAAGGCCCGGGATGCGCAGCAGCATCTCTCGCGGCGCACGATTGACGTCGATGGGGAACCGGTCACGAAACTGCAGGGCCCAGGCGAGCTTGGGATCGATGTCCAGCGGCAACATGCCGGTGGCGGCATCGGCGGCGGCGCTCACTTCCTGAGGGGAATATTGATAGAAGCGGATGAGCCAGTCGGACTGGTAGAGCCTGTGCTCGCGCATGAGCGGTGGGCGGCGCAGCGGCAGGACCGTGCTGGCGTCGGGGATCGGGCTGAAGGCGGAATAATAGACCCGTTTGAGATCGAACTTCTCGTAAAGCGAAGCGGCACGGGAGACGATATCGCGATCGGTGGCGGCATCCGCGCCGACGATCATCTGCGTGGACTGGCCGGCGGGCGCGAACGAGGGGGCCGAGCGGAACCGCTTGCGCGCGTCGGCACCGTCCTCGATGGCAGAGCGCATCGTGCCCATCGCGCCTTCGATGCGGGACTGCGATTTCTCGGGCGCAAGGCGCTGGAGTCCACTGGCGGTCGGCAGTTCGACATTGATGGAGACACGGTCCGCATGTCGGCCTGCCGCCGCCACAAGCTCGGGATCGGCGTCGGGGATCGTTTTGAGATGGATATAGCCGCGAAAATCGTGATCTTCCCTCAGCGACCGGGCGACTTCAACAATCTGCTCCATCGTATAATCGGGCGTACGGATGATGCCGGAGGAGAGGAAGAGGCCCTCGATATAGTTGCGACGGTAGAAATCGAGCGTGAGGTCCACCACTTCCTTCGCCGTAAATCGCGCTCGCCTGACGTTCGAGGATTTGCGGTTGATGCAGTAGTGGCAATCGAAGATGCAGCTATTGGTCAGCAGCACCTTGAGCAGGCTGATGCAGCGACCGTCGGGCGCATAGGCATGGCAGATGCCGCCGCCGCCCAGCGTTGAGCCGATGCCCTTGCCGTCGCGCGAGTCCCGCTTCTTTACGCCCGAGGACGAGCACGAAGCATCGTACTTGGCAGCATCGGCAAGAATGGTGAGCTTTTCAGCGACTTCGAGGGCAGGCATTTTGCAGAAACCTTGTTTTCCATGCGCCTTCGGCAAGGAATTGGAGTCGCAAAATGGCCGAAAGCCAAAGTCGATGCAATAAAAATGTTCTCTATCCGTTCTGCGTGAGCAATCGTAATCGGAAAGATCGCCTTGGCCTGTTCACAGGTGTTCGGCGATCACTGTACCCATCCTGCGTAGCGATCCAACGCCGCCTCGGGACCTTCGGGCCAGCGAGAGAGTACCAGCAATCGCTTGTGACCGGCGCCGATTGCGAGTTCGTCGGTAACGCCCATTCCGCCGTGGAACTGCACCATCTCGTGCGCCAGCGTGATCGAGGCGTTGCTGATCCAGGCCCTGGCACCGTTTACGGCTTCCGCGAAGTGGTCCCCGCCCGCAGATACGAGCGCAAGGTTCAGCAAGGCGCGGCTCTGCTCGATGGCGGCATATTGTGCGACCATGCGATGCTGGATCGCCTGGAACGTGCCGAGCGGGGCACCGAACTGGTCCCGCGTGCGCACATAATCGAGCGTGTCGTGGAACATGCGCTCCATGATGCCGAGCGCTTCGGCACAGCGCGCGAGACCGGCGAATTGCTGGGCTTCCTCGATTTCCGCCATGCCGCCGTCCAGACGGTGGATGTCCGATATGCGAACGTCGTCGAGCGTGAGCGCGGCGGCGATCGACCCGTCAGCCAGCGGCCAGTCGCGGCGGCGCAAGCCGGCGATCTCGGCGGGGACCAGGAACAGCGCGATCCCCTCCGTCTGGTCCGGCGTGCCGGACAGGCGAGCGGAGACGATATAGCCGTCCGCCCCCCCACCGGCGATGCAGTAGGGTTTCGCACCGATCAGGCGATAACCACCGGCATCAGCGACCGCCGATGTCTCCACCCAGACCAAACCGTTCCGTGCGCCGTTCTCGGCGTGTGCGAGGGCAAGGCGCTTGGCGCCGGAGAGCAGGTCGTCCAGCCAGGTTTCGCGAAGGGCCGGGGGGGCCGTCAAGGCGAAAAGGCGCCCGGCCAGCACGGAGGCTTCCGCCAGCGGCTCCACGACCATGCCCCGTCCAAGCGCCTCGAACACCGTGGCTATTCCCGTGGCATCCAGGTCGAGGCCGCCCATTTCTCCGGGGAAAGGCGCGGCGATCAGCCCAAGTTCGCCCAGCAGAGCCCAGTTCTTGCCGGAAAACCCGCTCGGCTCCGCCAGGAACGCGCGCCGGGTCGTGTGGTCGTACGTGTTGGTGACGAAGCGCTCGGTCAGCGCCTTGAGCATTTCCTCGTCTTCGCTGAGGTCGAAATTCACATGGCTCTCCCGTCTGTCATACGGGTGTAGCACCTGCCGCGGGCCCATCTCCGCTGGGCAAAAGACTAGGCGGAGGAACCTGTTTTTTGAGCTTTCGGGCAATTGTGCACCCTGGCGGGTCGCGTTAAGCTGCCCGGCAAGAGAGGAAAAACATGTCGCTGTTGTCACAGGAAAACATAGACGCCGTGCGCGTCTCGTCGCCGGCCGAGATCCGCCCGGCGGCGAAGGCGCTGCACAAGATCGCCATGGACCTGGGCTACCGGGCGGCGCCTGCGCACGACATTGCCGACAAGCGCACGCCGGTCGACGGCGACGGCAAGGTGCTGGCCATCGAGGTATTCGGCTGGGGCGACGATGAGCGCGTGTGGTGGCGCAATTCGCGCATTGCTCTCGATTCTCCGCTGACGACCGCCTGCCGGTTCGAGGGGCAGCCGTTCTGGGCCAATGCGCAGGGATTTCACACGCGCGACCCCAACGCCTACCTTCAATCGATCGACATCGCCAATTTCGAACAGCGGGCCATGACGCGGGCTTGCATCGCGGTGCCCGTGCACCTGCCGTTCGGCCAGATCGGCGCGGTGAGTTTCAACCCGCTCGACAAGGAGCGGACCGATCTCTCCGAGGATTTCCTGAGGCTATCCGATGCGCTGGGGCTCTATGCCCGCACCTTCATCGCGACATATGTGCAGGTGATGGGCTCCACCCAGGCGCTGCCGCCGGAATCGCGGCTGTCGAAGCGCGAGGTGGAGTGCCTGCGCTGGGCGGCGATCGGCAAGACCGACCTGGAGATCAGCATGATCATGTCGCGCAGCCGGGCGACGGTACGATTCCATATCCACAACGCGGCGACCAAGCTGAACGCCGTGAACCGCAGCCAGACGGTGTTCAAGGCCGCGCAGCTTGGGTACATTTCACTGCATAATTGAGCCGGCAGAACAGGCGTGGTTCCGGACTTGATCCGGAACCGCTGGCCTCGCGTCACCCAACTTCAGGCAAGGCGTTCTCCGCGCTGCGCGTCTAAAGACCGGCAGCGGTCCCGGATCAAGACGGATGCGGCGAACGATCCTCGCGCATCAGCTTGGCCCCGCGCAGGCCGAGCGCCATGGCGGGGGCGTTGGTGTTTCCGGTCACATGCCCGGGCATGACCGAGCAGTCCGCCACGCGCAGGCCCTGAACGCCCTTCACCCTAAGGCGAGCATCGACCACCGCCTCGGGATCGTCGCCCATGCGGCAGGAGCGGATGGCGTGGAGCCCGCAACTCGACAGGCGGCGGAAGGCGGCCAGCACATCCTCGTCGCTTTCCACTTGCGCGCCCGGCACCAGTTCCGGCCCGACCATTCGCCCCAGCGGCGCTGCGGCGATGAACGCACGCATCTTGCGCACCAGGGCTATGGCCGAGCGGCGATCGTGCTCGGTCGTCAGGAAGTTGTGGCGGATGTCCAGCGGATCGCCAGGGTTCGGACCGGTAGCCCTCACGGCGCTCTCGCTGGTGAGGCGCAGCAGCTGGCCGTAGATGGTGACGCCGGGGAGCGGATCGATCTTGTCGAGCGGGACCGGGTCCTTGTCGTCGCCGACCTTGAAGGTATAGCCGCCGAGATAGAACTGCGCGTCCGTTCGTCCATCGGGATGGGCGACGTTGCAGAAGGCGCCGACCTCGAAAGGCCCGGTCGCCAGCACCCCGTCGTGGCGCAGCAGGTAGCGGAGCATCGCCAGCCCCGCGCCGATCCCGAAGAAGCTGCGGTTGGTGCCGCGTCCGTGCTCCAGCCGGTAAGGGAGCGAGATCGACAGGTGCTCGATCATCCGCTCGCCCACGTCGGGTGAGTGGACGAGCGGCGCTATGCCCGCCGCCCTGAGCCGGTCGCTGTCGCCGATGCCGGAGCGCTGGAGCAGTAGCGGGCTTTCCATGGCGCCGGCACTCACGACGATCTCGCCCGCGCAATCGAACCGTTGCGGGCGGCCGTTCACCGCGGCCTCGAGTCCCACTACGCGGGTACCGTCGAACACGATGCGTTCCGCCAGGGCACCGGTCACTATCGTCAGGTTCGGCCGTCCGCGCGCCGCTGCCAGATATGTGCGCGCGGAGGATTCACGCCGTCCGTTCCGGATGTTGTGGCTGTAGTAGCCGACGCGCGGGCCGGTGGCCGCGTTCAGGTCGTCCACGCGCCTTAGCCCGAGCGCTTCGCCGGATTCGATCATGCGCTCCGCCAGCGGGTACGTGTAGCAGGCGGGATCGACATGGACGAGGCCGCCGCTGCCGCGCAGCTCCGACGCGCCGGCAGCGTGGTCTTCCAGTTCGAGGAAGGCCTCCGTCATGCTCGCGCCGTTCCAGCCGGTGGCGCCCGCCTCGCTCTCCCAGGCGTCGTAGTCGGCCGGCTCGCCCCGGCTCCAGATCATGCCGTTGATCGAGGATGAGCCGCCGAGGCCCTTGCCCCGGATCCAGACTTCGCCGCCGCTTTCGTTCGCGCCTTCTTCGCGCGGTTGGGAAACCGGATAGGCCCACATGTGCTCGGGCTTCTTCACCAGCTTGGCGACGCCCTTGGGCAAGGTGACCCAGAAGCTGTCGTTGCTGCCGCCCGCTTCCAGTAGCAGCACTTGGCTGCGGCCATCGGCACTGAGCCGCTCCGCCATGACGCAGCCGGCCGAACCGGCGCCGACGATGATGTAGTCCCAGGCTTTGGCCATAAGTGCGTTCTCCCGCCGCCGACCGTCGCACGAACTGGCACATTGGCTACCCTAGCGTTTTGATGAGTCACAAAGGCGGGGCGGGCGCGCTTAAACCATTCACATCAACGGACTCGAAAGCCGAGAGATGGGGAGAACGATGCGCGCCATTGCCGAAGGCCTGTTCACCGCCGAGACGCCGCCCCGGTTGCTGGGCGGCCGTGAACGGGCCACGGGGCGCGTGGTGTTTCCCTGTCCTGCCGGCGATGCTTGCGATCCGGTGCCGCTGGCGCGCGAGGGCAGGCTGTGGTCCTACACCGTGCAGCGCTATCGCCCCAAGACCCCGCCTTACGCAGGCCCCCAAGCCTTCACGCCGTGGATCGTCGCCTATGTCGAATTGCCCGGCGAAGTGATTGTCGAGGCGCGGCTTGTGGATGTTGGTTTCGACGCTGTGCGGATCGGCATGCCGGTGCGTCTGGTGCCGCTGGCGCTCGATCCCGAAGCCGCCGAACCGCTGGCCATTCCCGCTTTCGCCCCGATCGAAGGGGAGCGCGCATGAGCGACGTCTGCATCGTCGGCATCGGCATCCATCCTTTCGGGCGCACCGACGGTCTGTCCGGGGTGGATCAGGGCGTCTTCGCGGTGCGGCAGGCGCTCGCCGACGCTGGAGTGGACTGGCCGCAGATCCAGTTCGCCTACGGGAGTTCGGACGCCGCTGGAAATCCCGATACGATGGTGGACCGGCTGGGCCTTACCGGCGTCCAGTTCATCAATGTCCGCAACGGCTGCGCGGCGGGCGGCTCGGCGCTGTTCTCGGCGCAGATGGCGATCAAGTCGGGCGAGTTCGAGCTTGGCCTCGCGGTCGGGTTCGACAAGCATCCGCGCGGCGCCTTCAATGCCTTGCCCAGCGAATACAACCTGCCCGACTGGTACGGCGAGGCGGGCTATATGGTCACCACCCAGTTCTTCGCGGCGAAGATCATGCGCTACATGCATATGTTCGGCATCTCCACCGAGACGCTGGCGCGCGTGTCCGAAAAGGCGTTTCGGAACGGTGCCCATGCGCCGCACGCCTGGCGCCGCCAGCCGGTGCCGATCGAGGAAATCCTGGCCGCGCCGCTCGTCTCGGATCCCTATACCAAGTACATGTTCTGCTCGCCCGCCGAGGGCGGCGTCGCACTCGTGCTCGCCAGCGAGAAGAAGGCGCGCGAGCTGGGCAAGCCGCTGGTCCGCCTGAAGGCCGCGACCATGCGTACTCGTCCGCCGCACAGCTTCGAGGTTTTCGCGCCGAGCGTGGATGTGGTGGCGGACGACAGCGCGCCGCGCGGCACTGCTACCCGCATCGCTTCCGCCGACGCCTTCCGCCTTGCCGGGATGGGGCCGGGCGACATCGACGTGGCCCAGCTTCAGGATACCGAAGCTGGCGCGGAGATCATGCACATGGCCGAGAACGGCTTCTGCGCCGACGGCGATCAGGAGCGCTGGCTCTCCGAGGGAAGGACGGAGATCGGCGGCGCGCTGCCGGTCAATACCGATGGTGGCTGCCTTGCCTGCGGAGAGCCGATCGGCGCTTCGGGCTTGCGACAGGTCTACGAAAACGTGGTGCAATTGCGCGGGGACGGTGGCGGCCGTCAGGTGCCTCATCAGCCGAAGACCGCCTACAGCCATGTCTACGGGGCGCCGGGCGTATCCGCCGTGACGATTCTGGAACGATAGAAAGCATGGACATCGAACTTTCCCCCGCCGACAAAGCCTTCCGCGAAGACGTGCGCGCCTTCCTGCGCGATCACCTGCCCGATGCGGTGAAAGCCGGCGCCGCCGCCACGCCCTCGGTCTTCGTGGAGCCGGAGATCGGGCAGGCGTGGAATGCGGTTCTCGATGCCAAGGGCTGGCTGGGTTATCAATGGCCGGTCGAGCATGGCGGCACCGGCTGGACGCCGCTCCAGCGCTATCTCTTCGAAAAGGAATGCGCTGCGGCTGGGGCGCCGAACCTCACCGTGCTGGGCCTCAAGCTCCTGGCCCCGGTGCTCTGGACGTTCGGCAGCGAGGCGCAGAAGGCCCGCTACCTGCCGCGCATCCTTTCGGGCGAGGACTATTGGTGCCAGGGCTTTTCCGAACCCGCCGCCGGGTCCGACCTCGCCAGCCTGAAGACCCGCGCGGTGCGGGACGGTGACGATTACGTGGTCAACGGATCGAAGATCTGGACCACCCATGCCCACCACGCCAACGGCATGTTCACGCTGGTGCGGACCAATCCGGAGGTGAAGAAGCAGGCGGGCATCTCGTTCCTGCTGATCGATCTCGCCAGCCCCGGTGTGTCGGTGCGGCCGATCCTGACGACAGCGGGCGATCACGAGGTCAACCAGGTCTTCCTCGAAGACGTGCGGGTTCCGGTCGAGAACCTGGTCGGCGGGGAGGGCGAGGGGTGGACCATCGCCAAGTTCCTGCTCGAAAACGAGCGCGGCGGATCGTGTCATGCGCCCAAGCTCGGCTATGATCTCGCCCAGATCGAGGTTGCCGCAAAATCGGAAAGCGACGGGCGCGGCGGGGCTCTGGCCGACAGCATCGATTGGCGCCGCCGCTTGGCGAAAGCCCGGCTGGGCGTAGAGGCGCTGGAGATGATCGAACTGAAGATCATCTCGGAGATCGCCAAGGGGCGCAAGCCGGGGCCGCAGACCTCGCTTACCAAGCTGCTGGCATCCAACCTGCGGCAGGAGATCGATCTGCTGGCGGTGGATCTGTTCGGGATCGCCGGGCTCCAGCTGGAAACCGCGCGCCCGCTCTATGGCGACAATGCGCCTGAGCCGGTTCATTCGCGCGCCGCGCAAGTCGCCGCCGCGCGCTATCTCAACAGCCGGGCCTGGACGATTTTCGGCGGGACAAACGAAGTGCAGAGCACCATCATCGCCAAGTCCGTCTTGGGCCTCTGAAAGGAACCGTATAGAGATGCGGACGACAACGGGAGAGGAAACCGGCATGCAACTGAACCGCGAGGCGCTGACCCGCGCCTATCGGCAGATGAAGCTGATCCGCGAATTCGAGGAACGTCTTCACGAGGAGATCCAGACCGGAGAGATCGCGGGTTTCACACATCTCTATTGCGGGCAGGAAGCCGTGGCCGTGGGCGTGTGCGAACACCTTTCGGAGCGGGACAAGATCGTCTCCACCCATCGCGGCCACGGCCACTGCCTGGCCAAGGGCTGCGATGTGACCGGCATGATGAAGGAGATCTGGGGCAGCCAGGAAGGCCTTTGCAACGGCAAGGGCGGCTCCATGCACATCGCCGATATCGACAAGGGCATGCTGGGCGCCAACGGCATCGTCGGCGCCGGCGCGCCGATCGCGGTGGGCGCGGCGCTTTCGAACAAGATCGACGGGCCGGACGAGAACGGCAGGCTGGCCGTCTCCATCGCCTTCTCGGGCGACGGGGCGTGCAATCAGGGCACCACGTTCGAGGCGATGAATCTGGCCGTCGTCACCAAGGCGCCCGCGATCTTCGTCTTCGAGAACAACCACTATTCCGAACATACCGGCGATGCCTATGCCGTGGGCACCGCGCAGGACATCGCCAGCCGCGCCGAGGCCTTCGGCATGAAAGTCTGGCGCGCGGACGGGACGGACTTCTTCTCGGTCTACGACACATTCGGCGAAGTGCTGGAATTCGTGCGCACGCCCGGCAACGGCCCGGCGGCGGTGGAGTTCGATACCGAGCGCTTCTTCGGCCACTTCGAGGGCGATCCCCAGCGCTATCGCGGCGAGGGCGAACTCGACCGCTTGCGCGCCACCCGCGACTGCCTGCGCAAGTTTCGCGAGAAGGTGACCGGCGCAAAGCTCCTGACGGACGACGATCTGGACACGGTGGATGCGGATGCGCTGCAGGCCATCGAGCAGGCCGTCGCAGACTCGCGCGCGGCAGCGCGGCCGCAGCCGGAAAACGTCCTCGAAAACGTCTATATCAGCTACTGACGGCGGAGCGTAACACATGGCAAAGATGATGTACCGCGACGCCATTCGCGGCACGATATTCCAGGAAATGCAGCGCGATCCGCGCGTCGTCGTATTGGGCGAGGACGTCGTGGGTGGCATGGGCACGGCGGGCGGGCCGGAGGCGATCGGCGGGATCTGGTCCACTTCGACCGGGCTTTACGACGCCTTCGGGCCCGACCGGGTGATCGACACCCCGATCAGCGAAAGCGCCATCATGGGCGCGGCGGGCGGGCTGGCGCTGGCGGGCAAGCGCCCGGTGGCGGAGATCATGTTCGCGGACTTCATCGGCGTCTGCATGGACCAGCTGTGGAACCAGATCGCCAAGTTCCGCTACATGTTCGGCGGCAAGTCGGTCTGCCCGGCGGTGATCCGCATGCCCTGCGGCGCGGGCTACAACGCCGCTGCGCAGCACAGCCAGATGATCAGCCAGTTCGTGACCTCCATGCCCGGCCTCAAGGTCGTCATGCCCGCGACCCCCGCGGATGCCTGCGGCCTGCTGCGGCAGGCTATCCGCGACGACGATCCGGTGGTCTTCCTGGAGCACAAGTTCCTCTACGCGATGACCGGTGAGGTGCCGGACGATCCGGATTTCGTCATCCCCTTCGGCCATGCCCGGCTGGCGCGGGCCGGCGAGGACGTGACGATCGTCGCCTCCGGCATGATGGTGGGCTATGCCGAGACGGCGGCGGACGATCTGGCGCAGGATGGCGTGGGCTGCGACGTGATCGACTTGCGGACCACGTCTCCGCTGGATGAGGAAGCGATCCTCGATTCCGTGGAGGCGACCGGGCGGCTGGTGATCGTCGACGAAGCGCCGCCCCGGTGCAGCCTGGCCACCGACATTGCCGCACTGGTGGCCGGCAAGGCTTTCGCCAGCCTCAAGGCGCCGATCGAGATGGTCACCGCGCCCCATACCCCGGTGCCTTTCGCCCGCGAGCTGGAAGGCGCCTATCTGCCCAGCCCCGCGAAAGTCGCCGCCGCCGTTCGCAAGACGCTCGAATACCGTTGAAGGGGGCGCTGTCATGAGCAGGATCCGCGCTTTCACGATGCCCAAGTGGGGCATCGAGATGACCGAAGGGACCGTGGCCGAATGGATGGTCCGCGAAGGCGATGCGTTCACGCGCGGCCAGACGCTGTGCCTGATCGAGACCGCCAAGATCACCAACGAGGTCGAGGCCGAGTACGACGCCACCTTGCGGCGCATCCTCGTTTCCGGTGGCAGCGAGGCCGAGCCGGTGGGCGCGCTGCTGGCAGTGTTCGACGAGGGCCAGCATTCGGATGAAGAGATCGAGGCGTTTATCGCCGCATTCGTGCCCGCCGAAGGCGGCGTGGCGCAGGGCGCTGCGAAGACGAAAGCCGCCGTGCCGGAGCCCGTGGGCGCTGCCGTCGGCGCGCCGGGACGGGTGCGCGTGCCCATCGAGACCAACCGTCCGATCAGCCCCGAGGCGCTGCGTCTTGCCGAGGAGGAAGGCGTCGACATCGCCGGGATCGAGGGTACCGGCCGTCAGGGCAGGATCACCCATCAGGACGTGATCAAGGCCCTGCGCGGCCCTGCGCGGCCGACGCTGAAAGGGAGATTGGCAGTACCCGAGGATGACCCGAAGGTCTTCGCCTCCCCGCTCGCGCGCCGTATCGCGGCCCTGCACGAGATCGCTCTGTCGGGCGTAGCCGGAACCGGCCCGCGCGGCCGCATTTCCAAAGCGGATGTCCTGGCGCTGGTGCCGGCCCCGGCAAGTTCCGGGTCGCTCGCGGTACCTGCTTTCGTGGCGGGAGAAAACCGGCCCGAGATTGTCCCCTTCGACCGGATTCGCAAGGTCGTCGCACAGCGTCTGACCCAGGCGAAGCAGGAGATTCCGCACTTCTACTTGCGCCTGTCCGCCCGCGCCGATGTCCTGCTGGAACTGCGCAAGAGCGCCAATCTGGTGCTCGGCTGCAAGGCCTCGGTGAACGACTGGATCGTCAAGGCCTGCGCCATGGCGCTGGTCCGCCATCCGGAGGTCAACGTGCAGGTCCACGGCACCGACATCTACCGCTTCCCCCATGCCGACGTCTCGATCGCGGTTGCCGGTCCCCAGGGTCTCGTCACTCCGGTAGTGCGGCAGGCCGACCGCATGCGGATCGACCAGCTTGCGGCCGAGACCCGGCGCCTGATCGATAAGGCGCAAGGGCGCGGTCTGGGCATGGAGGACATGGAAGGCGGCACCTTCTCCGTCTCCAACCTGGGCATGTTCGGGATCGAGAACTTCGACGCGATCATCAACCCGCCGCAGGGCGCGATCCTGGCCGTTGGAGCGGCGCAGCGCCAGCCGGTGGAAGCGGCGGGCGGCGGCGTGGCGTTCGAGACGCGGATCGCGCTGACGCTCTCGCTCGACCACCGCGCCATCGACGGGGCTGCCGGGGCGCAGTTCCTCCAGACGCTGAAGACATTGATCGAGGAGCCGCAGGGCCTCTTCGCTTGAATAAGGAAAAGCCATGACAAGTCCGGCCAAACCGGGACCGCTCAAAGCGCTGGGAGAGGTGATCCAGCTTGCCTACTTCCCCAGCGATTTCGACGCGGCGCTCGCCTACTGGATCGAGACCGTGGGCGTCGGCCCGTTCTTCGTGCTGAACGACGTGCAGTTGGGCCAGATGAAATACAGGGGCCAGCCCACCGATGCGACGTTCTCCATGGCGATCGGCTATTGGGGCGATATCCAGATCGAGCTGATCCGCACCGAGAGCGCGGCGCCCTCGCTCTACACCGGCGAATACGCCGTGCGCGATCGGCTCCACCACGTCTGCGTCTTCGTGGAAGACATTGCCGAAGCGCGCCGCGCCTGCGCGGAAGCGGGAGCCGAAGTAATCGTCGAGGTCAAAGTGGGCGATGACGGCGAAGTGATCTATGTCGATCCGGGCCAGGGCCCGGGCTTCGTGATCGAATATCTCCAGCCCACGGCCGGATCGGAAGGCCTGTTCGAGATGATGAAGCAGGCCGCCCGCGACTGGGACGGCAGCGACCCGGTGCGGGTGCTGCAATGAGCGAGGGCCTCTCTCCTGATATCGCCGCCATGGCCGATCGCGTGGAGGCTTTCGTGCGCGACGTCGTGGTGCCTTACGAAAGCGACTCGCGCCGCGATCATCACGGCGCGCCGACCGACGAACTCGTCATGGAATTGCGCGAAAAGGCGCGCGCGGCGGGTGTGCTCACCCCGCATATCCGCGCGGACGGCAGCCATCTTAGCCAGCGTGAGACGGCCGAAGTTCTGGTCCGTTCCGGCCTTTCGCCGCTCGGCCCGCTCGCCTGCAACACCATGGCGCCGGATGAGGGCAACATGTACCTGATCGGCCATGTCGGCTCGCCGGCGTTGAAGGATCGTTTCCTGAAGCCGCTGGTCGAGGGCCGGGGCCGCTCCGCCTTCTTCATGACCGAGCCCGCGGACTGGGGCGGCGCCGGGTCCGACCCGTCGATGATGAAGACCACCTGCCGCCGCGATGGCGACGACTGGGTGATCGACGGCCGCAAGACCTTCATCACGGGCGCCAAGGGGGCGATGGTCGGCATCGTCATGGCCGCTTCGGTGGACGAGGCGAGCAAGGGCGGCGCCTGCATGTTCCTGGTGGACCTGCCCGATCCCACCATCGTCATCGACCATGTGCCCAACACCATCGACACCTCGATGCCGGGCAGTCATGCCACGCTGACGATCCGCGGGCTTCGCGTTCCCGCCGCCCAGATGCTGGGAGAGCCGGGGGAGGGCTTCAAATATGCGCAGATCCGCCTCAGCCCCGCGCGCCTGTCGCACTGCATGCGCTGGCTGGGTGCCTGCATCCGCGCGCAGGAGATCGCGGTGGACTATGCCTGCCGCCGCGAGGCTTTCGGCAAGACGCTGATCGACCACGAAGGCGTGGGCTTCATGCTGGCGGAGAACCGCATCCTGCTCCAGCAGTCACGCCTGATGATCGACTGGTGCGCGGACGTGCTCGACACCGGATCGCTGGGCACGGTCGAAAGCTCCATGGCGAAAGTCGCGGTGAGCGAGGCGCTGATGAAGATCGCCGACAACTGCGTGCAGGTGATGGGCGGCATCGGCGTCACCGACCGGACGATCGTGGAGCAGGTCTTCCGCGAAATCCGCGCTTTCCGCATCTATGACGGGCCGACCGAAGTGCATAAATGGTCGCTCGCCAAGAAGATCAAGCGCGAGTGGAAGCAGGCGCAAACGAGCACGAGCCAAGGGGAGGCCGGTTAAGGTCATGGCCGTCGATCTCGCCGCCGACAATTCGGGCACCGTTCCCGTCCGCGAAGGCTATCGCTTCGACGAACCCGCACTGGCGCGCTGGATGGCGCGGAACGTCGAGAGTTTTGCGGGACCACTGACGGTGGAGCAGTTCAAGGGCGGGCAATCCAATCCGACCTACCGGCTCGTCACCCCGTCACGCAGCTATGTCCTGCGCCGCAAGCCGCCGGGCGACCTGTTGCCCGGCGCCCATGCGGTCGACCGGGAGGCGCGGGTGCAGATGGCGCTGGGCGCGGCGGGCTTTCCCGTCGCGCGCATCCATGGGCTCTGCACCGACGATTCGGTGATCGGCACCTGGTTCTATGTCATGGACTTGGTCGAGGGCCGCATCTTCTGGGACGCGACGTTCCCGCAAGTCTCGCGTGAGGAGCGGCCAGCCTACTTCGACGCGATGAACGCCGTTATGGCGGCCCTCCACGCGGTGGATCCGGAAAAGGCGGGTCTGAGCGACTACGGCAAGCCCGGCAATTACTTCGCGCGCCAGATCGGCCGTTGGACGAAGCAGTACCAGACCGACGAACTTGCCGGCCGCAATGCCGACATGGACGCGCTGGTGGAAGCGCTGCCCGCGCTGATTCCGCCGGGCGACGAAACGTCGGTGATCCACGGCGACTGTCGCTGCGACAACATGATCTTCCATCCCACCGAGCCGCGCGTGCTGGCGGTGCTGGACTGGGAGCTGTCGACGCTCGGCCATCCGCTGGCGGACTTCGCCTACCACACGCTGATGTACCGCATGCCGCCGGAAATCGTGCCGGGTCTTTTCGGCGCGGATCTTGCAGCGCTGAACATCCCGTCCGAACGGGACTATGTGGCGGCTTATTGCGCGCGAACCGGGCGGGACGGCATCGCCAATTACGAGTTCTACGTCGCGTTCAACCTGTTTCGCCTCGCGGCGATCTTCCACGGCATCAAGGGCCGCGTCCTGCGCGGGAATGCCGCCAATGCCCAGGCCGCCAGCCGGGCCGAGAGCTTTCCCGTTCTTGCACGCATGGCGCGAGAAAGCCTCGAGGCGAGCCGCTGACGCGCTCCTGATCGCCTTCGCCGCCGTCAGAAAACGGAAGTTCGCGTTCGCGCATCCCGCATGATCCTGCCAGCATGACAGGAAATCATGCAGGGAAGCGATGATGGCGAGCAAGAAGAGTCTCCGGGACATTCCGGCGAAGTGGGACGATCTCCTGCTGGTGTGCCGCAAGTGCAGCAGGAAGGTCGGCAAGCGCTTCGGCCAAGAGGGCGACTAGGTCCTCGAAAAGGCGCTCAAGGCCGAACTGAAAAGGGGGCAGGGTGGGGCGCGATGGAAGGTGGCCTCCGTCGCCTGTCTCGACATCTGCCCGAAGAACGCGGTCTGCCTGGTGCAGGCGAGCGCGCCGGGCAAGGTTCATCTGGTGGCGGCGGAGGCGGCCGTGGCCGAGGTTTTCGGCGAACTCGCGCCGGTGCCGCAAGGCTCGGCAAAACGCGGCGGCAAGGCACTCCGGCGCGCCGTCGCCGATGGTGCGGCACCAATTCCGGGCGGCGGCGTTGCACCTTCGAAAACAAGCTAGGCCGAGACGACGCAGGGTATGGCATTTGCTCCGTCGCTGCACCCGAAAGCCGCCATGGAAGGATTCCCGATGACCGCTTTTCGAACTGCCGCTTCGCCGCAAGCGGGCTCTATCGTTCTGCCCGCAGAGCGCCGCGCCGAACTGCTGAAGCTGGCCGAAGGCAGCGCTAGCGGCTTTGTTGCCGGTCTGGCGGCAAGCTGGGTGATGGATCGCTTTCAGGATCAGGCGCAGGGCCTGTTCCGGCCCGGTCCCGCCGATGGCAAGTCGCCCGGCGATCCGGCCACCGTCAAGGCGGCCGAGCGGTTCACGGTGCTCGCGTCCGGGAGGGGGCTCCCGCGCAAGGACAAGGACGAGGCGGGCAGCGCCGTGCACTACCTGGTGGGAGCCATGGCCGGGAGCCTCTATGGCGCGGTCGTCGAGGTGAAGCCGCAGGCGGCGCGCTGGCGCGGTGCGGCCATGGGGCTGGCCGCCGCGACCCTGATCGACCAGCTAGCCGTCCCGCTGGCCGGCTTCGCGCGCCCACCCTGGAAATATACGGTCGTTACGCATCTCTACGGTTATGCTTCCCACCTCGTGTTCGGCATGGCAACCGAAGCCCTGCGGCGTACGCTGCGAGGGCCGATCGCCGAGCTTTCCGGTTCGGCGGCTCAGGGCGGTCTGGAAATGCGTGACTGGGCCGTGCCGCTGTTGCTCGGGCTGGCGAACGGGCAGCGCACGATGACGCCTGCCGTCGCGGTTTCGATCACGGCCGCGGCAACGGCCGATGGGACCGCCGGCCGGGCAGGTCCGCTCGGCATTCTGTCCTCGCCCTGGACGGCGGCTGCCCTGGGGCTGGCCGCGCTGGGCGAGTATTACGTCGATATCCGCCCCGGCGTTCCGGCCCGGATCGCGCCCATGGGTCTGGCGGCGCGAATGGCTGCGGGCGGGCTGGTCGGAGCCGCCACCGCC
>NZ_ATHL01000121.1 GCF_000445125.1 Novosphingobium lindaniclasticum LE124
AAATCTTCCCGAAGACCCAGCTTTGCTGAAGGCGATAATCGCCGACTTGCAGGCAGAAAACGCGAAGCTGGCGGCAACGGTCCGTGCACATGATCTGGTGGTTCAGGCCCTGCGTCTGCGCATTGCAAAGCTGAAGAAACAGGCCTTCGGCAAATCCTCGGAAAAGATCGAACGCGAGATCGAGCAGCTGGAACTGGCCCTAGAGGACATTCTGGTCGCCGCGGCACAAACCGTCGCTTCGCCGAGTGATGTCGAAGAGGATGAGGCCACTGCGCACGTAGACAGTGCACGGGCCATGGCCCGGCGCCCGCGCGTTGCGCCTGACACCCCGCGCGAGCGAAAAGAACTCGACCCGGGCAGCGCTTGTCCCGATTGCGGGGGCGAGTTACGCCTCGTCGGCGAGGACGTGAGCGAAATCATCGAAATGATTACCGCCAAGCTGAAGGTGATCGAGGTCGCGCGGCCGAAGAAGTCCTGCCGCTGCTGTGAGAAAATGGTGCAGGTGCCGGCTCCGAGCCGCCCGATCCCCGGCAGCATGGCCGGAAGCAGCTTGCTTGCCTACGTGCTCGTCTCAAAGTTCGACGATCACTTGCCGCTGTACCGGCAGAACGAAATCCTTGCCCGCATGGGCGCTGACATTCCCCGCAGCACGCTGGCTGACTGGTGCGGCAAGGCGATGCGAAGCCTGCAGCCCTTGATCGAGCGTATTGAGGCATCGGTCCTGGCCAGCACCGTCATCCACGCCGATGATACGCCGATCCAGGTGCTGGATCACACAAGGCGGGCCGAAGGGCTCGGTAAGGGCGTGAAGCAAGGCAGGATCTGGGGTTATGTCTGCGATCAGCGCCCGTGGAACGGGCCGGCACCGCCGGGTGTGGTCTATCGCTTTGCCTCCAACTGGAAGGCGGAGCACGTGCAAAACCACCTTTGCAATGCGAGCGGCATTCTCCAGGCCGACGCCTACAAGGGATATGCGAAGCTCTATCAGCCCGGCGCGGACGGCGAACCGCGCTTCCGGGAAGCTGCCTGCTTCGCCCATTGGCGGCGTGACTTCCACGACATCTGGAAAGCGAACAAATCCCCGATAGCGCGAGAAGCCCTCGATCGCATCGGCCAGTTGTACGACATCGAACGCGAAATCGCCGGGAAACCTGCCGATGTTCGGTGTGCCGTCCGCCAGGAGCATAGCAAACCCAAACTGGAGGCGTTGCGCGCCTGGGCCGAGCAGCAACTCACCCGCATCCCCGTCAAAGGCGACCTGGCCAGCGCCATTAGGTATGGCTTGGGTCGCTGGCAGGCCTTCTCACTGTTCATTGAAGACGGACGCGTCGCCATCGATAACAATGCCGCTGAGCGAGCCGTGAGACCTATTGGCTTAGGAAGACGCAACTGGCTCTTCGCCGGCTCCGAAGCAGGCGCTGAAACACTGGCGCGAGCCATGACGCTTATTGAAAGTTCCAAGATGAACGGTCTTGATCCGCAGGCTTATCTCGCCGACGTGCTCGGCCGTATCCATGATCACAAGATCAACCGGATCGAGGAATTGCTGCCTTGGAAATGGGTGCCCTTGGTACCGTTGGCAGAGGTAGCCTGATGGCCACGATCACTCACGTACGCACGCTGGACTATGCTGCCAAAATGCTCGGCGAGGACGTGGAGTTGTTGGAAGCCATCGTCTGGAACGACGACAATCTGACATACGGCAGCATCATCACCGTTTACACTGGACCGGATGAGACCATTACGGCGCTCACCGACGATGGCGTCGACGAACTGTCAGATATGCTTCGAGAAGCACGCCGCACCACCCAGACCTGGCACGGCTTCCTCGATGACTTCGTTGACGATCCCGAACTCGCCACTCGCTTCAAGGCCCAACCACCGCGGTAACAATCGGACGGTTAC
>NZ_ATHL01000122.1 GCF_000445125.1 Novosphingobium lindaniclasticum LE124
CAGCGCGCCGAGGCCGATGAGCAGGCCGTTGCCGATGCCGCCCCCCGCAGCAGCCGCGCTCGAGGCAGCCGCGCCGGCAGTGCCGTCCACCGCCGAAAGTTCGTAGCTGACCGGCTCGGTGGAGACGTCTCCCGAGGCCACGCAGGACGCATCGCCGAGGTTGACGAGCCACTGCGCGCCGCTGCCGGGATCGCTCAATGTGATTTCGCCGAGGTCTTCGGGGGAGCAGCCGAAGTAACCCTCCAGCCGCAAGGTCGAGCCATCCGCGAACTTGAGGATGAGATCGTCCCCTTCGCGAATCATCGACGACACCGCGTCGAGCGGCGCCGAAATCCGAACATTCGCGTTGAGAGGAACCACGATCCGAGCATCGCCGGTTCCGGCGACCGAAGTTGAAGTGGCCTTTGTGGCGCGATCTATTATCTCGACCCGCTTGTCCATCTCGTTACTCCCAGCCTCAGAGCACCCCTGGCGGTGCCGTCGTTCGTTGCAGAGGTGGGTGCTGAGAAGAATAAGTCCGGGAAGACCAAATTAGTCGGAACAACTAACATCGACTATGCTTTAAAGCGGCACATCCTCTAGGGCCGCTACTGCATATTTTGCCCCCATAACTTAAATGTTCGCCAGCGCCACGCTCTCGCTTCATCCAAAACGCAGATAAAACCATCTGGTACCGGCGTGCAACGTGTGAGGCTCTGGAAGTTTCCTGCTATTTCTGATCAACTCATCGCCTTGGAGGCTCGTCTCATCGCTACAGGTCGGGTGGAGATTATTCCCAAACGGAAGACGCAACCCACTGAGGGAAGACAGAGATTGCCGCAATGCATTGATAAACGACAATATAATGCCAAAAAGTCACACTGGATCTAATTTTGTCCAAGCGAAAATACAGTCATTTCGAAGATGATGATATATTCAAAACGGTTTTTGTTTATAGGACATGTACGTAGCCAGGCTCGTGACTAAAATGCCGGGAATGCGCGCAGTGGCCCGCCTCGACATCGCTCAACGTGGACGAACGTAGCAAGGGGCCCGCCGCAAGTGATCAGTCGCTGACGACCAGCTTGCGCGTCCGGCGGTAAAGTCCGTGCACCAGCACGAAGAACAGCAGCGTGCCGCCCACAAGGGCCGGACCGGCGAATTCATCGCCCACCAGGGCAAGCGGCGCATCGCTGCCGGAGCGAGCGACGATAGCGGCAAAGCCTACGCCCCACAGGCTCTCGCCCACGATCAACCCGGTCGCGGTGAGCACGCCCATGCGCTCGGCCAGTTCGGGATTGCGCTGGGCGGAGGCCCAACGGTCGTAGAAGAAGCCGAGCACGGATCCGATCACCGTCGGCAGGATGACGCTCATCGGCAGGTAGATGCCGATGCCGATGCCCAGCGGCGGCAGGCGAAGGCGCCCCATCGCGCCGAGCAGCTCGTCGAGCGCGATGAAGGCCGCACCCGCAGCGGCGCCCCAGCCGATCATCTTCCAGTTGAGGGTGCCGCCCAGTACGCCCTTGGCAAGGGTCGAGATCAGCGCGGCCTGCGGTGCCGGCAAGGCGTTGGGTCCGGCGTTGACCGCGCCTGCGAAGCCGAAGGCGGTGTTCAGCAGGTCCAGCACCGGCGGGATCACCAGCGAGCCGAAAACGACGCCGATCACCAGCGCGACCTGCTGCTTCCACGGCGTGGCGCCGATGAGTTGGCCGGTCTTGAGATCCTGCAGGTTGTCGTTCGAGATCGTCGCCACGCCGAAGACGATGCCGGTGACGATCAGGGCATAGGCGACCAGCGCTTCGGTCGTTCCGCCAGGCTGATCGCGGCCGAACAGCCCCACGAGCATGAGCGAGGCGGCGACGACGGAGAGGATCCCGATGCCCGAAACCGGGGAATTAGAAGCGCCGATCAGGCCCGCCATATAGCCGCAGACCGCCGCGATCAGCAGGCCGATCACCAGAACGAACGCCAGCGCGCCGGCGATCAGCAGCATTTCCGATCCGGCCAGCGCCCCCCCGGCTATCACGCTCCACAGCAGGATGGCGATAGGTACGAGCATGGCGAGAGTGCCGAACAGCACGATCGAGATCGGCAGATCCCGCTCCTCGACTGCAAGCGCCTCTCCCGCCTGCCGCGCGCGGCTGGCTGCCATGGCGGAGCGCACGCCGCCGATCACAGGTCCGGCAATGCGCAGCAGCGTCCAGACCGCTGCAACCCCGATCACGCCTGCGCCGAAGAAGCGAACATTGTCCGCGAACACGGTATTGGCCCATAGCTCCACGCTTCCCGGCAAGGGGTTCTGCGACGTCAGCATCGGCAGCAGCACCCACCAGCCCACGACCAGGCCGAGCAACATCGCCATGCCCACCGAAATGCCCACGAGGTGTCCGACACCCAGCAATGCGAAAGACAGCCCACCGGAGATGCCGGTGGCACCGGATCCGGCGCGGAACCACACGGAGGCTTCCGCCACCGCCAGCCGCGTCTGGGTAAGGATCGCGAAGCCGGCCGAAGCCAGCGCGTTCCACAGGAGCACGGAAAGCCCCTTGGCGCTTTCCGCACCGCCTTCTCTCAGTTCGGAGCCGACCTTGAGCACTTCGGCAGCGGCATGGCCTTCCGGATAGGGCAATGGCGTATCGAGCACGAGCGCGCGGCGCAGCGGCACCGAGAAAAGCACGCCCAGGATGCCGCCGGTCCCGGTGATCGCCACCGTCGTCCAATAAGGGAAGTCCTGCCACCAGCCGATCATCACCAGACCCGGCAGCACGAAAATGATCGCCGCCAGCGTTCCCGCCGCGCTCGCCACGGTCTGCACGATGTTGTTCTCGAAGATCGTCGAATCCTTGAACCCGCGCAGGATCGCCATGGAGATCACCGCGGCGGGGATCGAGGTGGCGAAGGTCAGGCCGACCTTGAGCCCGAGGTAGACGTTGGCGGTCGTGAACAGCAGAGTGATCACGCCGCCGAGCAGAATGCCGCGCAGGGTCAGTTCGAGCGGGGATCTCGCTCCTACGCTACCAGTCTGGTTTGCCATGTCTTTTCGTTCGGCCAATCGTCAAGGGCATCGCTCGGCTTAGGGCGGGGCGGCTGCCGGGTATGGAACACGCTACGATCTTCGACAGTCGGAGCCGCAGGCTCGCTGCCATATTGTCGCGCGGCCGTCCAGAGCGCGATAGCCCTGCGAAAAGCGGGAACTCCACGCGGCCGAAGTTGTTCTTAAGGGGACTGCGCATAGACGCAGACGTTCCAAAGCTCTCCCCCCACCCCTTTCGGGCTTTGCAACTTTACGGAAGGCCGCCTGCCAGTCCCTGGCCGGCGGCCTTACTTATAACCGCCCGCCTGCCCTCAGCGAGATCATCCCTGCACATCGTCCTGGCCGAGCACTTCGGTTTGCCCCGGCGAGCGAAGCCGCTCGAGCAAGTCGGGGACCAGGTCGCGCAAGTGGATCAGGTCCATCCGCGAACCGACCCGCGAAGCCGCGAGGTCGTAGAGCCGCTGGGCATGGTCGATCAGTTCATCGTCGGTCATCGCAGCGCATTCCTTCATCTGCCGGGGCGCCAACCGGTCTTCGAACCGCCATCCGGGAAGAGGCCGCTAGTCCGGGTGCGCTGTGCCGACAAGCCGGGCGCGCGTCATATCCCCTTCGATGAGGGACCTGAGCCTCAAGCCCGCGCAAATCACCGAAGCGAGCGGTTGCGCGATGGTTGTCAGGCTTTCACATCCAGCATGAGGTAACCGTCGTCGAAGTTGCCCCTGCGGACAAGGCCGGTCCAGTCCCCGACGCGCACGCGGCCCTGTTCGAAGAGCACGCCGCATTCCTGCCGCAAGGTGGACACGGTGCGGTTCACGTGAACCGTGGTGAGGCCCAGAGCGTCGGCAAGTTGCGCCTGGGTGATGGGCAAGGCGAAATCATGCCTCTGGTCCAGCTCATGCGCTTCCATGCGCATGCCCATCTCGCAGATCAGATGGGCGGTGCGGGTAACCGCATCGGCGCGGCCGAGATTGGCGGTCCACTTCGCCAGGATCGAGGCATCGGCGACGGTATCCCGCCAGAATGCCATGGCGATGGCCGGCTTCCTTTCCGCCAGGCCGCGCAGATCCCCATGCGGGATCTGGAGCACGACCGAGGGAACGAGCGCCTGAATCCCCCAGGCCGGCAGCGGCATCGGCACGGAATGCAGGTCGGCCATGTCGCCGGGAATGTGCAATGCGGTGATCTGCCGGCGCCCATCCGCCATCTGGTCGAAGCGCGCCAGAAGGCCCGATACCAGAAGCGTGGCGTGGTGGACGCCATGCCCCGGCAGGACCAGGTCCTGCCCGCGCGACGCCTGGACACGGCGACCTTCCAGGCCGCTCAATGCCTGTACCTCTCCGGGCGAGACCACGCTTCTCAGCAGGATACGCCGGACGAACAGGGCGACGGCGGCATGACTGTGCACAAGCGATCTCCCTTTCGCTGCCCTCGCATCGGCAGGAGCAAAATGTTCAGGGAACGAAGAAGTTGCCTTATCCCTCATGCCCCATGATTTCCGCGTAATGGGCTTCCGCCACTCCGTAGAACGGCCCGCAATATTCCGCCAATCCCCTGCGGTTGCGGATATGGATGCGCCCGCGCTGCGCCTTGATCCACAATTCCGCTTCCAGGTTGTGAATGGCGTGCGTGATGCTCGCTCGTCGCACGCCCATTATGACTGACATGTTCTCGTGCGTCAGCGGAAGATCGTCGTTGCCGATCCGGTCATGGTACATCAGGAGCTTGCGCGCGAGCCGCTGCTGCACCGTCGCCCGGACCCCGGCGCTGGCGGCCAGGCTCAGTTGCACGATCTGCGTCTGGATATGAGCGCAGAAGATAATGCAGCAGCGACGGACTCGCGTCCAACTGTTTCTGAAAGGCTTCCCGCTCCAGCGCCAGCGCACCGCCTGCGATCTGAACGCGGCTGTCGCGCTGCGGCAGGAGCTTGCAGATGGCGCTGGCGCCCACGATCCCCTCGCATCCGACCACGCCGACCTCCAGCGGCACCGGGATATCGCTGGTTTCCAGGTTGGAAACGACGGCCGATTCGATGAAATAGATCTTCACCTGCCATTCGCCGCGCCGCTCCAGATATTGACGCGAAGCAAGGTTTTCGCTGCTCAACAGCGGTTCGAGCCGCGCGCGATCCTCGGGAGCCATGCCCAGCAACAACTTGTTGCAGGTTTTTCCTCTTCCCATTCCGCCTGTCATCGGCAGAGCCCTTCCCATGGCGGTCGGCCAGGAGTTGTTCCATATTATCAGAGGAGTGCAACGATCGGTGCCGATACCCGGTTCCGAGGCTCCCCGCGTCTCGGAATTGCGCAAGCCGTTGCAAATTCGCCGTATTGTTACGGATACTCATTTTTGGCAAACGGCCATACCTCTTCAGGCTAAGTTGGTCAGCGTACGGGGGCGTACCAAGTTTTCGGCTTCCACAAAAACACCGTCAACTGTAGAGAGCCACGACAAGGGAGGCAGCCAAGCGTCATTAAATAAGTATACGATCCTGATAGGCGCGAACAGCGCATTGTGATCGGCGCAAGGCATCGTTTCGTTTGGGAGGAGGAACTGAAACGCCATGAGCATAGGCTCAAGAAGAAGACGGACGAGCCTGCGTGCCTCGTCGTATGTGGCGCCGCCGGCGCATCGCTCCTGGTCGCTCAGCGAAAAGGGCGCGCGCATACCGCTATCGCCTACGGAGTCGCTTGCGCTACAGCAGCGTCTCTGGGACGTGCTTGACGCCGATTGAGCGCAGGCGCCGACGATCGAGACCGATCCACACAATGTCGAACGATGGAAGAGGATGACCAATGATCGAGATTTCCGGTTTCGCGCAAGGTATCGACCATGCCCGGTCGATGGGTGAGAACTTCGCCGCCAATGCCAAGGCTGCGGCGGAGCAGATGCTGGAAAGCGGCCAGGAAGTTCAGGCGCAGATCGCCAGCCAGGTCGCAAGCCAGCGCGATCGGCTGCTCGTCTGCCTCGACGGTCTGGCCAAGGCCGACGATCCGGCCAGCGCATCGCGCGTCGGCGCCTCGTACATCAGCGAATCGATGCATGCCTATGGCGAGAACATGGCGCAATGGAGCGAGCTGGTTCTGCGCAGCGTCCGCCGCGGCTTCGGCGATGCGGGTAAGGCTTCACAGGGTCCCGTAGCCGCCGAGTAACCGAGCGCTTCCCGCTACGGAGAGCCGACCCGACAGATTGAAAGTGCGACCCTGACTGGGCCTCGTGTGCCGATGCATGCGAGGCCGCGTTGTCGTTGCCTTCGTTCGCTACGCGGCCTCCCGCAATCGATATCAACGTTTCGTCGCGATGCGCGACCGACTTCGCTTCCCTGGTCCTATGAATAAGTCGAGCGCAACGCAGCGCCGTCGATCCAAAGGTTCAGGTTTGTGGAATTGTTCGGTCTTCCGCCCTATGAGAGCATCGCGACGCTCGCCCTGCTGGCGCCGCCGGTGGAACTTGCATTGCGGTCGCATCGCAATGCGAAGCCGGCCTCCCGCGAGTGGCTCGCCCGGCAGTTCGACCGGATCGGGGACGAGACCTTGCGCGTCCAGACGGCCCAGGAGTTGCGAAAGCTCGGCCAGGCCACGAAAGACGTCTGCCGCGCGGACTTCGCTACGGCCCTCGATCGCGCCCGCGCCGCCCTGTTGCCTCCGACCGGCTGCGAACAGGCCCCATCCCTCAACTGATATTGGCGCTCATACTGGTGCGGCCGGCGCGCCACGCTGTCGCTCATTGATCATGACGTGATCGAATGCGAGGTCCTGGACTCCACCGGACTTCAGATCCCGGTCCGCAAGCTGCAAGTCGATATTCTTGAGCAGCACGGCGCGGATCTCCGTCTGCCCCGGATTGGGCCGCATCGTGCGGATTCCGGGGTCATCCCGGCCACCATTCCGATTTGATCCCGGCCGGGATTCCGAGATGATGCCGGCCACCATTCCGAGCAATTCCCGGCCACCCGGGAGGGAGTGAGAAGCCCGATCGTTGGGTCCATCTTATCGGCGCAGCAGCCGGAGGATGGAGATGCCGACGAGGAGGCCGAAGATGCGCCATGTGCGCGAAGTAATGAGAATGCATCGGGAGGCTTGTGTCCCGATGCGCGAGATCGCCCGACTGACTGGCCTTGCTCGATCAACGGTGCGCGACATGATCGTGCGCTTCGACCGCTCGGGATTGGCGTGGCCGGTTCCGTCCGAGATCGGCGACATAGATCTGGAGGGCCGCTTGTATGGCCCCTCCGGCGTCAAACCTGGCCGACGCAAGCTTCCGGAGCCGGACTGGCCGGTGGTAGCGCGCGAGCTGAAGCGCAAACACGTGACGCTGCAGGTGCTCTGGGAGGAGTACCGTGCCGAGCATCCGGACGGATATCGCTACTCGAGATTCTGCGATCTGTTCCGCCGCTGGGAAGGCCGCTTGCCGCTGGTCATGCGGCAGAGCCATGCCGGGGGCGAGAAGCTATTCCTTGATTACGCTGGCGATACGGTGCCGGTCGTGGTGAACCGGCGGACCGGAGAAGTCCGCGACGCCCACATCTTCGTCGCCGTGATGGGCGGATCGAGCCTATCGTTTGCGCTGGCGACGTGGACCGAGCAGTTTCCCGACTGGATCGCAGGTAACAATGCCGCCTTCGCCTTCTTCCGCGGTGTTCCTCAGTTGCTGGTGCCCGACAACGCCAAGGTGGCGGTGATCAAGGCCTGTCACTTCGACCCTCAGGTGAACCGCAGTTACACCGACATGGCCCGGCATTACGGTACGGCGATCCTGCCGACCCGGCCGCGCAAGCCGCGGGACAAAGCCAAAGTCGAAGCCTGCGTCGGTATCGTCGAACGCTGGTTGCTTGGCCGCTTACGTAACCGGATCTTCTACAGCCTCGCCGAGGTGAACGCAGCGATCGCCGAATGCCTTGCCGATCTCAATGACCGGCGGGTGCTGCGCCAGTTCGGCAAGACGCGCCGCCAGCTGTTCGACGAAGTCGATGTTCCGAACCTCAAGCCGCTGCCGGCAGAGCCGTGGGTTCATGCCGAATGGCGCCGCTGCCGCGTCGGGCTGGATTATCATATCGCAATCGAGCGGCATCACTACTCGGTCCCGCACCGCTTCGCGCGCCGGGAGGTCGAAGCCCGGTTCACTGCCAGCACGGTCGAAATCTTCCTGGGAGGCGAGCGTATCGCCGTGCACATGCGCGGCAGCGGGAATGGCCGGCACACCACAGTCCCCGAGCACATGCCCTCCAGCCATCGGCGCTACGGCGAATGGACGCCGGCCAAGATCCGCGAAGAGGCAAGCCGGATCGGGCCGATGTTGTCCCTATTGGTGGAGAAGGTCATCGAGGCGAAGCCCCATCCCGAACAGGGCTACCGGTCATGCTTGGGCATCATCGGGCTCGAGAAACGCTTCGGTGCCCAGCGGCTCGAAGCCGCGGCGCTGCGCGCGCTGGAAATCCAGGCGCGCAATTATCCGTCGGTCAAATCGATCCTCGAGAAGGGGCTCGATCAGGTGCCTGTTCCCCAATCCCCCGAGCAAGAGCCGATCATCCACTCCAACATCCGCGGCTCGAGCTACTACAACTGAAGGAGCAAGAATGCTGAAGCATCCCACTCTGGACCTTCTGGGCCAGCTTGGCCTGGCCGGCATGGCCAAGGCCTTCGCCGAGATGGAAGGCAACGACGATGCAGATGGCCTCAGCCATGCCGAATGGCTGGCGCTGCTGCTCGACCACGAGGCCACCTACCGAAATGACAGACGCCTCGCTTTGCGCCTGCGTCACGCCAAACTGCGGCACCGCGCCGTGCCTGAGGATGTTGATTATCGAACACGCCGCAGCCTTGATCGCCGGCTCTTCGAAACGCTGCTCGCCGGTGACTGGATATCCAGGCACGAGAACTTGGCCATCATCGGCCCGACCGGCATCGGCAAAAGTTGGTTGGCCTGTGCGATCGGCCACAAGGCCTGCCGCGATAATCGTTCGGTTCTCTACACGAGGTTGCCGCGGCTGATCGACGAGCTCACGCTGGCCAAAGGTGACGGCCGTATCGCCGCCCGCCTGAAAAGCCTCGCCCGGGTGGAGCTACTGATCCTGGACGATTGGGGCCTTCAGCCGCTCGACGGCAACGCCCGCCATCATCTCCTGGAAATCCTCGAAGACCGCTACGGTCAGCGCTCCACGCTCGTCACCAGCCAACTTCCCGTGGCCCGCTGGCATCAGACCATAAACGATCCGACATACGCCGACGCCATCCTGGACCGCCTCGTTCACAATGCACACCGCCTCGAACTCGAGGGTGAATCCATGCGCCGGCCTGCGACCCAAACCGCCGCTTGACCACCGTCAATCCCTAATGCCATCAAGCGAAACGATCTGGCTTCTACCCGGCCGGGATCAAATCGGAATGATGGCCGGGATCAGATTGGAACAGGCGACCGGGATCATCGGAATCCGCA
>NZ_ATHL01000123.1 GCF_000445125.1 Novosphingobium lindaniclasticum LE124
TTTTCGTTTGGGCGACTGTCGCATGCCGCCGGCATTTCCGGCGTAATCGGCCATTCCCGCGCTTCGGCCAGGCGCACGCACTTTGCGGAGACGATAATGCAGATCGCCGTTCTGACGTTCGAAGGCTTCAACGAACTCGATTCCTTCGTGGCCGCCGGCATTCTCAACCGCATGAAGACTGCCGGATGGGCCGCGCACATCACTTCGCCCTCGGCGCGGGTGACGTCGATGAACGGCGTGACGGTGGAGAGCCAGAAGCCCCTGGAGTTCGCCGAGGAGGCCGACGCGGTTCTGATCGGCAGCGGCATGCTCACGCGGGACATCGCCGCGGACGAAACGCTGCTGTCGCGGATCAGGCTCGACCCCTCGCGCCAGCTGATCGGGGCGCAATGTTCCGGCACGCTGCTCCTGGCGAAACTTGGTCTCGTCGGCGATCTTCCGGCCTGCACCGATCTCACGACCAGGCCCTGGGTAATCGAGGCCGGCGTGAAGGTGGTCGATCGGCCGTTCATCGCCCACGGCAACGTCGCCACGGCGGGCGGCTGCCTGGCATCGCAATATCTTGCCGCCTGGATGATCGCGCGCGGCCGATCCTTGCAAGCGGCGCAAGCCGCCTTGCACTACGTCGCGCCGGTCGGCGAAAAGGCCGTTTACGTCGAGCGTGCCATGGCGGCCGTGTCACCGTTCCTTCGCTCCGATCTGACCGCGTCTGCGGAAAATGCGTGAGCTGTCGCGCGGCGGATCGCTCGAAAGCGGTACAAGTTGCGCTGTGCCAGGAGTTTGCCCCCCGATAGTTGTGCGTCCTGCACCGAATGAAGGGTTAAAGCCCTTGAACATCGGGCGGGGGCACGCGACATAGGCGGTCCAAACCAGAAGAGGACTCCCATGCTCGACCTGTTTGGCGCCGCGGGCGCCCAAGGAAAGTTCACTACCGACCCCGTGACCGGCGCCCTCGTGCCGATGGTCGTCGAGCAGACCAGCCGTGGTGAGCGCAGCTTCGACATCTATTCGCGCCTCCTGCGCGAACGCATCGTCTTCATCACGGGCCAGGTCGAAGACCACATGGCCTCGCTGATCGTGGCCCAGCTCCTGTTCCTCGAGTCGGAAAACCCCTCGAAGGACATCTCGATGTACATCAACTCGCCGGGCGGCGTGGTGACGGCCGGCATGGCGATCCACGACACCATGCAGTACATCAAGCCGCGCGTGTCGACCGTCTGCATCGGCCAGGCCGCCTCGATGGGCAGCTTCCTGCTCGCCGCCGGCGAGCCGGGCATGCGCATCGCCCTGCCGAACGCCCGTATCATGGTTCACCAGCCTTCGGGCGGTGCCCAGGGCATGGCTTCGGATATCGAGATCCAGGCGCGCGAAATCCTGCGGATGCGCAAGCGCCTCAACGATCTCTATGTGAAGTATACCGGCAAGTCGCTCGACGAAATCGAGAAGGCGATGGACCGCGACACCTTCCTCGAAGCCGAGGAAGCGCTCGCGTTCGGCCTCGTCGACAAAGTGTTCGAAACGCGCCCCGATGGCGACAAGCCGGCCGAAGCCTGAGCATGACCGCAAGGCCGGAACCTGTCCCTGATCGGGGCAGGCGCCGGCCTTCAGTCCTCGCTGCAGGGTTGTTGGGGCTTTGCAACGGTCATGGGGATACCCATATCGGTCTCAGGATTGCAAAACCGGCCTTGTCCAAGGTAGACTCGACGAGTCGCCTCGAATGGGCCTAAAGACGGAAAATGACGAAATTGAGCGGATCTGACGCGAAAAGCACCCTCTACTGCAGCTTCTGCGGCAAGTCGCAGCACGAAGTGCGCAAGCTGATCGCGGGACCCACGGTCTTCATCTGCGACGAATGCGTCGAGCTTTGCAACGACATCATTCGCGAAGAGACCAAGGCCGGGATCGCGGGCAAGAAGGACGGCGGCGTGCCGTCTCCCCGCGAAATCTGCGAGACGCTTAACGACTACGTGATCGGGCAGGAGCGCGCCAAGCGCGTTCTGTCGGTGGCGGTGCACAACCACTACAAGCGGCTGAAGCACAGCGGCAAGCAGGGCGATGTGGAACTCTCCAAGTCGAACATCCTGCTCGTCGGTCCCACGGGTTCGGGCAAGACGCTGCTCGCGCAGACTCTCGCCAAGACCTTCGACGTGCCCTTCACCATGGCCGACGCCACCACGCTGACCGAAGCCGGTTACGTGGGCGAGGACGTGGAGAACATCATCCTCAAGCTGCTCCAGGCTTCCGACTACAATGTCGAGAAGGCGCAGCACGGCATCGTCTACATCGACGAGATCGACAAGATCAGCCGCAAGGCCGAGAACCCGTCGATCACGCGCGATGTGTCGGGCGAAGGCGTGCAGCAGGCGCTGCTCAAGCTGATGGAAGGCACCACCGCCTCGGTTCCGCCGCAGGGCGGCCGCAAGCACCCGCAGCAGGAATTCCTGCAGGTGGACACGACCAACATCCTGTTCATCTGCGGCGGCGCTTTCGCGGGGCTTGAGAAGATCATCGCCGACCGCCTTCAGAAGCGTTCGATTGGTTTCGGCGCGCATGTCGCCGATCCGGACAAGCGCCGCGTGGGCGAACTGCTCCAGAAGGCGGAGCCGGAAGATCTGCTCAAATTCGGTCTGATCCCCGAGTTCGTCGGCCGTCTGCCGGTGATCGCGACTCTCAACGACCTCGACATCGAAGCGCTGGTCAAGATCCTGCGCGAACCGAAGAACGCGCTGATCAAGCAGTACGCGAAGCTCTTCGATCTCGAAGACGTCGAACTGACGTTCACGGACGAAGCGCTTGAGGCGATCGCCCAGAAGGCGATCGACCGCAAGACCGGCGCGCGCGGCCTGCGCTCGATCGTGGAAGGGCTGCTGCTCGACACCATGTTCGACCTGCCCACCGAAGGTGACATCGCCGAAGTGGTGGTCGACAAGGACGTGGTCGAGGGTCGCAAGGAGCCTGTCCGCGTACTGAAGGGCGACAAGGCTGAGGCCGCAGCCTGAGCCTTGCGAGGCTGAAGCGCAGCAGATCGGCGCTGAGGCGACGGCGGTAGAGGAAAGACCCGTCCGGTTATCCGGGCGGGTTTTTCGTTGGTAGAAGCCTTTCGTCGAGGAGAGTGGCCCGCCGGCGGCCAGGCGGGCAGCATGTTCATATACACGCCGGATCGGGAGCCAAGACCCTCCCGCGATCGCGCCGGAGCGCCTTCAGACCACCTTTTCGCTCTCCAGCGCACAAGGCGATTCCGCATCCGTTTCGATCTGGATCGTCGGATGGCCGATGCCGAAGCGGCGCTCCAGTTCCTGCGCCAGATCATGGAGGAATGCGTCTCCCCGCGCCGCGCCGGGTATGACGAGGTGCGCGGTGAGCGCGGTTTCCGTGGTGCTCATCGGCCACACGTGCAGATCGTGCACTCGGGTCACGCCGGGAAGGGCGGCCAGAAAGTGCCGCACCGCCGCAATATCGATGCTGTCGGGCACGGCCATCATCCCCATCCGCAGCGACTCGCGAAGCAGGCCCCAACTGGACCAGGCGATCACGGCCGTGATCGTCAGCGAGGCGATCGGATCCACGGCCTGCCAGCCGGTGAAAAGGATCACCACGCCGGCGATCACCACGCCGGCCGAAACGGCGGCATCGGCCATGAGGTGGACGAATGCCGCGCGCAAGTTGAGGTCGGACTTGCTGCCTCTGGCAAAGAGCAGCGCCGACAAGGCGTTGACCGCGATGCCGAGGGCGGCGACGGCGATCATCGTCGTACCCATGACCGGCGCAGGCTCCGCGAACCGGCGGATCGTCTCAACCAGGATCGCCCCGATCGCGACCCAGAGCAGGGCGGCATTGGCGATTGCCGCCAGGATGGAGGAGCTTTTCAGGCCATAAGTGAACCGCTCCGAAGGCGGCCGGGCTGCCAGGATGCTTGCGCCCCAGGCGAGAAGTAGGGAAAGCACGTCGGAAAGGTTGTGCCCCGCATCGGCCAGGAGCGCCATCGATCCGCTGAGAAGACCAGCGGCCGCCTCGGCAATCACGAAGACGACGTTCAGCCCTGTTGCGAGTGCGAAGGCTTTCCCGATATCGCCCGGCGCCAGCGGGCCGTGATGGTGATGACCATGAGAATGCCCATGCCCATGAGAATGCCCATGCCCATGAGAATGTCCATGCCCATGAGAGTGTCCAGGAGGATGATCGTGTGTGACGCTCATGACGAATTCATCGCATGCGCCGGAACTTAGCAGCAAGCGATGACGTAACATTACATGCCACGAAATCGCTCGCTGTCGGAGCCGAGATGCCGCGCTGCGTGACATTTATGCCGCACCCATAATTGTCATATTGGGCCTTAAACGGCAGAAATCTCGGGAAAATGGACTAATCCTGAAGGGTGGTTCCCGCTCGAGTCAGAAAATTGCGCGGCCGAGATCGGAAATGAATCCCTAGCGTCAGAAGATTGTCATATTGCGCTGCTCTTAGCAGCCGCAGCAATTCTGCGGCAGGGCAACCTATTCCGCATTTGGCACCACCACTCTGAAGGTTTCCAGGGGGCTAAGATGAAGTTTCAATCCATTCTCTCCACCGCGACCAGCACGCTCGCCGTCGGCGCCGCGTTCCTCGCGGTTCCCGCGTTCGCGCAATCGACCGGCGCGGTCGACTTCGAAGAAGGCGCGATCGTCGTCACCGGCCAGACGCAGAACGGCGTCGCCGGCGTCAAGCTGCCGAACACCTCGAAGGCCAAGCAGGTCCTGACGCAGGAGATCATCCAGACCCAGGTTCCGGGCCAGACGATCAACGACGTCATCAACCTGATGCCGGGCGTCAGCTTCCAGAACAACGACGCCTTCGGTTCGGGTGGTGGTACGCTGACCATTCGCGGCTTCGACGATTCGCGCATCTCGCAGACCGTCGACGGCATCCCGCTTAACGACACGGGCGGCTACGCGCTCTATTCGAACCAGCAGATCGACCCCGAAATCATCGAGCAGGTCAACGTCAACCTGGGCACCACCGATGTCGACTCGCCGACCGCCGCCGCTTCGGGCTCGACCGTCAACATCCGTACCCGCAATCCCTTCGACGATTTCGGCGTGCGCTTCCTCGGTTCGGCCGGTGACTTCGGCTTCTTCCGCATGTTCGGCGAAATCGACACGGGCGTGCTGAACTCGAGCGGCACCAAGGCGTTCTTCTCGGCTTCGAAGGCAGTCAACAACACCGTCTACGGCGGCATTGGCGAGATCGACAAGACCCAGTTCAATGCCAAAATCTATCAACCGATCGGCGACAATGGCGACTTCATCTCGGTTGCCGGCCACTGGAACCGCAACCGCAACAACTTCTTCGGCTCGACGCCGCTGCGTACCGACCCGACTCGCGTCGTCGGTCCGGATTCGAGCAACCGCTTCCCGCTGACGAAGAAGGAGCGCTTCTACAAAATCGCCGACTGCCAGATCCCCGCTGGCGTGACCGGCGTTGCGGACCCGGCGAGCAGCTGCGGATCGCTCTACGACTTCCGCTACAATCCGTCGGATACGGGCAACATCCGCATCAATTCGCGCTTCACGCTGAGCGACAAGCTGACGCTGAACGTCGATCCGAGCATCCAGTACACCAAGGCCAATGGCGGCGGCACGGTGGATGCGCGTGAATTTGGTTATGAGCGCGGCGTTGCGGCTCCGATTTCGGGTTATATCGGCGGCAAGCCCTACTTCAACGGCGTCGATCTCAATGGCGACGGCGATACGCAGGACACCGTGCGAATCCTGGCGCCCAGCAACACCGAAACGTGGCGCATCGGCGTCATCGCGTCGCTTCGCTACGACATCAACGACTTCAACCGCGTCCGCGTTGCTTACTCGTACGACCGCGGCCGTCACCGTCAGACCGGCGAAACCAGCCTGCTGAAGTCGAACGGTTTCGGTTCGGACGTGTTCTCGGACAACGCGCTGGCCGATGCCGACGGCAACATCCTGCAGAAGCGCGATCGCCTGTCTTACGCGATCCTGCACCAGGTCTCGGGCGAATACACCGGCGACTTCATGAATGACCGCGTTCACCTGAACCTCGGCGTCCGTGCTCCCTTCTTCAAGCGCAACCTGACCAACAACTGCCTGGCGAGCAGCTCAGGCGGCTTCGTCGATTGCTTCACCACGAACACCGCCGATCAGGCAGCCTATGCTGCGGCAAATCCCACCTACAAGCTGCCGCAGCAGCGCATCCTGAACTACAACAAGGTCCTGCCGACTGCGGGCGTCGTCTTCGATGCTACCGATAGCGCCAGCCTGTTCTTCAACTACTCGAAGGGCGTGCAGGTCCCCGGTACGGACAACCTCTACCAGTCGTTCTGGTATGCGCGTGACCAGGATGCGGCCAACCCGGTTCCGGAGACCACCGACAACTTCGACCTCGGTGTCCGTTACTCTTCGGGCATCATCCAGGCCTCGCTTACCGGCTGGTATACCCGTTACAGCAACCGTCTGGCGTCGGCGTTCGATCGTGAACTCGACGTCACGATCTACCGTAACCTCGGCCGCGTGGACAAGTACGGCATCGACGGCAGCTTCGCCGTGCAGCCGATCCCCGAGTTCTCGCTCTATGTCTTCGGTTCGTACCTGAAGTCGAAGATCAAGGAGAACGTCGAGATCGACACGGATGCCAGCGGCAACCCGGTCTACGCGATCACCAAGGGCAAGCGTGAAGCCGGCGCTCCGGTCTACACGCTGGGCACCCGCGCACAGGGAACCCTGGGTCCGGTCGAACTGGGCGTGCAGGTCAAGCGCACCGGTCCGCGCTACGTGAACGACCAGAACCTGCCGATCCTGAGCGGTACGACGCAGATCTATGGCAAGAAGACCCCGGCCTATACCCTCGTCGACCTCGACGCGAAGGTGAAGCTGGACTTCATCGGCCTGGGCGATCGCACTTTCCTGCAGCTCAACGTCGTCAACCTGTTCGACAAGCTCTATGTCGGCGGCTTCGACGGAGCAGGCACCTCGCAGACCAACGTGCCCAACGCCTTCATCGGCACCCCGCGCACGTTTATCGGTTCGGTCAGCTTCGGCTTCTAAGACCGCTTCCGATCGCGGAAACAGAGAAGGGAGGAAGCGCAGGCTTCCTCCCTTTTTCTTTGCCCGCTCCCCTCCTGAGGCCTAGCTTGAGGGCCGCATTTACCAGGGAGTGGATCGCGCATGGGGCCGACCGAACAGACGCCGTCGCAGCGCATCGATGGGCGCATTGCCGAACTGGGCGACTGGCGGGGAGAGATGCTGGCAAGGCTGCGCCGGGTGATCCTGGCGGCGGACCCTGAAGTGATGGAAGAGTGGAAGTGGCGCGGGGTGCCGGTCTGGTATCGCAGCGGCATGATCTGCACCGGGGAAACCTACAAGTCTGCGGTGAAGGCGACTTTTGCCAAGGGGGCGGCGCTCGACGATCCCGCCGGGCTGTTCAATGCCAGCCTTGACGGCAACCAGCGCCGGGCCATCGATTTCCACGAGGGCGACATGGTGGACGAGGCCGCGTTGACCGCGCTGGTGCGCGCGGCAATCGCGCTCAATCTAGGGAAGAATCCTGCGCGCCGCTGAGTGCGGTGCGCCTCATTCGTAGACGCAGGAATCCAGCCCTTGCGTCCTGACCGTGCCGATGCGGGCGGCGATGGTGTTGCCGTAGCGGCGGGTGAAGCCCGAGGGGCTCTTGACGCTGCGGGTCTTGGGGCTGGGCAGGGCGGCTGCCATGCGGCCCGCTTCGGTACGTGTAAGGTTCGAGGCGGACTTGCCCCAGTAGCGCTGGGCGCCTGCCTCCACGCCATAAGTGCCGATGCCGGTCTCCGCCACGTTGAGGTAGACTTCCATGATCCGCCGCTTGTCCCAAAGGTTTTCGATCAGGAACGTGAACCAGACCTCCAGCCCCTTGCGCAGGTAGCGCGTCCAGCCGTCACCCTGCCAGAGGAAGACGTTCTTGGCCGTCTGCTGGCTGATCGTCGATCCGCCGCGCAGTCGGCCGCCGGCGGCGTTGCGCTCGAAGGCCTTTTCTATCGCGGTGGTATCGAACCCGCTATGGGTGCAGAACTTGCCGTCCTCCGCAGCGATGGCGGCGGCGACCATGTTGCGGTCTATCCGGCTTAGCGGCTGCCAGTCCTTGGTGATGCCGTTGCCGTCCACCAGCATCGTCACCGTCACCGGCGGGGGTACGAAGCGGTAGAGCAAGGTCAGTCCAGCGCTGATCGCGACGAACCAGAAGGCGGTCTTGGCAAAAATGCGCAGCAAAGGAAGGAAGCCCCGTAATCGGCGACCGGCACGCGGGAATGCGGCCGTCCGGCGCCCTGACTAGCGATATCGGGCGCGGCGGAAAAGATGCCGGGACACCGGATTTTCACGGCGCGGCGTGGAAGTCAGTCGCGCGTGTCGAAATCGGCGCGTGCGGCGGCGACGGTGTCGAGATGGGCCTCGGCCCAGTGCCAGACGCTGCAGAAGGCTTCTCCCAAGGTGTGGCCGAGTGGGGTGAGGCGGTAATCGACATGGGGCGGGATCACCGGGTGCACTGTACGATGGACGAAACCGTCGCGCTCCATCTGGCGCAGGGTCTGGGTGAGCATCTTCTGGCTGATCCCCGGCACGGCGCGGGCAAGTGCGCTGAACCGTGTCTCTCCGTTCTCCTCCAATGCCTCCAGCACCAGCAGAGTCCACTTGTCGGCAACGCGGCCGATCAGTTCGTTGACCAGAGCATCCACGCCCGGCACGTTAGAGTGGCTGGTGACCGGTGGATTTGTCATTTCTTACCTTCCTGTCAGTACCGCACTTTCGGGTGCCTACTTTCCAAGGGGAAGTATAGGTCTACAGTCCGCTTCGCAATCTCTTCTCTCAGGAGCGCATTCCATGAAGACCAGCGGCAACACCATCCTTCTCACCGGCGGCGGCAGTGGCATCGGCCGCGAACTGGCGCAGCGCTGGCATGACGCCGGCAATGTGGTGATCGTCACCGGGCGGACGCTCGCCAGCCTTGAGGAAACCGCGAGTGGACGTGCCAATATCCACGCCTTCGCGCTGGATGTTGCCGATCCTGCGGCCATCGCGGCGTTCGCCAGGGACATTCTCGCGCGCTTCCCCGCGCTGAACGTGCTGGTCAACAATGCCGGAATCATGCCGCTTGAAGATGTATCGGTGCCGCGCGACCTGTCTCGCGCGGAGGCTTGCGTGGTGACGAACCTGCTCGGCCCGATCCGCATGACCGATGCGCTGATCGGTCATTTGCGCGCGCAGGACGATGCGGTGATCGTCAACGTCAGTTCCGGCCTTGCCTTCGTGCCGTTGGTGAGCGCCGCGGTCTATTCGGCCACCAAGGCCGCGATCCACTCCTGGACGGATTCGCTGCGCTTATCCTTGCAGGGCGCGGTCGAAGTGATCGAATTGGCACCGCCTGCCGTGCAGACCGAGCTGACTCCCGGCCAGTCGACGCGCAAAGGCTACATGCCGCTGGATGCCTTCATCGATGAAGTGATGGGCCTTTTTGCACAAGTGCCGACGCCCGGACTGATCGGCGTGGAGCGGCTCGCGTACTTGCGCAATGCCGAAGCGGAAGGGCGGTACATGGAGACTTTCGCGGCGCTCAACGCGCCGGGACATTAAGCGGTTCTCCGCTGGTCGTGGTCCTTCGCCGCTGCTATGAACTTGCATGTTGCAATGCAGCATGAGTGAGCACGCGAATGGCCCCCATGGACAAGCCTCATAGCCTCGATCTCGCGCTCCAGGGCGGAGGCGCACACGGCGCTTTCACCTGGGGTGTGCTGGACGGATTGCTCCAGGAACCGCGCCTTGCCGTGGGCGCGGTCAGCGGCGCCAGTGCAGGGGCTATGAACGCGGCAGTACTGGTTTCCGGCCTCGTCTGCGGCGGTGCGGAAGGCGCGCGTGAACGGCTGCGCTCATTCTGGAAGGAATTGAACCGCTCAGGCCGGGAGGCGGGGCCGCTGATCCCGATGATCGAGGCCTTTCCGGAGACATCGCGCGCCATGTCCTCTTGGTGGAACACGATGTTCGGCAATCTGGGCACGGCCCATGGCTCGCCGGGAATGGGGCGAGAACTGCAGGAGATCCTGCGAAAGATCATCGAGGAACATGTCGATTTCGCGGCCATCGCCAGCGATGCGGCGCCGCCGCTGTTCATTTCCGCGACGAATGCGCAGAGCGGCACGGCGCGTATCTTCGACAAGCAGGACCTGACGACCGAGGCCTTGCTCGCCTCGGCCTGTCTGCCGCTCTATTTTCCGCCGGTGACGATCGATGGCAAGGATTATTGGGACGGCGGTTACAGCGCAAATCCGCCGCTCGTACCCCTGGTGCTGGAAAGCGCGAACGACGATCTGCTGCTGATCACCGTCAATCCGCAGTTGCGCGATGAGACGCCGCGCAACGCCGCCGGGATCGTCGACCGGATCACCGAGATCGGCTTCAACCAGTCGATGCGCAAGGAGATGCAGGGGCTGTTCCTGCTGCAGTCGTCGATCGGGCGTAATCGGGCAAAGGAAGGCCTGATCGCGCAAGTCGAGCGGCTGCGTTTCCACGAGATCCATGACGAGGCGACTCTGAGCGCCATGCCCGCTCAGAGTAAGCTGCTGCCGGTGCGGCATCTCTTGTTGACGCTGCGCGATGCCGGTGAGGCGGCGGCCAAGCGCTGGTGCGAGACGTCGATCGAGCGGTTGGGCAAGGAGAGCACTGTCGATCTGGCGAGCCGTTTCGGGCCGGGGTGAGGTAGCGGTGAATGCTTGCGACGGCTCCGTTCTGAGAGTTCCGCTGCAACCACGCCGTCTCGTCATCCTGAAACAAGTTCAGGATGACGGTGGAGGGAGGGCGGAGCGCGTCAAGCTCGAGGTCTGCGTGCCCCGATCAGATCGTCAGACAATACCGGGCAGATCCAGGCCCTTCTCGCGCCCACAATCCAGAGCGATGTCATAGCCCGCATCGGCATGACGCATCACGCCGGTCGCTGGGTCGTTCCACAGAACGCGCTCCAGTCGGCGAGCCGCCGCTTCGGTGCCGTCGGCGACGATCACCATGCCCGAATGCTGCGAATAGCCCATGCCCACGCCGCCGCCGTGGTGCAGCGAAACCCAGGTCGCGCCGCTGGCGGTGTTGAGCAGAGCATTGAGCAGCGGCCAGTCCGAAACCGCGTCCGAACCGTCGCGCATGGCCTCGGTCTCGCGGTTGGGCGAGGCGACCGAGCCGCTGTCGAGGTGGTCGCGTCCGATGACGACCGGAGCCTTGAGTTCGCCCCTGGCGACCATCTCGTTGAAGGCGAGGCCAAGGCGGTGGCGGTCACCCAGGCCCACCCAGCAGATGCGCGCGGGCAGCCCCTGGAACCGGATCTTCTCGCGCGCCATGTCTAGCCAGTTGTGCAGGTGCGCGTCATCCGGCAGCAGTTCCTTCACTTTGGCGTCGGTCCTGTAGATATCCTCGGGATCGCCGGAGAGTGCGGCCCAGCGGAACGGGCCCACGCCGCGGCAGAACAGCGGACGGATATAGGCGGGCACGAAGCCGGGGAAGTCGAAGGCGTTCTCCACGCCTTCGTCCTTGGCCATCTGGCGGATGTTGTTGCCGTAGTCGGTGGTGGGCACGCCCGCCGCCTGGAAGTCGAGCATGGCCCGGACGTGGACGGCCATGGATGCCTTGGCCGCCCTGGCGACCGTTTCGGGCTCCCGCTCCCGCTTCTCGATCCATTCGGCGACGGTCCAGCCCGCCGGGAGGTAACCGTTGACGGGATCATGGGCGGAGGTCTGGTCGGTCAGCAAGTCGGGCCGGATACCGCGCGCGAACATCTCCGGCAGCAGCTGCGCCGCGTTGCCGAGCAGGCCGACCGAGACCGGCTTCTTCTCGGCATTGGCCTTGTCGATGATCGCCATGCCCTCCTCCACGGTCGAGGCAGCGGCGTCGAGATAGCCGGTTCGCAGGCGCATTTCGATACGACTGGGCTGGCATTCGATAGCAAGACACGAGGCGCCCGCCATCACCGCCGCCAAAGGCTGCGCGCCGCCCATGCCGCCAAGGCCCGCGGTCAGCAGCCACTTGCCCGATAGGTCGCCGTCATAGTGCTGGCGGCCCATCTCGACGAAAGTCTCGTAGGTACCCTGAACGATGCCCTGCGTGCCGATGTAGATCCAAGAACCGGCGGTCATCTGGCCGTACATGGCAAGGCCGCGCTTGTCGAGTTCGTTGAAGTGCTCCCAGTTCGCCCATTGCGGCACGAGGTTGGAATTGGCGATCAGCACGCGCGGTGCATCGGCATGTGTGCGGAACACGCCCACCGGCTTGCCCGACTGCACCAGCAGCGTCTCGTCATCGTTCAGGCGGCGCAGGGTCTCGACGATCTTGTCGTAGCTTTCCCAATCGCGTGCGGCGCGGCCGATGCCGCCGTAGACCACCAGTTCCTCCGGCCGCTCCGCCACGTCGGGGTGGAGGTTGTTCATCAGCATCCGCAGCGGCGCTTCGCTCAGCCAGCTTTTCGCGCTGAGCTCAGTGCCGGTCGCGGGCTTGATGACGCGGCTGTTGTCGAGGCGGCTCATGGGCGTGTTCCTCAGGTCAGGTGCGCGCGAAGGCAAGAGCGGCCTTCAGCACGTCTTGTAGGATCGGGGTGAGAGCGGCCGCACGGGCGGCAAGGAAGGGAGGCGGCCAGTTGGTCTCGTCCGGCTCTTCGGGCTCGTCCATGTAGCCGCGAATGGCGAGTTCCATCTGGATCGCGTGGACGTCGCTTGCGGGGCGGCCATAGTGGCGCGTCGTCCAGCCCCCACGGAAGCGGCCGTCGAGAACGTGGCCGAGGCCGCTCCCGGCGCAAATGTCGACGACGGCGGCGGAGAGCGCCGGGTCGCATGTCTGGCCGAGGTTGGTGCCCACGTTGAACTGCGGCAATTCGCCGTCGAAAAGGCGCGGCACATGGCTGCGGATCGAGTGAGCGTCGTAGACCACGACTTTGCCGTGAAGCTTGCGCAGCCGCTCGATCTCCTGCGCCAGTGCGGCGTGGTACGGATCGAACCAGAGCGCGCGGCGACGGGCGATCTCGGCCGGGTCCGGCCTGTCGTCCTTGTAAAGGGGGGCACCGTCGAACGTGGTCGTCGGGCATAGTTCCGTGGTCGCCTGCCCGGGATAGAGCGAGGCGCCCGAGGGGTCGCGGTTGAGGTCGATCACGCTGCGCGAGACGCGAGCGGCTATCGTCGTTGCACCGAGGTCGCGGACGAAGGCATAGAGATCGTCCACCCACCAGTCGGCATCGCGCCGCGCCAGCCATTCCGAGAGGAACAGCGGGGCGACATCGACCAGATCGGTGCCGACATGGGGGAAAGCCACGATGAGCGGGGCTTCTCCGCGATGGAGGGTAAAGCTCGGGCTCATGTCGGCACTCCTCCGATCCTCGTCGTTGCGAGCGTAGCGAAGGATTCCAGAGACGCGCAGAGCCGCTCCGGATTACCGCCTCGGCCTCGCCTCCTCGCAATGACGAAGGTGGGGGCGGGATGAGAGAGAAGCATTACGAGATCGCCGGGAGCAGGTCGGCCGCCGTTTCGGCCAGTGCACCGGAGCGGATGAGCCGGTTGGCGGCTTCCATGTCCGGGTGGAAGTGGCGATCGTTGTCGAGCGCCGGAACCTGGGCGCGGAGCACGGCGCGGGCCGCTTCGAGCGAGGTGCTCGACGCCAGGGGCGCATGGAACTCGATCCCCTGTGCGGCGGCGAGGAGTTCGATGCCGATCACGGCGGTGGCGTTCTCCACCATCGACAGCAGACGTCGGGCGCCGTGGGCGGCCATCGAGACGTGGTCTTCCTGATTGGCGGATGTGGGAATCGAATCCACCGAGGCCGGGTAGGCCCGCTGCTTGTTCTCGGAAACGAGCGCGGCGGCGGTCACTTGCGGGATCATGAAGCCCGAATTGAGGCCGGGGCGCGGCGTCAGGAAGGCGGGCAGCCCAGACAGCGCCGGGTCCACCAGCATGGCGATGCGGCGTTCCGAGATCGAGCCGATCTCGCAGACCGCGAGCGCGATCATGTCGGCGGCGAAGGCGACAGGTTCGGCGTGGAAATTGCCGCCGGACAAGGCCTCATCGGCTTCCGGAAAGATCAGCGGATTGTCGGAAACGCCGTTGGCCTCGATCTCGAGGGTCGTGGCGGCCTGGCGCAGCACGTCGAGTGCGGCCCCCATGACTTGCGGCTGGCAGCGCAGGCAGTAGGGATCCTGCACGCGGGCGTCGTTCTCGACATGGCTGGCGCGGATCGCGGAACCGGCCATCAGGCCGCGCAGGGCATCGGCCACCTCGATCTGGCCGCGGTGGCGGCGCAGGGCGTGGATGCGCGGGTCGAACGGCGTGTCGGAGCCTTTGGCCGCCTCGGTCGAGAGGGCGCCGGTGACGAGGGCGGAGCGGAACAGCAGTTCGGCCTCGAACAGTCCGGCGAGCGCGTTGGCGGTCGAAAACTGGGTGCCGTTGAGGAGGGCGAGGCCTTCCTTGGGGCCAAGCTCCAGCGGCGCGAGACCGGCGCGGGAGAGGGCTTCCACAGCAGGCAGGCGGGCGTTCTCGAAGAGGATTTCGCCGACGCCGATCATCGTCGCGGCCATGTGCGAAAGCGGGGCGAGGTCGCCGCTGGCGCCGACCGAGCCTTGCGAGGGCACCACCGGCGTCAGCCCCTTGGCCAGCATCGCTTCGAGCAGGTCCACGGTCTCCGGCCGCACGCCCGAGGCGCCCTGGGCCAGACTGGCGAGCTTCAGCGCCATCATCAGGCGGATCACCGGCACCGGCGAAGGCTCGCCCGTACCCGCCGCGTGGCTGAGCACGATGTTGCGCTGGAGCGTGGCGAGATCCTCGTCGCCGATGCGCACGCTGGCGAGCTTACCGAAGCCGGTGTTGATGCCGTAGACCGGCTCGCCCTTGGCCAGGATGCGCGCCACGGCGGCGGCGCTTTCCGCCACCCGCGCAGCGCAGGCCGGGTCGAGCTTCACGCCCGCGCCGCGATAGACCGCGCGCCATGCCGCGAGGCTCACGTCACCGGGTGTGAGCGACACGCTCACGAGGCCAGGACTGAGGAGGATGTCGTTCATTGTCCACTCCAGATGCGCGCATGGAGCGGATTGAAGCCCATGCGGTAAACGAGGTCGGCCGGGCGCTCGATGTTCCAGATCGCCAGGTCGCAGGCCTTGCCGGCTTCGAGCGAGCCGAGCCGATGGGAAAGGCCGAGCGCCTGCGCGGCGTTGCGGGTCACGGCGGCGAGGCATTCGGGCACGGTGAGACGGAACAGCGTTGCGCCCATGTTCATCGCCAGCAGCAGCGAGGTGAGCGGCGACGTGCCGGGGTTGCAGTCGGTCGCCAGCGCGATGGGGACGCTCGCCGCGCGCAGGGCGCCGATCGGCGGCAGCACGGTCTCGCGGCAGAAGTAGTAAGCGCCGGGAAGCAGTGTGGCGACGGTGCCGGATGCGGCCATGGCCGCCACGCCTGCCGCGTCGAGGTGTTCCAGATGATCCGCCGAGAGTGCTCCGTGCCGCGCGGCGAGGGCGGCGCCGTGGAGGTTGGAAAGCTGCTCGGCGTGGAGCTTTACCGGCAGGCCGAGGGCAGTGGCGGCGCGGAACAGGCGCTCGGTCTGCTCGGTCGAGAAGCCGATGCCCTCGCAGAAGGCGTCCACGGCATCGGCAAGGCCCGCCTGTGCCACCGCGGGAAGCATGTCGTTGCAGACATGGTCGATGTAACCGGTCGCATCGCCTGCGAACTCCGGGGGAAGGGCATGGGCGCCGAGGAAGGTCGTGACGATCCGCACGCGCCGCACCTCGCCCAGACGACGCGCGGCGCGGAGCATCCTGAGTTCGCTTGCGAGGTCGAGGCCATAGCCGGACTTTACCTCGACAGTGGTGACGCCCTCCGCCAGCAGCGCATCGAGCCGGGGCAGGGCGGACGCGACAAGCGCGTCCTCGCTGGCGGCCCGGGTGGCCTTCATGGTCGAGACGATGCCGCCGCCGGCCCGGGCGATGTCCTCGTAGGAAGCCCCTTCCAGCCGCAGCTCGAATTCCCGCGCGCGATCGCCGCCGAAGACGAGGTGGGTGTGGCAGTCGATCAGGCCCGGTGTGATCCAGCGGCCCTCGCAGTCGGTCACTTCGGCAGGGTCGAATGCAGGCGCATCGGCTTGCGGACCGGCGTACAGGATCGTGCCGTCCAGGGAAGCGATCACGCCCTGTTCGACGACACCCAGCTCAGGTGTCAAACCCTTGCCTGTCATCGTCGCCAGTCGGGCATGTTTCCAGAGCCTGTCGCAGCGCATGGCGAGTCGATCCTTGTTGATAGCTGCTGTTATTGCACCTGTTCATTTTAATGTATAGACAAAATGCTGAAAGGAACTTCCCGATGCCCGATGTCGCGACGCGCACCATCTTTGCAGACAAGGCGATGTTGGCCGACGGCTGGACGTCCGGCGTGCGTTTCATACTCCGGAATGGACGGGTTTCCGGCATCGAGAGCGGCGTTGCGGCGCGGGCGGGCGACGAGCGTCATGCTTGCGTGCTCCCCGGGCTGGGCAATCTCCATAGCCATGCCTTCCAGCGCGGCATGGCCGGACTGGCCGAGCGTCGCGGCGACAAGGCTGACAGCTTCTGGACCTGGCGCGAGGTCATGTACCGCTTCCTGGACCGGATGACGCCGGACGACCTCCAGGCTCTGGCAGCGATAGCCTACCTGGAGATGCTCGAAAGCGGCTTCACCCGCGTCGGCGAGTTCCACTATCTTCACCACGACCCGCAAGGCCGGGCCTATGCCGATCCGGCCGAGATGAGTGCCGCCATCGCGCGCGCGGCAGCCGAGACCGGCATCGGACTGACGCTGCTGCCGGTATTCTACGCCCATTCCGGCTTCGGTGGCCAGCCGCCCAGCGAGGGACAGCGGCGCTTCCTGCACGATCTCGACGGTTTTGCGCGGCTGTTGGACGGCGCTGGATCGGTCGTGGCCGAGTTGGAAGACGCCGTGGTCGGCCTGGCGCCGCATAGCTTGCGCGCGGTGTCGCCCGAACAACTCGCCGCGCTGGAGACGATGGCCCCCGGCCTGCCGATCCACATTCATATCGCCGAGCAGGTCCGCGAGGTCGAGGACTGCCTCGCCTGGAGCGGACAGCGGCCGGTGGAGTGGCTGCTCGACCATTCAGCGGTGGACCGGCGATGGTGTCTCGTTCACGCCACGCACATGACCGAAGACGAGACGCGCAGGCTGGCGCGAAGCGGCGCGGTGGCAGGGCTCTGCCCCATTACCGAAGCCAATCTGGGGGACGGGCTGTTCCCGGCGCAGATCTTTCTTGCCGAGGGCGGCAATTGGGGCCTCGGCAGCGACTCGAACGTGCTGATCGATGCTACCGAGGAACTGCGGTTGTTCGAATATGGCCAGCGCCTCCAGCATCGCGGGCGCAATATCGTCAGCAGCAGCCATGTGCGCTCCACCGGCGAAATGCTCTGGAGCCAGGCCGTGCGAGGCGGCGCGCAGGCGCTTGACGTGAAAGAGGGCGGCGCAAAGGCCGGTCTTTCCATCGGCTTGCCGTTCGATGCCGTCTCGCTGAACCTCGACCATCCCTCGCTGGCGGCGCGCGGCAGCGACCGCCTGCTCGACGGGCTGGTCTTCGCCGCCGGGCGCAGCGGCGTGGATTGCGTCTGGCGCTTCGGCGCGCAAGTGGTAAGCGGTGGCCGTCATCGCGCGCGAGACGAGGTCGTCCGGCGTTACAGGGACAGGTTGGGCAGGCTGATCGGGTGAACTTACCGCTCCACGAACGCATCCGTCAGGATTTCGAGACGCGCATTCTTTCCGGCGCGCTGGGTCCGGGCGCGCGCCTGCCGACCGAGCAGGCCCTGATGGCGCATTACGACTGCGCGCGCATGACGGTGAACAAGGCCCTTTCCGCGCTCGCCACGGCGGGGCTGGTGGACCGGCGGAAGAAGGCCGGCACTTTCGTCGCCCGGCCGCGCGTTCATGCGATGGCCATGGATATTCCCGACATCGGCGCGCAAGTGGCCGAACGCGGGCAGAGCTACCGCTTCGACCTTGGCTTGCGCCGTGAGCTTGATGGTGGGCAGGCGCGGCCCGAATGGCGGGTGGACCGCACGGTGCCGCTGCTGGAACTGGAAGGGGTGCATTTCGCGGACGGCACGCCTTTCGCCTGGGAGCACCGCTTTGTGAACGTGGCCGCAGTGCCGGAAATGCTGCTGGCCGACTTCACCGGCTCCTCGCCTGGCACCTGGCTGCTCGAGCATGTCCCTTGGACCGAAGCCGACGCCCATATCACCGCCACCGGCGCCAGCGCCGCGCAGGCCCGCGCGCTCACCGTGGCACTCGGCGCGCCCTGCCTCTGCGTGGAGCGCAAGACCTGGCGAGGCTCCGAGGCGATTACCTATGTTCGCCAGCTTTTCCTTGCGGGAGCCTACGAACTGACCGCGCATTTCGGGCCGGGTGCGCGCCGGGACGGCTGACGCTGCGTTTTGCCGGGATCGGCAGATGCAAAGCCGTCAATCGCGATGTTGCAGGATGTAGCGCAGTCGCCGGGATGCAGGTCAGGCCAGGGTTCTTGCCGTGATTGTCATGCTCACTTCCGCAGTATCGCCGGGGTCCAGCCAGATCATCGTCTCCGGGGCGCGGTTGATGGCGTCGGTGGCATGGCTGACCGGCTCGACGCAGAAGAAATCCTGGCCTTCCGGCGAGAAGACCACCGTGGTCGTCAGTTCCCGCGAAGGCGCGATCGTGACGCCGAGCCCGCGCGAGGGCCAGTCGATTTCCAGCAGGCCCTCGCGCCCGGTATAGGCAGTGTCGACGGCGCGGGCATCGACCGGCTGGCCCTGCCACCAGTCGATCGCTTCCTCATGTTCGTCGAGCGAACTGGGCAGGCAATCGGGTGTGTTGTACCATTCGCCCCGGTGCAGGCCCCGATAGACGGTCACGGCGTCGCGCGGGAAATAGGGGTGGAAACCCAGCCCCGCGGGCATCGCCGCATCGCCGAGGTTGATGACGGAAAGCCTTGTCACCAGACCCTCTGCGCCCAGTTCGAACGTCTGGCGGGCGCGGTAAGGCCATGGCCACTCGCCGCCGGGATAGCCGTGTTCCAGTACGGCGCGGTTCTCGGCCAGCTCCATCAGTTTCCATGCAGCGAGCCAGCCGAAGCCGTGAAGTGGGTGGGGATGGTCGGAACCGGGGAAGTTCGGCGCGATCGTGCCTTTGCGCAGGCCGGTGTTGAAGCGGCCCCGCGCGATGCGGTTGGAGAAAGGTACCAGCGGAAAGCTGGCGACATCGAAGATCGTGTTTCCGCATAGGGGCCGCAGCAGCGGCTCTCCGCGCCAGTCCAGCCGCAACACGGAGCCGCCGCGTTCCGGCGCCAGTTCCAGCCGATAGCCCTGTGCTTCGAGAGTAAGCGCTTCGAGAGTCATCATCGCTTCCAGTCCGCTCCCATGCGACGGGCCTACCGCCTCGATCGCGGTTCGGCATGAGCGGAGGTAGTGCTAACAAGGTATCACTGGCAAGTGTGGGATGCTTGAGGGCATGCTCTACCCTTTCGGCGCTGCAAAGGCGATCTAGTCCCCGCGGTAGCGCAAGGCGTCCACGAGCAGCCGGAACGCCGCCGAAGGCTGGCGGCGGCTGGGGTAATAGAGATGGTAGCCTGAGAAAGGTTGGCACCAGTCGTCCAGCAGGGGAACCAGCCTGCCGGCTTCGATATGATCCCGTGCGTAAGTATCCATCATCATGGCGATCCCTGCGCCGTCCAGAGCGGCTCGCAGGATCATCGCCATGCTGTCGAACGTAAGCTGGCCATCGACGCGGACGGTCAACTCGCGTCCGTCCTTCTCGAACTCCCAGGCGTAGATGTTGCCGCGCGAGCGAAAGCGCAGGTTGATGCACTGGTGCGCGGCAAGATCGTGCGGCGTCTCCGGCATTCCGTGGCGAGCGACATATTCGGGGGAAGCCACCGGCACCAGCCTTGCGCGCGGTCCTATGCGTACGGCGATCATGTCTCGGGCGATGGACTCGCCCAGACGGACGCCGGCATCGAAACGCTCTGCGACGATATCGACGAAGCCGGGGTCGATGTTCAGCTCTACGTTGATATCGGGATAGAGCGGGAGGAACTTGCGCAGCACCGGCCAGACGACCGAGTTCGCCGCATGTTCGGAAACCGTCAGGCGCACGGTTCCCGCCGGCTTGTCGCGCATCTCGCTGACCGTGGCCAGGCCCATGGTGATCTCGTCCATGGCGGGGCGCAAGGTAGCCAGCAGCCGCTCGCCCGCCTCCGTGGGGGAAACCGCGCGGGTAGTCCTGGACAGCAGCCGCACGCCGAGGCGCGCTTCCAGTCGGCGGATCGTGTGGCTCAAGGCCGATTGCGAGGAGCCAAGCTTGGCGGCGGCGCGCGTGAAGCTGCCTTCGTCGGCGACGGCAATGAGGGCGGTGAGGTCGGCCAGATGTTCGCGGTGCATTGATGAGCCCGTATCATGGCTATCATGCGAAGGGCAGTATGGAACGACGGCGTGGGGGGAGGCGCTCCGTTGCCGGCCTCGGAAAATTTGCGCTGCGCGATCCTGCAACCGGGAACCACAGGAGAGGACAAGACTTTGTAATCGCCGCAGCTTCTTCTTGACCTTGGTTGCAGAAACGGACCATCTTCGCTTTCGTCGAGGATCACCTGGAGCCCGATGACTTTGCGAGCCGGAATCGATCGCCTTCTTCTCGTCCCGCTCGCGGCAGGCTTGCTGGCCTCTTGCGCGGCAGGCCCCGATTACAAGCCGCAGAGCGCCGGGCAACTGGGTGTGCCGGAGCAGTGGTCGGTCACTGCAGCAGCGCAGGCCGAAGATATAACGCGCTGGTGGCGCAACTTCGACGATCCCGTTTTGACGCAGCTCGTGGAACAGGCAGCGGCGGCGAACCTCGATCTGGAGCAGGCCCTCGCACGGCTGCGGCAAGCGCGCGAATCGCTGGTGATCAGCCGTGCCGCGCTGTTCCCCTCGCTCAGCGGCTCGGGAAGCGCCGGCCGCAGCGAGGCGCTGCGCGGCGGCGGCACGGCGATCACCTTGCCCGACGGCACCGTGACCCAGACCGGGGGCGGCGGTCGTTCCAGCCTCGCTCTCGGGCTCGACGCCAGCTACCAGCTCGACCTGTTCGGCGGAAATCGCCGCGCGGTGGAAGCGAGCCGGGCGCAGTTCGAATCTTCCGGGTTCGACTATGCCACCACTCTGCTGACGGTGGAGAGCGAAGTTGCGCGCAATTACGTGCTGGCGCGCGCTTACCAGGCGCAGCTTGCCAATGCCCGCGCCAGCCTGGCGATCCAGGACGAAAACCTCCAGATCGCCGAGTGGCGGGTTCTTGCCGGCCTGGTCTCCTCGGTGGATCAGGAGCAGGCCCGCGCAAGCCGGGCGCAGACCGCGGCGGGCATTCCGCAGATTGAGCAGCAATACAATGCCGCCGTGTCGCGGATCTCGGTCTTGACCGGCCAGGCGCCCGGCGGCGTGAAGCCGCTGCTTGAATCCGTCCGGCCGATCCCCAGGGGGCCGGGGCAGGTCGGCGCGGGCATCCCCGCCAACGTGCTGCGCCAGCGGCCGGACGTGCGCGCGGCGGAGCGCCAGCTGGCGGCCACGACCGCGCAGATCGGGGTGGCCAAGGCGCAGCTTTTGCCGCAGCTCACCATCAGCGGCAGCCTCGACACCAATGCCTCCGGCTTCGGCAGCCTGTTCGACACGATCACCGGCGGGCTGTTCGGCGGCATCAGCCAGGCGATCTTCAACGCCGGTCGCCTGGGCGCGCAGGTCCGCTCCAGCCGTGCGGCGGCGGACGGGGCTTTTGCGGCGTACAAATCCTCGGTCCTGGTGGCGCTGGAAGATATCGAGAACGCCGTGATCGCCCTGAGGTCCGCCGAGGAGCGCGAGCGGCAGTTCGCCATCGCCTTCGACGCCTCGAACAACTCCGCCCTGCTGGCGCGGGCGCAGTACCGCAGCGGGCTGACCGACTTCACCACGCTCAACACGCAGGAAAGCGCGCTGATCTCCGCGCGGAACGGTCTGGTCCAGGCCCGCTCGGACCGGGCCACCGCTCTGATCGCGCTTTACGACGCGCTCGGCGGCGGCTGGGATCCGACATCCGATTACACCGAGCTGGCAACCGAGCCCCGGGGAACCGACTGAAATGGCCGACGATAAACTCGATGAATTCCTGGGCGTGGAGAAGAAGCCGGTCTGGCGGCGCAAATGGGTGTTCTTGACCGGACTGGTGCTGCTGGTGCTGCTTTGCATCCTGCTCGCGCGCTGCCTCGGTCCGGCGGAGACGCAAAGCTATGCCACCACCAAGGCGGAGAGGGGCCGGTTGATCACCAGCGTCTCGGCCACCGGCAAGCTGGCGCCGACCAACCAGGTCACCGTGGGGTCGCAGCTATCCGGCCTCGTGGTGAAAGTGCTCGTCGACGTGAACGACCGGGTGACGGCGGGGCAGGTGCTGGCAGAGATCGATCCCGAGCAGATCGAGGACCAGATCCGGCAAGGCCAGGCGCAGCTCAATGCCAATCGCGCGCAAGTGGACCAGGCCCGGGCAACCGTCGCGGAATCGCAGGCTCAGCTTGCACGGTTGGAGGAAGTGTCGCGCCTCTCGGGCGGCAAGGTTCCTTCCAGGACCGAGCTTCAGGCAGGCCGGGCCGACGTTCAGCGCGCCGTTGCCGCATTGAAGACGGCGCAGGCCAACGTGGTCGCCGCAGAGGCCTCGCTGGCCCAGAACCAGACCCAGCGAGCACGGGCGCGGATCATCTCGCCGGTCTCCGGCGTCGTGCTGGCACGGCAGGTCGATCCCGGCCAGACCGTGGCCTCCTCGTTCAACACCCCGACGTTGTTCGTCATCGCCGAGGATCTCAGCCAGATGAAGCTGGAAGTGGCTATCGACGAAGCGGACGTCGGCACGGTGAAGGAAGGGCAGAGCGCCAACTTCACCGTCGATGCCTTCCCCGGTCAGACCTTCCCCGCGAAGATCACCCGGGTGGAGATCGCGTCCAACCTGACGGCCTCTTCGGCCGGCTCGTCCAGTTCCTCGACGAGCGCGACCAGCACCAGCGGCCAAGTGGTTTCCTATGCCGCCGATCTTTCCGTCGCCAATGCCGACTTCAAGCTGCGCCCCGGCATGACCGCCACGGCCGATATCGTCACCTCGGACAAGCGGAACGTCCTGCTGATCCCCAACGCGGCGCTTTCCTACACGCCGCAAGTAACCGGAAAGGCCAAGAAGGGCGGCGGCGTGACGGGTGCGATCAGCTTCCGACCACGCCGTGGCCAGCGTCCCCCAAAGAGCGCGACTCTCGACCGGGGATCGCGGCAGACCATCCATGTCCTCACGACGGAGGGTCAGCCGCAGGCCATCGAGATCGTCACCGGCAGCACCAACGGCCAGCAGACCGAAGTGCTTTCGGGCGGTCTGAAGCCCGGCATGCAGGTCATAACCGGCGAACTTGCCGGCACGGGAAGCTGAGGTCGCCGCGCATGGCCGGAACGGAATCGCCCGCAGCGCCCATCATCTCCCTGCGCGGGATCACCAAAGTGTTCGGCACCGGGGAGACGGCGTTTCGCGCGCTCAAGGGCGTCGATCTCGACATCGCGGCCGGGGACTTCGTGGCGGTCATGGGGCCGTCCGGGTCAGGCAAGTCGACCATGATGAACATTCTCGGCTGCCTGGATGTATCGACTTCGGGCGCCTTCCTGTTCCACGGCCACCATGTCGAGGATCTCGACCGCGACCAGCGGGCGCTGCTGCGGCGCAGATACCTGGGGTTCGTGTTCCAGGGCTTCAATCTGCTGGCGCGCACTTCCGCGCTGGAGAACGTCGAGCTGCCGCTGCTGTACCGGGGCGATGCCAAGCAGAACCGCCGCCAGGAAGCCATGGCCGCCCTCGAGAAGGTCGGCCTTGCCGACTGGGCCGGGCACACGCCGGGCGAGCTTTCCGGCGGCCAGCAGCAGCGCGTCGCCATCGCCCGCGCCATCGTCACCAACCCGGAGATCCTGCTGGCGGACGAGCCGACCGGCAACCTCGACAGCCAGCGCTCCGTGGAGATCATGGAATTCCTTGCCACGCTCAACCGCGATTCCGGAATCACCGTGCTGATGGTCACCCATGAGCCGGACATGGCCGAATATGCCCGCCGCATCGTCCACTTCAAGGACGGGCTGATCGACCGGATCGAAGAGGCCGGTCGGCGTCCCGAGGCGATGGGCGGAACAACCGGCGGAGTGACCGGCTGATGCTGGGCACGATCCTTCTTCTCGCGCTGCGCTCCATCCGGCGGCACGTCCTGCGTTCCTTGCTGACGATGCTGGGTATCGTCATCGGCGTGGCAGCCGTCGTCTCGATGGTCACGCTCGGCAAGGCGACCACGGCGGCCGTCACCCAGCAGATCGCGGCGCTGGGCACCAACATTCTTCAGGTCCGCCCTGGCCAGGGGTTCGGACGCGGCGGTGGCGGCCCGGCGCCGCGCGACTTCGAACCGGCCGATATCATGGCGATCCGCCAGCAGGTGGGCGGCGTCACGGCCGTCGCGCCCCAGGCCTCTGCCAGCGGCACGGCGATCTACGAGGGCGCCAACTGGTCGACGACGATCAACGGCACCACTTCGGATTTCTTCAAGATCCAACCCTGGCCGTTGCAAACCGGGCGATCGTTCAACGAGGACGAGGAAACGGCGGGCAAATCTGTCTGCATCATCGGCTCCACAGTGAGCACCAACCTGTTCCGGGGCGCGGATCCGATCGGCAAGCGCTTTCGCATCGGCGAGGTGTCCTGCGACGTGATCGGCCTCCTTACCACCAAGGGCCAGGCCGGGTTCGGCGGAGACCAGGACGATATCGTCATCATGCCGATCAAGACGGTGCAGCGCCGCTTCCTCGGCACGACCGCGATCCGCACGATCCTGGTCGGCGTGGACCAGAACTATTCCACCGAGCAGGTCCAGCAGACTTTGACCCGGCTGCTGCGCGAACGCCGCCACATCACCGAAGGCAAGGACGACGATTTCAACATTTTCGACACCAAGCAGATATCCGACACCCTGACGCAGACGACGACGATGCTGACCCGGATCGTCGCTGCGGTCGCCGCGATCAGCCTGGTCGTGGGCGGGATCGGCATCATGAACATCATGCTGGTCTCGGTGACGGAGCGTACGCGCGAAATCGGCATACGTCTCGCCATCGGCGCCGTCGCCAGCGAGGTCCTGCTGCAGTTCCTGGTGGAAGCCGTCGTGCTGTCGTGCCTCGGCGGGCTGATCGGACTGCTGCTGGCGCAACTGGTGGTAGGCGTGGCGACGCCGTTGATGGACCTGCCCTGGATATTTGATCCGGCCGTGAATCTCGGCGCTTTTGCGGTGTCCGCCGCGATCGGCGTGATCTTCGGCTATTTCCCGGCCAGACGCGCGGCCAGCCTCAATCCCATCGACGCACTTCGCCACGAGTGACGCGGTCGAAGCCCGCGGGCACGGCTCCACGCTGCGTCATTCCGCCGAAAACGGCCCCGGCGCATTTGGTCCGCGTGAACGCGTCCGGACGGTCTGCAAGCGCCCCATTGCGGACATACAAAATCCGTGCATTCTTGCGCCATGGATCAGAAACGGCGCTGGATTATGCCACTTTTGTCAGTCGCTATGCTGGCAGTTAGCCTCATTACATTATTCCAGAATAGGCCGGCTGTATATTACGCAGCATGCATAATTGGACTTCCCAATGCGACTCTTCCGGAGGCCTTGTCTCCAAAGGACGTTGGCTGTGCAATTCTAGGGGAAAGGCGCGCGTACTCTGGCAAGGTAATGACTGGAGGCGAGGCGGCGGCTTTTCACACCGAGACAGGTGAACATGCGTCGTTTCATTGCCCCAAGTACGGATGTGGCGAAGATCTTGAGCGCCAGCTTAGCCTAAATTCATCCGCTACCTGCCCCCATAGTCGGGCCACTGCCGGGATTGCGTATGCGGAAATCGAGGGATGGATGGCCTCATATCCTGGAGATTTTGGACATTTAAACGCGTTTCCCAACGAATTTTTTGCATCTCAAGTAATTAAGGTTGGGCCAGCGCCTCCTTCTTACATCCGTCAGATCGAAAAAAAGCTTCAGGAGCACGATGCATGCATTTGATGGCTGCTTCCCACCCATCCCGGCCATTCGGCGAGCCGAAGTTGTCCACGCTGCGTAGCGCAGGGCCATGTTGCAATTGTTTTTCAAGATGCTGCAATCTTGAGGTCGTCAGTGGTCGTTGCGGCTCCAGTAAAGAGCTGGCGATATCTTTGTGCCGGTGTTGAACGGCATGTCTTGCGAGTGTAACAATTTCATTCGATAGCACGCTCGATAGAAATATCGGCGTTCGTCTGCCGCCGGGCCACAGTCAGGAGTGGCCTTGCAGCCTACCGGGCGCTTGGAAAATGCGGGAGAGCTGCGGCTTTTCCCTTGGGCGTGTGATGGCGGGCATCGACCCTCCATCGCCACTTCCGCCTCCTGTCCTGAAAGTCCACCGAGAGCGGCAGGAGGCGGAAAAACCAGGCGCGGAGGCCTTGCCGCTGATCACTTTCGTCCCGGTCGATAATCGGAATTTCGCGCTGCCGGGCAGGTGCGCAGCGCTTTGAACGCTGCGGCATATCTGGCAAGCTGACCGCGTCGGCAGGCGCGGCACGGGCAGAGTGCCGACCGGCGATTTCACACCGCCCGGTGACAGGGCGGGCACGACCGGAAGGAGAACGACATGGACGCCAAGACCAGTGGTTGCCCGATGAAAGGCACGCCGATACGTTCGCTCTTGGGCCGCACCAATCGCGACTGGTGGCCCAACCAGCTGTCCCTCGACATCCTGCCCCAGGGCGGCGCGAATCCTCTGGGCGACGACTTCGACTATGCCGAAGCCTTCAAGTCGCTCGACTATGCGGCGGTGAAGGCCGATCTTGCCGCACTGATGACCGACAGCCAGCCCTGGTGGCCGGCGGACTACGGTCACTACGGCCCGTTTTTCATTCGCATGGCCTGGCACAGCGCGGGCACCTATCGCACCGGCGACGGGCGCGGCGGCGCCTCTTCGGGCAACCAGCGGTTCGCGCCGCTCAACTCCTGGCCGGACAATGCCAATCTTGACAAGGCGCGCCGCCTGCTCTGGCCGATCAAGCAGAAGTACGGCGCCAAGCTCTCCTGGGCGGACCTGCTGATCCTGACCGGCAACGTCGCCATCGAATCCATGGGCGGGCCGACCTTCGGCTTCGGCGGCGGGCGCGAGGACGTGTTCGAGCCGGAGAAAGACGTCTACTGGGGCACCGAGGAGGAGTGGGTCGGCCAGGGCGCGGAAACGCGCATCCAGCCGGACAAGGAGATGGTCCTCGAAAACCCGCTGGCGGCGATCCAGATGGGCCTCATCTACGTCAATCCGGAAGGCCCCGGCGGCGATCCCGATCCCGTCGGGTCGGCCCGCGACATCCGCGAGACGTTCGCGCGCATGGGCATGAACGACGAGGAAACCGCCGCGCTCACCGCGGGCGGCCACACCTTCGGCAAGTGCCACGGCGCGGGCGACGCGGCCAAGGTCGGCGCCGAACCGGAAGGCGCGGACATCGCCCAGCAGGGTCTTGGCTGGCAGAGCGGCCATGAAAGCGGCTTCGGTGATCACACGATCACCTCAGGCCTGGAAGGTGCCTGGACGCCGACGCCGACCAAGTGGGACATGAGCTTCCTGCACATGCTGCTCGACTACGAATACGAACTGGTGCGCAGCCCGGCGGGTGCGCAGCAGTGGCAGCCGATCGACCAGAAGCCCGAAGACATGGCGCCCGGCGCGCACAGCCCCGAGCGTCGCGTGCCGACGATGATGACCACCGCCGACATGGCCTTCAAGGTCGATCCCGAATACCGCAAGATCATGGAGCGCTTCCGCGCCGATCCCGACTATTTCGCGGATGCTTTCGCACGGGCCTGGTTCAAGCTCTGCCACCGCGACATGGGGCCGAAGGCGCGCTACCTTGGGCCGGAAGTTCCCGAGGAAGACCTGCTCTGGCAGGATCCGATTCCGACCGCGAACGGCCCTGCGATCACCGGGGAGGACATCGCCGCGCTCAAGCAGAAGGTTCTCGGCTCGGGCCTCTCGGTGGCGGAACTGGTTTCCACCGCCTGGGCTTCCGCGTCGACCTATCGCGGATCGGACCATCGTGGCGGCGCCAATGGTGGCCGCATCCGCCTTGCCCCACAAAAGGACTGGGACGTGAACGAGCCTGAGAAGCTCGCCAAGGTCCTCAAGGTCTACGAGGGCATCAAGGACGCATTCGATGGCGGCGCCTCTGGCCGGAAAGTCTCGATCGCGGATCTGATCGTGCTCGGCGGCGGCGCCGGTATCGAGAAGGCGGCGGCCGATGCCGGAACGCCGGTCGATGTGCCTTTCTCACCCGGGCGTACCGACGCTTCTCAGGATCAGACCGACGTGGAAGGCTTCGCCGTGCTCGAGCCGAAAGTGGACGGCTTCCGCAACTACCTCCAGGTGTCGTTCACGGTGCCGACCGAGGAACTGCTGATCGACCGCGCGCAGCTTCTGGGCCTCAGCGCGCCTGAAATGACGGTGCTCGTCGGGGGCTTGCGCGTGCTTGGAGCCAACCACGGCGGCAAGCAGGACGGCGTGTTCACGGACCGGCCGGGTCAGCTTACCAATGACTTCTTCGTCAATCTGCTCGACATGGGCACGGCGTGGAAGCAGGTGGACGATGCGGCGGACGAGACCTTCACCGGCACCGACCGTGCATCCAACCAGACGAAATGGACGGCGACGCGGACGGACCTTGTGTTCGGCTCCAACTCGCAGCTTCGCGCGCTCAGCGAGGTCTATGCCGCTTCGGATGGCGGGCCGAGGTTCCTCAAGGACTTCGTGTCGGCCTGGACCAAGGTGATGAACGCGGATCGCTTCGATCTGGCATGAGTACAAGGGCTTCAGCGCAACTTTCGCGAAGCATATAAAGATATCTTTATATTTGCGTCGCGAAAGCTGACGGGGTAGGGACGATGCATTCGAGACGCCGGGCTTCAGGTCCGGCGTCTCCCGTAACGTCCAACGTACCAGGAGCTTCCCGTGGCCACTGCCCAGATCGCCCACGACTACGCCATCACCGATATTGCGCTCGCCGATTTCGGCCGTACCGAGATCAACATCGCCGAAACCGAAATGCCGGGCCTGATGGCGCTGCGCGAGGAATTCGGCGCGTCGCAGCCGCTCAAGGGTGCGCGCATCACCGGCTCGCTGCACATGACGATCCAGACCGCCGTGCTGATCGAGACGCTGGTCGCGCTCGGCGCCGACGTGCGCTGGGCCACCTGCAACATCTTCTCGACCCAGGACCACGCCGCCGCCGCCATCGCCGCCGCCGGCATCCCGGTTTACGCGATCAAGGGTGAATCGCTGGCCGATTACTGGGACTACGTCGGCAAGATCTTCGACTGGTCGACCGAGGAAAACCCTGACCTCACCGCCAACCTGATCCTCGACGACGGCGGCGACGCCACCATGTTCGCGCTCTGGGGCGCACGCGTCGAAGCCGGTGAGCCGCTGTTCGAGCCCACCAATGCCGAGGAAATCGAGTTCGTCCGCGCGCTGAACGCCTTCCTCAAGGCGAAGCCCGGCTACCTGACCGCCTCGGTCAAGGCCATCAAGGGCGTTTCGGAAGAGACCACCACCGGCGTTCACCGCCTCTATCACCTCGCCAAGGACGGCAAGCTGCCGTTCCCCGCGATCAACGTGAACGATTCGGTCACCAAGTCGAAGTTCGACAACCTCTACGGCTGCAAGGAATCGCTGGTTGACGCGATCCGCCGCGCGACGGACGTGATGCTGGCCGGCAAGGTCGCTTGCGTTGCCGGGTTCGGCGACGTCGGCAAGGGCTCGGCCGCTTCGCTCCGCAACGGCGGCGCCCGCGTGATGGTCACTGAAATCGATCCGATCTGCGCCCTTCAGGCCGCCATGGAAGGCTATGAAGTCGTCACCATGGAAGACGCCGTGAAGCGCTGCGACATCTTCGTCACCGCCACCGGCAACGAAGCCGTCATCACCGGCGAGCACATGGAAGCCATGCGCGACAAGGCGATCGTCTGCAACATCGGCCACTTCGACAGCGAGATCCAGATCTCGGCGCTCGACAACTACGACTGGAAGGAAGTCAAGCCGGGCACCGACCTCGTCACCTTCCCGGACGGCAAGCAGATCATCGTGCTCGCCAAGGGCCGTCTGGTGAACCTGGGCTGCGCCACCGGCCACCCCAGCTTCGTCATGTCGTCGAGCTTCACCAACCAGACGCTGGCGCAGATCGAACTCTACACCCGCAACGATGCGTACAAGAACGAAGTCTATGTGCTGCCCAAGCACCTCGACGAGAAGGTCGCCGCGCTCCACCTCGAAAAGCTGGGCGTGAAGCTCACCAAGCTTTCGAAGAAGCAGGCCGACTACATCGGCGTGCCGGAAGCCGGCCCGTTCAAGCCGGACCACTATCGTTATTGATGGGTAGGGCCTTTATTGGCTAACGATGGGGAGAGTGCCGCAATCGTGGCGCTCTCCCATTGTGTTTATGGCTTCCCCGCATCATAGCCGTGGGTGAATGGACCAGGATCGCCTCGTACCCCTCCTGATCGGCCTTCTGCTCGCTGCCTGGATGATGGCGGCGGCTTGGGCCGTGCTGACCGCCCGCAGCCGCCAGAAGCGGGCCGAGAACCAGCTTCGCTCAGCCCGCAGGCTGGGCCGCATGGTCGAGGAATCGCCCGCGCTGCCGCTGCTCGTTCGCTCCGACGGGCGAATCGAGGCGAGTCCGCGCCTGGCGCAGTGGCTCGGGCTGGACGGGGTTCCGCAGTTCCTCTCGGAACTCGACACCGGCGAGCGTGGCCTTCCCACGGCGAAGCTGGAGGAACTGACCGAGGCGGTGCGCCGCACCCAGAAGACCGCCGCGCCTTTCCGCATGGTGCTGACGCCGCGCGGTTCGTCCCGATCGCTGGCGCTGCGCGGCCATCTGGCCGATCCGCAGATTTCGCCCGGCGGGGCGGCGTTGGTCTGGGTCTTCGACTTTTCCGACAGCGAAACCGAACTCACCCGCCTGCGCGACGAAGCCTCGCGGGCGAAGGGGGATTTCACCGCGCTCGTCTCGCTGATCGAAGCGGCGCCGATGCCGATGTGGTTCCGCCGTCCGGACGGCGAGCTGCAACTGGTGAACTCGGCCTATGTCGCAGCCGTAGGCGGAGACAGCGCGCAGGGGGTGGTCGCCAGCGGCACCGAACTGATCGAGAACGTCGATGGCCTCACTCCCGCGCAAGTGGCGCGCGCCGCGTCCGACAAGGGCGCGCCGATCCAGCGCATCGTGTCGACCACGATCAACGGCCAGCGCCGCGCGATGCGGGTCAGCGACCTGCCGCTGGGCGAGGACGGGGTGGCCGGCTATGCCGTCGACATCGAAGACCTCGAAGAAATGTCGCGCTCGTTCCGCGCGTTCCGCGAGGCGCAGCGCGGGCTGCTGGACCAGCTTTCTGCCGGCGTCGCCCAGTTCGACGCCAGGAAGCGTCTGACCTTCGCCAACCAGCCGTTCCAGCGCCTGTTCAAACTCCCGGCTAGCACGCTTCAGGACTTGCCCGCATTCGAGCGTCTGCTGGATGCCGCGCGCGATGCTGGTCGCGTGCCCGAAGCGCGCGACTTCCCGGCGTGGCGGCGTGAGAAGGCCGCCTGGTTCGCCTCGGGTGAGGCGAGCGAGGAAGCCTGGACCCTGGCGGACGGCACGCATCTGCGCATCGTCGCCCAGCCGGTGCCGGACGGCGGGCTGATGCTGATCGCGGAGGATCGCACCGAGCAGCTGCGCCTGTCCGCCGTTCGCGACACCCTGCTGCGCACGCGGACGGCCACGTTCGACAGCCTGTTCGAATCCATCGCGGTCTTCGCGCCGGACGGACGTTTGCAGATATGGAACCGCCGTTTCGCTGCCGATTGGGGCCTGGACAGCGACTTCCTCGACACCCATCCGCACATGCAGGACCTGCTCAAGAAGATCGCGCCGCACCTCCAGCGCCCGGCTGAGGCGGAGACGGTCGGCGGCGTCGTGCGCAGCGCCACGCTGGATCGCATGCAGAAGGGCGGTCGTATCGCTCTGGCCGATGGGCGCATGCTGGAATTCGCGGGCGTGCCGCTACCCGATGGCAACGGGCTGCTGGCCGTGCTCGACATCACCGATTCGCAGAAGGCCGAGGCAGCCTTGCGCGAAAGCAATGCCGCACTGATCGAAGCGGATGCGATCAAGACGCGTTTTCTGGCCAAGATGAGCTACGAACTGCGCACGCCGCTCACCTCGATCGGCGGTTTCGCGGAACTGCTGGAGGCTGGCGTCGGCGGCGACTTGTCCGAGAGCGGCCGGGACTATGTCGGCGCAATCCTGACGTCGGTGGAGCAACTGGGCGATCATATCGATAGCCTGCTGGACTTGTCGCAGAGCGAGGCGGGCCTGCTGCCGCTCAAGAAGGAAGAGATCGATCCGATGCCTTTCGTCCGCTCCGTGGTGGAGGAGCGCGCCTCGCGGCTGCAGAAGGCGGGCCTTGAACTCGACCTTCAGGCGAGCGGGCTGCTGCGCCCGATTTCGGGCGATCGCAAGCGGCTCGCGCGCGCGCTGGGGCATCTGGTGGACAATGCCATTGCCGCATCTCGGCGAGGAGAGCGCATCCGGGTGCAGCTTGGCCGCCGCAAGTCGGGCGGCGAGGAATGGCTTCAAATTCTCGTGCAGGACCAGGGCGCAGGCATGGACAGCCGCAGCGTCGCCCTGGCGCTGGACGGCATGAAGGCCAGTGCGGACGGCAAGTCGGTGGAGCGCAGCCAGGGCCTGGGCCTGCCGCTCGCGCGCCAGCTTGTGGAGGCCCATGGCGGGGCGCTGCGTCTCGTTTCAGAGCCCGGCAAGGGCACCAGCGCTTTGGTGGAGCTTCCGTGAAGATTGCATTGCCCGATCTCGCCGCGATGGAGCGCTTCGGCCGCGCGATTGCCGATCATCTTCGCGCGGACGACGTCGTGGCGCTCACCGGCGGCCTCGGCGCGGGCAAGACCACGCTTGCCCGGTCGATCATCGCCGGCCTGGGGCACGAAGGCGAAGTGCCGTCGCCCAGCTTCGCCATCATCGAAGTCTACGATCCGCCGCTGTCCGGTCGGTCGGGAGTGCGTCTGCCGCTGGTCCATGCCGACTTCTACCGGCTCAAGGATCCTTCGGAAGCCGACGAAATCGGCCTCGACGACTATCGCCAGGGCGCGGCCCTGATCGCCGAGTGGCCGGACCATGCCGGCGGCTTCGCACATGAGCCGGGCTGCCTCTCAATCGCGCTGGAAGTTGCGGATGAGGGACGGATCGCCATTGTCGAGCCGGGCGCACATTGGGTAGGGCGGGAGCCGAAATGAGCACGAATCTTCCCGCCGATCTCGAATCCTTCCTTGCCCAGGCCGGCTGGGCGAGGGCCCGCATCGAACCGCTTGCCGGAGACGCCTCGTTCCGGCGCTACTTCCGCGTGACCCGCGCCGATGGCGAGACGGCGATGCTGATGGACGCCCCGCCGCCCAACGAGGACCCGACGCCGTTCCTGCGCGCCGCGCGCTGGCTGGACCTCAACGGACTGCGGGCACCGCGCATCCTGGCGGACCGGGTCGACCGGGGCCTCGTCCTCATCGAGGACTTCGGCCATGCCCGCATGCGCGATTACCTGGACCAGTGGCCGGACGACGAAGCGGCGGTCTACAAGGGTGCGGTAGAGGTACTGGCGCAGCTGCGTGAACTGCCGCCGGGGCCTTTTCTCGACTATTCGCTAAGCGAATACTTGCGCGAAGTGCGGCTGTTCGTCGAATGGTATTGCGCGGCGCAGTATCTCGATGTCGATGCCGCCGGGTTCATCTCCGCCTGGGAGGCGGTGCTGGGCGAACTGCTGCCCCGCCAGCGCCCCGGCGTCACCGTGCTGCGCGACTATCATGCCGAGAACATCATGCTGCTCGGCGCGCTGGAGAAGCAAGGCCTGCTGGATTTCCAGGACGCGCTGATCGGGCATCCCGCCTACGACCTCGTCTCGCTGCTCCAGGATGCCCGCCGCGATGTTTCGCCCGAACTGGAGGCCGAGATGTTCGATCACTACATCCAGGCGACCGGCGCCGATCCCGAAACATTCCTGGCCGATTATGCCCGTCTCGGCGCGCAGCGGAACCTCAAGATCGTCGGCATCTTCGTGCGTCTCTGGCGGCGTGACGGCAAGCCGCGCTATCTGGACCTGATCCCGCGCGTCTGGGCCCTGCTCGAACGCGATCTCGCCCATCCGGCGCTGGAGCCGGTGGCGCGCTGGTTCGACGCCAACATTCCCGATCATCTGCGCGCAGCGAATGGCGGGAGCTACGCCGTATGAGCGGGGGGAAGCTGGCCAGCGATACGGCGATGGTGCTTTCCGCCGGCCTGGGCAAGCGCATGCGCCCGCTCACCGCCACCCAGCCCAAGCCGCTGGTGCGGGTAGCGGGCAAGTCGCTGATCGACCACGCGCTCGACAAGCTCGACGCGGCGGGGATCGAGAAGGCGGTGGTCAATGTCCACTACCTGGCCGACGCATTGGAGGGTCACTTCAAGGCCCGCCGCCAGGGGCCGCAGGTCACCGTCTCCGACGAGCGCGCCCAGTTGCTGGAAACCGGCGGCGGCATGGTCAGGGCCGCGCCGCTGCTGCCCGAGACGTTCTTCTGCCTCAACAGCGACAATATCTGGCTCGATGGGCCGGTGGACGTGTTCCACGAACTCTCCCGTGCCTGGGACGAAGAGCGCATGGACGCGCTGTTGCTCGTGGTGCCGCATACGCGGGCGATGCATCACGAAGGTGCGGGCGACTTTCACCTCGATGCCTTGGGCCGGATATCCCGCCGCAAGCCGGGCTATGTCGCGCCGTTCATCTACATGGGCATCCAGATCGTTTCGAAGCGCCTGCTGCGCGACGCGCCGGAAGGCCCGTTCTCGACCAATGTCCTGTGGAACCGCGCGATCGATGAGGGCCGCCTCTACGGTGTTTCCCATACCGGCCTGTGGTTCGAAGTGGGCGAGCCAGGCGCCATCAAGCCGACCGAGGAATGGCTGACCCGTGCCTGAGAGGCTGTTTGAAAATCCGCGTGAAGCGGATTTTGGCGGCACCAGCCCACGCCCTTATCCGACCTCCCATCAAGATACACGCGTGGGGGGGCTGGTGGGGGCGTGGGCTGGTGCCGCACCTGATTTATGAATCCGAAAGTCTACTCCATTGCAGCGCACCGTGGTTTCGCCGATGCCCTCGTGGCCGGGCTGGTGCCGCGCTACTCCGAAGGTGAGCTTGGCCTTGCCCGGCTGACCCTGCTGCTGCCGAGCCGCCGTGCGGTCCGCACCGTCACCGAGGCTTTCGTCCGCCACTCCGGCAGCACGGACAAGCCGGGGATGCTGCTGCCGCGCATGGCGGTAGTGGGCGACCTCGACCTCGACGAAACGCTCGGGCCGCTGCTCGATCCGCTCGGCGCTGCCGATATTCCCCCCGCCGCCGATCCCACGCGGCGCTGGCTCAGGCTGGCCCATTATTTGCGTGAAGTCGAAGGCGCCGAGGCGGGGAAGGGCGCCGCCCTGCTGCGCCGCGCCTGGGAACTGGGCCGCACGATGGACCGCCTGCTGGTCGAGGGCATCGCGCCGCTCGACCTGATGAGCGAGCGGGTGATCGGCATTGTCGGCGACCTTGCCGGGCACTGGACCGACAATACCCGCACATTCCTCAAGGTGCAGCAATACTGGATCGCCGAACTGGCGGAGCGCGGCGAGATCGATGCGCCGGAGCGCCGCAACCGCCTGTTCGAACATGCCGCCGAGGCATGGCGCGCCGCGCCGCCGTCCTATCCCATCGTGGCGGCAGGCGTGACCAGCGCATCGCCGGCCTTGGCCGAATTGCTGCGCGTGGTCAGCGCGTTGCCGGGCGGCTCGGTGGTCCTGCCTGACTTCGATCTTGCGCTTGCGGGGGATGTCTGGGAGGAACTCGGTGTCGCCGGAAAGCCGGAACACGCGGAGGAGCCGCCGTTCGGCAGGAGCGATGCGGTCACCCATCCGCAGTACCATCTCAAGCTCCTGCTGAACCGCATGGGCATCGCGCGTGAGGAAGTTTCCGCGTGGCATCGTTCCGGCTACGGCGCATCGCCGGCCGAGCGCAGCACGGTGATCTCAAATCTGTTCCTGCCGCCGCGCGCGTCGGCGGCCTGGGTGGGACTGCCTGCGGAAAAGCGCCGCCTGTCCGGCGTGCGGCTGATGGAAAGCACTCACCCCGAGCAGGAAGCGCAGGCGATCGCCGTGCTGATCCGGGAGGCGCTGGAAGTGCCGGAGCGCCGCGTCGCGCTCATGACGCCGGATCGCGGGCTGGCCGGCCGCGTGGTGGCGCATCTGACGCGCTGGGGGATCGAAGCGGACGACACCGCCGGACGCCCGCTGGCGCAGACAGCGGCGGGACGGCTCATGCTTTTGCTGGCTGAAGTTCTGGCGGAACAGGCCGCGCCGGTGCCGTTGATCGCCTTGCTGGTGCATCCCCTTGCAGGCGGCGGGGAAGGGCGTGCGCGCTGGCTGGAAGCGGCGCGCAAGCTGGATCTCGCCTTGCGCGGTCCGCGTCCCGGCGCGGGGCTGGCCTCGCTGGGTCAGATCGCCGGGCAGGAGAAGCTGGATGCCTGGTGGGCCGGTGTCGACGCCGTGCTCACGCCGCTGTTCGCGCTTCGGGAAGGCGAGCCGCTGGAAGCGATGCTCGGCGTGCTGGTCGATGCGGCCGAAGCGCTCTGCGGCGAGGCGATCTGGGCGGGGGCGGATGGGCGCAGCCTCAGCGCGCTGGTCGAGGAACTGCGCGCCGCCGCCGGTTCGGCGGGCACGCTGTTCGACCCGCGCGAGCTTCACGCCATGCTGCGCGACGCGATGGACCGCGTATCGGTGCGCCCGCCCTGGGGCGGTCATCCGCGCGTATCGATCTACGGCTTGCTCGAAGCGCGCATGAGCCGCGCCGACCTTGTGATCTGCGGCGGCCTTGTCGAAGGCGTCTGGCCGGCCTCGCCTTCTCAGGATGCGCTCTTGCCGCCTGCCGTGCTGCGCGCGCTCGGTGTGCCGGGAGCGGACTTCCGCATCGGCCTGGCCGCGCATGACCTTGCCGCGGCTTTGGGCGCGCCCGAAGTCGTGCTGAGCTGGGCCTTGCGCGATGCGGGCGGGCCGGTGATCCCCTCGCGCTTCGTGCTGCGCGTCAAGGCGCTGCTGGGCGAGCAGGTGGAACGTCATGTGGAGAGCGAGGCGCTGCGTCTGGCGCGCATGATCGACGATGCCCCCCCGGTCGCAGGCCATCCGCGTCCGCAGCCCATGCCTTCGGCCGAGCAGCGCCGCGTCGATCTGGCAGTGACGGGGCTCGATCGTCTGCGCGGCGATCCTTACGAATTCTACGCCAATGCCATTCTGCGCCTGCGCAAGCTCGACGCGCTCGATGCCGAGCCGAGCGCTGCATGGAAGGGCGAAGTCGCGCACAGGATCCTGGAGGACTGGCACAAGGCGGGCGAGCCCGTGGACGGGCTCCACGCGATCGCGCAGGCCGTGCTGACCGAGAAGAACGCGCACCCGCTGATGCGCGCGCTCTGGTGGCCGCGTCTTTCAGAAGCCTTGAAGACCTTCCATAAACTCGTGCTGGAGCACAAGACGGCGGGCCGCAAGGTCGTTGCGAGCGAGGCCTGGGGCGACATGCGCTACCGTGACATCCGCATCCACGGCCGCGCCGACCGCATCGACCAGTTGCCGGATGGCGCGTTGGCGGTCGTCGATTACAAGACCGGCTCGCCGCCCACGCCGAAGCGGGTGGAGGAAGGCTTCGCGCTGCAACTCGGACTGATCGCGCTGATCGCGCAGGCGGGGGGCTTCAAGGACATGCAGGGCCGGGAGATCGCGGGCATCGCAGACAAGTTTGAATACTGGTCAATGGCGAAGAAAAAGGACGCGATCGGATACACAACTACTCCGCTCAAGGAGGGGAAGAAGCGCTCCGGGATCGAGCCCGACGACTTCCTGCCGGAAACGGAGCGCTATCTCAACGACGCGCTGGATCGTTGGATCCTCGGCAAGGAGCCGTTCACCGCACGCCTCAATCCCGAACTCGGCTCTTACGCGGATTACGACCAGCTGATGCGTCTCGACGAATGGATCACCTCGCTCGGTACCCGTGAGCGCCGCGAAAGCGCTGGGGAGGACGCAGCATGAGCGGCCCCGCCACCGTTCATCCGCTGCACGGCAACCAGATGCTGGCGGTGAACCCGCGCGACACCGTGTGGCTTTCCGCCTCGGCGGGCACCGGCAAGACGCAAGTGCTGTCTTCGCGCGTGCTGCGGTTGCTGTTGCAGGAGGGCGTCGATCCTTCGCAGGTATTGTGCCTTACCTTCACCAAGGCAGGCGCGACGGAAATGGCCGCGCGCATCAACGACCAGTTGGCCCAATGGGTGCGATTGGAAGACACCCTGCTGTTCCAGCGCCTCGATGCGATCGGCGCGCCGACCGATCCCGACACCCGCGCTCGGGCCCGCACGCTGTTCGCCGCCGTGCTCGACAGTCCGGGCGGCGGCCTGCGGATCGATACGATCCATGCCTTCTCGCAGTGGCTGCTGGCGACCTTCCCGCTGGAGGCGCAGCTCGTGCCGGGCACCCGGCCGATGGAGGACCGTGAACGGGCGCTGCTGGCGCGGCAAGTGCTCTCCGACCTGCTCGTCGCGGCCGAAACCGATGCGTTCGACGGGCCGGACCTGCTCGGCGCGATCGCCCAGCTTTCGCTGCGGCACGGGCCGGGCTCGGTAGTCGATTTCCTGCTGCGCTGCGCCGGTGCGCGCGAAGCGTGGTTCGGTCCGGGATCGTGGCAGGCGGGCGACATCCGCAGCCATGTGCTGCGCCTGCTCGGCCTGCCCGCCGAGGCGGATGACGGGTTGCTCGCGGAGATGTGCGGAGACGAGGCCTTCGACGTGCGCTCGCTGCGCAAATGTTGCGAAGTGCTGGCCGAGTGGAACACCGCAACCGCGCACAAGGCCACCGACGTGCTGGTGCCCTGGCTGACCTTGAGCCCGGCAAAGCGCGCGGAGGGGATAGATGATCTCCATGCCGCGCTCTTCACCAAGGACGACAGCGTTCGCAGTCTCAATCATTTGGCCAAGCGCGATCCCGACTACGAAGGCTATGCCCTGCGCGTCGGTGAATGCCTTGCCAAGATCCGCGAGACCAAGGCGCTGCTGGGGCTGGTGGAAAGACTGGTGCCCGCGCTGCGCCTTGGCCGTGCTTTCGCGCTCGCCTGGGACGAGGCGAAGCAGCGCGAGGGGCTGATCGACTTCGACGACCAGATCCGCCGCGCCGCCGATCTGCTGCGGGGGCAGGCGTCGGCCGACTGGATCCGCTACAAGCTCGACCGCCGGTTCGATCACATCCTCGTCGACGAGGCGCAGGATACCAATGCTGCGCAGTGGGACATCGTCTTCGCCATGGCGGAGGAGTTCTGGGTCGGGGAAGGGCAGCGCGAAGGCCATCCCCAGAACCTGATGCGCACGCTCTTCGTGGTGGGCGACTACAAGCAGGCGATCTTCCGCTTCCAGGGCACCAGCCCCGAGAACTTCCGCCGCGCCGCCGACCGCGTGCGCGAGAAGATGCAGGGCGCTGCCGAGAACGCGGTCATGCTGCGCAGCGAGATCGCCGCGCGGCCGCTCATGGAACTGGGGCTGGACCGCAGCTTCCGTACTGCGCAGCCGGTGCTCGACTTCGTGGACGAGGCCATCGCCGGGATCGGACACGCCCGCTTCGGCCTGGACCGTCCCGCCGAGCGCCATGTCGGGCAGGAGCGCCCGGGCTATGTCGCCTTGTGGAAGCCGGTGTCCGAGCAGATCGGCGAGGATGACGACGAGCCGCTCGAAGAAGATGAAAATGACGGCCAGCAGCCGAACTGGCTGTCCCGTCCCGACCGCCAGATGGCCGAGCGCATCGCCCAGCAGGTGCGGGAATGGCTCGACCCCTCGGGGCCGGGATTCACGCTCAGCAAAGGCAAGCTGCGCCGCGCGGGTGCAGGCGACATCATGGTGCTGGTGCGTCAGCGCAAGGAGCTCGCCGGGCTGATCGTTGCGCGGCTTCACGCGGCAGGCGTGCCGGTGGCGGGCGTCGACCGTCTGCGCCTGGGTGCGCCGCTCGCGGTCAAGGACCTGATCGCCGCGCTGCGCTTCGCGGTGCAGCCGCTCGACGATCTCAACCTGGCCGCGCTGCTGGTTTCGCCGCTGGTGGGCTGGAGCCAGGAGCAATTGCTGCGCTTCGGCTATCGCGACAAGCACCGGCGTCTCTGGGAGCACTTGCGCATGCAGTCTGGCCCGGAGATCGGCGCCGTGCTCCAGCAACTCGGGGAACTGCTGGCGCGCGCCGATTTCTCGCCGCCGCAGGACATGCTGCACTGGCTGCTGGTCGGCCCCTGGCAGGGGCGGCGCAAGCTGGTGGCGCGGCTCGGCAGCGAGGCGAACGACCCGATCGACGAACTGGTCAATGCAGCGCAGGCCTATGTCGCCACCGATACGCCCAGCCTCGCGGGCTTCCTCGCCTGGTTCGATGCGGGCGACGGCGAGTTGAAGCGCGAGGCGGATGCGGCATCGGGGCTCGTCCGCGTGATGACGGTCCACGGCTCCAAGGGCCTTCAGGCACCCATCGTCATCCTCGCCGACGCCACCGGCAATCCGGAAGCCGCGCGGGATCGCGGCTTCGATCTCGCCGATCCGCGCGAGGAGCGCCGCAAGGTGCCGCTGCCGCCGCTGTCGAAGGACGAGAAGGTCGGCCGCATCGCCGCGCAGATCGCCGCCAACCGCGAAGGTGACGAGCAGGAGCACTGGCGCCTGCTCTACGTCGCCATGACCCGCGCCGAGGAAGCGCTCTTCGTCGGCGGCGCACTGGGGCGGCGGGACAAGGACGGGCCTGCGGAAAAGAGCTGGTACGCCAGCCTGCGTGCTCTGTTTGCGCCCGAGGCGGAAGTGGAGGACGCGATCTGGGGCACGCGCTGCGAGAACGGCGCGCCGCCGCCGCCGCTTGCTCCGGAAGTGCGCAGCGTGGAACTGCCCTTCCGCGAGCCGCTGCCGCGCTGGCTGGAGCGCGGGCCGCCCGCCGAGCCGCGGCCGCCGCGCCCGCTTGCGCCATCCTCGCTAGGCGAGGACGATGCGCCCGATCCGCCGTTTCCGCCGGGCGCCGGGCGCGATGCCCTGCGGCGCGGTACTTTGGTCCACAAGCTGCTCGAACGCCTGCCGCAAGTGGGGCCGGACGCGCGCGAGGAAGCGGGCTGGCAATGGCTTGCCCGCAATGCCGCCGATCTGCCGGAAGATGCGCGCCAGGCCATGCTGGACAGCGCCATGGCCGTGCTGGCCAATCCCGAATGGGCGGACCTGTTCGGGCCGGCGAGCCTGGCCGAAGTGCCGGTGGCGGCGGTCGTCGGCGGGCAGGTGGTGGCAGGGACGATCGATCGTCTGGTGGTCGAGACGGATCGTGTCCGTCTGGTCGATTACAAGACCGCGCGGCGCCCTCCCGAGCGTCTGGAGCAGGTGCCGCGCGGTGTGCTGCGCCAGATGGGCGCTTATGCCGCCGCGCTGGAAGTGGCCTTTCCCGGCCGGGCCGTGGAAGCGGCCTTGCTCTACACCGCCGTGCCCCGCCTGATCGCACTTCCGGTCGAAGTGCTGGCCGCGCACAAGCCGGACTTTTCCCCGGTCCAGTAAAGCTATGTGACGGCAGGCGTTGCCTCGAGGCAATTCGTCCCTAGATTGCGTTCAACCGAGATACCCGAGGAGTTTCAATTCATGGCGACCATCGCTGTTACCGACGCCAGCTTCGAGCAAGACGTCCTGAAGTCCGACAAGCCCGTGCTGGTCGATTTCTGGGCGGACTGGTGCGGCCCCTGCAAGATGATCGGTCCGGCTCTGGAAGAGATCAGCGAAGAGCTTTCCGAGCAGGTGACGATCGCCAAGATGGACATCATGGCCAATACCGGCATCCCCGCCGAGATCGGCGTGAAGTCGATCCCGCTCATGGTCCTGTTCAAGGACGGAAAGCCGGTCGCCCAGAAGCTCGGCGCCGCGCCCAAGAGCGCGCTGAAGGGTTGGATCGAAGGCGAACTCTAAACTTCACCGTCCGTCCGGACTGAAATGCAAGACCTCTTCCGCCGCGAGGCGGGAGGGGTCTTTGCTTTGAAGCAAAGCCTTTTCAAAGCTCAGTCCTGCCGGACCTGGTTCAGCGGTTGGCCTCTGCGCTGCGGTGGTAGCTCTGGGCCGCCTCGCCATCCTGGATGTCGTAGGCGAACCAGGCGTTTTCGGCGTGGTCGAACACTTGCACGAGACCTTCGCCCACGCGGGCCTCGTAGAAGGTTGACGAGGCGCGGTCGTAGCCTTTCGCTGTTTTCCCGTCGATTTCGAAGGAGATGTGAGCCGCGTCCCCGGCGTCTTGGATTTCCGGGAGAGTTCCGCTGAACCTTGAGCCGCGTTCGCCGTCGAAGCCTTGCAACACGGCTCCGCGAGCTTCCGCGGCGATGCGGCGGTCCTGTCCGGCACCGTGATCGTAGAGGCCGGCGACTTTCTTTCCGGTGATGAAGGCGAAGGCGGCGGCGGCGACGAGGGCGCGGGTGTGAGGCTGCATCGCGCCACTTGGCACTGTGCATGGCCGCAGATCAAGCCGTTATCGATATGCGTCGTCCCGGATCAAATCGGGGACGAGAAAGGCGCTCAGTCCTCCAGCGCCGTCAGGCGCGTGGCAAGGTCTTCGAACAGGGCCGGGGATGCCGCGCCGATCAGGCCTTTGCGCCCGATTTCGTCCACGCGGTAGGCGCTGCCGTCCGGGCGGGCGCATCGGCCGCCGGCTTCGTTGAGGAAGAGGGCACCGGCCGCGTGGTCCCAGGGAAGGGTGCGCTCGAACACCGCCACGTCGTTCTGGCCGAGGGCGAGGCGGGGATACTGCTCGGCGGCGCAACGGGGAATGTCGACCATCCGGTAGTGCGGGGCGACTTCGGTGCGCAGGCGCTCGCGGCGGGACTCTTCGGTGAAGATCAGCGAGATTGCCGCGACCGGCGGCTGCTCTCCGGTGCCGCGGGCAGTGAGGCGCTCGCCGTCCACCCAGGCGCCGCCGCCTGCCGAGGTGTGGCAGAAGCGGCCGGTCAGGCAGTCGAGTATCCAGCCGCCCAGCGTTTCGCCTTTGTCGGCCAGGGCGATCAACATGCCGAAGGGCGCCTTGCCCGAGGCGAAGTTGTTGGTGCCGTCCAGCGGGTCGACGATCCAGCAGAGCCGGTCCTTGAGCTTGAGCAGTTCGTTTTCGTCGGCGAAGGTGGCTTCCTCGCCCACCACGGCGGCCTCGGGCAGCAAGGCGGTGAGGCGCTCCGTCAGGATCGCCTCGCTTTGCCGATCCGCCACGGTGACCACATCGTTCACTGCCTTGCTGACGATCTGCTCGCTCGAAAGCGACTGGTAGAACGGCAGGATCACCTCGCGCGAAACTGCGCGCATGATCGCTTCGACGGCGGTGTTGAGCGTGGGCGTGATCATCCGGGGTGCCTTCGGTGAGCGTGTCAGGTAAGCGGGATCATGACCTGCTGGGCATAGCCCTTGCGCTCGCGGAGGCGGGCGTACCACGCGGTCATGGCCGGGAATTCCGGCCGGTCCAGCCCGAACCGGTCGAGCGGCAGGCTGAACCAGGTATGGGCATAGACGCCCATGGGGATGTCGCCGATCCCGAACTGGCCGCCGGAGAGCCAGGGCTTGTCGGAAAGGGCACGTTCCAGCACGTTCAGGTGCGCGATGCAGGTCTGCACGTCGCGGGCGATGGCGGGGATGTCCCACTGTTCGCGCGGCGTGCGCGCCATCGCAAGGAAGGGCAGGCGTTGGGCCTCGGCGTAGGTGATCTGCCAGTCCATCCAGCGGTCGGCCAGCGCCCGGTCGATGGGGTCGTGCTGGAACCAGCGCTCGCCGCCGTACTCGGCCGCCATGTAGCGCAGGATCGCGTTCGATTCCCAGAGCGAGAGCTTGCCGTCCTCGATCATCGGCACCAGCCGGTTCGGGTTCTTGGCGAGATATTCGTCGGTATAGCCGAACTGGCCGCCGATATCGTGGCGCACGTAGTTGAGGCCCAGTTCCTCGGCGAACCAGGCGACTTTCTTGACGTTGTGGGAGTTGAGGCGACCCCAGATCGTAAACTGCGGAGCGGCCAATGGTCAGCTCCGGTAGTCGGCGTTGATCGAAATGTAGCCGTGGGTCAGGTCGCAGGTCCACACGGTGGCGGCGCCTTCGCCGAGGCCGAGATCGACCTCGATGGTGACGTCCTGCCCGTTGAGGTGGGCTGCGACCGGCGCTTCGTCGTAGTCTGCCAGCGGCAGGCCCTCGCGCGCGGCCCAGGTCCCGCCGAAACCGATGGAGAGCTTGTCGCGGTCGGCCGGCTCGCCCGCCTTGCCAACGGCCATGACGACGCGGCCCCAGTTGGCGTCCTCGCCGGCGATGGCGGTCTTCACCAGCGGCGAGTTGGCGATGGCCATGCCGACCTTGCGCGCGCTTTCGTCGGATACGGCGCCGGAAACGGCCACTTCGATGAACTTCTGCGCGCCTTCGCCGTCGCGCACGACGAGGTGGGCGAGCTGGCGGCAGACGTCATGGATCGCGGCGGCAAAGGCGTGGGCGCCGGGCGAGGCGATCGACGCGATCGGCGCATTGCCCGCTTTGCCCGTGGCGAAGGCCAGCACGGTGTCGCTGGTCGAGGTATCCGAATCGACGGTGATGCAGGAGAAGGTGCGGAAGTTCGCGGCCGAGAGGCATTCCTGAAGGAAGCTAGGCTCCACGGCGGCGTCGGTGAAGATGTAGCCGAGCATCGTCGCCATGTCCGGTGCGATCATGCCGGAGCCCTTGATGACGGCCGCGAGCGTGACCTTGGTGTCGCCAATCATCGCGGTGGCCGTCGCGCCCTTGGCGAAGGTGTCGGTGGTGGCGATGGTGTTGGCCACGTCTTCCCACGAGCACGGCGCCGCGGTGAGGGCCTTCTCCACGCCTTCGCGCGCCTTGTCCTTGGGCAGCGGCACGCCGATCACGCCGGTGGAAGAGACGAAGACCTGTTCGCGCGGGCAGCCGATATGCGCGGCGACCTGGTCCATGATCTGCTCGACGGCTTCACGGCCCCGGTAGCCGGTGAAGGCGTTGGAATTGCCGGCGTTGACCACCAATGCGCGGGCGTGGCCCTGCTTCACGTTGTCACGGCCGAGCTCGACTTCGCTGGAGCAGCACAGGTTCTTCGTGAACACGCCTGCGACGGCCGTGCCTTCGTCCAGTTCCACGTAAGTCAGGTCGCATCGGCCCCAGTCCTTGTATCCGGCGCGGACGATGTGCGGCGTCACGCCGGCGATCTGCGGCATCTCGGGGAAGGGCGAGGCGAGCGGGGAGGTGGGATAGGCCATGGCCGGTGGGTAGCGCGTGGGCGGGACAGGTCAAGCGCCCCTCGCCGGTTTACGGAAGGAGATGGACGGGGCAGATTGCGCAAGATGATGTCCCTGCTGCCGATGACGGCGCTGGCCGCCACCTCTTTTCAGGGAGACGGAATCCCTCTCAGGGCTGAAGCGCTCAACCGGGGTGAGTGGGCCTATTCCCATGACTTGCCCGCCTTCGGATGCCAGGGGACCGGCAGCAGCGGTTTCATCGCTGCCGACGAAGCGATTTGCAGCGCCGTGACGCGGCGCGCCCGCTTTCGCCCTGCGCGCGACGCGGCAGGCATCCCGATCGAGAGCGAATATCCTGCTTGCGTCACCTTCAGTATCTAGAGACGAAACCGGAGACCCGTGCGATGGGTTGTGGACTATTCATACTTCGGCCCTTATCTGATCCGCGATGGCAAACCGCCTGCTCCTGACCTTGCTGGCCCTTCTGACGGGCCTCGCCGCGCAGATCGGCCCTGCCGACGCGCGTGCATCGCAGGTGGCCAGCCTGCAGGTGGTGCTGACCGAAGCCGCCGTCGCCGCCAAGGCGCCGCGCGCGCCGGTGGCGCTGGCGCAGTTGCCCGAGCCGGGTTTCCGCTCGGTTCGGCGGCAGGCGCCGCCGCTCGTCGAAACCCCGGATTCGCTGGCGATTCCTGCCGTCCTCACCGGGATAGACCGCGCGCGCGAATAAGCGCGCCGACCATTCGCTCTTTCGCGAAACCTTTCCCGTGCCTGCGCGCTACGCAGGCGCGCATCTCCGACATACGCATTCACGAAAAACAGGGATCTCCGCCATGTTCGGCGCCATCGCCAAGTCCATCTTCGGTTCGTCCAACGAACGCTACGTCAAGTCGCTCGACAAGGTCGTCGCCCAGATCGCCGCCTTCGAGCCCGTTCTCGAAGCGATGAGCGATGAGGAACTCGCGGCCCAGACGCCGAAGTTCCGCGAACTGCTGGCCAGCGGCAGCACCCTCGACCAGATCCTGCCGGAAGCCTTCGCCACCGTGCGCGAAGCCTCGAAGCGCGTGTTCGGCATGCGCCACTTCGACGTGCAGCTGATCGGCGGCATCGTGCTCCACCGCGGTGAAATCGCGGAAATGCGCACGGGTGAGGGCAAGACCCTGGTGGCGACGACCGCCACCTATCTCAACGCCATTGAGGGCAAGGGCGTCCACGTCGTCACCGTCAACGACTATCTTGCCCGCCGCGACGCCGAGCAGATGGGCAAGCTGCACAACTTCCTCGGCCTGACCGTCGGCGTGATCGTGCCGAACCTCAACGAGTACGAACGCCGCGAAGCCTATGGCGCCGACATCACTTACGGCACCAACAACGAGTTCGGCTTCGACTACCTGCGCGACAACATGAAGCACGAGCGCAGCCAGATGGTGCAGCGCCCCTTCAATTTCGCGATCGTCGACGAAGTGGACTCGATCCTCATCGACGAAGCGCGCACGCCGCTCATCATCTCGGGTCCGACCGACGACAAGTCGGAACTCTACATGCAGGTCGACGCGGTCGTTAAGCAGTTCGTCCCCGAAGACTACGAGATGGACGAGAAGACCAAGAACATCAGCCTGACCGAAGACGGCGTCGAGAAGGCCGAGCGCATGCTCGAAGCCGCGGGGCTGCTGGTTGGCTCCAACCTCTACGATGTCGAGAACACGCAGGTGGTCCATCACCTCGACCAGGCGCTGAAGGGCGTGGTCATGTTCAAGCGCGACATCGACTACATCGTCAAGGACGGCAAAGTCGTCATCATCGACGAGTTTACCGGCCGCATGATGGACGGACGCCGCTGGTCGAACGGGTTGCACCAGGCCGTGGAAGCCAAGGAAGGCGTCCGCATCGAGCCCGAGAACCAGACGCTCGCCTCGATCACGTTCCAGAACTACTTCCGCATGTATCCCAAGCTCTCGGGCATGACCGGCACCGCCGCCACCGAGGCGCCGGAGTTCTACGACATCTACAAGATGAACGTCGTCACCATCCCGACCAATGTGCCGATCCAGCGCATCGACGAGGAAGACGAGTTCTACAAGAACACCCACGACAAGTTCGGCGCCATCGCCAAGCTGATCCGGGAGAAGCATGAGATCGGCCAGCCGGTCCTCGTCGGCACCGTGTCGATCGAGAAGTCGGAACTGTTGTCGGACTTCCTCACCAAGGAAGGCGTCAAGCACTCGGTGTTGAACGCTCGCTTCCACGAGATGGAAGCGCATATCGTTGCGCAGGCGGGTAGTCTCGGCGCGGTGACGATCGCCACCAATATGGCCGGTCGCGGCACCGACATCCAGCTGGGCGGCAACGTCGAGTTCCGTATCGAAGACGAACTGCGCGAACTGCCCGAAGGGCCGGAGCGTGACGAGGCCATCGCGCGCATCAAGCTGGAAGTCGCCGAGCAGAAGCGCCTGGTGCTCGAAGCCGGCGGTCTCTGCGTGATCGGCACCGAGCGCCACGAAAGCCGCCGCATCGACAACCAGCTGCGCGGCCGTTCGGGCCGTCAGGGTGATCCGGGTCTTTCGAAGTTCTACCTCTGCCTGGAGGACGATCTCCTGCGCATCTTCGGCCCGGACACGCTCTTCGCCAAGATGATGAACAGCAACCTTGCCGATGGCGAGGCGATCGGTTCGAAGTGGCTGTCCAAGGCCATCGAGACCGCGCAGAAGAAGGTCGAGGCGCGCAACTACGAAGTGCGCAAGCAGGTCGTCGAATACGATGACGTGATGAACGACCAGCGCAAGGTCATCTACGAGCAGCGCGCCGACATCATGGACTCCGAGACGGTCGACGAAGTCGTCGTCGACATGCGCAACGACACCGTCAACGCGCTGGTCGCCGATGCCTGCCCGGCCGGGTCCTACCCCGAGCACTGGAATGTCGAAGGTCTCAAGGCCAAGGCGCTGGATATCCTCGGCATCGACGTGCCGCTCGAAGCGTGGATCGAAGAGGACGGGGTCGATCCCGAACTCGTCGAGGAGCGCATCGCCGCCATGGCGGCCGAGCACATGAACGCGAAGATGGCGCAGGACGATCCGGCGATCTGGCGTCAGGTGGAGAAGTCGATCCTGCTCGACCGCCTCGACCACTACTGGAAGGAGCACCTCTCCACGCTGGACGCGCTGCGTCAGGTGGTATTCCTGCGCGCCTACGCCCAGAAGACGCCGATCAACGAATACAAGACCGAGGCTTTCAGCCTGTTCGAGCGTCTGCTCGACCAGATTCGCGAAGACGTGACGCGCATCCTCTCGGTCAGCGAACTGCGCATGCCCGAGCCGGCCGGGCTGCCGGAACTGCCGGACTTCCTGACCGGCCACATCGATCCGCTCACCGGCCTCGACAACTCCAACGACGGTGACGGCTCGGCCTTCATGCCCGAACTGTTCGGCACGCTGGCGGGCAGCCCGCAGGCTGCCGTCGGCGCGGGTGCCTCGGGCGAGAACCCCTACGCAGACCTGCCGATCAGCCGCAACGCGCCGTGCCCCTGCGGTTCGGGCCAGAAGTACAAGCACTGCCACGGCGCTCTGGCGTAAGCGCCAAGCTGGCGTATGAACCGTCGTCCCGGACTTGATCCGGGACCGCTGGCAAAGCCACGCGCGCTTTCGGGAGAGCCGAAAGCGCGCGTTTCGCTTATGGGGTGGCCGCGCGCGGAACGTAGCGCCTGAAGATCGGCCAGCGGTCCCGGATCAAGTCCGGGACGACGTTAGCTGCCTTGGCCGCCACCAACCCGCGCCAGCTTGGCGAACATCGCCACCGACATCGGCTGTGCCCGCAGAAAGCCCTGGTAATAGGTGCAGCCCTCGCGCGCGGCGACTTCCCGCTGCGCTTCCTCCTCGATCCCTTCGGCGATGACCTGAAGGTCGAGCGCCCGCGCCATGGCGACGATCGCGCGCAGCACCGCCACGTCGCGGCGGTCCGTACCGACGCCCTCGATCATCGTCCGGTCCAGCTTCAAATAGTGGATCGGCAGCACCTTGAGATAGCGGAAGTTGCAGAATCCCGCACCGAAGTCGTCGAGAGCGATGCGGATGCCCTGCGAAGAGAATTCCGCCATCATCTGCGCCGTCTGGGTGATGTCGCTGATAAGCGATTGCTCGGTGATCTCCAGCGTCAAGCGTCGGGGCGGGAAGCCGCTTTCGCGCACGAGGTCGAGCATCTGGCGCACGTATGTGCCGAAGGCAAGATCGGCCGGCGTGACGTTGATGGAAAGGCGCAAGTCCCCCGGCCACTGGCCTGCAGCGGACATGGCCTTTGCGGCGATATGGCGCGAGAGCGGGCCGATGTGGTCGGCGCGCTCGGCAATGGCGAACAGGGCTCCGGCGCCGATGCGGCCGAGCACCGGATGGTTCCAGCGGGCAAGGGCTTCCGCGCCGGTCAGCGTATCGTCGGTGAGGCTGAACTGCGGCTGGAACAGGATCTCGATCTCGTCGCCATCGATAGCGCCGAGCAGGTCCGCTTCGAGCTGCGCGGCGGATCGGCCGGGCACGGTGACTTCGCCATCGGCCCAGCCCAGCCGCGTGGCGGACTGATCCTGCAAGGCGGCCAGGGCATGGCCAAGCCGGTCGAGCATCGAATCCACGCTCTCGCCGGTAAGCGCACGAATCAGGGCAATACGGGGAGAGAGGCGCAGAACGCCGGTGGGCAGGGCGATCGGCCGCGCAATGAAATCGGCCAGCTGGTCGGCCACCAGATGCCAGCGCTCCCGGCTGCAGGCCTCGTTGGCGGCCAGTACGAAGGAGCCGCCGCCCGCCCGCGCCACCAGCCAGGGACCGTCGAGTTCCTCACCGGCGAAATGGGCGATGCGTCCGGCCACTTCCTCCAGGGCGCCGTCTCCGGCTTCCGCGCCATAGGCCATGTTGATCGTGTCGAGGCGGCGCAGCGATACCAGCATGGCGTGAACATGGGCATGCTGCGGCGCGCTCTCGGCATCGGTACGCCAGCCCGCGATGCGTTCGCGAACGGCATCGAGGCCGGGGATTCCGGTCAATCTGTCTTCCAGCCGGCGGGCATGGCCGCGCGGTAGGCTCTTGCGTCGTTCGCCCATCGCAGCGGCTATAGCCAAAGGCCTTGCCAAACGATGCAAAATTCGAAAGGTCCGCGGCATGAAAAAGGCTTCAAAATGAGACGGGGGCCGGCGGACCGCCGCAATCCGAACTGCGCGCCTCTTCGCACCGGGGATTCGAATGAGTGATGCACCCAGGCTGGGCCTCATAGTCTCGGACACCGCCAAGGCGCAGCTCGGGGCCATCGAACTGCGCCGCGCTCATGACTGGGTCGAGCTGGAGGAAGCCGATGTGTTCGTGGTCGTCGGTGGCGACGGCTTCCTGCTGCATGTCCTGCACGAGATGCTGGACCGGGACATGATCAAGCCGGTCTACGGCATGAACCTGGGCACCGTGGGCTTCCTGATGAACGGCCCGCATGACGGCGTTCCCATTGCCGAGCGCATCGCCGATGCGCATCCCGTGCCGGTGCGCCCGCTTCAGATGCACGCCACCAGCCACGATGGCCGCAGCTTCGTCTATTACGCGATCAACGAAGTTTCCCTGCTGCGGGAAACGCGCCAGACGGCCAAGCTGGAAGTGACGATCAACGGCAAGGTCCGGATGGAGGAACTGGTGGGCGACGGCGTGCTTGTCGCCACGCCGGTCGGATCGACGGCTTACAATCTGTCCGCCAATGGCCCGATCCTGCCGCTCGGCTCGCGCATGCTGGCGCTCACACCGCTGAGCCCGTTCCGCCCCCGCCGCTGGAAGGGCGCGATCCTGCCGGAAAGCGCGGAAGTCGAATTCCGTATCCGCGAGCCCGGCAAGCGTCCAGTGGCGGCCGTGGCGGATCAGAAGGAAGTGCGCGACGTGAAGACCGTGCGCATCGTCGCCAATGCCGAAAAGGAGCTGACCTTGCTGTTCGACCCGGGCTTCACCCTGGAGGAGCGCATCTTCGCCGAGCAGTTCCAGGTGTAAAGCAAAGTCCGGAAGTCGGCGCCGACCCTGTGGAAAAGTTTTCTCGACATTTTCGTGACTGAGTGCTTGCCAACCCTGAGGACCCCTTTTATAGGCGCACTCCTGCCCGGCGGTGGAAACACTGACAGGCTGCTCCCCGATAGCTCAGCGGTAGAGCATTCGACTGTTAATCGAATGGCCGTAGGTTCGAATCCTACTCGGGGAGCCACTTTCTTCCTTCCGGAATGCGGAAGCGGGAAAGTCGCTCGGCACCAGATGCGAGCGTTGCGAATGGCTTCGCAAATTTCAAAATGTTTCCCGGATCGACTTCGCATTGACGAACGCTGCTTGCGGTGAGAGCGCTGCATGTGGATGCCTACGCTTAGACGCGCAGAACAGTCGGGCGTCGTGAGAGGACATGTGCACCGAATCAGTATCCCGCGCCTGGCTGTTCTGGCGGCCGTCGTCTTCCTGGCGCTCTGCGTGGTGCAGTTGATCGGCAGCCTGCTGTTCTATCAGGCCATAGATCGTCAGACCCAGCGGGCCGACCATGCGCGCCGGATCGCGGAGCTGATCGTCGTCAGCGATCGTATCCACGCGCTTCAGCCGAACCTTGCCGCCCCGATCATGACGACGGGCCATCTCAAGGCGGAATTCGCGCCGGAGCCGGCTGTGCGAAGGATGATGGATTCGGATTCGCTGCGCCGGATCGCGGCAGAAGTGACCGAATGGGAGCCTTCGCTCGCCGCCCGCCCCTTGAACCTCGCAATGGCTAAAACGCCGGACGGCAAGAGCGATCTCGTGGGATCGGTCCGGCTTGCGGATGGCAAGTGGCTGAACTTCCGTTCCCGCGACATCACCTCCATGTGGCCGATCGCCTTGCGCGCCAGCATGCTCATGCTCTGCACGGCCCTGGCCTGCATCGCGATCGGGCTGATCCTGCTGCGTCTGCTCACCAATCCGCTGCGCCGACTGACCCAGGCAGCCGATGCCATCGGTCACGGTCAGCAGGTCGAGATCCGCGAAAGCGGGCCCGAGGATCTGCGCAACCTCGCGCATTCGATGAACGTCATGCAGGAGCGGATCGCGCGGCTGCTGGAGGATCAGGCGCGCTCGTTCGAGGCGATCAGCCATGACTTGCGCACGCCGCTCTCGCGCCAGCAGATCGCCGCCGATCTCATCGACGACGCCGAGATCTCCGAGATCCTGCAGACCAGCATCGACGAGATGGAAGGGTTGCTGGCATCCTTGCAGGGATACTTGCGAGCGCAGCATATTTCCTCGGAGCCGGAGCCGGTCGATCTGGGGGAACTCGTGGCCGGTGTCATTGCGCCCTACGAGGACAGCGCGCGGCTTACCGGTGTAGGCAAGTCGGTGGTCGAGAGTTTTCCCGAGCCGCTTGCCCTCGCGACCGGCGCGCTGGTCGAAAACGCCATCCGTTTCGGCGGGCGAGCGGAAGTGGCCGTCCGCCGCGAAGGGGCGGACTGGTTCATCGATGTCGAGGATACCGGGCCGGGCATCCCGCCCAGCCATTTCGAGGATGTGTTGACGCCGTTCTTTCGGCTCGACGAGGCTCGCACACGGGATACGCCGGGTTTCGGTCTCGGTATTCCAACGGCGCACCGGCTGATGATGCGGTTCGGCGGTCAGCTTTCCTTCGCGACTTCGCCTTGCGGCGGGCTGATTGCGCGGATCAAGGTGCCGCTGATGTAGGACAGGGCGTTTTCGCTCACGGGTTGGCCATTGCCCTCGGACGACTGCTCCGATGACGAGCGGGGATGGGTCCTCTTTCGGGCCTCAGCCCTTTCGTGCCACCGCCGCCAGGCCCTTCGTCAGTTGCAGCAGCCCGTTCAGGCGGCTCTTGGGATCGCCCCAGGCGCGGGCCAGCACCAGCTTGTTGTCCGGTCGCAGCTTGACCGTTCCCTGAAGACGCTCGGCATATGCGATGAGACCGGCGGGGTTCGGGAAGCTGTCGTTGTGGAAGCTGACCAGGGTGCCGCGCGGCCCCACATCGATCTTGGCGATGTGCGCCGCGATCGCCTGGCGCTTGATCTGGATGAGCTGGACGAGATTGGCCGTTGCCGGGGGCAGCGGGCCGAACCGGTCGATCATCTCGGCCGAGAGCGATTCGATCTCGTCCTTGCTGTCGGCATCGTTGAGGCGGCGATAGAGGGCCATGCGCACGGCCAGATCGGGAACGTATTCCTCCGGGATCATGATCGGCGCATCGACGGTGATCTGCGGGCTGAGGCGCGAGGTGTCCTTCTCCAGCCCGACGCCGCCCGCGCGGGCTTCGAGGATCGCGTCCTCCAGCATCGACTGGTAGAGTTCGAAGCCGACCTCGCGGATATGGCCGGACTGTTCGTCGCCCAGCAGGTTGCCCGCGCCGCGAATGTCGAGGTCATGGCTGGCAAGCTGGAAGCCCGCGCCCAGCGAATCGAGGTCGCTCAAGACCTTGAGGCGCTTTTCGGCGACTTCGGAAAGGGCGCGTCCGGCAGGCGTCGTCAGGTAGGCATAGGCTCGCAGTTTCGAGCGGCCCACGCGCCCACGCAGCTGATAGAGCTGGGCCAGGCCGAAGCGATCGGCGCGGTGGATGATGATCGTGTTGGCACGCGGAATGTCGATTCCGCTTTCGACGATCGTGGTGGAGAGCAGTACCTCGTACTTGCCCTCGTAGAAGGCGCTCATGCGTTCTTCCACTTCGCCCGCGCTCATCTGGCCGTGGGCGGAAATGACCTTCACTTCGGGAACGCTCTTGGCGAGCCATTCCTCGACTTCGGCCATGTCCGAGATGCGGGGAACGACGATGAAGCTCTGACCGCCGCGATGGTGCTCGCGCAGCAGCGCCTCGCGCATCACCATCTCGTCCCATTCCATCACATACGTACGCACCGCAAGGCGATCGACCGGCGGGGTCTGGATGGTCGAGAGTTCGCGCAGGCCCGACATCGCCATCTGCAGCGTGCGCGGGATCGGCGTGGCGGTGAGGGTGAGGACGTGGACGTCGGTGCGCAGCTGCTTGAGGCGCTCCTTGTGATTAACGCCGAAGCGCTGCTCCTCGTCGACGATGACCAGGCCGAGGCGCTTGAAATTGACCGTCTTCGAGAGGATCGCGTGGGTGCCGCAGACCACGTCCATGGTGCCTGCGGTCAGCCCCTCGCGGGTCGCCTTGGCTTCCTTCTCGGGCACGAGGCGCGAAAGACGACCGACTTCCAGCGGGAAGCCGTTGAAGCGTTCCGCGAAGCTCGAATAATGCTGGCGCGCGAGCAGGGTGGTCGGCGCGACGACGGCGACCTGCTGGCCGGCCATGGCGGCGACGAAGGCGGCGCGCAGGGCCACTTCGGTCTTGCCGAAGCCGACGTCGCCGCAGACGAGGCGATCCATCGGCTTGCCCTCGGCAAGGTCGCCCAGCACGTCATTGATGGCGTGCTCCTGGTCCTCGGTTTCCTGCCAGGGGAACCGGTCCACGAACTGGTCGTAGGAGGACTTTTCAGGCAGCAGTGCAGGGGCGACGCGCAGGGCGCGCGCGGCGGCGGTCTTCATCAGTTCGCCCGCGATCTCGCGGATGCGTTCCTTCAGCCTGGCGCGGCGCTTCTGCCAGGCCTCGCCGCCCAGCTTGTCGAGCGCGACACCTTCCGCTTCGCTTCCGTAGCGCGAGAGAACGTCGAGATTTTCGACCGGGATGTAGAGCTTGTCGCCGCCCGCATAAGTCAGCATCACGCAGTCGTGGGGCGACTTGCCGACCGGGATCGACTGGAGCCCTTCGTAGCGACCGATGCCGTGGTCCATGTGGACGATCAGGTCGCCCGGCGTCAGCGCCGCCAGTTCGGCGAGGAAGGCGTCGGAGTCCTTCTTCTTTTTCTTCCGGCGGACCAGACGGTCGCCCAGGATGTCCTGCTCGGTGACGACTTCGACCGATTCGTTGGTGAAGCCGGTTTCCAGCGGCAGCACCAGCGCGGCGGAGCGGCCCTGAACGGCAAGGCCGAGCGCTTCCTGCCAAGTGTCCGCCAGCTTGGGTTCCGGCCCCTGTGCTTCGCCGAGGATCGAGACGAGGCGAGCCCGGCTGCCGGTCGAGTAGGCGGCGAGGATCGCCTTGCGACCCGATTTCGCCACGGCGTGAAGATGCTTGGCGGCAGCCTCGTAAGCATTGTCGCCGCGCGCGCGTTCGGGGGTGAAGTCGCGGGCATTGCCGAAGCCGAAATCGATGACCGTCTTCGATTCGGGCTGTGCGAAGGGATCGGCGCGGTGGACCGGGAAGCCGGAAACGGCCTGCTCGAATTCCTCGCGTCCCAGATAGAGTGCGTCGGTGGCGAGCGGGCGATAGGATCCCGCCTTCTGGCCCGAGGTTTCCAGGCGGGCCTTGTGATAGTCCGCGATGTCGGTGAAGCGCTCGTCCGTGGCGCCGAGCGCGGAGCTGTCGATCACCAGCAGGTCGTCGTCCGAAAGGTGGTCGAACAGGGTGACCAGCCGGTCCTCGAACAGCGGCAGCCAGTGCTCCATGCCCGCGAGGCGGCGGCCGTCGCTGACCGCCTGGTAGAGCGGGTCCGCCGTGGCATTGGCGCCGAACATCTCCCGGTAGCGGGTGCGGAAGCGCTTGACGCTGTCGTCGTCGATCAGCGCTTCGCTGGCCGGGAGCAGCAGGTGCTCCGGCACCGAACCGGTGGTGCGCTGGGTGCCGGTATCGAACAGGCGCAGGGTTTCCAGTTCGTCCCCGAAGAAGTCGAGGCGCAGCCCGCCTTCCAGACCCGACGGGACGATATCGAAGATCGAGCCGCGCACCGCGAACTCGCCCGCGTCGATCGCGGTATCGCTGCGCTGGTAACCCTGACGGCGCAGCAGGGCGATCAGGCTCTCGTGGCCGATCTCGGTATTCGGCTTCAGCAGGCGCACCGATTCGCGGATGCGGAACGGCGTGAGCACGCGCTGGAGCACGGCATTGGCAGTGGTGACCAGAAGCTGCGGGCCGCTGCGCTTCTGCTGGAGCCGGTGCAGGGCGGCGAGGCGGCGCGCGCTGACCGAAAGGGCCGGGCTGGCACGGTCGTAGGGCAAGCAGTCCCAGGCGGGGAATTCGACGACATCCAGTTCCGGGGCGAAGAACTGCGCGGCCTCGGCCACGGCGCGCATGGCGCTTTCGTTGTCGGCGATGAAGACCGCCCGGCCTCCCGCGGCCGTACCAGCGGCGGCACGGGCCAGGTCGGCCATGACCAACGGCTGCGCGCCGCGCGTTACCGAAGCAAGGGTAAGGGGCGCAGTCGCCGCGAGAATGCGTTGTATGTCTGCCATGCCGGCGTCAGGTCAGCCCCTAATGGATCGAAGGTGTTTAGTCGAAGGTGGTCGATCGAAAGATCATCGCGGGATCTCGACGTAATCGAGCTTCATCATGCGGTCCATCATCGGCCCGCGATATTCCTCGGGGATGCTCAGGGTGCCGAGCGCCCAGGCCATGATATCGACATCCTCCTCGTCGATCATCCTTTCGAAGAGATCGAGGTCGGCGTCGGTCCATTCGCTGTGGAAGCGGTCGAAGAAGCAGCCGATCATGTAATCGGCCTCACGCGTGCCGCGATGCCAGGCGCGGAACTTGAGACGGGCGAGCCGCTCCTGCCTCTGGGGTGAAAGTTCGGTCATGCCCGCGCCGTTACGATACGGCGCGGGCATGGGCAAGTTCGGGTTGGTTACGGCTGGAACACCTTGATGATCTCTTCGCTGCGACGCCCGGTCATCGTCTTGGGAACTTCGGTGAGCAGGGCGCTCTTCAGTTCCTTGTGATAATGGCGCCGCATCTCGCCTAGCGAGCGCGGATCTGCGACGATCACGAGCCGGTCGATCTCGCGGTCGAGCACCTGCTGGTTGAGCCAACCCGCCACGGCGGCGGCATGGGCGCTTTCGTCCAGCGAGTCGTTGCTGCCGTCGCCCGTGCGAGCCTGATGGCGCGAGACGGCATCGTCGCGGCGGCGGAAGCCGGCGCTGAAGTTGGTGGCCTCAAGGTCGGGGGTGTCCAGCGCGGTGAGTTTCGGCGCGGCTTCGCGTCCCGCGTTGCGATAGAGTTCGAAGTTTTCACCGTCGACGATCGCAAACACGGTTCCGTGCGGAAGAAGCATGCATTTCTCCTATGCTGGTGAGGGGGACACCGAGCCAACGTGGCTGTCCGCAGATCCGTTCCCCAACGGTCTGGCGAACGGAGCCGTTCTCGCGCTAAGAGGCCCGGCATGCGGCCCGAAGCTCTGAATTGCCTGTTCACCGAGACCGATTCCCTGGATGGCGTGGGCCCCAAGCTCAAGCGCCCGCTGGAGAAACTCGGGCTGACCCGCATCCGGGATCTGCTCTATCATCTGCCGGACCGCTTCGTGGAGCGGCGCGCCGTCACCAATCTGGACGATGCCAGCGTGGGCGAGAACGTGATCGTCCAGCTTGTCGTGCGCGAGCATCGCTCCCCGGCAGGGCGCGGGCCGTTCCGGGTGATCGCCGAGGATACCGCGGGCAATATTTGCACCATCACGTATTTCGGCCGCGCGTCTTATACGGCGAGGAAGCAGCTGCCGGTGGGCGAAACGCGCTGGGTGGCCGGGCGGCTCGACCAGTATGGCCAGATGCTCCAGATGGTGCATCCCGAACACATCTCGGAAAGTAGCGCGGCACCTGTCGGCCAGCTTTGCGAGGCGGTCTATCCACTGTCCGAGGGGCTCACGCAAGGACGCGTGGCGGGGCTCGTGCAGCAGGCGCTCAAGGCCTTGCCGGAACTGGCCGAGTGGATCGAGCCGGGTCTTTACGACAAGATGAAGTGGCCGGTCTGGCACGAGGCCGTGCGCGAAGTCCATCGCGGCACTCATGCGCAGGCGCGCGACCGGCTGGCCTACGACGAACTCTTGGCCAATGCGCTGGCGCTGATGCTGGTGCGGGAAAGCAACCGCAAGCAGTCCGGCACGCCGCTGAAGGGCGACGGCGCGCTGCGCGCCAGGCTCAAGCTGCCGTTCGCGCTGACCGGGGCGCAGAAGCGTTCGATCGATGAGATCGAAGGCGATGTGGCGCAGAACGCGCCGATGCTGCGACTGCTCCAGGGTGACGTGGGGGCGGGCAAGACGGTGGTGGCGCTCAACGCCATGCTCATCGCCGTGGAGGCGGGGGCGCAGGCGGCCTTGCTGGCACCGACCGAGATCCTTGCCCGCCAGCATTACGAGACGCTGGCGCGGATGCTCCAGGGCACCGGCGTGGAGATCGCGCTGCTGACCGGGCGCGACAAGGGCAAAGCGCGCGAGGCGATCCTGATCGGGCTGGTCGGCGGCTCCATCGACATCGTGGTGGGAACCCACGCGATCTTCCAGGACACGGTGTCCTACCGCAATCTGGCACTGGTCGTGATCGACGAGCAGCACCGCTTCGGCGTCGGCCAGCGTCTGATGCTGGCGCGCAAGGGCCGCCGCACGCCGCACACCCTGGCGATGACCGCCACGCCGATCCCGCGCACGCTGACGCTGGCGCAGTATGGCGAGATGGAAGTCTCCAAGCTCGACGAACTGCCGCCGGGGCGCCAGGCGATCGATACGCGCGTGGTTTCGGTGGAGCGCATGGCCGACGTGGTGGAGGGCATCGCGCGCCATATCGAAACGGGCCAGCAGGCCTATTGGGTCTGCCCGATGGTCAGCGAAAGCGAGAACGACGATCTTGCCGCCGCCGAGGCGCGCTATGCGACGCTGAGGGAGCGTTTCGGGGATCGGGTGGTGCTCGTCCACGGCCAGCTCAGGCCAGAGGCGAAGGACGCGGGCATGGAACGCTTTTCCAGCGGCGAGGCTGCGGTGCTGGTGGCGACCACGGTGATCGAGGTGGGCGTCGACGTGCCGAATGCCACGCTCATGGTGATCGAGCAGGCCGAGCGTTTCGGTTTGGCCCAGCTGCACCAGCTGCGCGGGCGCGTGGGACGCGGCAGCGAGAAATCGACCTGCCTCCTGCTGCGCGGCCAGCAGCTCAGCGAAACCGCCCGCCAGCGCCTCGCCCTGATGCGGGAAACGCAGGACGGTTTCCGTCTGGCCGAAGAAGACCTGCAACTGCGAGGCGGCGGCGAACTGCTGGGCACGCGCCAGTCGGGCGACACCCCGTTCCGCATCGCCAGCCTGGAACAGATCACCAAGCTCCTGCCGCTCGCCCACGACGATGCCCGCCTGCTGATCGAGCGCGACGGCGGCCTCGCCGGTCCGCGCGGCGAGGCGGCGCGCCTGCTGCTCTATCTGTTCGAACGCGACTGGGGCGTGCAGCTGCTCCGTGGGGGGTAATCTGACGTCCGGTCTTCAGCACCCCGTCGGCGTAATCCTTCCTGCGTAAGTCGGGGAAAGCGGAAAGTTCAACTCCGCCAGCAGCGCCGCATCGGCGTGACAGTATGTTGCCGCAGCCACGAAAGAGCGGATCGGCGTGAAACCGAAGGTCTCGCGATCCTTCACCAGCGCGAAGGACTGGATGCGCGTGGGCGCGGCCGGATAAGGCGACGCGCCCACCTCTCGGCTGGCGATCAATATATAGAGTGTCGGCCTGCCGTGATAATCGCCGCGCGCGAAACGGACCGAACGGATCATGTCGTCCCCTACATCCGGTGCATCGATGATCTGTTCACGGCCTTCCAGCGGGATGGCGGCGTCGCCCACTTTCACAAGAAAGACGTGCTGCCCGCGTACTTTGTTGTTCTGGCGCCAGAGCTGCGCGATCGAGCCCTCCTCTGCGGTTCCAGCGATGTTGGGCAGGACGTTGATCCCCGGCATCAGGGTGATCGGTGTGAGCGCCGCCGAGGAGGCCGCTGCCGCTGGACCCGATGCAGATGCCGGGAACGATGAAGTGAGCCCGGCAAGGGCGAGGCAAACCGGCAGGAGCCGCAATGGCAAGTGTCGCATCGTCATTCCCGGCGACTTCGCATCCCTCGTCGATGTTCTGCCCGAGTGCCGGGGAAGCGACAAGAGCACTGGCCGAAAGGGGTAAGCGGGATGGACGAACCTGCCGATTCGACCGTCCGGGGCGGCGTTCGGCATCGATCGGCGAGGCTTGCAGCGGTCCCGCGATCGTCCGGCGACAAATTGTGGCTTATGAAAGGCCCTGTTTTTTCTGGGAACTTCCTTGTTTTCGGGCGCTCAAAGTCCCGTGACGAGCACCTTCGACCCGTCGCCGCCAACAAAAATCAGATTGGGCTCTTGCCACCCCCGAAGTCGCCCTATATAGGCGCGCTCCTGCCCAGGGCGCTCCTCGGAACGCCCACCCGGTCGGGGAATAGCTCAGCCTGGTAGAGCACTGTCTTCGGGAGGCAGGGGCCGGAGGTTCGAATCCTCTTTCCCCGACCATTTTCACCCTCGGGTGAGGCATAGAAACCCAGCGGAAACGCTGGGTTTTTTGCTGTCCGGGGTTCGCTTCGCATTCTCTCATGGACAGGGGCTCAAGGTTCGTTTGAACCTTGCCCGCGATGGGCTAGGCTCCGGCCATGACCGACATTCTCACTGCCGATTCCGCTGCCCCGACCACTGCCCGCCATTGGGAGTGGCAATACCTCGACCTCATGCGCCGCATCTGGGAAGAGGGCGACGAGCGGGTCGACCGCACCGGCGTCGGTACGCGCTCGGTGTTCGGGGCGACGATCCGCTTCGACCTGGCGGGCGGCGCGATGCCGCTGCTCACCACCAAGCGCGTCTACTGGAAGACGGCCACCCGCGAACTGCTCTGGTTTCTGACCGGCGATACCAACATTCGTTCGCTCTGCACGCAAGGAGTCGAGATCTGGACGGACTGGCCGCTCGACCGTTATCGCCGAGACAACGGCGAGGCGATCGAGCGCGCCGAATTCTCGCGCCGGATCGTCGAGGACGCGGCCTTTGCGGATCGATGGGGCGATCTCGGCCCGGTCTACGGCAAGCAGTGGGTGGACTGGCCGGTCTATGAAGAGGCAGGCGAGGGGCTCTATCGCAAGCGCGCAGCCGGGGTGAACCAGGTGGCGCAAGTGATCGAGAGCCTGAAGAACAATCCGGGCAGCCGCCGCCACATCATCGAGGGCTGGAATGTCGCCGAACTCGATTCGATGGCGCTGCCGCCTTGCCACAAGAGCTACCAGTTCCATGTCGCCGATGGCCGTCTCTCCTGCGCGCTCTATCAGCGCAGCTGCGACCTCGGGCTTGGGTTCGCCTTCAACATGTGGTCACTGGCCCTGCTGACGCGGATGTTCGCCCAGCAATGCGATCTCGAGCCCGGCGAGGCGGTTTGGATGGGCGGCGATGTCCATCTCTATCTCAACCATGCCGCTCTCGTCGAAGAGCAGCTTTCCCGTCGCCCGGAAGGTGAAGCCCGGCTTGTGATCGCGCGCCGGCCCGATTCGATCTTCGACTATCGCATCGAGGATTTCGGGGTCACCGGATATGCGCCGCAAGCGCATATTGCCGCGCCTGTCGCGGTGTAACGCGAAAAATTGCGCGCACCATGGATTGACATTACATTTGGTAGAAATAATGTGACTTAACCGTGGAATATTGAAACGTGTCAGGTTGTCCCTTTTCCTGACCCGGTTCGGCTTCGCACGGCCCGGAAAGGCGGGAGAGGATAACCAGAATGGCCGAAGGCCCGGTTCGCACAGGCAAGTTACGTGGCAATCTGCCGCAGCTCGAACTCTATGTTCCCGAGCCGAGATATCGGCCGGGCGATACGGTAGATTATACTCACCTGGAAATCCCCGAACCGGGCCTTCTGGCCCGGCCGGACGAGGCCTGCGAAGCCAGCGAGACCTGGCCGCTGACGCTCGACATGATCCGCGTTCTCGGTGACGACGATCGCGCCGTCGGCCCGTGGAATCCCGGCCTCGATCCCGAGACCCTGCGCCGCATGCTGGCGACCATGGCGCTCACCCGCGCGTTCGACGATCGCATGTATCGCGGTCAGCGGCAGGGCAAGACCAGTTTCTACATGAAGTCCACCGGCGAGGAGGCGATTTCGATCGCCTGCGCCCACGCGCTCGCGGCGGACGACATGGTGTTCCCCAGCTATCGCCAGCAGGGCGTGCTGATCGCCCGCGGCTATCCGCTGGTGGAGATGGTCAACCAGATCTACTCGAACCGCGCGGATCCCCTGAAGGGCCGCCAGTTGCCGATCATGTATTCGGCCAAGGACTACGGCTTCTTCTCGATCTCGGGCAACCTCGCCACCCAGTTCCCGCAGGCGGTGGGCTGGGCGATGGCAAGCGCGATCAAGGGCGATACTCGCATCGCCACCAGCTTCGTGGGCGAAGGCTCCAGCGCCGAGGGCGATTTCCACGCAGCGATGACTTTCGCGGCGGTCTACAACGCCCCGGTGGTGCTCAACGTGGTCAACAACCAGTGGGCGATCTCCAGCTTCTCGGGCTTTGCCGGGGCCGAGCGCACGACCTTCGCGGCGCGCGCGGCGGGCTATGGCATCGCCGGGCTGCGGGTTGACGGCAACGACATCCTCGCGGTCTATGCCGCAATGGAGTGGGCCGCCAACCGCGCCCGTGCGGGCAAGGGCCCCACCCTGATCGAGCACTTCACCTATCGCGCCGAAGGGCACTCTACCTCCGACGATCCCAGCGCCTACCGCTCCGCGCGCGAGGCTGAGGATTGGCCGCTCGGCGATCCGATCATGCGCCTCAAGAAGCACCTGGTCGCGCTCGGCGAATGGTCGGAGGAGCAGCACGAGGCGATGGACCGTGACCTCGCCGAGCAGGTCAAGGCGGCCACCAAGGAAGCCGAGAAGAACGGCATTCTCGGACACGGCCTTCACCACCCGTTCCACACGATGTTCGAGGACGTGTTCGAGGAACTGCCCTGGCATCTCCAGGAGCAGGCCGAGCAGGCGATCCGCGAGCGACAGACGAAATGGCCGGAGTGGAAGGAGTGAGGACCATGATCGAGGAAAATCCCGTCAGCCTTCACGATGCGCCAAGCCGTCCGATGAACATGATCGAGGCGATCAACGACGCCCTCGACATCATGATGGCGCGCGATCCTGACGTCGTGATCATGGGCGAGGACGTCGGCTATTTCGGCGGCGTGTTCCGCGCGACGGCGGGGCTTCAGAAGAAGTTCGGCAAGAATCGCGTGTTCGATACGCCGATCAACGAATGCGGCATCATCGGCGCCGCGGTGGGCATGGCCGCCTATGGCCTGCGCCCGGTGCCCGAGATCCAGTTCGCGGACTATATCTATCCCGGCCTCGACCAGCTCGTCTCGGAAGCGGCGCGGCTGCGCTATCGCTCGGCCGGGGAATTCGTCGCGCCGATCACGGTGCGCTCGCCTTTCGGGGGCGGCATCTTCGGCGGCCAGACCCACAGCCAGAGCCCGGAGGCGCTGTTCACCCACGTTGCCGGACTGAAGACGGTGATCCCGGCGACGCCTCATGATGCCAAGGGCCTGTTGATCGCAGCGATCGAGGACAACGATCCGGTCATCTTCTTCGAGCCGAAGCGCATCTACAACGGGCCGTTCGACGGCTATTACGACCGTCCCTCGCGCCCCTGGAAAGGGTTGCCCGGAAGCCAGGTGCCGGAGGGCTATTACAAGGTGCCGCTCGGCAAGGCCCGCGTGGTCCGCGAGGGCGCGGCGCTGACGGTCGTGACATACGGCACCATGGTCCATGTCGCCGAAGCCGTGCTTGCCGAGAAGGGCGTGGATGCAGAGATCATCGACCTTCGCAGTCTGGTTCCTCTCGATATCGACACTGTGGAAAAGTCAGTGGAGAAGACGGGCAAATGCCTGGTGATTCACGAGGCGACCCGCACGTCCGGCTTCGGCGCCGAGCTGGTCACGCTCGTCCAGGAGCGCTGCTTCTATCATCTCGAAGCGCCGGTGGAGCGTGTGACGGGTTTCGACACGCCTTATCCGCACAGCCTCGAATGGGCTTATTTTCCCGGTCCCGTCCGCATTGGCGAGGCGGTCGATCGGCTCATGAAGGATTGATCCGATGGGTCGTTTCACATTCCGCCTGCCGGACATCGGCGAAGGCATCGCAGAGGCCGAGATCGTCGCGTGGCACGTCAAGGTCGGGGACAAGGTCGAGGAAGACGGCCGCCTGGCCGACATGATGACCGACAAGGCGACGGTCGAAATGGAGAGCCCGGTTTCGGGCGTGATCGTCGAAGTGGCGGGCGAGACCGGCGACGTGATCGCCATCGGCTCGCCGCTGGTGGTGATCGAGGTTGAAGGCGCGGGCAACGCGGTCGATCGTGCGCCTGCGCCTGCGCCTGCGCCGAAGGCGGAAGTGGTGGAACAGCGGATCGCCGCGGAAACGCCCGATGCGGAGGATGTGGAGCGTGTCGAGCAGGCGGTGACGCCGTCTTCCGAACCGAAGCCCGCACCTGCACCGGCGCCGGAACCCTCTCCGCCTCCCGCTGCAACCGGCGCCAAGGCACCGCAGCCGCGTGCCGCCACGCACTCGAAAGTCATGGCTAGCCCGGCGGTACGCAAGCGCGCGGCCGATCTCGGCATCGACCTGTCGGAAGTGCGTCCGGCCGAAGAGGGGCGCCTGCGCCATTCCGATCTGGACGCCTTCCTGTCCTACAACGCCTCGGGCGGCTTCCAGCCTGCCGGGCGCAAGGGGCAGGACGAGCAGGTCCGCGTGATCGGCTTGCGCCGCCGCATTGCCGAGAACATGGCCGCATCCAAGCGCCAGATCCCGCATTTCGCCTATGTCGAGGAATTCGACGTGACCGCGCTGGAGGAAACCCGCGCGCAGCTCAATGCGGGGAGGGGAGCCGATATGGACGGGCGTCCCAAGCTGACGATGCTGCCGTTCCTGATCACCGCGATCTGCAAATTGCTGCCGAAGTACCCGATGCTCAACGCCCATTACGACGATGAGGCGGGCGTAGTGACGCGCTACGGCTCCGTCCATCTGGGCATGGCGGCGCAGACCCCGGCCGGGCTGATGGTTCCGGTGATTCGCAACGCGCAGGACCGCAACCTTTGGCAACTCGCTACCGAGATCGGCCGTCTGGCCCAGGCCGCGCGCGACGGATCGGCGAAGTCTTCGGAGCTTTCCGGCTCGACGATCACCGTCACTTCGCTCGGGCCGATGGGCGGCGTGGCGACCACTCCGGTCATCAACCGTCCTGAAGTGGCGATCATTGGTCCGAACCGGATCGTCGAACGGCCGATGTTCGTGAAGGGCGCCGACGGGGTGGAGCGCATCGAGAAGCGCAAGATCATGAATATCTCGATGTCCTGCGACCACCGCGTGGTAGATGGTTGGGATGCCGCCAGTTTCGCGCAGGACCTCAAGAAGCTGATCGAGGCACCGGCGCTCATTCTGGCAGGCTAGGCTTACAGGGGCAGCGGCTATGAGCAGGGATCCGCGTGTCGATGCGTACATCGCTCAATCTGCGGAGCCCCTGCGCCCCCTGCTCGAACACTTGCGAGAGGTCGCACACCGGGCGCTCCCGGAAGCTCAGGAAGCCATCAAGTGGAGCGTCCCCCACTTTACGGTACGGGGCAGGAACGTCGCTGGGATGAGCGCATTCAAGGCGCATTGCGCTCTCGGTATCCACGGCGATGCGAAGTCCCGCCACTTCATCCGCGTCACTTCCCTTGCGGATATGCCGCCTGAAGCCGAGCTGACGGCATTGCTGTGCAACGCGGTGCAGCGCATCGTTGACGGCCGCTCACCACCCGTTGCACGGGCGGAACGAGCGCCGCGCCCCGAAATCCCGATGCCTGACGAATTCGCCGCCGTGCTCGCGAGGTCGCCGAAGGCGCAGGCGGCGTTCGAGCGATTCGCGCCCTCGCACAGGCGCGACTATCTCGAATGGATCACCGGTGCGAAGACGGCGACGACGCGTGACAAGCGCATGGCACAAGCAGCCGAATGGATCGCCGAGGGCAGGACACGCAACTGGAAATATGAGAGGCCGCGTAAGTCGTCCTGACGTTCCCAAAGGCGACTACTTTGCGAGGGGCAGGGCTCTGCATCGGGACTGACTGATCCGCCTCCGCCCCCTCGTCATTCTCCGCCCCTCTCGTCATTGCCCTTGTCATTTGCGCGGGATGGCTGACTACCATCGCGAAATGGAATTTTGTTCCGCATTCGCTCCCGATGCACCCAGCGGGGAATGCGCTTTCCAGTCATCGAGAACGGTGAAAGCGCCCCTAAATTGCCCCGCTGGCAAAACTGTCCACAGGCTAGTCGCGGTCCGATCGTAAAAATCTTCGCGGCGCGGGAATAGTGCGTTGACAGGCACCCGGTGCTGACATAGAGGGCGGCCTCCCAAGCGGACGCAACCGCAAGAACGCGGGTGTAGCTCAGTTGGTTAGAGTGCCGGCCTGTCACGCCGGAGGTCGCGGGTTCGAGCCCCGTCACTCGCGCCACTTGGGAAAGATGCTGGTAATCCAGCGACTTGAGGTAGTCTGAAAACCTCACATACATTGCTGCGCGGGTGTAGCTCAGTTGGTTAGAGTGCCGGCCTGTCACGCCGGAGGTCGCGGGTTCGAGCCCCGTCACTCGCGCCACTT
>NZ_ATHL01000124.1 GCF_000445125.1 Novosphingobium lindaniclasticum LE124
CCAGCTCGCAATGCTCTGGGAAGGTATCGACTGGAGGCGCCCAAATTGGGGCGCGCCGCCTGCCCAGGTGGGCTGATTTTTGTTTCTGAATCTACCTGTTTTCATGGATATTCCTGCCCTTGGCTGGTAAGCGGGATCATGCTGAGCGCGGCGCGAAATCTTCCCGAAGACCCAGCTTTGCTGAAGGCGATAATCGCCGACTTGCAGGCAGAAAACGCGAAGCTGGCGGCAACGGTCCGTGCACATGATCTGGTGGTTCAGGCCCTGCGTCTGCGCATTGCAAAGCTGAAGAAACAGGCCTTCGGCAAATCCTCGGAAAAGATCGAACGCGAGATCGAGCAGCTGGAACTGGCCCTAGAGGACATTCTGGTCGCCGCGGCACAAACCGTCGCTTCGCCGAGTGATGTCGAAGAGGATGAGGCCACTGCGCACGTAGACAGTGCACGGGCCATGGCCCGGCGCCCGCGCGTTGCGCCTGACACCCCGCGCGAGCGAAAAGAACTCGACCCGGGCAGCGCTTGTCCCGATTGCGGGGG
>NZ_ATHL01000126.1 GCF_000445125.1 Novosphingobium lindaniclasticum LE124
GGAGCATGTTGCCCGTAATGTCTTGGCGACCGCACCAGAACCAGGTGGTCCGCTGCGGTGAAACGCCCTCTAGGACCCACCATTGATTCGGTCAACACGCTAATTTCAAAAAATCTTCATAATCGTTCGAAATGACGGATTTCCGCAGCCGTTAGGGCCGTTCCGGTGAGGTCTCCCGGTCTCGGCATCATGTGCGGGCATGAATCAGTCCGTCCGAAGCCTGGGATTAAGGCCCCTCCACAAAGGCGTGTTTCCTCTTTGCCGAAAGGGCATAAAGCTGCACTGCAAAGACGGAGGCAGCACATTGGACCTTGAAGGCGAAGACGTCAGCGCAGAGGCAATTCTGCCCTTGCTTCACAAGCCCGGCGGGCAGCACTTAGCCGAGGGACTGATCGGGGCCAGCTTCTACGTGGACGATCCCGATGCCTTGACGACGATCGTAAGCCTCGATCTTCGCAGCCGCGCCGTCCGCGTCCAATTCCCTGATGGCCGAGCACGGAGCCTGCCGTTCGCTTCGGGTTATGTACTGCTCACGCCTCCGCTTGTGTCCGCCATATCGGCGCTGCACACAACTGCCGACGAAGCGAGCGAGAGGATGCAGCAGAAGATCGCGGCATTCGGTTTTCGCTCCAAGATCGAAGACGACGATCTGCCCGGCCTGCTGGCTGCGATCGAAGCAGCCCAGTCTTATCGTCTTCCCTGGCGTGAGGAGCGGATCGAAGGCCTGCGCCTTGCTCGCAAATACGGCACCGCGCGCGAGGAAGCGAAGCTGGCTTCTGCATGGCTGGAAGGAGCCATCGATCCGCCGCCGGGCGATGTCGTGATCGCGCTCGCTTCCGCGCTGCGGGATTCCGGTAAGTCGATCGAGGCGCTTTCGCTGACCGACCTCGTCACGCGGAAGGCCAATGGCCTGGACCGGGAGGAGACGCGCGTCCTTGTTACGCAGCGCGGAGCGCTTTGGCTGGATCGCTATGAACTGCAGCACGATGCCGAATGCCTCGACCGCGCCCGCCAATGCGCCAAGCGAAGCTGGGCGATCGGACCCAGCGAGGAATGCAGCATGCTCTACAGGCGCATCGACAAGCTGGAACGCTGAGCAGAACGACGGAGCGTCAGATCGGCAATTCCGTCGTAGCCTTGATTTCAGACAGTGCCACGATCGAGTTGAGTTCCTGCACGCCCGGAAGCTGCGACAGCTTTTCGAAGAAAAACGTCTCGTAAGCCTCGATATCGGCCGCCACGACGCGGATCAGGAAGTCCACCGAGCCCATCAAGACATAGCAGTCGAGCACTTCGGGAAATTCGCGGATCTTGGCGGAAAACTCGTCCAGGTTGGCGCGGCCATGGGCGTTCAGCTTCACTTGCGCGAAAACATGCGCATCCAGCCCCACTTTCTTGCGGTCCACCAACGCCACTCGTCGCTTGATGAAGCCTTCGCGCTCCAGCCGGTCGATACGGCGCCAGCAAGGCGAAGAGGAGAGACCCACCCGCTCGGCGATCTGTGCCGTGGTCTGGCTGGCGTCACGTTGCAGTTCACGGAGAATCTTGCGCTCATATGGATCGAGATCGGTCATTTTATCCTCATACAAGGCTTCTACTGGTCAGTCATTCCTAATTCGAGCTGTAAAACGCCGAAATGAGGCAAGAATTCTCCCGCACCTCCTGCAATAAGGCCATCGGCATTCGCTGCCCGGCACTTACGCCGATACTGGAGTTTCGAATATGGTCGCCCGCGCAAGCCGCATGACGCCGCCGATGGAATATGTCCGTCTCTTCGACGAAGCCGCCGGCCTTGACGGCGTGATCGCCATTCACTCCACCGCGCGCGGCCCGGCCGCCGGCGGATGCCGGTTCTGGACCTATCCCGACGAAAGCGCCGCCATGAGCGATGCCGTTCGCCTGGCCGAGGGGATGAGCTACAAGAATGCCATGGCCGAGTTGCCTTTCGGCGGCGGCAAGGCCGTGCTGCGCCGTCCGGCCGGCGCATTCGATCGCGCGGCGCTGTTCGAGGCTTTCGGTGAGGCGGTCGAGCGGCTCGAGGGTCGCTACGTCACGGCGGAAGATGTGGGCACTTCGGTGGCCGACATGGAAGCGGTGGCTCGCCACACGAGTCACGTCGCGGGCCGCACCGCTCTGCCGGGACGCGCCGGGGGCGATCCTTCGCCGTGGACCGCGCTCGGCGTGTTCGAGGCGATCCGTGCCGCCGTGGCTTTCCAGTCCGGCAGCGCGCTCTCCAGCATGACCGTCTCGGTGCTGGGGATCGGCAATGTCGGTGCGCACTTGTGCGACATGCTGGCCGAGGCCGGCGCCGAGCTCGTGGTCGCCGACATCGATCCCGCCCGCTGCGCCCGCATGGCTGAGCGGCACGGCGCCCGCGTGGTTGCGGTTCACGAGATCGCCGCCACTCCGGCCGACATCTTCGCACCCTGCGCCCTGGGCGGTGTGCTGGATGCGGCGACGATCGGCGCGCTCAGCGCCCGCCTGGTATGCGGCGCGGCGAACAACCAGCTCGCCAGCGAGGACATGGCGGGACTGCTGCTGGAACGCGGCGTGACCTACGTGCCGGACTATGTCGCCAATGCCGGCGGGATCATAAATGTCGCGGCGGAGTATCTGGACGAGAGCGCGGACGACGTGCACCAGCGCGTCGTGAAGATCGGCCCGCGCGTCGCGGCCGTGCTCGACGAGGCTGCCCGGGAAAAGCTGGCGCCATCGGTCGTTGCGGACCGTACTGCCGAGCGCCTCATGCAGGAACCGGTTTCAGAGCCGGCCTGACGCCCTCACGTCTTGATGAACATGAACCGCCGGTTTGCAGCGAACCGGCGGTTCTTCTGTTCAAAGCTCTCAGCCGAGGCAGGGCACTTCGAACTCGGTGGCGATGGAACGGTCGCGTCCAGCGACCTTGCTCAGGTAGAGTTGCTTGTCGGCCTCGGCGATCCAGCGTTCCGGCGTCGTCTCGCCGGTGCAGCGGGCCGAGGCCACGCCGATGCTGACGGTGACGCAGGGTCCGACTTTCGAGCTTTCGTGCGGAATTTGCAGCGCGTTGACCTGACGCCGGATCTCTTCGGCCACCTGCTTTGCGGTGGCAGGATCGGCACCGGGCAGGATGCAGACGAATTCCTCGCCGCCATAGCGCGCGGTGACCGCCGTCATCCGCCGCAGTGCCCGGTTGAGCGAGGCGGCGATCATGACGATGCAGCGATCGCCGGCGACATGGCCGTAAGTGTCGTTGAACTGCTTGAAGAAATCGATGTCGAGCATGATCACCGACAGCCAGTCCCCCGTGCGGCACAGGCGCACCCATTCGCCTTCCAGCGTACGCTCGAGCTGCCGGCGATTGCTGAGGCCGGTCAGCGCATCGGTTACCGCCAGTTCGGCCAGCTTGTCGCGCAGGCGCTTGAGTTCGACATGGTTGCCTACCCGCGCGCGCAGCACCGCAGGCTGGATCGGCTTGGCGACATAATCGATGGCGCCGAGCGCAAGACCGCGCATTTCATCCTCGGTATCGCCCAGCCCCGTCATGAAGATCACCGGCACGTCCGCCAGGACGGGATCGAGCTTGAGCTGGCGGCAGACCTCGAACCCGTCGAGGCCGGGCAGCATGATGTCGAGCAGGACCAGGTCGGGATCGACCGACCGCGCCGTATCGATCGCTTCCTCGCCGGTGGTCGCGAAGCAGACGTCGTAGTCATCCTCCAGCACGGCGTTCATGATTTCGATGTTGGCTACATCGTCATCGACGACGAGGATGGTCGCTTTGGTCAAGAAGGCATTCCTTCGGAGACGGGTTTGCCTTGCGGCTCTCCCGGAAGTTCGTCGAGCAGGCTACGGGCGGAAACGTAGTCGAGCCGCTGCAAGGCGCGGTGCAAGGGGTGCGCATCGCGCTCGGCCTCGGTCAGGTCCATCGCGGCGGCCAGGCGGTCGAACGCGGCGCGCGCGCCAAGACTGCGGCGTTGCAGCAGCGCGCGCAGGTTCGCTCGCTCCTCGGCGGCACCCGCCGGGGGGGTGGGCGCGGCATGCCTATCGGCGGAGTCCGCAGCCGGAGGAATGGCGACGAGAGATCGGGCCGCGATGACCGCCTTCACGAGTTCGGATTCGAGCGCGGCGATCGCGGCTTCTGCCGGGGCGAGATCCTGGTGGGCCAGACCCTGCTCCACGTCGGCTGCGCAGGCCTGAATCTCCCGCAGCTCCAGTGAGCCGGCAACGCCCTTGAGGCTGTGCGCCATGCGCCGGGCATCGGCAATCCGTCCCTGCGCAATCCGCTGTCGGATCTGGTCCGCGGCATCGCCATAAGTGTCGGCGAAGCTGACGATCAGCTTGTGCAGCAGCGCCGCCTTGCCGTTCACGCGCTTCAAGGCTTCGGCGATATGGAACGGGCCAAGGCGGTCCGGCAAGGCGCCCGAGTTGACCGGGGCGGCGGCACCCGAAGCGAGGCCGCCGCCGAAAGAGCCGCCTTCCCGAGCCGGCTTCAGCCAGCGATCGAGCGTCCGAATAAGCTGGCGCGGATCGACCGGCTTGGCGACATGGTCGTTCATGCCCGCGTCCAGACAGCGCTGCCTTTCGGCCTCGAAGGCATGGGCCGTGATGGCGACGATCGGCAGTTCCTCGGCCGGCCAGGTCCGGCGGATCGCTCTGGTAGCCTCTATCCCATCCATTTCCGGCATTTGGACGTCCATCAGGATGCCCGCATAAGTCCTGCCGCTGCGGGCCACCTTTTCGCAAGCCACGCGGCCGTTCTCCGCGCAATCGACGAGAAGGCCGGCGTGGGTGAGCAGTTCGGTCGCGATCTCGCGGTTGATCTCGTTGTCCTCGACCAGCAGAACGCGCAGGCCCTGCAATCGGGGATCGACCTTGCCCTCCAGCGCGGCGTCCGTCGCTTTGATCTGAGGCGGAGCAGGCGGATGTCGGGCATCGGCAAAGAGCGAGGTAATCGTCTCCAGCAGGACGTGCGGCTCGATCGGCTTGGTGAGGAAAGCGGACACGCCTGCCGCCCCTGCCTCGGCCGCCATCTCGTCCACCGCGTAGGCGGTGACGATCAGCGTGACCGGCGAAGGTGCGCCGTGCTGCATGCGGCGCAGTTCGCGCACCGCTTCCATGCCGTCCATCCCCGGCATCTTCCAGTCGAGCAGGACGAGATCGTAGGCCTCGCCTCTGCCCGCCGCCCCGCCGAACGCCGCGACCGCTTCCTCGCCCGAGGCGACGAGGTCCACGCCCATGTCCCAGCCCTCGAAAATCTCTTCGACGAGCTGCCTGGCGGCGGCGTTGTCGTCTGCCGCCAGCACGCGGAGCGCGCGGATGTGCGGTTCCGGCACGTCGCCGGCACCGGGCGCTTTCGCGGCGGCGAACTGCATCCTGCAGGTGAAGGTGCTGCCCAGCCCCGGCGCACTGTCTACCCGGATATCGCCGCCCATCTGCTCCACGATCTGACGGCAGATGGCGAGACCCAGCCCGGTGCCGCCGAAGCGCCGGGTGGTGGAATTGTCGCCTTGCGAGAACGAGCGGAACAGGGCGGCCTGCTGCTCGGCCGACATGCCGATGCCGTGGTCGCGAACCGAGAGAGCCACTTCCACCCCGTCCCCCGCCGACGGCAGCAGATCCACCGCGACCGACACCGCGCCGCGATCGGAAAACTTGACCGCATTGCTGAGGAGGTTGAGCACGACCTGCGAGAAGCGAAGCTCGTCACCGGCGACACGAAGCGGAATGCGGTGATCGATGTGCGGTACGATCTGCACGCCTTTCGCCGCCGCCTCCACCGATACCAGCTGGACCTGCCCGGCGATGGCGGCGCGCATGTCGAACGGGCGCGTCTCCAGCGTGAGCTTGCCCGCCTCGTTCTTGGAATAGTCGAGGATGTCGTTGATCAGGCGCAGCAGCGAAGCGCCGGCGCTGTTGATCCGTTCCACATAGCCACGCTGGCGCTCGTCCAGCTCGGTGCGCGAGGCCAGGTGGCAGAAGCCCAGGATCGCGTTCATCGGCGTGCGGATCTCGTGGCTCATGTTGGCCAGGAACATGGATTTTGCGCGGGTCGCTTCTTCCGCCTCGCGGGTGCGCGCTTCCAGGGCGATATTCTTGGCGACGATCTCCTCGCTCATCCGCTCGCTACGGTCGAAGCTGGCAAGCAGCATGTTGCTGAGCCAGATCAGCACTCCGGTCTGGAAGGCGACGATCGTGGCGTGAAGGAGAACGCGCTCCAGGTTTCCGGCGCCGGGGAACACTGCGTAGGGCAGCATATAGAGCAGAAGCAGATGGTGGGCGGCGATGGCTCCGGCCGCGACCAGGATCGCCGCGCGGTCGAGCCAGGCGATCGTCAGCGCCAGCATCGCGAAGAAGTACATGTGCATGTCCATCTGCCACGGGTGCCCGCGCAGGAGGAACAGCAGCATCGCCGGCTCGGCCATGAGGGCCACTGCGCAAAGATAGCGCGTGGCGGGCGCGGTGCCGCACCGCCGCCAGGTCAGGTGGTAGGCCGCAGCGATGACTGCGGCGGCGATCCCCGCCCGCAATGCGGCGGTGCCTCCCGCCATGTTCATGGCCTGGGCGACTGCGGCCTGGATGGGAACGTGTCCCCAGAGCAGCGGGACGAGGATATGCCCGAACTGGTTGCGCAGCCTGTCGACGGCGGCGTTCACAGCGCAGCCTTGGCGGACGGAGCCGCGCAGCCCGGCGCCAGCGGCGCGGGCTGCGCCAACCAGGCGCCCCCTTGGCGAAGCCGGTCGGCAAATGCCGGATCGGGCGAGGCGGCGAAGACTACATTGTCGAAGTTTCCGGCACGAACCAACGTCCCGTCCATCGCGCGCACCAGGGCCACCGTCCGTCCCTGCGACCAGCCGGGGGGCGTCATCACCAGAAACTTGTCGTCGCTTGCCCCGTTCCAGATCGAGGCGATGAAGAGGGTGAGAAGGCCCGGCCCCAGCAGACAGACGGCCGGCACGAGATCGCGCGCTTGAAAAGCCGCGTCTTTCAACGTGAACGGCCGCGCGGGGCCATGAACATCCTGAGTTTGCACATCACAAGGACTCGATCGCAAGTTTGTCCCCCCCGGGTCAAAGCGATAGACTATGCATCTCAGGTATTATTTTCGTAAATTTTTCTCAAGTGAGCTTTGCGTAATCGCCTTTGAATTAGCTCTGCATTCGATTGTGTTACGGGGCCAAGCGAATACTTTATCCCAGTGGAGCGGTTTCGCGGGGGCGGGGCCGTTCGGAGCGGGGCGCGGCGATCGAAATCTCGGCGGGCGGCACCATCTCTCGAATCGCAGCGGGCGGCTCGGCAGCGACTTCGCGGTGGCTCGAACGGTTCCGGCCCTGCCGCTTGGCGTCGTAGAGCGCCCGATCCGCCACGGCAAAAAGGGTTTCGAGCTCGATCGGCTCGCGCGACTGCGTGGCGCAGCCGATGCTCAGCGTGCCGCCATGGCCGCGCCCGCCGCCGACCCGTGCAAAGCCCCGGGAGAGCGCTTTGGCCAGAGTGAGCGCCGCGAAGCTCTCGGCGCCGGGCAAGAGGATCGCGAACTCGTCGCCGCCCAACCGGCCGGAAATGGCGTGGCGCGGCAGGGTTGAGTTGAGGAACACGCCCAGCGCCACCAGCAGGCGATCCCCCTCGGGATGGCCGTAACCGTCGTTGATGGACTTGAAATGGTCGACGTCGAGCAGGAGCAGCGCCGCCGGGCAGCCTCCCTCGGCCAGAGCCGCGCGCGCCCGTGCGTCGAAACCGCGCCGGTTGAGCAGACCGGTCAGGGGGTCGCGCTCGGCCAGGCGGACCATGCTGCGCTCCCGCCGCCGCCGCAGGGCACCCACGATCGACAGCGCCAGGGCGACTTCCATCATGATCCCTTCGAAGAGAGAGATCGAAATCATGAGTCCCTTGTAGTGCGACAGGTTGACGAAGGCTCCCGGCACGAAAGCGACCAGCGCCTTGAACAGGTAGAAGCCGCCATGACCCAGGAAGGCGAAGGCAAGCAGGGCGCAGTCCGGGTCGCGCCGTTCGCGCAAGCCGCCGAGCATATGCCCCGCCTTCAGCGATAGCACCGCAACCATCGCCGCGTTGACCAGCGACATCACTTGCGTACGCGCAGCGTCGGCGGGAACGGCGAGCATCAGCGCCCAGCCCGCCAGCACGAGGCACCAGGCCGGAGAGATCCGGCGACCCAGGAACGCCGCCGTGCCGTAGAGAAATCCGAGGTGGGCCGTCACCAGGAGACCATTGGCCAGCCAGATCCCGACGATGAAAAATCCCGCTTCCCGCAGCGGCGTGATCGCGCAGCCGACGACGATGGCGGCGAAGCCCGCGCTCCAATAGGCCAGCGACCGCTCGCGCAGCAGGTTCCATTCGAACAGGAGGAAGGCCGAAGCCACGAAGGCGACGGCATTCGTCATGAACAGCATTGTGCGCGGATCTATGGTCATCGGGATTTCGCGTGGAGGAAGATGGCGCTTGGTTAACGCGCGTTTGTAAACAAAGCGTTCAACCCGCCCGATGATACCCGGTTTTCCGCTTCGACCATGGCTGTCTTGGCCAGGATCGCGTTTACCCGTCGGAAAAGGACGTTACTTTTGCGCTACGTGCTTCCACGCTCCCCGTGGGCTATGCCGAGGTATTGCGCTGCGCTATCTCCCGCCGGACCGGCCGCGTTGCCGCAGTTGCTCGGTGAGATAATCCAGCAGCGGGCCTTCGAATCGCGGGTTTATGACCAGGAAATGTCGGCGCCGATCGTGCTCGTCTGGGAGACGGCACAGCACGCCTTCTCCGACCAGCCGCCGCACCAGCCGCAGCGCCGTGCTCATCGGCGCGCCCGAGGCGATGCAGGCGCTCGATACCGAAACGCGCCTGCCTTCGATCTTGGCGAGCAGCAGGTCGAGCAGCATTTCCCAGGCCGGATCGCCGAACAGTTCGCCGCCGCCGATCTCGCGCCGCTTCACCTCCTTGCGCAGGAGTTCGCGGATATAGTCGGTCAGTTGCGCGGCATCGGGAATGGCCGGAATTTCGGACGGCGGCGCGGGCGCGACCGGCTCCGGCCCTTCCGCCAGATCGCCGGCCCGAAACTGCGGCTGCGCGGCGGGATCGTCCATCAGCATGGCCAGCCGCTGCAATTCGGTGCTGAGGCTGGATATCTTGCCGAGCAGGCTCTCCCGCGCGTCCGGCGTCTGGCGCAACCCCTTGATCCGCTGCAGGGCCTGGCGCAGATCGGACTGGTCGATCGGCTTTTCGAGGAAATCGACGGCCGAAGCGCGCATCGCGTCGATGGCGATATCCTTGCTGGCATAGCCGGTGGCCATGATGAGCTGCAACCGCAGGCCCCGTGTCTCGGCATTCTGGCCAAGGGCGTGGATGAGGCTGATGCCGTCCTGCCCCGGCATGTTGTAGTCCACGATGGCGATCGAGATCTCATTGCTCTCGAACAGAGCCATAGCTTCCTCGGCGCTGGTCGCCACGACCGGGTCGTAGCCCATGAGCCGCAGGCTGAAGGCGCACTCGCTGCCGAAGTCCTCGTCGTCGTCGACGATAAGAACCGGCTCGGCCGCCACGCTTTCGTCGATCGCGGGGTCTTCCTCGGGCGCGGCACCGGGCTTCTCGGGATTGAGCATGGCGCCGAGGCGCGATCTCCAGCCGGGATTCATTACGTTCATCGGCACCTCACCCTTCGCCGGAGCGAAGTCCATTTCAGATTGACGGCAAAACCTGCTGAAGGCCCACGCAGAAGATGGCGGCGACGACGATCGCCCCCGAATCGGGGCACTGCGCAGCGCTGCGCAAGCGCCGGACGAATGCCGGAAGCCGGAGCCCCTTGCCGGCCCGCAGCGCGGTAACGCCGCCAGCCACCACGATGAGGCACCAGGCCCCGCCGAGCGCCGGAAGCCCGCCTTTCAGTGCGGCGAAGCTCGGCCCTCACCCGGCGATCGCCAGATAGAGAAGAGTCAGCGGCCTTCGTCCTTCCCATGGCAGTATGACGGCGGGAACGAGCAATATGACCAGCAAGGCCACACTGAAACAATCCAGACCCGCCATTCACTATCCCCCATCGGTCACAACGACACTGGCTCCGACGTTTGATCACGGCAAGGGAACGATCTTCCCATATTTTATTACTGCCGCTCATGTCATAACTGACTTTTACTTTGAAGACATCCACCCCATCCGACGAAGCGGTTATTACAGGGGTTGCATCGCCGCCAAGCATCGCGTCGTAGCCCTGGACCACCGGTCTGGCGCGGATTCCGGCGAGATCCATGCGCTCGGCAGAGGGGAAATCCCGCCACGGCGGCGCGTGCCGCTTCGGCAGCGGCCTGCCGCACCCCGATCAGAGCACTGAAGTAGGTCGAATTCATCACGATTCCGACGGCCAGGGCCAGCAGCGCCGGAGCCAGGAAGACAAACTCCAGCGTCGCCATTCCGCGTTCGCATTTCAACAGTCCTGTGTTGATCGCGTTACGCATCAATTTCCCCCAAGCTTGATCTTAAATCAGGTTATTGAATGCTCTTTTGAGGCTAACGCCAAACGTGCTGCCCACTCCTCCGATCGCGGCCACAACAATCGCTTCCAAAACTGCATACTATACGGCCGTGAGTCCACGTTCGTCCTTCACCAGAGGCACAAGAATCTTACGGATGGTGATCATGACTCATTACTGCCCATTTCCTCCGATTAAATTTCCGCAAGCCGTTGCAGGTGCCGAGCGGCCGCACCCCAGCCCGCTCTCGTCGAGGAGACTCGTAGTGAGCGAGGTGACGCTGGCGCCCAGCGAGACCTGGTTGCCGATCGTGACCGACTTGCCCGGCGCATCCGGACTGCCGAGGGTGCCCTGCCCGCCCTCCGCACAGCAGCGAAGAGGCACCCGTGACCGGCTGCACCGCACCAGCCCGCTGTTCGCCGTCCGTTACCCGGGTGTCGCGGTCCTGCTCCGTGCTGCCGGTGCAGTCGATTGCGGAGACCTGGGCGCTGCTCGCGGCGACATCGACGATCAGCGTGCAGCGCCCGAAGCGGGATGTCGACGATCTTCAGGTTCACGCCCGGCTTGATGCTCGCCGCGCTGCCGGGCTGCATTCTTCTCCCGGCCGCCCGCGCACTGCCACAGCGGCGGGCGGCGGCGCGGCGAAGCAACCAGGATCGGGAACGCTTCCGCCAAGAGCCCTGCCCCAGCCATCAGGCATGTCGCGCCGATTGATCCAGGTTTATTTCAAGATTAACAATCTGAAACCAGCTTTATTGTCTCCATCGTTTCATCCGATACATTACGTCTACTTACCCAACGGCAAGCCTTCCATCCGGATCAATTCCCGGTTGCGGAAGCCCGTCATCGTGGCAATCATCGATCCCGCCGGACTCGCAGCCGCAAGGCGCTCGATCCGGTCTTGGGGGGCAGACCAGGATGACAGTGCCGAATAACAACCTGGTGGGATTTCCGCCGCCCATCGCGCCGCAGGCAGGCACCGAGAACGACGGCGATGGTCCCGGCGGCAGGCAGCCGGCGGCAGACGGTCTCTCCCCCACTTTCGGCTTCGCGCCGCAACTCGCCATGCGCATGCGCGCCTGGGAGGATGGAACGCGTTTCTATCCGGGCGCGATCGCGATCTGCGCGCTGTGCCTCGGACTCGTTTCCAGCCACGCCCCGGCAGCCGGCGTGATCGGCGCCGCGGCGGCGGGCGCGCTGTTCGTGCTGCACAAGACTCTCAAGGCCGCACTGGTGACCGCCGCGCTCAGCGCCGGCTTCTACGTCATCCCCGATGCGCAATATTCGCCGGCCTATTGGACCACGCTGGCGATGGTCGCCGGTGCCGGATTCTTGCCGCGCAGCATCGTCACCGTGCTGCTGCGCGCGCCGCGCTGGACCTGGGTGCTGGCCTTGCTGCTGGCCACGAGCAGCTTCTGCTGCATTCTGCTGATCGCCAATCCTTCGATACCCGACCCCTTGGCGACGGCGGCGGTCTTCACCGGATCGCTCAGCGCCGCTTTCCTGGGCGCAGGCCTGGCCCGGCACCTTGCCATGGTCGATGCGCGCCTGCTGGCGTGGGGAGAGGACGGCCTCGTGCCCGTCACCCGCGACTTGCTGCTCGGCCGGGTCACGGCGGGCATGCTGCACGACCTGGCGCAGCCGTTGAACGTGATCTCCATGGCCAACGGCAACATGCGCTACATCGTCGAACAGCTCGACATCGGCGAGGACAGCCGCAGGCAATTGCTGGAGCGCGTCGCCCGCATCTCCTCGCATACCGAGGCGGCGGCCTTCATCCTCAGCCTGTTCCGCTGGTTCGGCCGCGATGGCGACAAGGAGCGATCGGCCCTCAATGTGCGCAGCGCGCTGGAACGCGCCGTGGCCGCGACCAAGTCCAACGTGCGCCATCACGGCGTGTCGGTGGAACTGGACGGCAACGCCCTCGATCACCTTCTGCCCGAGCATCACGGCGCGCTGGAGATGATGGCCGTGGCCGCCCTGCTCAGCGCCTTCGGCAGCTTCATCGGCGCCGGCAAGGACAAGCGCAAGGGCAAGGTCGTGCTGCGCGCCGCGATGACGCGGGCTCATGTGGTGGTGACGGTTAGGTGCATCGACGAAACCGGCGCTCCGGCCCCGGCGCGCAAGCTGGATCACGCCACGCTCTGGCTGGTCGAACAGGTCGCGCTCGATGCCGGGGGAGACTTCCGCTCGATGCTGCGCAAAAGCCAGCCGACCCGCTTCGTCATGCGCCTGGGGCGCGACGATATCTAGAGCGGTTTCCCATCCGATTGCATCGGATCGACCACTCTCAGTTTCTGGTTCGACGCATTTTCCGAGTCATCAGGTGATTCCACCTGATTGGAAAATGCTCCAAGGCGTGAACTTCAGGCTGCGGCGACACTGGCGGCGGCGCGCTTGTCCGTTCCGCGCGGCAGGCAGATCTCGACCCTGGCACCCTCCTGTCCATTCCGGTCCCCGGTCGATACGAGCCTGATGTCGCCCTGCGCCTTGTTGAGGATCTGGCGGCAGATGTGCAGGCCCAGCCCGGTGCCCTCCCCCGCCTTGGTCGTGAAGAACGGTTCGAAGGCCAGGCGTTCCAGATCGGCGGAAAGACCGGCGCCGTTATCGGTGACGATGCAGCGCATCAGGCCCGGCTTGCCTTCCAGCGCTATGGTTATCCGGCCTTCTCCGTCCCATCCGCCCGCGCGCCGCGACTGGATGCTGTCGGCCGCGTTGCGCAGGACGTTGACGAAGACCTGCTCCAGTTCCACGCGCCCGAGCGCGACGCAGGCCGGAGGACCGCCGCGATCCAGCTCCACCGCGATCTCCGCCGCCTCGAACAGAGCTTCCAGGAACTCCACCGCGCTACCCGCAGCCGCCATGACGTCGGTATGGCGCACCGGGATGCTGTCGTCCGCCGCCTGCCCGAGCGTGCGCTTGATGATCGCCTGCGCGCGCAGCACCTGCTCCGCGATGCGTGAGGCCGTTGTCTGAAGGCGCGAGCGCGTCGTGTCCGGGCGATCGAGCATGAGGCGCAGGCTCTCGTTCGCCATCGATATGGTGAACAGCGGCTGGCGCAGTTCATGCGCCAGGATCAGCGCGCGCTCGCCCAGGTCGGCCATGCGCGCCCGCTCGGCCAGGGCTTCATGCGGCTGCCGGGGTTCGGGCGCATTCATCAGCACGGCATGGCCCCAATGGGTGCCGCCCAGGTTGTCGCGCAGGATCAGCGTCAGCGCGCCTCCGTCCGCGACACGCAAGTCGGTGACGACTTCGGACCGGCCGGTCAGGGCGGCGAGGCGCAGAACGTCTTCGGGATGGACCGCAAGCGCTTCCGGCTGCTCACCCTGGTGCGCGTTCTCACGGCGGAACAGAATCGTCCTGGCGGCGGTGTCCAGCCGCAGATCGCTGACCCCGCGCAGCCCGACATGACGGCGCAGCGTCTCGACGAGCGCCTCCGATGCACTCGCATCGCTCCCGAGCGCGGTCACGCCCCGACACCGTTGGCCAGCATCTGCCGCATCGTGTCGATCAGCGCCTGCGGCTGCACGGGCTTGGTCAGGAACGTATAGCGCGAGGTATCCGCCACCAGGTCGTCGCGCATCTGGTCTCCGGTGATGAACACGAATTCGAACGCGCGCAGGCGCAGCACCGGATGCTGGCGGATCCGCGAAACGATATCGAGCCCGGATTCCCGGTCCAGCCGCAAGTCGCAGGCGATCACGCGGACGGCGGGGTGCCGTTCCAGCATGTCCACCGCTTCCGCAAGGGTAGCGGCGCCCACGCCGGCAATGTCGTGGAGCGACATCAGGGTGAGCAACTCTTCGACGATGGCCGAAACATCGTCGAGAACAAGTACCTTGGCCTGTTCGTGCCGCATCCGTTCCCGTCCTACGCGCGGCGCCCCGCCCGTTCAGATCACGGGCGCCCGCCGCTGGTCAGCGTTCCTCCTATAAGGGCGTGACGTTACCGATAAGTCAACGCGGGGGTGCTCGAAAAATCGCGGCAAGCCTTTCCAAAGGCGCAAGAATGTTGCTGCAATCGAATTCAGAACGCGATGACGAACTTCACTTTCTCCGGCGCCACATGGAAATGCGTTGCAATCTGCTTGCGATACTGGGCCATCAGAAAGGCGAGATCGTCGGTCCCCGGCAAGCCGTCGAGATCCTCGATCGTGGTGCCCAGCGCCTCGGCTATTTCCTTGAGCCGCGCCTCCCGCGGGCGAGCGCGGCCGTGCTTCCAGGCCCAGACCGTGGGTTTGCTGACGCCGATCCGCTGCGCCAGGTCGGCCATAAGCCTGAGGCATGATCTCCACCAAGCGGCAGCGGAAGGCACATAAATGCAGTCGAGCCCTGGCTCAAATATCCCTTCGGCCATCTTCAGTCTCGACTGAACATTGGCCTGAGCGTATAGCGGAAAAATCGTTCAAAGAAATATTGCAGGCGGGACATGCATTCACAAGTCGACCGTATCTCCGAAATGGCGCAGGCCGGCGAGAAAATGATCGAACGGCTGCGGCGCAAGGCCTTCTTGCCCGAAAGCCGCAAAGGGCTCAATGTGCGCTTCGGCATTGCCGAGGCAGCTACTCTGCTCGGGTGCTCCACCAACCGCATTCGCATGGCCGAAGACGATGGCCGCTTGCCCCCTCCGCCTGCGGCCGGGAACGGACGGCGCCTTGGCTACACGGTCGAGGAAATGCTCCACATGCGCGAAGTGCTGGGCGCCTCGCCGGCCCGAGCACCACTCGATGTTCCGGCCATGATCGCGGTGCAGAATTTCAAGGGCGGCGTCGGCAAGTCCACGGTCACCACCCACCTCGCGCACTACTTCGCGGTTCAGGGTTACCGCGTGCTCGTGGTGGACTGCGACAGCCAGGCGACCACCACCACGCTGTTCGGCTTCAATCCGCATTTCAACATCACCCGCGAAGAGACGCTCTACCCCTACCTCTCTATCGACCCCACTCAGGCGGACCTGCTCTATGCGGTTAAGCGCACGCCGTGGCCCAACGTCGATCTCATTCCTTCGAACCTCGAGCTTTTCGACGTCGAATATGAACTCGCCGCAGCCGGAGCGGACGGTCAGTCGGTACTGGCGGCCCGCTTCCGCAAGTTGAAGCAGGGGTTGATGGATCTTGCCCGCGAATACGACGTGGTCATCCTCGATCCGCCGCCGGCGCTTGGCACGATCTCGCTGGCGGTCATGCAGGCGGCCAATGCCCTGCTGGTTCCCTTGGCGGCCACGACGCCGGACTTCTGCTCTACTGTCCAGTTCCTGTCGATGATGGACCAGGTGCTCGAACAGCTCGTCGGCGCCGGCATTTCCGTGGACTATTCGTTCGTGCGGCTGATCTGCTCGAAGTTCGACGGCAACGATCCCAGTCACGAGATGGTCCGCACCATCATGGAGCAGACTTTCGGCCCTGCCCTCCTGCCCGTGCCGATCCTGGAAAGCGCCGAAATCAGCCACGCCGCCTTGCGGATGATGACCGTCTACGAACTGGAAAAACCGATCGGCACGCCCCGCACCCACAAGCGCTGCAAGGCCAATCTGGACGAAGCCATGGGCCAGATCGAACAGCTCGTCCGCACCGGTTGGGGCCGATCGCAGCGCGTGGACGAGGACTTGCTGGTCAATGGCTAACTCTGTCTCTCGCAACGAAAAACCGTTTTCCTACACGGTTCTTGTTCGTCATATGTTCCCGTCCGATTCTCGCCATCCATCTTCGAGGTAAGCCATGGCCCGCAAGCAATCAGACTATCTCGCCGCTCTGCTTTCCGATGACGACATGCGTCTCGAAAACGATGTGGTGCCTGCAACCGACGCAGGCCTGGAGGAAGGCGCCGCGCCCACGCCCCCGATCGAACCCCGACCCCGTTTCGAGCGCGCGCGCGGCACGACATTGCTCGGACGGGAAAGCGCCCTCGCCCGCGTCGCGTCCGGTGAAGTGCGCCAAGTCACGCAGCTTCTGCTCGATCCGGCGCGCGTGCGGATATGGCCCGGCAATGCGCGGTCTTACGCGCATCTCTCGGAGGAATCCTGCCAGGAGCTTATCGACTCGATCGTGGCCGAAGGCGGGCAGAAAGTTCCCGCCGTCGTTCGCCGGGTCGAAGGCGATCCGGACTATGACTATGAAGTGATCGCCGGAACCCGGCGCCACTGGTCGATTTCGTGGCTGCGGAGTCATTCCTACCCGGACATGCAGTTCGTGGCGCAAGTCGCCCAGCTCGATGACGAAGCCGCCTTCCGGCTTGCGGATCTGGAGAACCGCGCGCGCAAGGACGTGTCCGACCTCGAGCGCGCCCGCAACTACGCCCAGGCGCTGCGCGATCACTACGGGAACCACATGACCCGCATGGCCGAGCGCCTGAAGCTGTCCAAGGGCTGGCTGTCTAAGATGCTGAAGGTCGCGGCCATCCCCGACGCCGTGCTCTCGGCTTTCGCCTCGCCGGCGGACGTGCAGCTGAAGCCGGCCTATCCCCTGGCGCAGCTGCTCGACGACCGCGACAAGGCGGCGGCCGTCCGCAAGGAAGCCGCACGCCTGGCGCGCGAGCAGGCGACGCGCCGATCGGAAGGTCGCCTCACCATTCCGGCGGCCGATGTTCTCAAGGCCCTGCTCGCCGCGCCCGACGCGGAACGCGCCAAGCCGGAGCCGATGTCGATCGTCTCGCGCCATGGCCGCCTGATGGCCTCGGTGCAGTCGAGCAACCGTCAGGGCGTAACGCTTCGTCTTCACGCCGGCTCGGGAGCCAATCGCGAGGAGGTCCTCGTTGCCGTGCGGAACCTGTTGATCCAGCTGGACGGGGAAGGCCGAGGCCTGCAGACCTGAGGGCGGCGGCTCCACCCGAAGGCGGCGCGCAGCGCAAGAGAAGGCAGGGGTGACTTCCCCTGCTTTCTTTTTACCCCGCTCCGGAAAGGGCTTCCTTTTTGTGTCTGTTTCCCCGGGGAAACACCTGTTGGTTTCCCCTGCCCTTTCCGTCCGGTGCGTCCCGCGCCCGCAAAGGCCGGAAAACCACGCACAAGTTCTGCACAACCAAGCGCTCCGGGCGTTTGCCCCGGCTTCCGCCGCTCGCCATGATGGCGAGAATCAGCCGAATCCGACGATTCTTGTTTCCCCGGGGAAACAGCGAAGCGCCGTGTCCTGGCTATCCTGTCCATCGTCCTGAGTCCGGAATGAGAGAATGAGTCGCCCACGCAAAGAGACGGCCTCCGAACAGTTCGACCTGTTCCTTCCGTATATCGCGGACCTGCCGATGCGCGACCAGCGCGAGATGATGGAACGGCCGTTCTTCAGCCTCGCCAAGTCCAAACGCGTCAAGCCGATCGATTATACCAGCCCCGACGGCAAGCTCTGGGTCCACGTCTCGGCCAATCCCGACTACGGCATGGCGACGATCTGGGATGCCGACATCCTCATCTACTGCGCCAGCATGCTGGCCGACATGGCGCGGCGCGGCGTTAACGATGTGCCACGCAAGCTCCATCTCATGCCCTACGATCTGCTGCGCGCGATCGGCCGCCCCACTACCGGGCGCGCTTACGAATTGCTAAGCCAGGCGCTCGACCGCCTGGTCGCGACGACGATCAAGACCAATATCCGGGCCGAAAACCGCCGCGAAGCGACCTTCTCCTGGTTGGACGGCTGGACCCAGCTGGTCGACGAGCGCACCGAGCGCTCGCGCGGTATGACGATCGAGCTGTCGAACTGGTTCTGGGAAGGCGTGATGATGAAGGGCGGCGTGCTCTCGATCGACCGGGCCTACTTCGATATTACCGGCGGGCGCGAGCGCTGGCTTTACAAAGTCGCGCGAAAACACGCTGGGGGCGCCGGGGATGCCGGATTTGCCATCTCCATGCCGGTTCTGTTCGAGAAGTCCGGCGCGGAAGGGCAGTATCGCCGCTTCAAGTTCGAAATGCTCAAGCTCGTAGAGAAGGACGACCTGCCAGGCTATGCACTGGCGCTGGAAACCACGCGCGATGGTGAGCCGATGATCCGCATGCGCCGCGTCGACGGCAAGGGCGGGGCGGAGAAAGGGCTGCCCTCGCCCGCTCCGGCCAACGAGGACGAAATGGAAGACGCCGTGGATCGCGCCTTCTCCTCGCCGCGGGCGCCGCTGCCCGAACCGGCCGCTGCCAAACGCTCCGCACCGGCGCGCACGCGCAAGGCCGCGCCCGGCGTTTCCCCAGGGAAACCGGGCAAGGACGTCACTGCTGCGGAACCCGTCGTCGATGCCAGCCAGCTTATCCGCCGCACGGTGATCGGCCTGTCGGAAGCCGCCACGCGCGGCTTCATGACCGATGAGACGATCGACTATCTGCGCCGCACCTGTCCGGGCTGGGACCTCCATGCGCTCCATGCCGAATTCGAACGCTGGGTCTCGCTTGCGCCGGAGCGGACACCCGCCGACTGGCAGCGCGCCTTCATTGGATGGGTCAAGCGCCACCACGAAAAGCACGGCCGCCCGCAGCGGGGGTGAACCAACACCTCAAGCCTTGTCGATACAGCCAAAGGCCCCGGAGCGATCACCGCTTCGGGGCCTTTTCGTGCGCGGATCCGGCGATGATGGCCAGCACCTCGACAAGGCGCTGGATACGTGCCTGCAGGATCACGAAAGAAGTCCTTCAGAAGAACAAATTGGGCGGCGGCGGCGTCGCCGCTACCATAAGCCGATCCGTTGCCGCCTGATCCTTTCTCCGGCCTTCGTGGAAGAACAGGGAGTGTGGGAACAACCGCCCCCGCTTGCGACATCCCGGGCCAACACGTCTTTGCGTTTTGTCTGGGCGAGCCGCCGGCACATGATCGCAAGGGGCCGTTCCCGAAGTGTCGCGTCTCTTCCTAAAAACTAAGCGCACGGCGATGACGCGCTCGTAGCGGAATGGCTGATTGAACCTTTCCGCAAGAGGCGTCCAAAAAAGTGATTCAAATAACCGGCGAAAAATCTAGGCTTCGACACACCAGGAACGCTGGAACGAGCACCTTCGATCTAACGGGAACACGACATCGACCCTTCGGGAACACCCGTTCGACCTTTCGGGAACATCCCCAACGTCACATCGGGAACGTAGCAACGACACTTCAGGAATGCGCGGAAAATGCGAATCGCGAGACTCTCTGCGCTGCCGCGTAAATCCGGCACGCGTAACTTTTCTAACAGAATCGCTCTAACGAGACTTCTAACCGCTGCGCACGAAGTTTCATGTGATTGAGGATATGGGGAAGGGGTCATCCCAAATTGAAAGGTGCTGCCTAGAGTCCGAGGGATCCGGATTCTTACGTCGCACCACAGTTCGAACCGAACGCCAGCCTGCCTGGGGAGAGGTCATGGCCAATCCACGACGCGGCAATGCTCGACAGGCGAATTGAATCACTTCAGCACGCAAACAGACGTTTATTGTGCAACCAGCGCGTCGCTCCCGAAGCCGGTCGAAGCCGATAGGCGCAATTTGCCCCTGAGAAGCCCGTAGAGCGCGTCCAGAGGGAGCCGGGGCATCTACCCCTCGGAAGGTCTGTTTCGGCGTTCTACGAGGCTCCCCATCACACCGCTGAAAACTCACGGTTTTCCGCCATTTTCAGGTGATGGGCGCGCCTTACCCCCCTTGGAGCGCTTTTCTACGCTCTCGGGCCGCGCTTCGGCACCATACTTCGACCCACCCATTTTTCATTGCACCTCTGCGGACGCCACAGCGCCGACTTAGCGGTAAGCTCAGTCCGACAAGCCAGTCACCGACGATCGGCGTAGCAGTCCGTCGATCGCCTGCATGGAGGCTTCGTACTCGTCGATGGCGGAAGAGGTGAGCGCCAACTCGCTAAAGCAGTCCTGCGCAGGCCGGGACGGAGCGTACGAGTAGACCCGCGCGGCATTACGCGATCGATGCGCGCTAGCCAGCCCCTCGGCTGCCAGCGCCGATGTCACGATGCGGACACCTGGCCGTGACACGCCGATCACCTGCTCGATCTGTCGGCCGGACAGCGATCCGAAGCCGGCCAGGAAGATCGCAAGTTCGCGTGACCGGCCGGAGCTGCGACGATCTCGCAGCCGCGTGTCGATCACCGCCACATCGCGTTCCGCTTGTTCCAGCATGTGATCGAGCCGCCGGAAAGCGTCGTGGAGGCCGGCAATTGCCATTGCGGTCGCCATGGCTGCGTCCGTCGCCAGGAAGTCCTCGGCGTCGTGCGGAGCCGCGGGTAGGCTTACGAGACCGGGCAGGGGGACGGCGAGGGGCAGGCCGTGATGCGGGGCAAGATAGCGCCCTGCCAGGATGTCCAGCGCCCACCGGCAATTGGTACCGTCATCGCGGTCGGCGGCAATGCCGCGCACGACGTTCAGGCAGCGTTCCTCGCGGGCGAAACGGGGCGATTTCATAGCCCCTTCAAAGAGGAGGCCGACGGCATGGAAGGGATGACCTTCATCGGAGCGAGCGAGCGCTGAGACAAGCGCGCGGGCCTCTTCGATGACGCTGTGAAGCTCTTCGTGGTCGGCGCCGCCATGGAAATCGGAAGGTGCCATGAAGGCGCGCTGGAGGTGCTCGGCGCTTTGCGCCAGCACCGCCCAGGGGCTGTGCCGCAGCTCGGTAAGAACGGCATGACAGAGCGCCTTGGGAGCGCGTAGACGGCTCGAAGCACCATTCGAAAGCGTCTCCAGCCCAGCGTACCAGGCAAAGAAGCGTTGTTCGGTGAAGGCATGGCCTTCTTGTCGAAGCGCCGCCAGGAGGCTTTCGCGGATGGAACGAGCAGCCAGCCATTGCAGGACGCCGTCGCTGGCGCGGGCGATCCCGATCTGGATACGACCCAGAACGAGGGCGCAGAGGGTGATCGGCTCAAGCTGCGGCGAAGAACAGGCAGGATCGAGCGGCACAAAACACCTATAAACAGCGGCTTATAGAAGGGTGAAAGCTAATGCGATTTAGCTATACACCTTCTTGCGTCAACTTTACACGCACTATCGATAATAGTCTGGTAGTTGCTTTCGGGTGCTTTCGAAGAGATGATGCTTCGCCGCAGGGAGGTCAAGCGATGACGCAAACAGGGGCATCTGAAACGGCTCGGGACGACCTTTCGCAAGCCGAGATCGTCACCGTTCATCCACCTGGAGAGCAGGCGCTTCCGCGGCGGCGTTCGGGCAGCGGCGTGGACCTGCCGGGCAAGCTGGATGCCCTGGTCGCGGATCTGCTAGGCCCGGCGAACCATGCATCCGGGCGACTGCGCGAGGCGCTTGAGCCGCGTTCGGCTACAGGGATCAAGGCACTGGCGAACGATCTCGAGGACTATGCCGCCTACTGCCGTCGCGGACGATTGACGGGGCTGCCGGCCAGCGAGGACCGCCTCGTGCGGTTTATCGAGGACTGCGAAGCGCGGGGGCTCAAGCCGGCGACCATCGCGCGCCGGATGGCTTCGCTGACGCTCGTTCACCGAGTTCTGGGGCTCGGCAGCGAAGGCCAAGGAGAGCGCGTCAAAAATGCCTTGCGCGCTGTGCGGCGGCGCGGCCCTCCTGCGCAGCGGCGTGCCGGTGCGATCCGTGCCGGTGTGCAGGATGTCAGGTCGCCGCCGACGAAGGCGATCACGCTCCAGGCCATGCTCGCAGCCTGTGACCCGGATCCGCCCGGCCTGCGCGATGCGGCTCTGCTCTCGCTGGGATACGAGAGTGGCCTCCCGGTATCGCAACTGCTGGCGGTCGAACTGGCGCGGATCGTGGAGCAGGACGACGGTTCCGCGCATCTTCTGCCACCTGCTCGCGGCGAAGCAGCAGAGGGGGAGACGATTGCGGTGTCATCGCAGACCGTTCGGCGACTCACTGCCTGGGCCGACATGGCGGACATTCGGCACGGTCCCCTGTTCCGCCGGGTCGCCGTGCGGCGGCTCAAGGCGCGCAGCGGCGCGGCGCCGGTCCCTCTGCGCGAGCTTGCATGGAACCATCGGACGGGAGAGGGGCAACTCGGCGCGAAAGCGGCCCGGTCGGCGCGCATCGAATATGCGATCGGCGAGCACGCGCTGACCCCCGCCGCCGTGCGACTGATCGTCAAGCGCAGGGCGCGCCAGGCTGCCGAACGCGGCTTCGTGGATCTACAGGGCAGGGCGCTCGATGCGGCCATAGCGGCATTGAGCGCGAATTCGCTGCGACGGGGCCTTGTGCAGGACGCGCTGTCTGACGACGGGTGAACCCCAGCGACGCCTGCCGCCTCATTTGCAGGATCGAGCCTTGCCGAAGCCGTTGCGTCTTGGCCGAAGCTGGGCAAGAACGGGACTGACGGCAATCTGAGGTGGATCTTGAGCCAGGCGCATTTTCCGGTGTTCCCAACTGCGCTCACGGTAAGGCCGGCGCGATGGTGGCGTAGGGGATGCGAACCGTTCGGGCAGCCATATGCTCGCTGAACAGGAAGCCCGTCGTGCCCTGGCCTCCGGCGATCTGCCAAAGGCCGCGGCGATTGCCAGGAGCTTGACCGAAGCGCACCCGGACTTGCCGCAAGGCTACTTTCTTCTCGGCATGGCCGCCGCCGAGGCGGGGCGGGTGGCCAAGGCGATCCCGCTGGTCGAGGCGGCCGTCGCGCGCGGCGGGGCCGCACCGCAGGCGAGGGCGGAGCATCTCGCGCAGCTTGCCAGACTGCTGGTCCTGGTCCGGCGCGAGGGAGAGGCGGGGGAAACCGCGCGAAAGGCTCTGGACTGTTCACCCGGCGATGCCCTCACGCTGGACACGATCGGCTGCGTCCTGGCGCGGCTCGGGGATCACCAGGGATCGCTGAAGCCGTTCTCCGAAGCTGTCGCGCTGGAGCCTGAGAACCCCGATTTCCGCTACAATCTGGCGGCGGCGAACGGCTTTACCGGCGATGTCGAGGCGGCGCGGCGTCATTACGAGAGGATCCTGTCGCACGATCCCGGAGAGGCGCGCGTCCACTATGCGCTGGCCATTCTTTCGCGGCAGACGGCCGAGGCCAATCACGTCCCCCGCCTGGAGAGAGCGCTGGCGGCGGCCGACACGGCAGGCGATTCCGGCGCTTCGCTGCGCATCCGCTATGCACTGGCCAAGGAACTGGAAGATCTTGGCGATGCGGCGGCATCGCTGCACCATTTGTCCGCCGCCAACCATGCGCAGAAACAGGCGCTCGGCTACCACTTTGCGCAGGATGCAGCGATTTTCGATGCGATGGAACGGCTGTTTTCAGGCGATCCTGCCGCTCTGGCGCCGGGGAGCGGGCGGACAGAGGCCGCGCCGATCTTCGTGGTCGGCATGCCGCGCACCGGCACCACTCTGGTCGATCGCATCCTGTCCTCGCACCCGGCGGTAGAGGCCGCCGGCGAATTGCAGGCGATGCCGCTGGCCGTGAAGCAGCTGGCAGGAACGCCCTCACGCCGCGTCATCGATGCGCAGACCATCGCCGCCAGCGGGGCCATCGATCCGGGTGCGCTGGGCGAGGCCTACCTCAAGCGCGCGCAGGTTCATCTCGGCCTTGGCAGGCCGCGCTTCACGGACAAGCTTCCGGCGAATTTCCTCTATCTCGGCCATATCCTGCGCGCCTTGCCGAAGGCGCGCGTAGTCTGCTTGCGACGCGGTGCCATGGACACCGTCTGGAGCAACTACAAGAACCTCTTCGCCAGCCACTCGGCCTACTATGCCTACTCCTACGACCTGATGGATACGGCGCGCTACTATGGGCGGTTCGATCGGCTGATGGCACAGTGGCAGCGGCTCTGGCCGCAGGCGGTGCTGCAACTTTCCTACGAGCGACTGGTGGCCGACCAGGAGAGCGAGACCCGCCGCCTGCTGGCGCATTGCGGGCTGGACTGGAACGAGGATTGCCTTTCGTTCCACCGGAACCGCGCCGCGGTGGCCACGCCCAGCGCCGCGCAGGTCCGCCGGCCGATGAATGCGGACGGGGTCGGCAGGTGGCGCGCCCATGCGGCGCCACTGGAACCCGCGCGCTTGTGGTTGCAGGAGCAAGGCATCGCCATTTAGGGCGCATGGACTCAGCCCATGCTCCATCTGACATGGATCCCCCCACGCTCCAGGCCGTGCATCGGCCCCCTCGCGGCCAGCTGAAAACGAACGAACGCCGCAACCCGACCGGGCGGCGGCGTTCGGCGGCAAGGGGATGCCGCAGCGCTTGACGGATCAGTACTTGATCCGCGCCTCGATTCCCACGGTGCGCGGATTGACCACGGTCTGGCGGTAATAGCGCACCGCCACCCCGTCGTTCACGCCGATGCGGGAGCGATCCTGCCCGGTGGAGACCACCGCGTACTTGTCGAAGATGTTGTTGGCGAAGAGGCTTACGCTGTACTTGTCCGTTTCGTAGGACAGGGCGGCGCGGTGGAGGACGTAGCTGGGAATCTTGTCGCCGTAACCGCGATCCCAACCGATGCGCGACACGATGTTGCCCCGATAGGTCGCCGTCCAGTTGGCGCTGAGAACGCCGTCACCCATCGGCACCGTATAAGTCGCGCCCAGGCTGCCCGAATTCTTGGCCGAACCGGGCAGGCGGTCGCCCGAGAGCGCGTCGAGCTGCGTGAACTTCGGCCGTCCGTCGTAGTCGTTCGGCACGGTGCGGATGGTGATGATGCCGGGCACGTCCTCGGTCAGCTTGGCATCGGTGTAGGAGTAGCTGCCCTGGATCGCCAGCGCCGGCACCGGCTTGAACTGGAACGTGGTTTCGAAGCCCTGGGACTTGGCGGAACCGCCGTTCACGGTGATCCCGGTCACGCCGTAGAAGGTGGCGGAATCGACCTGGATGCCGTCCCACTTGATATGGAACACGTCGAAGTTGAACGCGAGCTTGCGGTCGAACAGCTGCATGCGCACGCCGATCTCGGCATTGCGGGTCTTGTCCGGGCCGAACTGGACTTCATTGGGCAGGGCGCAGGCGTTCTGCTGGTCGGCGGGTACGGGATCGGGGCAGGGGGCGACCCGGTTCGGCCCGCCGATGCGGTAGCCCTTGCTGTAGGTGCCATAGACCATCAGGTCGGGGGTGAAGTTGTAGGAGGTGTTGAACTTCCAGACCCATCCGTCCTGCTTGGCGGTACCGCCCGCCGGATCGACGTCGTAAGGGCTCAGCGGGTCGCCGAGCAGCGGCAGTACCAGCGCGCCCTCCACCTTGGAACTGTACTTGAAGTAGCGCGCCCCGGCGGTGACCTGCCATTCCGGCGTGACCTTGAAGGTGCCTTCGCCGAACACCGCCTTCTCGGTGATCCGGGACTTCGTATAGCTTACATATTCCAGGTCGTCGGGATTGTTCTCCACTCCGTAGTAGTCGGACAGGCCGGGAACGTGTTCGGCATAGTCGTTATGCAGTTTCTGCCGGTTGTAGAAGCCGCCGAGCACCCAGTTGAACGGACCACCATGAGTCGAGACCAGGCGGATCTCCTGGTTGATCTGCTTGCGCCGGTTGTCGGTCTCGTTCCAGCTGGAGAAGGCGGGGAACAGCTCGTAGTCGTAGTCGAGGTCCAGCAGCAGATCGGTATTGTCCGTGCGCGAGCGGTTGCGCACGTCGGTATAGGCGGTGGTGGAGACGAGATCGACGATGTCCGCGATATTGGCGTCGATTTCCAGGCTGGCCAGATGGGCACGGCGGTTGACCGGCTCCTCGTAGCGGGCGGCGTTCTCGTACCGGCCGGTGCCCAGCACGCCCGCGCTATTGGCCTGCGCCCCATCGGTGCGGGTGCGCTGGAAGGCGTAAGTGACCACCGCCTTCAGATCCTCGGTCGTCTGGACCAGCAGCTGGTTGCGGGTTGTGAAGGTCCGTTCGAAATTGAGATCCTCGCGCCGGCGCAGGTTCTGCGCGAATTCCTCGCGCGTGACGCCGCCGGTGCCGCCCGGCTGCGGCAGGGACACGCCTGGGGTCTGGAGCAGCAGCGGCGAGTCGATGAAGCCCGGATCGTAGTAGTATCCGGTCGCCGAACGGAAGGCGACATGATCGCGCACCAGCGGGATATTGATCATCCCGTCCGCCTGATAGCCGAAGTTCTGCGAATGGCTCTTGGCGTAGAGCCGTCCGTGCGCGTCTCCTTCCCAGGCGTCCACGTTGGGGCGGTTGGGAATGTAGCGGATCGCCCCGGCCAGGGTGCCCAGGCCGTAGAGCGTGCCTTGCGGGCCGAGCAGGGTTTCGACGCGCGCGATGTCGAGCAGCTTGAAATCGTAGTAAAGCGGGACCTCGCCGAGGTAGATGCCCAGGGAATCGTCGTAGCTGGCGCCGCCCGAGGCGATGTCGGAGGCATTGAGCCCGCGCAGCACGATCGAGCCGGTGGAGCCGGGGCCGGTGTCCGAGATCGTCAGGCCGGGGGTGAAGTCGGCCAGGTCGCGCACGTCGTCGATGCGCTGGCGGGCCAGTTCCTCGGCGCCGATGGCGGAGATGTTGACCGGCGTGTCCATGATGGTCGTGGCCCGGCGCGTGCCGGTGACGACGATGGCGTCTCCGGTATCGGCAAGATCGGTGCTCTGCTGCCCCGTGGCTTGCTGCTCCGTGCTGTCCTGCGCCCAGACGGGCATGGCGCCGGCAGCGGCCGTGAAGATCGTCGCGGACAGCAGCGCCGCCCTCATATTCGCGCGATGTGTCATGTCTTCCCTGTCCTTGGATAAGGCCCCGCGCTTCGGCCTGCCTGCGCCGCAAGATCGGGTGCCGCTTGTTCTGGCATGACGGGCCGGCCATCTTCGCGGATGTCGCGCCGGCGCGTTTCTTCGTGTCCGGCATCGCCGGAAGGCGGGCCGGGGTTCTATGGTCAGGCTTCTCCGAGATCCGGTGCGCGATGCGCAGGATCAGGGACGGAGCGGCAGAGGCATCTACGGATCCACCGGCTGGCGCTGATCCTCTGTCGATGCCGGAACGATGTGGATCTCATCGCATGGAAAAACGTCGTTTGAGAGAACCGAGCAGAAGATGGGCAGTCGTTCCATCGAAAACCTCCCTCCGGGTCGGTATGACGACCCGTTGTCTACGGATTTTCTCTCCCGGTTCCCGTCGCTCTGCCAGGCGACCCTTCATCACGGTATGGATATTACGATTCGCGTCAAGAGTATTAATTAGGATTGTGCGACTCGCTGGAGGCCGCGCCCTCGCGTCCCCCCAAGGGCCGGACCAGCCATGGCAGCCTCGTGGATAATACGGCTGGTATAAACAGTAATAATAATGATGGAGGTCATCATCCGTTTCGGGGTAGCTGCCGGTTTGGACGGGCGGCCTGGACGGAAAGCCCGCCTGCGGTTAGTCGAGGGAGGATGTACCGCACGAGGATCGCCACCATGGCCGCAAGGCTTGCCGCATGAGCACCGACGCCGCCAATCTGGCGCGGCTCAGCATGAGCCTCCCGGCCGAGCTGTTCCGCCAGCTCGACATGATGGTGGAGGAGCGCGGCCTGCCTTCGCGTTCGCAACTGATCGCCGAACTGATCCGCCACGCCCTGGCCGAGCACGAGGCGCTGACCCGGCCGGAGGAGATGCTGGCCGGCACCATCACGCTGGTCTATCGCGGCGATCGGGGACGGGTCCGCCAGCAGCTTGCGGAAAGCCAGGCCGAGTACCTGAAGGAAGTGATCTCCTCGCAGCACGTCTTCCTGGAAGACGACCAGTCGCTGGAAGTGCTGCTGGTGCAGGGGCCGGCCATCCGCCTCAAGGCGCTCTGCGATGGCTTGCGGGCGATCCGGGGCGTGCAGCAGCTTGAACTCGTCACCACCACGGCGCTGCTGCCGCCGCTTCACGATGCCGTCAAACCCCCGGCGACCAAGCGCGCAGGCAAAGCCGCCAAGGGTACGGCGGCGGCCTGAGTTCGCACCCAGCCGCATCCGTCGCTTCGGGTTCGCCCACCGGCGCCGCAGGTTCGGCCGCACCGGGCCATTATCCGACGGTATTACAAAAATGATGAGACGTAATATTTTCTGGTAGACAAGGCTTCCGTTCGCAGCAATGCTGCACTGCGAAAGGGGACCGAGTCATGATCGCACCAATCCGTCAGATGGCCAGGATCGCAATGGTGACGGGAGTGGCCGTGGGGGCTCTGCTGACCGCCGCCTGCTCCCAGACCGCGGAGGCGCCCAAGGCGCGCACGGAGTTCAGCATCGGCTGGTCGATCTATGCGGGCTGGATGCCCTGGCCCTATGCCCAGCAGGCCGGCATCGTCAAGAAATGGGCCGACAAGTACGGCATCACGATCAAGGTGGTGCAGGTCAACGACTACGTGGAATCGGTGAACCAGTACACCGCCGGCAAGCTCGACGGCGTGACCGTGGCGAACATGGATGCACTGACGATCCCCGCTGCCGGCGGCAAGGACACCAGCGCCATCATCGTGGGCGACTATTCCAACGGCAACGACGGCATCCTGGTCAAGGGCGGCGGCGATCTCAAGTCCCTGAAGGGACAGTCGATCAACCTCGCGGAGCTTTCGGTGTCGCACTACCTGCTGGCGCGCGGCTTGTCCTCGGTGGGTCTCCAGCTCAAGGACGTGCGTACCGTCAACACCGGAGACGCCGATATCGTCGGCGCTTTCGCCAGCCCGGACGTCAAGGCGGCGGCGGCCTGGAATCCGCAGCTCACCGCCATGAAGGCGCTGCCGGGCGCCGGCCAGGTGTTCAGTTCGGCCGACATTCCCGGCGAGATCCTGGACCTGCTCTGCGTCGACACCGCCACGCTCAAGGCCAATCCGAAGCTGGGCAAGGCGCTGGCGGGCATCTGGTACGAAACGACCGCGCTGATGACGCGGCAGGACGCACAGGGCAAGGCGGCGCGCGCCGCCATGGCCAAGCTGGCGGGCGCCTCGCCCGAGGCTTTCGACGGGCAGCTCAGCACCACCTATCTCTATTCCGACCCGAAGGCGGCCGTCGCCGCCACGGACTCGCCCGCGCTCGTCACCACGATGGCGCGGGTGCGCGATTTCAGCTTCTCCAGGGGTCTGTTCAAGGGCGCCACTTCGGCCGACGCGGTGGGAATGTCCTTCCCGGGCAACGAGACCCTGGGCGATCCGCAGCGCGTGACGCTGCGTTTCGACGACAGCTTCATGAAGATGGCCGCAGAGGGCAAGCTCTGAGATCCCGGGTGCGAAATCCGCAACCAGCGGGTTTCCTAGCAATGGAAGCACGACAATGCGTTGGGTGAATCGTCAGGTCGGGCGAGGGGGGCGAGTGCTCCTCGGCGCGGTGCCGATCCTGTTGCTCCTGCTGGTCTACCTCGTCCTGGCGGCCGGCCGTCATGAGGCGAATCCTGCCGACAAGATCCTGCCGCTCCCCGGAGCCATGGCGGAGAGCATGGCGGCGCTGATGTTCGTCCCCGACCAACTCACCGGGCAACTGGTGTTCTGGGCCGATACCCTGGCCAGCCTCCAGCGGCTGGGCATCGGGCTTGGCATCTCCACGCTTTCGGCCCTGGTGGTCGGCCTTGCGCTCGGCGCGCTGCCGCCGGTTCGCGCGACGTTCGGCCCGCTCGTCACCGGCATCGCCGTGATCCCGCCGATCGCGCTCCTGCCGATCCTGTTCATCGCGCTGGGCCTGGGCGAGACCGCCAAGGTGGCGCTGATCGTCATCGGCATAGCGCCGGTGATGATCCGCGACATCGCCGCGCACGTCTCCGCCCTGCCGCGCGAACAGATCATCAAGGCGCAGACACTGGGGGCCAGCAGCTGGCAGGTCATCCTGCGCGTCGCGCTGCCCCAGGCCATGCCGCGCCTGCTCCATGCCATGCGCATGGCGCTGGGGCCGGGCTGGGTCTTCCTGATCTCCGCCGAAGCCATCGCCTCGGACGTCGGGCTGGGCTACCGGATCTTCCTGGTGCGGCGCTATCTCGCGATGGACGTGATCATCCCCTACGTCGCCTGGATCGCGCTGCTGGCCATCGCGATGGACGTCGCGCTGGCAGCGCTCAGCCGCCGATCGTTTCCCTGGGCCCATGGAGAACGCCATTGAGCACGCTCCTCAGCCTTCGCGACATCTGGGTCGAATACGGCGACCGCATCATCATCGAGAAGCTCGATCTCGACATCGCCGCCGGATCCTTCGTCTCGGTGGTCGGCCCTTCCGGGGCGGGCAAGAGCAGCTTCCTGCGCCTGATCTTGGGCCAGGAAGCACCGAGCCGGGGCACGATCCTGCTGGACGGCGAACCGCTGGCGCCCGAGTGCGGGCCGGATCGCGGCGTGGTGTTCCAGCGCTATTCGGTGTTCCCGCATCTTTCCGCGCTGGGCAACACGATGCTGGGCATGGAATGCGCGCAGTCTCCGTTCAGCGCGCGCCTGTTCGGCGCCGCCCGCCGCGCCGCGCGGGACGAGGCGGCGGCCATGCTCCAGGCGGTGGGGCTGGGCGACAGCCTGCACCTCTATCCCGCGCAGATGTCGGGCGGGATGCAGCAGCGGCTGGCGATCGCGCAGGCGCTGGTAAAGCGGCCGCGCATCCTGCTGCTCGATGAGCCCTTCGGCGCGCTCGATCCGGGCATCCGCGCGGACATGCACGCGCTGATCCGCAGCCTCTGGCGCGACTATGCCCTGACCATCGTGATGGTGACGCACGACATCCGCGAGGCCTTCACACTGGGCACGCGCGTGCTCGCGCTCGACAAGCGCCGCCACGATCCGCACGCCCCGCATCGCTTCGGCGCCACGGCGGTCTACGACCTGCAATTGCGCGAACGTCCGGAAGATCATGCGCCGGAAAACGACGCTGAAGCTCCATTGCCTACGAGTATTACGATTGACTAGATAGGTAATAACTGGAAAGAGGGTTCCCATGAGCTCCGAATCCACAAGCCTGGCGCGGCTCAGCATGAGCCTCCCGGCGGGCCTCTTCAGACAACTCGACATGATGGTGGCGGAACGCGGATTGCCGTCCCGCTCCCAGTTGATAGCCGAACTGATCCGCCACGCGCTGGCGGAGCACGAATCCCTCATGCGCCCGGACGAGATGCTCGCCGGCACCATCACCCTGGTCTATCGCGGCGAGCGCGGCCGTGTGCGGCACCAGCTTTCGCAGACGCAGGCCAGTTATCTCAAGGAAGTGATCTCCTCGCAGCATGTCGTGCTGGAGGACGACCAGTCCCTCGAAGTTCTTCTCGTGCAGGGTCCCGCCATCAGGCTGAAGGAACTCTGCGACGCCATCCGCCGGGTCCGCGGCGTGCAGCAGCTGGAACTGGTCACCACGACCTCGCTCCTGCCGCCGCTGCACGACCAACAGGCCGGCCATCACCCCCTGAACGGAGCGCCTTCATGACCGCAACCCTGGCCAACCCGCTTGCCGCGCGCGATCATGCGCGGGCCATGGAAGGCACTCTGGCCGAAGCCATGCCGATCGTGCCGCCGGTGGCGGACGATCTGCCGGCGGAGGTCGCCGCGCAGGATCTGCTCTGGGAAGAGACAGTGGCGGCAGGCGGCTATGCCACGCGGCGCCTGCCGCGCGGGGCGCGGCTGCGGCTGATCGACCTTCACGGCGATGCCTGCGCCTCGATCCTGCTGTTCAACGCCGAGATGCCGAGCGAGCGGCTCAACGTGGCCGATACCGTCAAGGTCCAGTGGAACGCCTACCTCGGCGCGGGCAAGCTGCTGCTGTCCGACATGGGCCGCGTGTTGATGAGCATCCTGACGGACGAGGCGGGCACGCACGACACGTTCTGCGGCACCTCCAATGCCGCCATCAACGCCGCCAAATACGGAGAGGGCCGCAATAGCGGCGCTTTCCCCAGCGGGCGCGACAGGTTCCTGCTGGGCGCGGCGAAGCACGGTCTCGGCCGCCGCGACGTGCATCCCTGCGTGACGCTGTTCAAGGGCGCCCGCATCGAGAGTGACGGCACGATCACGCCCGAGGTCGGTCCTTTCGCGCCGGGCCGCAGCCTGGTGCTGCGCGCCGAGATGGAGGTGATCGTGGTGATCGCCAACGTCCCGCACGTTCTCGATCCCCGCCCGGCGTGGAACGTGACCCCGCTGCGCGCCACCGCCTGGCGCGGCGCCGTCACCGGCGAGGACGACCCCGTCCGCCAGGCGACGCCGGAGGGCCTGCGCGCCTTCAGGAACGTCGAAGATTATTTCCGCCGCTGAAAGGACACGCGATCATGAGCACCGATCCCCATTTGTCCGGCCTCGACGGCACCGTCGTCCACGACGTCGTCGTTCCCGCCCGCGCGCCCTGGCTGCACCACGTCAAGGCCGGGCAGACGCTGCGCATCGTCGACCTCGAAGGCAACCAGGCCGTCGACTTCCTGCTCTATTCCGCCGCGGACGATGCCGAGCGCTACAGCGCGCAGGATACCGTCTCGGCCCAGGGCAACCTCTTCCTGCGGCAGGGCACCCGGCTGCTTTCGAACGAAGGCAATGCGCTGATGACGATCGCCGCCACCTCGGTCGACTACCACGATACCATCGGCGGCGCCTGCTCCTGCGAATCCAACACCCTGCGCTACGGCCACCACACGAAGGCGGAGCATGCCTGCGTCGAGAACTTCCTGGAAGCCAACCTGATGGAAGGGCGCGGCAAGCGCGATATCGTCTCCAACATCAACTTCTTCATGAACGTACCGGTGGAGCCGGACGGGTCACTGGGCATCGTCGACGGTATCTCCGCGCCGGGCCTGACCGTGGACCTGCGGGCGGAAATGGACGTGATCGTGGTCGTGTCCAACTGTCCGCAGGTCAACAACCCCTGCAACGGGTTCAATCCCACCCCCGTGCGCATGATCGTCGCGGCATGAGCTTCGACACGGTTCTGATCGCCAACCGGGGCGCGATCGCCACCCGCATCATCCGCACCCTGCGGCGCATGGGCCTTAAGTCCGTCGCCGTCTACTCGGAGGCGGACGAAGGCTCGGCCCACGTCACCCAGGCGGACGAGGCGGTGTGCATCGGCGGCGCCAAGGCGTCCGAAAGCTACCTGAACATCGCCGCGATCCTCGATGCGGCACGAAAGACCGGGGCGGGCGCGATCCACCCCGGCTACGGTTTCCTGGCCGAGAACGTCGAGTTCGCCGAGGCCTGCGCCGCCGCCGGGATCGTCTTCATCGGCCCGACGCCGGACAATATCCGCACGTTCGGCCTCAAGCACAGCGCCCGCGCGCTGGCTGCGGCGCACGGCGTGCCGTTGGCGCCGGGAACCGACCTGCTGACCGATGCGGAAGCGGCCGTCGTGGCGGCGTCAGGGATCGGCTATCCGGTGATCCTCAAGGCCACGGCCGGAGGCGGCGGCATCGGCATGAAGGTCTGCGAGAACGAGGCAGACCTGCGCGAGCACTTCGCTGCCGTCGCGCGGCTCGGCCTGAGCAATTTCGGCGACGCCAGCGTCTTTCTCGAACGCTACGTGCGCCGTGCGCGCCATATCGAGGTGCAGCTGTTCGGCGACGGCGAGGGCCGCGTCATGGCGCTTGGCGAGCGCGACTGCTCGCTGCAGCGCCGCAACCAGAAAGTGGTCGAGGAAGCACCGGCGCCGCACCTGCCGCAGCACGTTCGCGAGCGGCTGTTCGCATCGGCCGTGCGGCTGGGCGAGGCGGCGCGTTATCGCTCGGCCGGCACGGTGGAGTATCTCTACGATGCCGACCGCGAGGAGTTCTTCTTCCTGGAGATGAACACCCGCCTCCAGGTGGAACACGGCGTGACCGAGATGGTCATGGGGGTCGACCTGGTCGAATGGATGGTACGCGGCGGCGCGGGGGATTTCGCGTTCCTCGATGCCGCAGGAGCGCTGCCCACGGCGGGTTCGTCTCTGGCACCCAGCGGCCATTCCGTGCAGATGCGCCTCTATGCCGAGGATCCCGCGCTCGACTATCGCCCGACTTCCGGGCAGCTGACCTGCGTCGAATTCCCCGAAGACATCCGCGTCGAGACCTGGTGCGAGTCCGGCAGCACGGTCAGCGCCTGGTACGATCCGATGCTGGCCAAGCTGATCGTCCATGCGCCCACGCGCGGGCAGGCCGTCGCGGCGGCGCAGGCGGCGCTGGACGCCAGCCGGGTGGACGGGATCGAGACCAATTTGCGCTGGCTGCGCGACGTCGTGCGCTCGCAAGCCTTCGTCAGCGGCGAGGTCTCGACCCGCGTGCTCGACACCATCGCCTATCGCCCCCGCGCTTTCCGCGTCGTCAGCGGCGGCACGGCCACGACCGTGCAGGACTGGCCGGGCCGCCAGAAGCTGTGGGCGGTGGGTGTGCCGCCTTCGGGGCCGATGGACGACCAGTCGTTCCGCCTCGGCAACCGGCTGCTCGGCAATCCCGAAGGCACCGCCGGCCTGGAAGCGACCAGCACCGGGCCGACCCTGAACTTCGTCGCGCCGGCGCGGATCTGCCTCATGGGCGCGGACTTCGGCGCCACGCTGGACGGCGTGCCGGTCTCGCGCGGCGTGCCGACCGATGTGGCGGCGGGACAGATCCTGGCGATGGGCCGCGCTACGGCCGGAGGGCTGCGCGGCTATATCCTCTTCGCGGGAGGGCTGGACATCGCGCCCTATCTGGGCAGCCGCAGCACATTCGAGCTGGGTCAGTTCGGCGGCCATGCCGCGCGGCGCCTGCTCGCGGGGGACACGCTGCACCTGGCGGGAGGCGCGACCGAAGCCGCGCTGCCGGCGGCGGACTTGCCCGAAGTGGGCAACGAATGGACCCTGCGCGTGCTCTACGGCCCGCACGGCGCGCCCGATTTCTTCACCGGCGAGGACGTGACCACCATCCTGGGCGCGGAGTGGAAGGTCCACTACAACTCCAACCGCACCGGCGTGCGCCTGATCGGCCCCAAGCCGCGCTGGGCCCGCACGGACGGCGGCGAGGCGGGCCTCCACCCCTCAAACATCCACGACAACCCCTATGCCATCGGCGCGGTGGACTTCACCGGCGACATGCCGATCATCCTGGGGCCGGACGGGCCCTCGCTCGGCGGCTTCGTCTGTCCTTTCGTGGTGATCGCGGCGGACCGCTGGAAGATCGGCCAGCTCTCCCCGGGAGACAAGCTGCGCTTCGCTCCAGTCACCATCGCCGACGCGGCGGCGGCGGACGCGGCGCAGCGCGCCCTGCTGAAGACCGGCACCGCGCCCGTACCCGCACGGGCCCGTTCGCTGGAGACGCTCAGCCCGATCCTGGCGCAATTCCCGGAAGGCCCCGGCCGCCCGCGCACGGTCTACCGCCAGCAGGGCGACCGCAACATCCTGGTCGAATACGGCCCGATCGTTCTCGACATCGAACTGCGCATCCGCGTCCACGCGCTGATGACCGAACTGGAGCGGTTCGCCGCCCCCGGCATCGTCGATATCGTGCCCGGCATCCGCTCGCTCCAGCTCCACTTCGACGGGGCGGCGATGGACCAGCAGGCGGCGCTGGACATGCTGGTGGCGGCCGAGGCGCGGCTGGGCGACCTGGAAGATTTCGCGATCCCCTCGCGCATCGTCCACCTCCCGCTCAGCTGGCGCGATCCGGCGACGATCGAGACGATCGAGAAATACATGGCCACCGTCCGCGACGATGCGCCCTGGTGCCCTGACAACATCGAGTTCATCCGCCGCATCAACGGCCTGCCCGACGCGGCGGCGGTGGAGAACCTGATCTTCGAGGCGAGCTATCTCGTGATGGGGCTGGGGGACGTCTATCTCGGCGCGCCGGTCGCGACGCCGGTGGATCCGCGTCACCGGCTGGTCACCACCAAGTACAACCCCGCGCGCACCTGGACACCGCCCAACGTCGTGGGCATCGGCGGCGCCTACATGTGCATCTACGGCATGGAAGGGCCGGGCGGCTACCAGCTGTTCGGGCGCACCATCCCGGTCTGGAACACCTATCGCCAGAGCCCGGAAGGGTCGGGCGGCGCCTTCACCGAAGGCAAACCCTGGCTGCTGCGCTTCTTCGACCAGATCCGCTTCTATCCGGTGAGCGCCGAGGAGCTGACGGAGTGGCGGCGCGAGTTTCCGGCCGGACGCCGATCGATCCGCATCGAACCTTCCGAGTTCCGCCTGGCCGACTACCGCGCCTACCTGGCGGAGAATGCGGAAGGCATCGCCGCTTTCGAGGCGCGCCGCCAGGCGGCCTTCGACGAGGAGCGCGCGGAATGGCAGCGGCGCGGAGAGTTCGACCACGCGGCCGACCTTGCCGAAGCGGACGCGCCGCCTGCCGCCGCGATCGTCCTTCCCGAAGGATCGGACCTCGTCGAGGCGCCCTACGGCGGCAGCGTCACCCGGCTGCTGGTGGCGGCGGGTGACAGGATCGAGGCGGGCGACAGGATCGCGGTGATAGAGGCGATGAAGATGGAATGTTCGGTGGAGAGTCCCGGCAGCGGCACGGTAGCGGCCCTCTACATGCGCGAGGGGCAGTCGCTCCAGCCCGGTGCGCCGATGCTGGCGCTGAGGAAGACGGCATGAGCGTTCACGATTGCACGAGCGCCGGCGCTGTCGCCGCTTCAGTCCGCTCCGGCGAGACCAGCGCCGTCGCCGTGGCCGAGGCCGCGCTCGCGCGCATCGCGGCATATGACGCCGTCCAGCCGCACATCTGGATCAGTCGGGCAAGCCGCGAAGACGTGCTCGAGGCCGCTCGCGCGGTGGACGCGCGGGTGGCGGCGGGAGAGGACCTGCCGCTGGCGGGCGTGCCCTTCGCCGTGAAGGACAATATCGACGTCGCGGGTTTCGAGACGACCGCAGCCTGCCCCGCCTTCGCCTATGCGCCCGAAAGCGACGCGGGCGTGATCGAGCGGCTGCTTGCGGCGGGCGCGGTCTGCGTGGGCAAGACCAACCTCGACCAGTTCGCCACCGGCCTCAATGGGACCCGCAGCCCTTACGGCATCCCGCGCAATGCCTCCAACCTCGCCTATGTCAGCGGCGGGTCGAGTTCGGGCTCGTCGATCGCCGTTGCGGCAGGGCTGGTGCCTTTCGCCCTCGGGACCGACACCGCCGGATCGGGCCGCGTCCCGGCGGCGTTCAACCATCTCGTCGGGTTCAAGCCCACGAAAGGCCGGTGGAGCACGCGGGGGCTGGTTCCGGCCTGCCGCACCATCGACTGCATCACCGTCTTCACCCACGACACCGCCGATGCGCGACTGGTGGACCGGGTGGTGGCCGGTTTCGACGTGGCGGATCCGTTTTCCAAGGCGCTGGCGGACCGCGCCCTGCCGGTGAAGCGCATAGGCGTGCCGCGACGCGATCAGCGGGTGTTCTTCGGGGACGGGGAGTCGGAATATCTCTACGACCGGGCGCTGGAGACGCTGGCGGGCCTGGGCGAGATCGTCGAGATAGACATGGCCCCGCTGCTGGAAGCGGCGCAGTTGCTCTACGGCGGCCCCTGGGTCGCCGAGCGTACCGCCGCCATGCGGGACATCCTCGCCCGCGACCCGCTGGCGGTGGACCCGACGGTACGCGCCGTGGTCGAACCCGGCGCGGCGATCGCGGCGGTCGAACTGTTCGACGGCATATACCGCATGGCCGATCTCAAGCGCCACGCGGATCTCCTGTGGGGGGAGATCGACCTGCTGGCTTTCCCGACCACCGGCACGACCTACCGCGTGGCCGAGATGCTGGCGGCGCCCGTGGCGCTCAACAGCAACCTGGGGCTCTACACCAATTTCGTGAACCTGCTGGACATGGCCGCGCTGGCCGTCCCCGCAGGCTCTCGCGCGAATGCCACGGGCTTCGGGATCACCCTGATCGGCCCGGCCGACACCGACCGCGCCCTGCTGGACGCGGCCGATGCCTACCTTTCGGCGGCGGACCTCGGGCCGCCGCCGCCACTCGACCTGGAGGGAAGAATGCAGACCGTGAAACTCGCCGTCGTCGGCGCCCATCTCAAGGACATGCCGCTGCACTGGCAGCTCACCTCGCGCGATGCCGCCTTCGTGGGCGCGTTCGAGACTGCGCCGACCTATCGGCTCTATGCCATGGCAGACAGCGTGCCGCCCAAGCCCGCGCTGGTGCATGACGAAGGCGGCGCGCCGATCAAGGTCGAGGTCTACGAACTGGGCGTCGCCGAGTTCGGCAGCTTCACCGTGGACGTGCCCGCGCCGCTGGCGATCGGCACGGTCACCCTGGCGGACGGCTCCAGCGTCAAGGGCTTCGTCGCGGAGCCGCGCGCGCTGAACGGCGCCGAGGACATCACCGACCTCGGCGGCTGGCGCGCCTATATCGCGAGCCGGGCCTGAGGGAACGGGCTCTACGAATCGGCGGAAAATCCCCTCATCGAAGGAACACATATGCGGCCGTACAAGCGTCTTGCCCCTGCGATCCTCTCCCTTGCCGCCGCCGCGACGATGATCGCGGCTCCGGCCGGGGCGCAGCAGGCGCAGGTCATTCCGGTGCCGGGCTTCGCCGATTTCCTGGCGGTGGACGGCCAGACCGTGTGGGTCACCAATCGCGACCGGGTCGAGCGCTGGTCGCGCACCGGCAAGCTGGCCGAAGTGGCGATGTCGCGCGCCTGCGGGGCCATGACCATCGCCTATGGGTCGCTCTGGGTGGCCGATTGCCAGGAAGCGGCGGTAAAGCGCATCGACATCCGCTCGGCCAAGGTCGTCGCCACGATCCCCACCGGGATCGCCAACCTGCAAGGCGAACTCAACGTCGCGGCGGGGGCTGGATCGATCTGGGTGGCCAGCGACGAGAAGGGCACGGTCTCCCGCATTGATCCCCGCACGAACGAGGTTGCGGCCAGGATCGCCGTCGATCCCGGAACCTGGTATCTCGCCTTCGGCCATGGCGCGCTCTGGGCGGTCAGCGCATCGGCCCGCTCGTTGCAGCGCATCGATCCCGCTACCGACGCAGTGACGGCGCGCACCGCCGTGGGCGCAGAGCCGGGTTTCCTGGCGGCAGGCGAAGGCGCGGTCTGGCTGCAGGAACAGGGCGACGGCACCGTCGCCCGGATCGATCCTGCCAGCGTGACGGTCACCGGCCGCATCAAGGTGGGCGAGAATCTGAAGTGGGGCGATATCGACACCGGCGGCGGCAAGGTCTGGCTGCGCACGACCGACGACCAGCTGTTCGCCGCGATCGACCCCCGCACCATGACCGTCACCGCGCGCATCGGCAAGCCGGCGGGCAGCGGCGCCGTGCGCTACACGCCGGCGGGCGTCTGGACCACGGCGCACGACGAGCGCACCCTTTCATGGTGGAGCCGGGCGGAACTGAAGAAACTCCGGTGAAACCCGCCGCTTGCGGCTCGCGGATCGTGGCAGGTCTGTTCTATGAACCCTGTTCGATTCCGCCCTGATGCCGGAATGATGGGGTAAAGAGGAAGCATGAGCGAGCGCACGCCCTTGACTGACAGGAAGTTCGCCAGTCGCGTGGACTGGAACCTGATGCGGACTTACGTCGACATCGTGCGGGCGGGGGGCATCGGCGCGGCGGCCAGGCAGCTCAACAAGCAGCAGCCCAGCATCAGCGCCGCGCTCAAGCGGCTGGAGGATCACGTCGGCGCCGCCCTGCTGATCCGATCGGCGACCGGCGTGGAGATGACCGCCGCGGGCAAGGCGATGATGGCGCTTTGCGAGGACATGCTGGAATCCGCGCGGATGGTGCCTCACCAGATCGCGCAGGCGACCAAGCGTGTCGAAGGCGTGGTGCGTATCCAGATCGTGTCCGCCATCGTCTCCGACCAGTTCGACGAGGCGATCGCCAGCTTTCACCGGCGCAACCCCGAAATCCAGATCGAAATCCGCGTCTCTCCCTGGCGCCAGGTGCTCGATGCGCTGGAAGCGGGCGAAGTGGAACTCGGCATCGGCTATGACAACAGCGTGCGCGGCAACCTGGTCTACGAGCCGCTGTTCGTGGAGCACCAGCAACTTTACTGCGGGCGCAGCCATCCGCTGTTCGGCTACCGCATCACCCAGCCCAAGGAACTCAAGACCGAGCCGTTCGTGCTCATGGGAGAGGGGGAGATCGAGATCATCACCCACTTGCGCCGCCGCTACCGGCTGGGCACCCATGTCGCCGGGGTGGCGGACGACATGAACGAAGTGCGCCGGCTGATCCTGTGCGGCGTCGGCATCGGCTTTCTCCCCACCCCGATCGTCCAGGCGGACGTGGAGCGCGGTGCGCTCTGGCCGCTGCTGCACGGCGACTTCGAGCCGGGCTACGACATCTTCCTCCTTGCCCGTGCCGAGCCGGAGCGGGACACCGCCACCCAGCTGTTCATGGACGAAGTATTCCGCCGCATCCGCGCCCAGCCACGCGTTTAGGCGCGATGGTTCGTCATAGATCGAACCTATGGCTTGCATCGTGAAATTCCCCCTGCCGCCATGATCCCCTCCAGCGCAGTCTTGCCAAACAAGGGCAAGGCAAAGGCGGGCGATGAACTTCAAATCGACACTTCCCGATCGGATTGGAAGCCGCTTCAAGGCTCTGGCGTCGTCGATGCTCCGCTTTTTGCTGAACGGTATGGAAGCACGCGCAGGCGCCATCGGCGGCTATCGAGGCGGCTATCGAGGCGATGATCGGGCGCGAGGTCCGGCGCGATGATGCCGGCGGCGCTCCTTGTCGCGGTGTCGCAGCAAGCCCGGCGCTTCGCCGGGAAGTGTGCCGTCTTCTGCGGCCTCGGCCTGATCGCCTTCGGGCCGGAGGCGGCTGCAGCGGGTACGCGCCGGGAAGCCAGACTGGTTTCGTGCGAGAAGGCCGATTGCCTGCTCGTCACCGGTTCCCGAGCTGATCCCGGCATGATCGTCCGCATCAACGGACACCCGGTTCGGGCCGAGGGCCGCCGGAACTGGAAAGTTCTCCTGCCGGTAAGCACCGTGCGGGAATGGTCGCTGCCGGGCGCGCGCAGCATTGCCGTTTCGGCCACCGATTTGGGCAATGGAGACGAGGATACCCGGCAAGTGAAACTGCCGATAGGCATGCTGGGCAGTATTACTGAACTGGCTAGCCTAGTAATACCGGGGCACTAGACATGTTCTAAGTGATGCAGAACTTGCTTTGATATTGCGATTTCTTCTCGTAAGCGCTATGGGGGCATCAGTCACCGTAGAGTGATGCCATATCCTGTGCTTAGGAGAAGATGATGAAATTTGCCGTTCTGGCGCTGGCATCGTTTGCTTTCGCCGCTTCCGCATCGGCCGCCACCGGCGAGAATCCCTTCGCCCGGGACCAGGCGGTGCTGCAACTGAAAGGCCTGGACCTCGCTACGGCCGAGGGGCAGCAACGGCTGGCCATCCGCATGGATCAGGCGGCGCGCTCCGTTTGCGGTGAGAAGATGGCGAATGTGCACCTTGCGGCGGAACGCAAGGCGCAGGATTGCCGCAGCGCCGTTCTTGCCGAGATTCGCGGCCAGATCGAAACCCGCCGTGCCGAGGCCATCCCTGCTTCCGCCCCGAAGTTCGCACTGGCACGCTGATCGCCGGTCGAGGATCCGCTCTTAGCGGATTCGCGCAGCCCCATCCGGCAATCGTCACGCGGCGCCCGGAGCCTTTCCGTCATCGGCGGAAGGCTCCGGGCGCCGCTTGCGTTCCGGGGTGCCATCCTCACCCTTCCCGCCCCTCACCCTTCCCGCCATAGATGCAGCCTATGCATTTCATACGGCATTGGCATCTGGCGGGGTGAAAACCCTTGTAGGATGCTGCTCTCAAGTCGGTCGATGCACGGAGATTCTCCGCAGTCGACGAACCGACCAGGACCGTAGAAGCATGGCGGCAAGACCATGCTTCGATATCGTACAACAGTATTACCCGCTTGGCCGGATAATACTACGAGGGCAGGGCGTATGGACGGCGTTCGCGTAGGAAACAGGATCATAGGGGCCCAGGCGCCGGTGACGGTCGGCTGGGAAAACATACCGCGCGTCGAAGGCGGTCCGGTGAAGCAGTTCGTGTTCACCTGGTTCCAGCCCACGGTGCTCTTCGCATTGCTGGCGTTCTGGTATTACGCCCCCAATTCCATCGCCAAAGCCTCTACGGCGATCGGCATCGGCATCGGCTTCAAGGTCCTGCTGCTGGCGATGGAGTGGTTCTTTCCGCGCCACGAAAGCTGGCGCCTCACCTGGAAGGAACTGACGACCGACCTGTTCTACGTTGGGCTGGGCTACACGCTGCTGCGCATCGTCGACAGCTATATCGGCGACGGCGTCATGATCGAGGCCATCCAGAAGCATCTGGAATGGGACAAGTTCGCCTGGTTCCTTGGCCTGCCGCTGCTCCTCCAGGCTTTCCTGATCTCCTTCCTGTTCGACTTCGGACAGTACTGGATGCACCGCGGGATGCACAACTGGTATCCGCTGTGGCTGACCCACTCCGTGCACCACTACATCACCCAGTTGAACATCAACAAGGGAGCGGTCGGCAATCCGGTGGAACTGTTCCTCATCGGGCTGGGCATCGGCGGCTTCTTCGACTTCCTGCCGCGCGCCGCCCTGCTGGCCGGCGCCCTGGGTCTTGCGATCAGCACCTACCAGCACATCAACGTGCGCTTCAACTCGCCCCGCTGGTGGCGCTTCCTGTTCCATACGACCGAGCATCACAGCCTGCACCATTCGCAGGACTTCGAGGCGAGCCGCAGCAACTACACGAATACCTATATCTTCATCGACCGGATGTTCGGCACCTGCGTCGACGGTGAGGCGGAGCTGCTCGGCATGGAGGGCGGCCGCCGCATGTCCATTCGCGAGCAGATGACTTTCCCCTTCACGGAAGGCTGGAAGACGCTGAAGGAACGCATGGCGCGCCCCGCAGCCGTACCTGCCGAGTGACGGCGAAGACGATTTTACCAGGACCACACGCCAGGAGACGAAGCTCCATGAACTCACGTTTCACCGACTGGATCTGGCACATCGGGGGCAGCCTGGCGCTCGCGCCCGGACAATCGGAGGAAGAGGCTTTCGACAGGCTGACCCCCCTGTTCCGCCGGAGCGGTACGAGCCACGAACGGGCAAACGGCAGGCTGACCTTTCGCAAGAAGGACCAGGCGGCGCAGGACGAGATGGCCGTTTTCGACGGCGGGGTCCTGCGCATCGAGAACGAGCCCGCCGGGCGGGTTCTGCACTATCGCCTGACCAGCCGGGCCTTGCTGTTCTGCTTCCTGGCGCCCCTGCTGTTCCTGGCCTTCGGGCAGGCCACCGTCGCCCTGGGCAAGCTCGACAAGCCTGCGGCCGAAGCTTCGGACAAGTCCGCGAAGGAGCAGAAGGCGCTTCCGCAGAATCCGATCGACAAGGCCCTCGGCGCGCCGGCGCCCGAAAAGCCGAAGAAGGACGGCAAGGAGGAGCAGGGCCGGAAATCGTCACCGACTGCGGCCTATGTCTTCGCGGCAATGTTCGCCGCCCTCTACGTCGCGGGGCGGTTCATCGAGAGCAGGCGGGTGAACATGCTGTTCCGGCAATCGCTGAGGTAAACGGGTCGGGCAGGGGCGGAAGAGAGCCGCCATCCGCATTCCCGAGGGTTGCGCTTTATCCGCGCTGCAGATCACGCTCAGGAGAACGACGAAGCCCGCAACGGGGACCACGCGGCTCGCGGGTGGTCCCCCCTGACAGGAAACCGTTGCTTCACAGCGGTATCCGGTCCGACGGCGATGGCTCCACGGCCTCATCTTCCTGGCTTTCCGCGCCTTCTGCTTCCACCGAGCGCCGCAGGCGGCTGCGGACGAGGAGCGTCATGGCGGTGGCGACCGCGACGAGCGCGGCGATTGCCAGCGCGACATGGCCGAAGCGGCGCAAGTTCCCGAAGGCCAGTTCCACCACTTGCCCGAAACTATAGCCGATGGCGGCAATCGCGGCGCCCCAGGCCAGCGCCGCTACCGCGTTGAGCAGCAGGAAGCGGCGGGTCGGTATCCGCGAGGTGCCGATGGCGACGGGGCTGATGGTGCGAAAGCCGTAGAGGAAGCGGAACGCCAGGATGAACCCGGTGGGATGGCGCTCCAGCATCCGCATCACGCGCGCGAAAGCGGGCCGCTCGGTCAATTTGCGAACAAGCCGGTGCATGCGATAGCGGCGTCCGAGCAGGAAGAAGAACTGGTCCGCGATGAACGAGCCGATCGCCGCGGCTGCCATGACGCCGTAGAGCGGCAGCAGGCCCTGATGCGCGATCAACCCTCCGGTCAGGACCACGGTCTCGCCTTCCAGGGCCGCTCCCAAGGCGACGGCCGGCAGGCCGAACTCTGCGATCAGGGCTTCTATCGACATGGGCGTTCCGATGCGGCCAGCTGCGAGGCGGCGCATGCGGCGGCGCTCGTGGGTCAGGAACGGCGGAACGCGGGCCCCGGTTCCGAACCGCTGTCCTTCAGAGCTTGTCGTCCACCAGGCGCAGGCGCGCGCCGCCGCCGATGGAGATCGACGAGCCGTCGGGATATTCGACCGTACCGTCGGGGCGCAGCAGGGCGAACTCGGCGGTATCGACGCTGCCGTCGATCGTGACCGGGGTGGTGGTTGAAAGGGGAGCCGCGTCGCCCTTCACCTTGAAGGTGTCGATTCGCCAGGCCAGGACCTGGTCCATCTCGGCGGCGACGATCTTTTCACGACTGGGGCCAACCCGGGTCGAAATGTAGAATCCGTCTTTGGCCGGCACGCAGGCCGTCGAAATGAGTTCGTGATCCGTCACGCCGTTTGTCCCAGTGAGCCCCCGCGGGCGTTCCCGGCAACCGCACGGGAACGACCACTGCTGTCTATCCTAACCGGGCTTACCGTATCCTTACAGGGGGGGTCACAATTTTTTTGCAATGCGGAAACATTTGCCGCGCGTCGCAGCGGTTGCGCTCGGGTGAACCCGCCCTAGGAAAGCGAATCCCCATTGGCGGCTTCTGCCCTGGTGGCGCCATATTGCGCTTCCCAGGCGAGAAGGTCGGCCTGATATTGCTCGTAGCTGTCGAAGAACGCGCGGAACGGCGCTTCGGCGTTGGCAAGCCCGGTAGGCGCGAACTGTTCGAGCTGCGCGGCGGACACGTCTTGAAGCGCGTTGGCGATGTCCAGCGCCGCCTGGCAAAGCGAGGGCACCACCGGCGGCAGCGCGAAGAAGTTGTAGACCTGGGTCTGGTACGCTTCGCGCTCGCGGATCGCCTTGGCGCCGAAGCGGGTCTTGAACTCCTTGTCCAGCGTCTTGTTGGCGGCGGCAAGCGACTTGGCGTACTTCTTCTGGAATTCGGTGTAGCCGCCCAGGATCGGCGCGCCCTGCTCGCCGGTGCAGTTCAGCGCCGCCACGTTGTAGGCCGAGCGCAAGTTCCACAGCGCCTGGGCCGGCGTGACCGCCGTGTTGACGGTGCGGCGCGATCCGTCGGCCGCCTTGGCGGGGAGGGTCATGTTCGGCGCCGCGCCGAGCGGCGGTGAAGGACGCGGCGGGATTACGACGACCACCGGCGGCGGCGGCGGGGCCTCGGCCACCTTGGGGGTGCTGCACCCGCCCAGGAAAGCGACGAGAAGGGCGGCCGTGACGCCTCCCGCTTGCGCTCTCGAAATTGCGCTGGGCGTACCCGTCCGCCCCGTGGTCTGGCGGAATGTCCCTGCGTTCATCGTCCCCATTTCCATCACCCTATCGCTGACTTCATGCCGATTTTCCTGCTTTGGCCCGCCGTCTGCGCCCCAGCAGGCGTGAGGCGAGCAGCGTGACGCCCATGGTCAAAGCCGCCATCGCCAGTCCGCCGAGCACCAGAGTGCTCTCGTCGATCGCCAGGGCCGCGCCGAGCGGGCCGGCGGCCAGATATCCGGGCGCGAACATCAGCGGCACCCAGAGGCAGGCGGAGGCGACGTTGGCGATCTGGAACGGCCGCCGGGGCATGGCGAGCACCCCCGCCACAAGCGGCACCGTCGCGCGGATCGGGCCGAGGAAGCGGCCCATGAAGATCGCCGCGAAGCCGTACTTGCGGAAGAACAGCCGCGTGCGCGCCACGGCCGCGCGATGCCGGTCGAGCGGCCAGGTGCGGTAGACGCGCGGGCCGATGCGGTTGCCGAAGGCGTAGGAGACCCAGTCCCCCAGGATCGATCCGCCCACGGCCCAGAGGAAGATCGGCCAGGCGTCCAGCGTGTCGGCGCCGATCAGGCCGCCGATCGCCAGCATGACCGCCGTTGCCGGGACGAACAGGCCGACGATGGCGAGGGACTCCCCGAAGCAGAGCAGGCCCACGATCGGGCCGGCCCATGCTCCATGGGCGGAGACGAATGCACCGGCCTGGGCGATCACCTCTTCCATGGAGCTGCTATGCCCTCCTCATGCCGCGCGCGAGATGGCGCCCGCGCCCAGGATCTCCGGGTCCATTTGGGGCGAGGGGGCGATGCTGCGGCCGACCACGTCCATGTAGGTTTCCAGCACCTGGTGCGAGGCGCCGTCCCAGTCGTAGGCCTTGCTGGCCTCCCGGGCGCGGGCGCCCATGGCGGCGCGGCGGCGGCTGTCCCCGGCCAGCAGGCGAAGGGCCTGGAGTGCGCCGTCCTCATCGCCCGGCGCGAACAGCAGGCCCGCGCCGCCCTTGAGGAGGTTGCGCCCGCTCGGCACGTCGATGCAGACGGTCGGCAGGCCGGAAGCCATGGCTTCCAGGGTGACGTTGCCGAAGGCCTCGGTAGTGCTGGGATTGAGGAACAGGTCGGCGCTGGCCACGGCGCGGCCGAGATCGGCGCCCATCAGGTGCCCGGCGAAGCGGGCCTGGGGCAGCTTCTGCTCCAGCCATTGCCGCTCCGGGCCGTCGCCCACCACCAGAGGGCGGATCGGCAGGCCTTCGCCAATGAGGCGGCGGCAGAGCGCGGCGAAGGCGGCCAGGCCCTTTTCCCGCACCAGGCGGCCGAAATGCAGTACGGCCACTTCGCCGTCCGCCACCCCCAGGGCGCGGCGCCACGCCATGTCGCGCGCCAGCGGGGTGAACTGCAGGCGGTCCACGCCGCGCCCCCACAGGCGGGTGCGGCTGCCGAGACCGGCCTCGCCGAACTCTTCCGCGATGGCTGCGGTGGGCACCAGGATGCGATCGGCATTGCGGTAGAAGCGGGAAAGGTGCCGCTCCATCGCCGGGCGCACGAGACCGGCGCCGTAGAAGGCCGCATATTTCTCGAAGCGGGTGTGCAGGCTGGTGACGACCGGGATGCCGGCCTGCCGGGCTAGGCGCTGGGCGGCGGTGCCGGTCCAGTCGGGCGCGGAGAGATGGACGATCTCCGGCGCGAACTCTGCCAGATTGGCGCGAATGCGGCGCGGCAGGCCCAGGCCCAGGCGATAGTCGCCGCGCCCGGGGATCGCCACCGAGGGAACCGAGACCAGCGTGCCTTCCGGGGCAAAGGCGGGCGTGGGCGATGTCGGCGAGTAGACCCGCACGGTGCAGCCGCGCCGCTCCAGATAGCCGACCAGGCGGTTGAGCGCCTGGTTGGCGCCGTCGCGGACGTAGTTGTAGTTGCCCGAAAAGAGCGCGATCCGCGGACGCCGGGAGGAAGTGGTCGCGCGTGACGCGATGTTGCGGCGCGTTCGGCACGCGATGTCGGCTTGCGGCTTCATGTCTCGATTTTCAGTGTTGCGACCGGTGCGGGTCTGGTCCCCGTCGATGCTCGAAACAGCGCTATTCCGGCTTGGCTTACGGCAACCTTACAGGCTTGCAGGGAGCAGAACGGCACATGCGCAGCCGGTTGCGCGGGGGCGCCATCCCCGCGATAGATGGCGCATGCGTGCAAGACAGGGACATGTGCCTCTCCACCGCGGGGATGGCCAGGGGGACGGGAAGCGATGCGGCTGCTGATCGTCGAGGACAATCCCGAGCTGGCGGGGCTGATCGGCGCGCACTTGCGCGAAGTCGGTTTCGGCAACGACATCGTCGCCACGGCGGAGGAAGCGCGGATCCTGGTGGAAGCGGGCAACCACGCCGCGATGCTGCTGGATCTCGGCCTGCCCGATCAGGACGGCATTTCCCTGCTGCGGGCCTTGCGTGCGGCGGGGCACCGGCTGCCGGTCCTGGTGCTGACCGCGCGTTCGGCGATCGCCGACCGGGTGGCGGGACTCAATGCCGGCGCCGACGACTATCTGCCCAAGCCTTTCGCCGCCGAGGAACTGATCGCCCGGGTCGCCGCGCTGCTGCGCCGCGCCATGGGCGAGAACGACGGCGAGATCGTCTGCGGTCGGCTGCGCTATGATACGGTCTCCCAAACGGTGCGGGTGGAGGCGAACGGCAGCGCCGCGAGCATCGTCCTGGCTCCGCGCGAGGTCCAGTTGCTGGACCTGCTGATGCGCCACCGCGACAAGGTGGTACGCAAGACCCAGATCGAATCCGTGTTCTTCGGACTGGGCGAGGAATTTTCGTCCAACGCGGCGGAAGTCAGCGTGCACCGGCTGCGCAAGCGCCTCCAGTCGCTCGATGCCGGGATCGAGATCGTCACCGTGCGCGGCCTGGGCTATCTGCTGCGGGCCATGGCGGAGCCATGATGGTGAAGGGCGGCGGAGCCATGACGGGGAAGGGCCGGACGCACTCGATCCTGCGGCGCATCCTGCTTTTGCACGCGGCCGCCACGATGGTCACGGCGGTGCTGGCGGCCTGGGGGGCGATGCTGCTGATCGACAGCACCGGAGACCGCCTGCAGCGGCAGATCCTGGACGAATACGCGCAGAAGATGCAGGCCGGGCTGCATCGCCATGCCGGGGGCTGGACCATTTCGGAAGAGACCGCCTCCGCCCTGCGCGGCGGCGGTTCCAGCTTCAGTTTCTGGATCGAGGACGCAGGCCGCCGCGTGGCCATCGCGAACTTGCGGGCCGACCCTTCGCTTTCCGTGCCTACCCGCGCCGCGCCCGCCTATTTCAAGCGGGTGCGCGGCTCGCGGATCTATTCCGGCGTCTCCATGCCGCTGCTGGGCGAGCGGCAAACATGGCTGGTGATCGTCCAGAACCTGGATCACCCCGACGTCATCTTCGACGATCTGCGCACCGATATCGCCCTTGTGGGCGGCGCCTTGCTGGCGGTGTTCCTGGTCGGCCTGCTGGCGGTGGATGCCGCCATCGTCCGCCAGTCTCTGGCTCCGCTGAAGCGCGCCTCGCGGGAAGTCGGGCAGGTTTCGCCCTACCAGCTGCAGCAGCGGGTCGATACGGCAGGGATGCCCGAGGAGGTCCTGCCGCTTCTTGGCGCCATCAATGCCGCTCTGGACCGCGTGGAAGAAGCCTATCGGATCGAGCGCGACTTCGCCGCCGATGCCGCCCACGAATTGCGCACGCCGCTTTCGATCCTGCGGCTGCTGGTGGAACAGGACGGCTCGGCCGAGGCGCAGGCGCGGCTGCTGCGCCAGATCGACGCGCTGGAATCCATGGTGGAGCGCCTGCTGCTGCTCGCCGAAGTGGATGCCATGGCCTGCGACCCCGGCGAAGTGACCGACTTGCGGGCAGTGGCCGAGGAACGCGTCGCCGCCATCGCGCCGCTGGTGCTGGCCCGCGGCCAGGACATCGAGATCGTCGGGGCCGGGCGGGTGCCCGTGTTCGCCTCGCACCACCTCGCGGCGCGGGCTCTGGATTCGCTGCTGGAGAATGCGACGAAGCATACGCCGGCCGGGACGCATGTGGTGGTGACCGTCGATCCCAGGGCCGAGATCCGCGTCAGCGACGACGGCCCCGGCCTGCCCGAAGGCGGAGAACTGTTCGCCCGCTTCGCCTCGGCCCGGCGCGACTTCCAGCGCAGTTCGGGGCTGGGGCTGGCCATCGCCAGCGAACTCATGGCGCGGATGGGGGGCAATCTCGAGGCCGGGAGCGACGGCGGTCGCGGCGCCGTGTTCCGCATGCGGTTCCATGCGGCTTCGAAGAGCGCGGGGCAGGTTGGATAAGGGCTTCCGTCATGGGGCAGGCATTCGGCCCCACGATCGCTCCTCCCGGCCGAGGATCAGCCCTAGGGCTCCCGCCCCGCACTCCCGGCCTTCGCCAGCACCAGCGAGAAGTCGCCGCGGGCGTCGGTCCAGTGTTCCAGTTCGCTCCAGCCTCCGGCGCGGAGCAGGACGCGCATCTCTCCGGGGTGGTACTTGTGGCAGTTTTCGGTGTGGATGGTCTCGCCGGCCTCCATGTGGAAGGCCTCACCGTCCACTTCGAAGCGGATCGCGCGGCGGGCTTCGAGGTGCATCTCGATGCGGCTGGCGACGGGGTTCCAGCGGGCGACATGGCGGAATTCCCCGATCGGAATGGTGCCGCCAAGCTCGCGGTTGATGCGCTGGAGCAGGTTGAGGTTGAACAGCGCGGTCACCCCCTGCGCGTCGTCATAGGCGGAGATCAGGCGCTGGGGCTCTTTCACCCGATCTATGCCGATCAGCAGATGCGCGTTTTCGCCCAGGGTCTCGCGCATGGATCGCAGCAGGTCCACGGCCGCCTCGGGCGTGAGGTTGCCGATCGTGGAGCCGGGGAAGAAGCCCAGCATGGCGCCGCCGGCGGCTTCGGCGCGCAGCGGCAGGTGCACCGGGTCCATGAAGTTGGCTTCCACGGGCACGATGCGCAAGGCCGGGAACAGGCCCTGGAGCGCGGCGCAGGCCTCGTCCAGGAACTCGCCGCAGATGTCGATCGGCACGTAAGTCGCGCGCGGCAGGGACTTGAGCAGGATGCGCGTCTTTATGGAACTGCCCGAGCCGAATTCCACCACCGTGGCATCCGCGCCGACGCGCTCCGCCACCGCGCCGCAATGCGCCTGGAGCAGGGCGGTCTCGGTGCGGGTGGGGTAGTATTCGGGAACCTGGGTGATCGCTTCGAAAAGCTGCGATCCCCGCATGTCGTAGAACCAGCGGGCGGGAACGGCCTTCTGCGGCTGGGCCAGGCCTTGCAACACGTCGGCGCGGAAGGCGGGATCCGGCTGGAAGGGCGCGGCAAGCGGGGCATCGTCGATCCGGGGGGCCGTGGAATACACGTCAGAGGCTCCTTGCGAGGCGAAGGCCGGTGAACTGCCAGCGCTGGTGAGGGTGGAAGAAGTTGCGGTAGGATGCGCGCAGATGGCCGCGCGGCGTGGCGCAGCTGCCGCCCCGCAGGACGAACTGGCCGGACATGAACTTGCCGTTGTACTCGCCCACCGCACCTGCCGCCGGGCGATAGCCGGGCCAGGGGCGATAGGCCGATCCGGTCCATTCCCAGACATTGCCGTGGAGCGAGGCGAACCCGTCGATCTCGGCTTCGGCACGCGGCTCGGCGCACCCCGCGCGGTCGAGCTGGACGCCGTCCCGGGGATCGCGGTTGCGGGCGGCGGCTTCCCATTCGTGTTCGGTGGGCAGGCGCGCGCCCGCCCAGGTGGCGAAAGCATCGGCCTCGTAGAAGGAAACATGCGTCACCGGCGCCTCCAGGTCCACTTCGCGCCACCCGGCCAGCGTGAACCGTTCCCACTGGCGGCCGCCGCCGCGCCAGTAGAGCGGAGCCGCGACGCTTTCCTGCCGCACCCAGTCCCAGCCGTCGGACAGCCAGAGCGCGGCGGTGCCGTAGCCCTGATCGGCGATGAACTCGATCCATTCGGCATTGGTGACAGGCCGGTTGGCCAGGGCGTGGGGGGCAAGCCAGGCGGGATGGCGCGGCAGTTCGTTGTCGAAGGCGAAATCGCCGTCAGCCCCAAGCCCCGCGCCGATCTCCACGAGGCCCGAAGCACCCTCGATCCAGCGCAGCGGCACGGCGCGCTGTTCCGAGGCGTCGGGCGCGGCGGCATAGGCAGGACCGAGCGGATTGCGGGAAAACAGGTGCTTGATGTCGGTCAGCAGCAGTTCCTGATGCTGCTGCTCGTGCTGGATGCCCAGTTCCACCAGATCGCCGTGACGCTCCAGCAGCGCGGGCAAGGCCTCCAGCATGGCGGCATCGATATGGTCGCGGTAGGCCAGGACTTCGGCCAGGGTCGGGCGCGTCAGCAGGCCGCGTTCCGGCCGCGCGAGCCGCGCGCCTTCGGCCTCGTAATAGCTGTTGAACAGGAACGGCCAGCGATTGTCGTAGAGCCTGTAGTCCGGGACATGGTCGCGCAGGAGGAAGGTTTCGAAGAACCAGGTGGTATGCGCCAGGTGCCACTTGGCCGGCGAGGCGTCGGGCATGGATTGCACCGCGGCGTCGGCCTCGTTCAGGCCCTGCACCAGATCCTGGCTGAGGCGGCGGGTCTGGAGAAACCTCTCCCGCGTGCGCTCCCCCGTCAAAGGCGCGCGCAGATCGGCAGACGATGGGTCCTTCATGCTCTCTCCTTCCGCTACCCGCATGGGCACGCCTCGGGTTCGCTGCTCCTACTGCCCGCAAGCAGGGAAGGGAACGAAACGAAGGTATGGCCTAGGTAGTGCTTGAGGAGCCTTGAGGTTCCGGATTGCCCGGAAATTCCCGTGCCGGGATGGCCCGGCCCGGGATGAGGGCCGCCAAGCTACTTGGGTCCAAGCTACTTGGGTCCAAGCTGCTTCGGCCCAAGCTGCTTCGGCCCAAGCTACTTCGGCGGAGTCACGCCGTGGCGGCCGAGGAAGGCGAAGATCGTGTCCCAAACATGCTTGCTGATCTTCGGTCCTTTCACCGCGTGGGTGTGGCCCGGATAGAGCATCATCTCGAAAGGCACGGCTTCGGCCTGGAGCTTCGAGATCAGCGCGGTGCTGTTCTCGAAGACCACGTTGTCGTCCGACATGCCGTGGATCAGCAGCAGCGGGTCGGTGATCTTCGTTGCCTCGGCAATGGCGTCGGACGCCTTGTAGGCATCGGGCACCTGGCGCGGATCGCCCATGTAGCGCTCGGTATAATGGGTGTCGTAAAGCTCCCACTTCGTCACCGGCGCGCCCGAGATGCCGGCCGCGTAGAGGCCCTGGTCGGCCTGGAGCATCTTCAGCGTCATGTAGCCGCCGTAGGACCAGCCATAAGTCGCGATCTTCTTCGGATCGACGAAGTCCAGCGTCTTGAGGTATTCGGCCCCGGCGCGCTGGTCGGCCACTTCGACGGTGCCCATGGCATGGCGGATCTTGCTTTCGAACTTCACGCCGCGATTGGGGCTGCCGCGATTGTCGAGGCGGAAGTAGATATAGCCCTTGTCGACGATGGCCTGGGGCAGGGCGCCCAGCCACTGCCGCGCCACCTGCTGGCTATGCGGGCCGCCGTAGTGCTCGAAGAACACCGGGTAGCGCTTGCCCGGCTCCATCTTGGGCGTGATCATCAGCCAGTGCAGATCGCTGCCGTCCTTGGCCTTGACGGTTCCGTAAGTGGGCGTGCGATGGCTGGCGAGGTAGGGCGCATAAGGATGCGCGGCGTCCAGGCGGTTTTCCTCCACCCAGGCCAGGCGTTTGCCCTCGGCATCGGCCACGTAGCTTTGCGAGGGTTGCGTCGGCGAGGAGCGCGTGACGACCAGCGTGCGCCCGTCCTTGTTGGCGACGGCGGCGTTGAACCAGCCCGTCTCCGTCAGGCGCTGGGGCGCGCCGGGATGAGCGAGGTCGATGGCATAGAGCTGCGGAGAAAGCACGTCGTCCCTGGTGCCGGTAAAGAGCACGCGGCCACGCGCCTCGTCGACGGCCACGAGCTTGGTCACCGCCCAGTCGCCCGAGGTAAGCTGCCGCCACTGGCCGCCCGCGAAATGGTAGAGGTGGCCGAAGCCGTCGCGCTCGGACCACCAGATCAGGCTGCCGTCCTTGAGGAAGCGGTAGTTGCTGGAAAGGTTCACCCATGTCTCGGGCACAGCCGTCTCGGTGAACAGCACGCGGCTGCTGCCGGTGGCCGGATCGACCGCGAGCATGTCGATCCGCGTCTGTGCGCGGTCCTGCCGCTGGACGTAGAGCGTCCTGCCATCGCGCGCCCAGTTGACGCGGGCCAGGTAGATGTCGGGATCCTGGCCCAGATCGACCTGCACTTTGCCGCTGCCGTCGGGCTTCATGACGTGAAGCGAGACCAGCACGTTCGGCGTACCCGCCGCCGGATAGCGCTGCTCGTAAGTGCGCGTGCCTTCCGCGCCGATCGCCGCGCGGGTGACGACTTTCACCGGCGCTTCGTCATAGCGCTCCACGGCGATGCGGCTCTCGTCGGGCGACCACCAGTAGCCGGCCATGCGGTCCATCTCTTCCTGGGCGACGAACTCCGCCTCGCCCCAGTGGACGGTCGGGCTTTTTTCCTGCGGGGTGATCGGCTTCTGCGCGCCCTGGTCGAGCGAGCCGACCCAGAGCCGCTGCTCGCGCACGAAGGAAAGGTACTTGCCGCCAGGGCTGAGCGCGGCGTTCAGTTCGTCCTCCGGCGAGTCGGTGAGGCGGCGGACCGAACCGTCGAGCGCGGCGAGGTAAAGATCGCCGTCCAGCGGGACGATGATCGAGCGGCCGTCGTCGCTCCAGTCGTAGGCGACGATGCCCTTGAGATCGCCGACGCGCTTGCGTTCGCGCTGCATCTTCTCGGCTTCGGAAAGCTCGCGGTTGGAGCCCAGCTTCAGCGAATCCACCAGCATGCGCCAGGCGCCGCTCTCGCGGTCGTAGCCCCACAGGTCGTAGCGCTGGCGATCCTCCGTGCGGTTGCGCAGCAGCGTGAGATAGCGCCCGTCGGGCGAGATCTTGACGTCGCGCGGCTGCGGCCCGTCGAGGGCGGGGCTGGCGAAGACGCGCTGGAAGTCGAGCAGGTCCGAAGGCACGGCAGGCGACGGCGCGGCAGGTTGGGCGGTCTGGGTCACGGGAGCGGCCTCTGCGGAGATCGAAATGGCGGAAACGGCGGCGCACAGGCCGGCCAGCAGCATGGAGGTTCTGGACATCGCCGCCGTGACTAAAGCATTTTTCGCGCCGGTGGAATCACTGCGCGGCGTAAAAGATTCGGAAGAAAGTCGCTGTTTGCGCGGGCTCGCGGCGTTTCCCTCGGGAAACATGCGGAGGGTTCCGGCTGCGGTTTCAGGGGGCGGGCGGCTCGGCGCTTTCTTCGAGTTCGGCGATCTCGAAAACGAAGCTTTTCCAGCCCCGCATCCGTACGGCATCCTGCGTGGCCGCGCGCTTCTTTTTGGCCTCGGCCAGCGAGCGGGTATGGCCCCAGAACACTTCCGTCCTGCCGTTTTCCAGCTCGGCGACGATGCGCCAGTAATGCGTGAAGGGATCGGCGGTCGGGCCGATCGTCTTCACGTAGCCGTCCGGCATCCGCGCGGTGAGGTATCGCTTTTTCCTGGCCATGCCGGGCGCGATAGGACGTCGCGGTGGCAATGTCAGCGGTGCCGCGCTAGGTGGGCCCGGATTTTCGGCAATTCCTCTCAGGCAGTTCAGGCAGAGTCATGGCTCGCAAGCACCCCAAGCACGGCCCCTACGAAGACCTTCGCGAAGAGGAAGAGGCGCCGCCGCCGGTTCCCTGCTGGCTCTGCGGCCGCCCCACCGGCAAGACCATCGTCTGGCACCACCCCGTGCCCAAGAGCCGGGGCGGGCGAGACGTCGTGCCGATGCACGCGATCTGCCAGAACACGCTGACCACCAATTTCACCAATTCCGAACTCCAGCGCCACGGCATGGACGTGGAAGGCCTGCTGGCGCATCCCAACGTGCGCAAGTTCGTGGACTGGGTGGCGAACAAGGATCCCGATTTCACCGTCGCACCGGCCAGGAAACAGCGCTGAGGAGGCGGACTGGCGCGATAGCGCCTTCCGCGGCCGGGATCGTCGCTCTCCCATCGCGGCGAGGCGCGGCAGGGCCAGGGCATTTCGTTCCGTCTTTGCGGGAGCAAGCCTTGGCAAGGCGGGCGACAGGGTGAATAAAATCGTGCTCCGGGCCGCATGGTCAGGAAACCGACAGGATGGACGCGCTTTGCCGATCAGCATGAAGGACGATGATTCGCGGTTCCGGCGCGCCGCAGCGCTTTGCCTCTGCTCCACAGGCGCGCTTGCTGCGGCCTTGCTGGGGGCATCCGCCTTGGCCGAGCCGGCGCCGTTCGAACTGACCGGGCCGGACCTGCGCATCGAGGTCACGCGCGGCCAGCAGACCCTGCCGATCGCGCAAGTCCCCAGCCTGGCGGAGGGGGACAAGCTCTCGGTCCATGCCGTGCTGCCGGACGATCAGGGCATGAAGTTCCTGCTCACTTCCGCCTTCCTGCGCGGCGCCACCAATCCGCCGCCCAAGGATTGGGTGCAGACCGCCAGCACCTGGAAGCAGAAGGAAAAGGACAAGGCGCTGTCCCTTACCGTGCCCAAGGGCGCGCGGCAGGTGGTGCTGCTGATGGTGCCCGAAACCGGCGGGGCGGAAGGCGTGCTGCTGGATGCGGTGCGCGGCAAGCCGGGCGAGTTCGTGCGCGCCAGCCAGGATCTCAACCAGGCGTCGCTCGACCATTCGCGGCTGGTCACGTTCATGGCGGCCATCCAGGCGCAGGACAATACCGGCCCGGAGTACCTGCGCACCGTGGCCCCGGTGCTGGCGCGCAGCCTGGCGATCAAGCTCAACGACGATTGCCTGTCCAAGGTGGTGGAGATGCAGGCCTCCTGCCTGCTCGAAAACCGCGAATCGCTGGTGCTGAACGACGTCCATTCCAGTTCGCTGGCCGATACCCTGACCGGGACGCCCACGGACCTCGCCCTGCAACTGAGCGCCACGCCCGAGGCGGGCGGCGGCTATTACAGCGCCTATATCGGCGTTGCGCGGGACATCGCACGGATCTTCGGCGCCTTCAACAACCCCCAGTTCAATTACCTTCCCACGCTGTCGCTGCGCCAGGAGGGGACGATGTCGCTGCTGCTCAATGCGGCGCCTTCGTTCCAGAAGCCCAAGTCGGTCATGGTGACGGCGCTCCCTGCCGTGGAGGCGGACATTCCGCCGCAACTGCGCAGCACCGCCAAAGGGCCGGTCTGCATCGCCCGTCCCGGTGCGGTGCTGGGCGTGGAGGGCGCTCCGCTGATCTATTCGACCGACTTCGCCCATGACATGAAGGTCAGGCTCACCAACGGCTCCGGCCAGACCATCGACGTGCCGGTCACGGCCCGCGCCGACCGGGGCGGCTACCGGATCGGGCCGGACGAACTGCCCAGCGCTTTCGCGGGATCGATGCGGGCGCAGCTTCTCGGCACCTGGGGCTTCGCCGCGTTCACCGGCCCGGAGTTCCTTCTCCAGCGGCCCGACGGCCAGCCATGGAAAGTGGTGGGAGAAAGCGACGGCCTGGTGGTGGGGCGTGACAATACGGTCGTTCTGGAAGGCGCCGCGCCGTCCTGCGTCGAGGAAGTCCTGCTGCGGCAGGGCAACGGCGCGCCCAGGCCGCTCGACTGGAAAGTGCAGGACGGCCAGAGGCTGAGCTTCACGGTGCCGCAGGCCGCCGCCAACCCCGGCGAGCTTCGGGTGGAACTGCGATATCAGGGCGCCAAGGGGCCGGAGACCGTCACTCTGCGCGCCCGTGCCGAAGCGAGCCGGGTGGACGGTTTCGAACTCCATGCTGGCGACATGCACGGCGTGCTCACCGGACAGCGACTGGATCAGGTGCAGTCGCTTGTCCTGGGCGAGACCGAGTACCGGCCGGACGGCCTGACCCGCGAAGATGCGGTGGACCGCCTGCGGCTGGTCGCACAGGGGAGTGGCCCGGAGAATACACGCGCCGCACCGGAACAGGGAACTGCGGACAAGGCCGTGATTCGCCTGGCCGGAGGCCGCAGCCTGAGCCTGCCGGTACGCGTCGGCGCGGCGCGCCCGCAGGCCGAACTGCTCGGCCGGACGATCTATCCTGGCCCGGCGGCGCCCGGCGCGCGCGCGCTCGAACTCGGCGCGGGCGAACTGCTGCCGGACAGCGGTGAACTGGTGTTCTCGGTCAAGGCCGCGCCGGGCGCCCGCTTCAGTGCGCGCGACGGGATCGAGGTGGCCGGAGGAGAGGGTCTCGTGACGGTGCGCCTGTCCGCCGGAAAGGGCCTCACGCTGGAGAGCCAGCAAGTGCTCGTCGCCCGGCTCAAGGCTACCGATCTGCCCGCCGGAGCCTTCGGGCCGCTGCGATATCGCCTGATAGGCGGCGACATGACCGGCGACTGGATGCCGCTCACCACGCTCGCGCGCCTGCCGCGTATCGAGAACCTGACTTGCCCGAAGGAGAGTGGCGGGGAGGACGGCGCGAGCCAGGCGAAGACGCAGCCCTGTACGCTGACCGGACGGGATCTGTTCCTGATCGAGGCGGCCTCCGCCGATGCCGCGTTCACGCAAGCGGCGAACGTGCCCTCGGGGTTCACCGGGTCCACGCTCGCCGTGCCCCGCCCGGTCGAGGGCAAGCTCTACTTGCGCCTGCGAGACGCGCCTGCGATGCCGGTGATCCTGCCGCAGCCCTGATTGTCCGCGTTTATTCTCAATTCATTAGGCATTGCTATTTAAGCTGCCCGGAAGTGCGATCGAGGCTGCAACGCGTCAAGATGGAATTGCGTGAACGATGGAACGGGGCATGATCGAACGCGCCCTGACGGAACAGGCAGACGCATCTACAGGCGGTCAGCCGGCGCTTTCGCGCCTGACGGTGGTTCCCCACGGCGTGGTCGTGCGGTTGGGCGGACTGGATGTTGCCGGCACTCTGGCGGCCGGTCATCCGGTCTCCTGCGAAGGCACGGACGTGGCGATCTCGGTCAATGCGGCGGGGACTGCTTTCCGCCCAGGGGTTCTCGGGCAAGGCCGGGTCTACGAGAACCGCCTGGAGATCGACCTCGTCTTGCCCGAGCCGGAAGCGGCCGCGCTCGGCGCGGCCTTGCAGCGGGCGGATCGCGGCGTCTTGCGCTTCGCCTGCGAACCGATCACCGAAACGCTGCTGCGCGTGGTCCGTTTCGAGTGCATCTGACGCGAAAGGGCCTGACGCAAAAGAGGTAGTCCGCCCCTCGCAATAGCTGTGCTCGCCGCAGGCCAAGCGGCTATCCTGCCTCTCGGTGCGGACAGGCGAGGAACCGGCATGAGCGGGCACACTCTGTGAAGGCGGCGGTCGATCGCCTGCTGAAACCCCTCGGCCTTCAGGCGCGGCCCGGCGATCCCGGCCCTTACTGGCCCCGCCGCCGGGCCGACCGTATCCACCATCCCTTCCTGTTCCTGCTGACCCCGCCGGGTGCGGGAACCACGGCCATGGCCCGCCACATCGCCGCGCAGTCCGATGTGGCAGGACTGCATCCCAGCTTCGAAGGACAGCGGCTGGTGCGCGGCCTGATGGACGCGGACCAGTGGCTGGACCGCAAGTTCGTGGACTACGAAGCCGTGCTGGGCGCCTGGAGCGCGCGCATAGCCGAGGCCGAGCGCAGCAAGGGCCACGCCTTCTTCCTTGAAAAGAGCCCGCCCCATCTCGTCCGCTACGAGGCGTTGTTCAGCCATTTCAGCGAGTACCGCGTCGCCCTGTGCAATCGCTCGCCCCTGACCAATATCGACGCGCAGCTTCGACGCTATGCCCTGCCGGGCTATCGCGGCGTCCCGCGCGAACGCGTGGTGCGCGATCTGGCCCGCCAGTGGATCTGGCGCAGCGAACTGCTGCGCGCGGCGGCCGAGCGGCACGGTTATCCTCTCGTCACCTACGAACGCTTCCGCCGCGATCCCGGCGCGATCCTCTCGGCTTTCGGGCTGACGGCGAACAGGGAAGCGGCGCCCCCCTCCCAAGCCGAGGAGGCGCCGCCTCAGGTGCTGATGCTCTCGACCGGAGAACGCCGGATCGTCAGCGAGACGGTGGCGGAAGCGCCGGATCTCCTGGCCTTCTTCGGCTACGCCCCGGACCGCTAGAACGCCACATTGATACCTGCCTCCACGGCGCGCGGATCGCCGAGAACCCATTGCGACGCGCCATAAGTTGCGCGCACGTAAGTCTCGTCGAAAACATTGCGCAGGCGCAGGCTGGCATTGGCCGCCTCGATGAACTGCCAGCGCAGCCCGATATCGGTCACGGTATAGGCCGGGATGACGCGGGTATTGGCCGCATCCTGGTAGCGCTTGCCGACATGGCTGACGCCGCCGTCGATGGTCCAGTCCGGCAGGAAGCGCCAGCTTGCGAACAGGTTGGCGGTACGGGTGGCCACGTTGGTCGGGCGGTTGCCGGCGCGCTGGAACAGGACGCCGCCCACGGACTCCGCGAAGTCGTCATAGCGGGCGCGCAAGGCGGAGCCGTTCACGCTGACGCTCATCCCCTCCAGCGGCTCCAGCGACAGCGAGGCTTCCACCCCGCGCGAGGATTGGCGGCCCACCTGCACCTGGATCGTCGGGATCAGCGGGTCCGAGGTGAGCAGCCGGGTCTTGACGATGTCATAGGCCGCCAGCGTGAACTGGCCGCGCCCGCCCCAGAAGATCTGCTTCACGCCCACTTCGTATTGCCGACCTTTCGACAGTTCGAAGGCGCTCTGGGCAAGGCTGGTCGATACCAGCGCTCCGACCGGATCGGCGGCGGTCGCATACTGGCCGTAGAGCGACAGCGTGGGGATCGGATTGTAGACCGCGCCGACGCGCCAGGTGACCGCGTCCGGTGTGCCGGTGAAGTCGTTGGCGGCGTTGAGGTAATCGGTCCTGGTGATTTCCGGCCGGTCGTAGCGCAAGCCGCCGACCAGTGAGAAGCGCTCGCTGAACTTCAGCCGATCCTCGGCGAAGATCGAATATTGCCGGATGCGGTTGGTGTAGCGGGGCCTTGTCGGCGCATCGGCCTGGTGCAGGAACAGGCCGGGCGCGGGATCGTCCAAGGCGATCAGGCGCGTCTGGTTGTTGCCGGAATTGCTGACATTCTTGTAGCTGATGCGGTTGACGTCGAACCCGACGACGAGCTGGTTCTCCAGCCCGGCAAGGCGGTGAGAGAGGTTGGCGGTCGTGCGGTTCCCCGTCTGCTTCTGGATATGATAGAGTTCCAGGAAGCTGGACTGGCGCACTTGCGCGGGCATGGTGGCGGTCGCCGGGACATAAGCGACGTTTTCCGCGTTCTTCCAGTACTTGTTCGCCCAGAGATGGTAGAACGCGCTGCGGATGGTGATCGCGTCCGAGGGCGACCATTTGAGCTTCGCCTGGCTCCAGTTGTCGCGGAACCGCAGCCGGGCATCGGTGACGTTGTAGTTGTTCCGCCTGATCGACCTGTCGAGCCTGCCGTTCACCAGCGGAACGCCGAACCAGGTGCGGGGCGTCTGCCGGCTGAAATCGTGGGACAGGGTCACGCTGAAATCGTCTGCGGGCCTCAGCCGGATCGCGCCCGACAGCGCCAGCGCCTCGCTGTCTCCCCGGTCCATCCAACCGTCCGACCGGCGATAGCTGGCATCGGCGCGGAAGCTCGCCAGATCGTCGATCGGCCCGCCCGCGCCCGCCGCCAGGGAGTAGGTTCCGAACGAGGCGGCGCCCGCTCTGGCGCCGAACTCCAGGGTTTCGCCCGGCTGCCGGCGGACCACGTTCACCGCGCCGCCGATCGCGCCCTCGCCGTAAAGAACCGAGGCCGGGCCGCGCAGGATTTCCACGCTTTGCGCCATCCACGGATCGGCCGGGAAGGTCAGCGTGTTGTTGTACATGCGCATGCCGTCGTAGAGCGTCATGACCGAGTTCTGGCCGGTGAAGCCGCGTGCCGAAAGGCCGTAGCCGAACACGCCGGAGGTGTTGACGATGCCGGTCGCGCGAGCGGCGGCATCCTGGATGGTGAGATCGCCCCGCTGCCGGATCGCGTCTCCGTCCAGCGTCTCGATGCTGGCGGGCGTTTCCAGCGGCGTGAGGTTGAGGCGGCTGGCGCTCTCGGACCTGAGATGGAGCTGCAGGCGATCGACGACGCCGGTGACGACGATCGCACCGCTGCCTTCATCGCCTTCGCTGCCGGTTTCGGCGGTGGTTTCAGCCGCGATCGGCAGGGCCGGAGCAGCGGGCAGGTTCAGTGAAAGGGCCGCCGCAGCGACCTCCAGGTAATGCAACAAACGGATTCCCCCGTATGGCGTCAAGCGACATCGGGCAGGGGCGTGCCGTTCGCGCGCGAACGGTCGGCAGCGCGCATCGCCCGGACGCCCGGGGCGGCCGACGCACGACACCGATGCGGCTCCCACCGCTCGTTCGTCGCTCAGACGGAGTTCACCGTGCCGCGGCCATCCCCTGGACCAAGGCAAGAGCGACCAGACGCCGGCAGGTCTCCTGGCTCATGGGTCATCGCTTGATATACGGCCTTCCCAGGCCTCGCACGTTTTTGCGTCCGACCCAGTGGCTGGCGGATCGGTCTTCATGCCGTCCGCACATGTATATCGCGCTCGCCACTTACAGTTGCAGGGACAGCTGCGGATTTGGACGGAGGAAACGGGTTCCACCTTCCGCACCGCATTCCCGTTTTAATCCCCTTTCGGGGAACCGACACGATCTTCGCCCGCGCCCGATCATCGACCGGCACGCGAACGGCGGCTTCTTATGCCGCCGCGCCGGCGCTCGCAAGTCCCCCGCGCGGTTGCCGCAAGGGCGATGGGCGGCGGCGGCCAGGCAGCGCGTGCCCTGCGGCGGGAGCGCAACCCGGCTGTGAGGCCTTCAAGGAATCATTTGTCTAGATAAAGGGTCGGGAATGGTAGAGGGGGGCGCTCGCACGCGGACAGGCTCCGCCGATCGCGGAAAAGGACAGGCGCCGGTTCGGCGCGGAAGAAGGTATGACTATGATCCGCCTGGAAGGCGTACACAAGGCATTCGGCGGCGGCCACGCGGCGCTGGCGGGCGTCGATCTGGAGATCGGCCGCGGGCAGGTCTTCGGCATCATCGGCCGTTCGGGCGCCGGTAAGTCGACGCTGGTCAGATTGCTGAACGGCCTGGAGCGGCCCACCGCCGGACGGGTGCTGATCGACGGAACCGATGTCGCGGTCCTTTCCGCCGAAGGCCTGCGCGGCTTGCGCTCGCGGGTGGGCATGATCTTCCAGAACTTCGGCCTGCTGTGGTCGCGCACGGTGTTCGACAATGTCGCGCTGCCGCTGCGGATCGGCGGCGCCTCGCGCGCCCAGATCGCGGCGAAAGTGCCGGCGCTGCTGGACCGCGTGGGTCTTTCCGACCATGGCGCGAAATATCCCGCCCAGCTTTCCGGTGGGCAGAAGCAGCGCGTCGGCATCGCCCGCGCGCTGGCCACCGATCCCGAAATCCTGCTGTGCGACGAGGCCACCAGCGCGCTCGATCCCGAGACCACCCGCAGCATCCTCGACCTCGTCGCCGACCTCAACCGCGAACTCGGGCTCACGATCGTGCTGATCACCCATGAAATGGAAGTCGTCCGCCAGGTCTGCGACCGGGTGGTCGTGCTCCATGCCGGCCGCGTGGTCGAGGCGGGCGAGGTGGCGGAGGTGTTCCTGCATCCCCGCGCGCCGGAGACCCGGGCCCTGATCGACGAGACCGACGGCGATGTGCAGCCGCTCGGCTTCGACGGGCCGGTCGTGCGCCTCACCCTGCACGGGCAGGCCATTCTCGATCCGGTACTGACTCGCATCGCGCGCGACACCGGCACCGATTTCATCATTCTCGACGGCCGCATCGGCCGATTGAAGAACACCAGCTTCGGCCGGCTCTCCCTGGGGCTGGTCGGAGGCGATACCGACCGCGCCATCGCCGCGCTGCGCCTGGAGGGCGACGTCGAATGAACGGCTTTTTCCGCAACGTTGACTGGAGCGATGTCGCCCAGGCCTGCCTCGATACGATCGTCATGCTGGGCGGCTCGCTGGTCCTGACGATCGCGCTCGGCCTGCCGCTGGGCATCCTGCTGTTCCTCACCGGGCCGGGCCAGCCCTGGCAGAACCGCTGGGGGAACGGCGTGCTGGCGCTGCTCGTCAACCTGGTGCGCTCGCTGCCCTTCATCATCCTGCTGATCGTGATGATCCCGCTGACGATCGTCCTGGTCGGCACTTCGCTGGGGGTGGCGGGCGCGATACCGCCGCTGGTCGTCGCCGCCGCGCCGTTCTTCGCGCGCCTGGTGGAGACGGCACTGCGCGAAGTGGACCGCAACACCGTGGAGGCGGTCCAGGCCATGGGTGCGACTACGCGCGACCTGGTGTTCCGGGCGCTTCTGCCGGAGGCGCTGCCGGGGATCGTCGCCGCCATGACGGTGACCGCGATCACGCTGATCTCGTTCACCGCCATGGCCGGCGCCGTGGGTGCGGGGGGCCTCGGCGACCTGGCGATCCGTTTCGGCTACCAGCGTTTCCAGACCGACGTGATGCTGGTAACCGTGGTGCTGCTGCTTGCCCTCGTCCAGCTTCTTCAGGTAGCCGGAGACCGACTGGTCCGGCACTTCACACGCAAATAGGATTTCCGATGCAACGACGCTTGCTTCTCGCCGCCATCGCCACGCTGCTCATCGCCGGTTGCGGCAAGTCCGGCGGTGCTGGCGACCCCAATGTGCTGACGGTAGCGGCCACGGCGGTGCCCCATGCGGAGATCCTCGAATTCATCGAGCCCACGCTCGCGAAGGAAGGGCTGAAGCTCGACCTCAAGGTGTTCAACGACTACGTCCAGCCGAACGTCCAGGTCTCGGAAGGCCGGATCGACGTGAACTATTTCGAGACCGGGCCTTACCTGGAAGAGTTCAACAAGGCCAAGGGCACCCATCTGGTGCCGCTGGCGGGGATCCATATCGAGCCCTTCGGCGCCTATTCGCGCAAGTGGAAGAAGATCGGCGAACTGCCCGCCGGCGCCACCGTCGCCATTCCCAACGAACCCAGCAACAGCGGCCGCGCGCTGCAGCTCCTGGCCCGGTCGGGGCTCGTCACGCTGAAAGACCCCAAGAGCATGACGGCGACGCCGAAAGACGTAGTCGGCAACCCGAAGAACCTCAAGTTCCGGGAGATCGAGGCCGCCACCCTGCCGCGCGTGCTGGGCGAAGTCGACATGGCGATGATCAACACGAACTACGCGCTGGACGCCGGGCTCAATCCCCTGCGTGACGCCCTGCTCATCGAGGACAAGGACAGTCCTTACGTGAACTTCGTCGTCGGCACCGAAAAGGCGCGTAACGACCCGCGCGTGAAGAAACTGATCGCCGCCCTGCGCAGCCCGGAAGTGAAGGCCTTCATCGCGCGCAAGTACGCCGGCGCGGTGGTCCCGGCGTTCTGAGAGTCCGTTTGAAAATTCGCTTACCGCGAATTTTTGCTGGTGCCGCTATGCAATGCCCTACCGGGCATTTTCAAACAGGCTCTGATTCAGTTCGCTCCGCGCGCGTAATAGTATTGGTAATAGGCCATTTCTTCGCCCAGCACGGCTGAGCTGCGGGTATCCACCTGGGTCAGCAGCAGGCCGTAGATATGCGCGCCGGCGCGGTCGAGTTCGCGCAGCGCGGTCTTGAGGACGTTGCGCTGGGTCGTGCGCCAGCGCAGGATCATCAGCGTCACGTCGGCCATGGCCGCCAGGGCGCGGGCTTCGGCCACCGGGATGACCGGCGCGATGTCCAGCACGACAAGGTCGTATTCCTGCCGGAAACGGTCGAACAGGGTGGCCGTCGCGTCGGAGTGGATGATGTCCAGCGGGGTCTCCGCCGTGGAGTTGAGCGGCAGGACGAAGGCGCCGGAAGGCTCGTCGAGCACCAGCACGTCTTCCACCCGGGCTTCTCCGGTCAGCACTTCGGCAAGGCCGGGGCGACCCCGCAGGCCGAGCGCGATGGTGGTGCCCATGCGGCGCACGTCGCAATCGATCAGCAGGGTGCGGCGGCCGGCCATGGCGGCGGAACGCGCCAGCGCGATGGCGGTGCTGGTCTTGCCCTCGCCCGGGATCGAAGAGGTGACCCCCACCGACCGCGCGACCTGGCCCTTGTGGCCGATCCGCAGGGCCGTCCAGATCGCCCGCACCGATTCCGCGAAAGGCGAATCCCGGTGGTCGATCAGGAAGTCCGGGACGCCCAGTGCTTCGTCCTTGCGGAAGTCGGGTTCGTCCATGGTGGCGATGTCGGGCAGGCTGCTGACGACTTCGTAGCCGGTGAACTCCTCGGCCTCCGCGCGGGTGCGGATACCGCGTTCGCGCCATTCGAGCGCCAGGGCCAGGAGGACGGCGGCGATCACGCCGGCAATGCCGCCGCCCAGCATGTAGACCAGCAGATCTGGGGAGGAAGGGCGGCTGGGCACCTGGGCGCGGGCGATCACTTGCGCCTTGCTCTTTTCGGTGCCGCGCGTGGCGAGCTGGACCCGGTAGCGATCGAGGAACGTCTGATAGAGCTGGCGCGCGCTTTCGGCCACGCGTTCCAGTTCGTTCAGGCGCACCGAGGCGTTGTTGCCCGCCAGCAGCCTGCTCCTGGCTCCGCCGATCGCGGACTGAATCGCGCCGACCCGCTGGCTGTCCACGCGCACGTCGGCGCCCACGCCGGAGCTGGCGCGTGCCACTTCGCGGCGCAGGGCCTGCCGCGCGGTGTCGAGCTGGGCTTCGGTCCGCATGCGGTCGGGGTGCTTGGGGCCGAGCGAGGAGGACTGCTCGGCCAGCTTGACCTCCAGGTTCGAGACTTCGGTGCGCAAGTCGCGGATCACCGGGCTGTTGTTGACGGCGGTGCCGTTCTCCCCGGCATTGGCGCTGGCCCGGCCCTGGGAGGCGGCGAGTTCCGCCTTGGCGGAGGCCAGCTCGGTGTTGAGCGTCGACAGCTCCTGCTGCGCAATCGTGCTGTCGTTGCTGACGGCGACGAGGTCGGCACTGGCGCGGTAGGAGGCGACGGCGGCTTCGGCCTTGATCACGTCCCCGCGTAGCTGGTCGAGGCGGCTGCGCAGCTGGTTGATGTCCTGGCTGCGGGCGTTCTGCTCGCTCTGCACCTGGCCGCCGACATAAGCGTCGGCCACGGCATTGGCGACCATGGCGGAGACCTTGGGATCGCGAGAGCGGTACTCGAGGTTGATGGCGTAGGACAGCCCCTGGCGGCCGACCGTCAGGTTGGAGCGCAGGATGTTCGCGGCGGCGGCAGGCGTCAGAGGGCCGGTCGCGTTCGGCGCCGAGGCGGCCAGGAAGGCTGGATCGGTGTTGAGGCGCCCGTTGCGCACGGCCGCGGCGGCCACTTCGGGCGAGAGCAGGACCTGCACTTCGGTATCGACAGCCGGCGAGTCGATGATCGTGTCCTTGTCGGTCTGGGCCGTGCGGACGAGCTGCTGATCGTTGCGGTCCAGCGCGAGCACGACGTTGGCGTCATACTTCTTGACGGCCATAAGATAGGCCAGCGCGGTCAGCGCCAGCACGGCGGCAATGGCGGCCAGCATCGCCCATTTGTGCCGCCAGGCCAGCGTCGCCAGCCACGACAGGTCGATCAGTTTGCCGCCGTCGGGCCCGGAGGCTCCACTGGAGGAGGCGCTCGAAGCGGAGTCCGGGAGCCCCATCCTGCGCGCCGCGGAAGGGTCAAGCTTGTTGGGAGCCACGTGCAAGTCGCCTACCTCTCGAGAATCGAGGAAATTCGCCGTTATTCTGGAAGCGTTGGCCGCCTCAAATCCATGAGAAACAGGTAGTAATTCGAATGGCCCGGCGGAGACTATCTCGGGCATCGGGAGCGGGGATCGGCTCCGCTCAGATCGCCATGCGCTGGTCGATCGTGACTGCCGAGCCCGAGACGTTGCCCGAGGCGGTCAGGACTTGCCCCGGCTTGGCGATGAGGCGGCGGATGTGGAGATTGACCACCCCGTCCTCGGCACGGAACAGCGGCACCGACGGGTCGCCCGAGGCGATCAGCACGTCCACGGTGATCGTCCGGGTCTTGCCCTTCGTGCCCTTGCCGATGATGCCGACGAAGCGGTTGGTGCCCAGTTCGATCAGGCCGTGGCTCTGGTCGGTCCAGGCCTTGATGCCCTGCCTGCAACCGGAGAGATAGACGTTGTCCACCCGCACGTCGCCCTTGATGTCGAGGCAGGCGTCGCTGGCATTGACCACGCGGCCATTGGTGATCGTGCCGGAATAGCCGCCTTCGGTGGAGATGCCGTCGACGTTCTGGTAATAGCTGCCGGAATCCATGAAGAGATTCTGGAAGTCGAAGTTGTTGATTTCGAAAGTGCCGACATCGTCGGCGTCCTTGCCCTTCAAGGCAATGGCGGCCCAGGCATCGTCGCTGTTGATCGCCGGATGATCCTTGCTGCCGATCCAGACGAGATCGTGGAAGGTCGCCTTGCCGATGCCGTTGCTGACGTTGACGAGACCCAGGCCCAGCGCGGCGTCGGCGCGGGCATCGGTGTCGGAAACGCGGTGGACCTGCAGGCCCGGCACGTTGCTGCCGCGCATCAGGGGGCCGTAGCGCTCGGCCTTGACGTCCGCCATGGCGAAACCGCTGGCGTCCTTGCCGTTGACCAGGATCGTGCCGTCCACCGCGCAGACTTTCGACAGGCCAGGCGTGGTCGCGGTCATGCGCAAGGTCGGCAGGGTCTTGCAGGCGGCGGTCACTTGCGGGGGGGCGATCGCGGGCATGGTGAACGTGGTGGCGGCGGTCGTCGCCGTGGCCCGGCCCGCCGCCGAGGCCATCGAAAGCGGAGAGGCCGCCAGGCCCGTCAGCGCGGCAGGCGCATTGTCGGCGGAGGGCCCCATCAGCAGGGGCAGGGCAAGGCCAAGTGCTCGAAACATGTGCTTCCCCAATGACTTACCGGATGTGTCGGGTTTATTGACGGCGCCATGACGAATAGTATCACACGTATGGCCTAGTTCTTTTGAGGTACTTCCCCAGGCGAACCGGAAGTGCAACCGGCGGGCCGCGCGAAGTGTCCTCAAACCGGGCGGAGCCTTGCCGGATTTGCGATGGACCGTTGCTCGGCCCGGCCTTGCAGGTTGGCATGGACCGTGAAACCGCAAAGCAGGCCATAAAACAGCAGGCCCTCGATCATCCAGAACGGCATCGTCGCCATGTTCAGCAGGAAGAACCCGAGATGCGCCATGATCAGCGTGAAGCGCGCAGTCGTTCGCGCGGTCGCGGCCATGACGAACATCCAGATCCACAGCAGCAGCATCGCCGCCACCCCCAGTACGCCCAGCTCGTAGAGCGTGGAGACCAGGGTGTTGTGGGCGTAGTAGCGGTAGCGGCCCTCCCAGGCGTTGGCGCCGAAGCCCAGCATGTGCTGGCGCGGCGTTCCGGCGTCCCAGGCGGTGATGTACTGGCTCCAGAGCAGCAGGCGGCCCGAGAGGACTTGCGTGTCGGCGCGGCTGAAGTCCGCTGGGGCCTTGCTGAGGATCGCCGGGTTCTGCCAGACCGTGGTGACGGCGTCGAAGCGGTCGCCGGCCACGATCGGCACCATGGGCACGGCGGAGAGCACCAGCAGCCATCCCAGGATCCCGGCGATGGGCCTCTGGGCGGGGCGGACGGCCGTGGTGATCGCGGCGATGAACAGGCCCAGCATCAGCGGCGCGGCGGTGACGATGGCCGTGCGGTAGTTGGCCGCCAGGATCCCGCCCACGCAGACCAGGGCGATTCCCAGCTTGGTGAATGAGCGCAGGCGCGGGTTGAGGATGGCGGTGAGCAGGCCGGTGAGCAGGATGATGGAGAAGGCCGCCTCGTGATTGTAGCCGCCGATGTACGAGGTGGAGCCGTCGCTTTCGGTGGCCTTGGCGATGCCCAGCGCCATGCTGAAGCCCTGGAGCAGCAGCGGCAGCAGGAACGTAAACAGTAACCGCAGCAGCACTTTGCCCGCGCCGTCCGCGCGAAAGGCGTCGTAGGCGGTCAGGGCGATGATCGCGAGATAGGCATATTTGACCAGGCTCTCGATCGAGCCGGAAACCTCGCCGTTGAGCGCGGCGCTCATGGCGATCACCAGCAGCAGCGGCGCGATCGGAGCCAGGATCAGCGGCACGGCGCGGCTGCGCAGGAGCAGCAAGGCGCCCACGCCGACCAGCAGGACGGAGGCCAGCGCATTCCAGCTGAGCCCCGCCGGGCTGGAGGCGAAGGCGAAGCGCGGCATGGCGGACATGGCCATGCGCAAGGCGAAGGCGACGATCAGGAACCGCGCCGAAGCCTGCACCTGCAGGCACAGCATGACGACGAGCACGGCATAGAGCATCATCGTCGGCAGCAGCAGGAAGATCGGGATGGGCGGGCTGCCCGAGGTCAGTGCCAGCATGGCGTCCTCCGGGGGGCACGGGGAAGGGCCGGTGCCGCCATCGGCTCAGCTTGCGGCGGTGAGGGCATGGCGCAGCGACTTGCCGGTCTTGAGCTTGCGGTAGGCGGCGGCGGTACGGCGGGCGACTTCGTCCCAGTCGAGCAGGGTGTCCGGCAGCTCCTGAGGCGTGTTCGCCGCAGCCGGAGCGGCCTCATCGGCGCGAAGCCGCGCGGCAAGAGCGGCGACGTCGCCCACCGGGAAGTAGCGGGCGGGGGCCAGGCCGAGGTCGAGATTGGGCTGGATGTCGCTCAGCAAGACGGGGCAGCCGCAGGCCAGCGCCTCCAGGGCGGCAATCGGCAGGCCTTCGTGGAACGAGGGTAGGACGAACAGGGCGGCATTGCGCAGCAGCACGCCGAGGCGCGAGCGCGGCACCATCCCCAGGAAGCGGATGTGCGGCTCCGCCATGGCCAGCAGATCCTGCGCGTAGCGGTCGTCCTCCCGGCCCGCTCCGGCGATGACGAGGGTACGGCGGCGGGCGTCGCTATTCCCCTCTTCGCTGCGGCGAAACGCCTCGACCAGCGTGTGTATGCCCTTTTCCGGCACCAGCCGGGCAACGCAGAGGATATAGCCGCCGGCGATCAGGTCCAGCTCGGCCAGCACGTCCCCGTCGTCCTGCGGGGAGGGGGGCATGGTGCTGACCCCGTTCGGGATGAATTCGACGCGATCCGCGCGGGCCGGATATCGGGCCTTCATCCGCGCCGCCAGCGACGGAGAGACGCAGACGACGCGGTCGGCCGAGCGAAGGCCGAGCCATTCGCCCAGTTTCAGCATGAGCTTGGCGCCGCGCCCCCACTTTTCCCGGTCGTAGTCGGCGCCGTGGTGAGTCAGCAACACGCGCAGGCCGAGGAGGCGTGCGAGCGGAGCGAACAGCGCCGGTCCCACCGCGTGGATATGTACGGCATCCGCTCCGCCCCGGCGCGCGTGAAGAATGCCGACGAGCGTGGAGACGAGCGCCTCGCTGATGCGTCCGGTCGGGGAATAGAGCGGCGTCAGTGCGACGTGGCGGAAGCTGGTCATGGCCGGATCGACATAGGGGGCGCGGCAGCACACCTCGATCTCGATCTCCGGCTCGAGCGCGGCGATGCGCGGCAGGAGTTCCTCGCAGTGGGTCTCGACCCCGCCCATGACGCCGGGGATGCCGCGCAGGCCGGTGACGCAGACTTTCATGACCGCACCGGCTCCGCGGCGGGGCGCAGGCCTGCATCGGCCCTTGCGGCGTCCATGAGTGCCGCGCGAAACCGCTCTACCGCGCTCTCCACCGAGAAGGCGGCGGCGCGCCGCACGGCGGCGGCGGAAAAGGTTTCGCGGCGGGGGCCGATCAGCTCGGTCATGCAGCGGGCCATCGCCGCATCGTCGTCCATGGCGACGAGCGCGCCGCCCGCGCCGAAGGCGTGGGGCGCTCCGTCCAGCTCCACTTGCAGGATCTCGGCAGGACCGGAGGGGCAGTCGGTGGCGACCACCGGCAGGCCCACGGCCATGGCTTCCATCATGGCGTTCGGGAATCCCTCGGCATTGGAGGTCAGCAGGTAACAGCCCGCCCGTGCCAGCACGGCGTGGGGATTGGCGATGAAGCCGGCGAAGCGCACCCGGTCCGCCAGGCCCAGCGAAGCCGCCAAAGCGCCGAGATCTTCCCGCAAGGGGCCTTCGCCCAGCACGATCAGGTTGCCGCCGGTCCTTGCCTGTGCCAGCGCGCGGATGGCCAGGGCGGTGTTCTTGTTGTCGACCAGCCTGCCCATCGTCACGAAGTCCGCCCGGGTGACGGCAAACGCCGGATCCCGTGCGGCAAGATCGCGGATCCCGTCCACGTCGACGGGGTTGTAGATCACCGAGATGCGCTGCGGCTCGACGTCGAAATCACTTTCGAGCGTGCTGGCGACGCCTTGGGAGACGGCGATGATCTGCCGGGCGGTGGGGTATGTATTGCGGATCAGCAGCCGGCTGAGAAAGGCGAGCCGCCCGGTCCTGAGGTGGGCGGTGGTGTTGACCCGCTCGCTGATCACGGCCGGGGCGCCGGTACCGCGCAAGGCGACGATCGCGGCGACATTGGCGCGCGTGAGGAACGAGAGAGTGACGTCCGGCCGCAGTCGCCGCACCAGCTTGCGGGTCTGGGTGATGCTCCGCAGCAGGCCGCCACGCGTATTCAGGCGTTCGATAGGGATCCCGGCGGGAAGGCGGTAGGCTTCCTCGGCCTCGTTATCGAGCAGGGCCACGGTGATGGCGATGTCTTCGGGACGGCGGCTCAGCTGTTCGACCAGGGTCGTGAACACGCGCTCCGCCCCGCCGCCGACGAGCGAATTGATGACGAACAGCGCGCGGAGCGGCGATGGGGAGGGCATGCGACCTCTCAGGAACCTCGAGAAGGTGCAGCCTAGCCAGCGCGCGGCGTCGGTGCGATTGAACAAATGGGCCAGCCCATGGCCCATCGGGGGTAGCCCGAGCGCTGCTCCTGCCGGGGCGCGGCCTTGATATCGGGGAGAATTTCAGACCGGGCGCACCGGCACGGCATCAGGGAAAAAGCCCGCGCCGCAACGGGAAAATGCGGCGCGGGCGAAGGTACGGCCCGTGCAGGGTGTGAGGGATCAGGCCGGTTCGTAAGGGATTGCCTTTTCCTTGCGGATCGTGCGGCTCTGGCGGCCGTCGATCGCGACCGGCACCGATCCCGCGATCGTCGCGCGGCGCAGGGTGCGGCGCTGGAGGCCGAAGTCGGCCACGGCGCGGTGCTGGGTGGCCTGGTTGTCCCAGAACGCCACGTCGCCCGGTTGCCAGCGCCAGCGCACGACGTTTTCGGGGCGCGTGATGTGTTCCTGAAGGATCGAGAAGATGCGCGCCGAATCCGCCTGGTTCAGGCCGACGATCCGCTTCACGAAGTGACCCAGCAGCAGGCTGCGCTGGCCCGAGACGGGATGGACGCGCACCAGCGGGTGCTCGGTTTCGTAGACGGTCGAGGCGAAGATGTTCTTGTGGTAGAGTGTGCGCTCCTTCGCGGCATCGTCCGCCTTGGGTGCGTTCGCCAGCACGGCGGCATAGTCGTAGTCGTTGGAATGGACGGCCCAGAGATTGTTCACCAGCTGGCGCAGGCTTTCCGGCAGGCCCTCGTAAGCGGTTTCGGTGTTGGCCCAGACCGTATCGCCGCCCGCTTCGGGGATCGTGATGGCCCGCAGGATCGATCCGGCGGGATAGGCGTCGGTGAAGGTCACGTCGGTATGCCAGCTGGAGGCGGCGTAGCCTTCCTTGCTGTCGAGTTCGAGCAGGTAGCGCGATCCTTCGGCCACCGGCACGGTCGGGTGCGCCACCGGATCGCCGAACAGCGAGGCGAACTCCTCGTGCCGCTGGTCGGTCAGTTCGTGCTGGCCGCGGAAGAACACCACCTTGTGACGGACCAGCGCGTCCTTGATGGCCTGCACGGTGTCGCCGTCGAGATCGCCGGAGAGCGTGACGCCCCGGATTTCGGCGCCGATGGTGCCGGTGATCGGCGCCACGTCGAGCGGGGAGGCGGGGTCCTTGGCATTGGCGTAAGTGGCAATCGAAGTCATGGCATTCACTCCTTCTTCTTGAACGGGATGGATTTTACTCAGCAGGTACGAGGGCGGCGGCGTGAACCTCGTCGCGGGCCCTGAGCTGGCGGCGGATTTCGGCGTGGCGGTCGGCGTTCAGCGGGAAACCGGCGACGAGCGCGGCGGCCAGGGCATGGGCCAGCGTCGGACCAAGGGCGAAGACCAGCAGCAGCGCGTTCAGCGCCTCGGGCGTATTGGTGGCGGCCTTGGGGTCGAAGCCGAAGGCGGTGACGAGCGGCAGGGCGATACCGAAGGCCAGCGCGCCGCCCAGCTTCATCGAGACGCTGAAGACTGAATAGTAAAGCCCCACGCGGTCCTCGCCGGTTTCGGCGCGGTGCAGGTCGGCCACGTCGGCCACCATGGAGCGGAGCATGAGGTTGCCCGAGCCCTGCGAAAGGCCCTGGGCAATGGCGAGGGCCATCATCAGGCCGAAGCGATCGGGCGTCAGGAACACGAGGCCGAAGTTGATCGCGGCCTGGGTCAGTTCGGCGGCCACGGCGGCGCGGCTCTTGCCGAGGCGCTGGCCGATCCGGCGCCAGATCGGTCCGGCGAGCACGCCGAACGAATACTGCAGCAGGAAGAACCCGGCCGCCCATTCGGGGCGCTGGAAGTAGATGGTGACGATGAACAGCAGCAGCGCGGTGCGCACGCCCTGCCCGGCGGTTACGGCGGCGTCGGCGGCGAGCACCCGCAGCAGCAGCGGATTGCCGAACACCGCTTTCAGCGTCTTGCCCAGGGCGAAGCGCTCGGCGCCGGAGGGGGCGCTATGGTCGGGCATGGCGGTGAGGGTCAGCAACAGGCCGGGGACGGCGGTGACGAGCACCAGCGTGCCGAACAGGGTCAGGCGCAGCGGGCCGTCGTCGGGGCGAAGCTGGTCGGCCACGGCGGGCAGGAGCAAGGTCAGCACCAGCGCGCTCGACGATAACAGCGTGAACTGCGAGGCGATGCGGGTGCGCTGGTCGTAGTCGCCGCTGACTTCGCCGGACCAGGCCATCAGTGTGGTCGTGGTGGTGGAGGCGCCGGTGTAATAGCAGATCACGCCGATCCCGACCCAGGTAAGCGTTGCGCCCTCGGGCGGGAAGAACAGCATGGCGCTGCCGATGATGAACAGCAGCCCGCCGCCTGCGATCCAGGGCCGTCGCCGTCCGAACCGGCTGACGGTGCGGTCGCTCAGCGCGCCGATCACCGGATCGAGCAGGGAATTCACCACCTGGCCGATCAGGTAGACAAGGCCGAGCCCGGCCAGCGGAATGGCATAGTGGCGCGAGAGGATCGCGGGCACGAAGGCCATCACCGGCTGGGCGGCGGCGTAGATCGGCACCGACATCGCGGTGAAGCGCAGGAGGCGCCAGCCATCGAGGGGTTCCTGTCGTGCATGCGATGTTCGGAATGTCTCGTGTTTCATGGCTGACGCCTCCTGCCTGGGGGTGGGCTGGTTGGGAGCGGAGATCGGAGATCAGAGCTTGGTGCGAAGGGTGGCGCCGAAAGTGCGCGGCTCGCCGAGCTGGGCGGTGACGACGCCGGTGTTGGCGGCGCCCAGGCTGACGTAGTAGTTCTTGTCGAACAGGTTTCGGGCCCAGATCGAGAAGTCCCAGAAGCCGTCGTCCGTCCTCAGTCCGATGCGACCGTTGGCAAGGCCGAAGCCGGGGATCTGCGCCCAGGCCGAGTTCGAGGCTGAGGTGTTGAAGTTCGATCGATAGGCGTAGTCGGCATGGGCATAGAGCCCCAGTTCCTTGCCGCCGAGTTCCGTGAGGGGCGTGCTGAAGTCAGCACCGACCGTCCAGGCCCATTTCGGCACGCCCGGCAGCCGCTCGCCCGAGAGATCCTGGACCGCGCCCAGGTTCTGGCGCTCGAAGGCTTGCGGGGCGTTCCTGTAGGTGACGTAAGTGGCGTCGGTGTAGGTGGCAGAGGCGTTGAAGCTCAGGCTGTCGGTAGGGGCGATGTTGAATTCGCCCTCGATCCCGCGTGAACGGACCTTGGGGATGTTCGAGATATACTGGCGGCCGACCACGGCGCCTGCGGGCAGGTCGGTGATGGTGGTCTGGTAGTCGCTGATCTCGGTCCAGAAGGCGGCGGCGTTGAAGGTGGCGCGGCGATCCAGGAACTGGGACTTGAGGCCGAGTTCGAAGGCATCGACCTTCTCCGGCTTCACGTCGGGTTCGACGCCCACCGGAAGGACCGACAGGTTGAGCCCGCCCGACTTGTTGCCGCGCGAATAGCTGCCGTAGACGTTGACGTCCTGCGCCACTTTCCAGTTCAGCGTGACGAGGCCGGAGAGGCTGTTGTCGGTGAAGCTGGTGGCATAGCTCGTCACCGGGTTGAACTGGGTGCGGATGGCGTTGATCGCCGCCTGCTGCGCGGCGGTGAAGCCGGAGATGTCGGCGCCGTCGACCCAGAACTGATTGTAGGCGCCCTCCTTCTTCTCATGCGTGAAGCGCAGGCCGGTGGTGAGGGTGAGGGCGTCGGTGACGTGCCAGTCGGTCTGGCCGAACACCGCGAATGTCTTGGTTTCGGGCGTCGAGGTGGAGTTCGATTCGAAACCGTCGAGCGCGGCATTGGCGATCGTCTGGTTGGCGGTCGGCAGGTTCCACAAGGCGGCGGCCGGGCCGTAGCGCGAAGCCCCGTAGCCGCGTACGATCTGCCAGAAGTAATAGGCGCCCACCACGTAGTCGAAGCTGCCGCCGGTCCTGGAGGCCAGGCGAAGCTCCTGGCTGAACTGGCGCTGGCGATTGGCCTGCTGCGCCTTGGTGACGATCGGCAGCGAGGTGCTGTCACCGTCGTTGGCCGGGTTCCAGCCCCACCAGCGATAGGCGGTGATAGAGGTCAGCGCGGCATTGCCGAGGTTCCAGTTGACTTCGCCCGAGACGCCGTAGCCGGCCATGTTCGACTGGTAGTGGCTGTCCGCCTCGCCCACGCGGTCGAAGGCGTTGAAGCTCGGCAGGACATAACCAGGGAAACGCGCGGCGCGCTGGGCCCAGTTGTTGGCGATCACGGCGCCGTTGTCGTAAGTTGTGTGCAGGCCGGCGAAGACGTTGAGGACGTGGTTCTGCTTCTGCTTGGCGTAGTCGCCGATCACGCGGATCTCGAGGTCGGGATCGGGCGTGAACAACAGCTGGCCGCGGATCGACGTGTTCAGGTAGTCCTGCGCGCGGGTGTTGGTGGTCTTGTTCCAGAGGAAGCCGTCGTTTTCGCTGATCGCGCCGGACAGGCGCACCGCCAGCAGGTCCTTGAAGATCCCTGCGGAGCCCGAGGCGCGGAACTGGTAGAAGCCGTAATTGCCGATGCTGGCCTCTGCCGACAGCTCCGGATCGAAGCTGGGCTTGCGCGAAGTGACGTTGATCACGCCCGAAGTGGTGTTCTTGCCGAACAGCGTGCCCTGGGGGCCGCGCAGCACTTCGATGCCCTGAAGGTCGACCAGGTCGAACTGCGCCAGGCCGACGCGGCCGTAGTAGACGTTGTCGATGTAGAAGCCGACGCCGTTCTCCAGCCCGTCGTTGGTGAGCGAGATGTTCGAGCCGAGGCCGCGAATGTTGATGTTGGTATTGCGCGCGTTGTAGGTGATGACCTGAAGGCTGGGCACCTGCTGGGAAATGGAGCCGAGCGTGTAGTCGCCGCGCTTTTCCAGTGTGGCGGCGCTGATCACGCTGATGGCGACCGGCACGTCCTGCACGTTCTCGTCGCGGCGGCGCGAGGCGGTGACGACGATGGCTTCGCCGCCTTCCGCCGGGATATCGGCGATGGCGGAGGATGCGGTGGCCGAGGGGGCGGCGGGGTCAGCGGCCTCTTCCGCGGCAAGAGCCGGAGCGGCGGCGAACAGCGAAGCGGCAAGGGCGAGCGGGCTGGCGGCGGTTGCGAAACGGCGAAACATTCAAGTCGATCCCTGTTTTCATGAGTGCGCACCGATCTTGCGTCGGGCGTAATGTCGTGGAGTCTCGGGCGATGGAGAAAAGACGCGGGGGAGCCGTCTTCAGGGCGCGGGTGCAGGAGCCGGAGCCTTGGGTCAGGCCCGGAAGATTCCGCTCGGGACACAGGTTTCCCGCCGCGAAACCTTACGGGTTCCGCGTGAGGCACGTGTCGTCCGTCATGAAGGCCGCAGGGTCCGGGTGGCCGCCGTTGGTCGACGGGCGCCTGGAGCTTTGCGGATCGGCCCGGATCAGCGCGTCAGGCGCGCGGGGTCATGGTCTGCATCGTATCACCTCATCCTTGTCGTGAGGGGAACACGATGTCTGGCGCTGTCGCCTGGAGCATCGCGCGCTTTAGCGGTTGGTAACGCGGAGCAAGCTGCTTCCCTGTCAAATGCCGCGGACCGGAAACCTGAAAATGCACGGTCGGTCTGGTCATCCGGAGCCGTGCGGCCTACTTGTCTAGTTATTTGGTTGAGAAATGATGGTCAACCGCAAGGTTTTCTATCGCCCCCTATGGCAGGGATTTTGCCGGAGGCGCGAGAAGATGGAAAAGCGTCTTCTTTCCAGTGGTTATTGCCATGCCTGCAGCGTCTCGAACCGGCCCTTGATCCCTTTCGAGGATGGGGCTGGCTCCTGGAAGGACGGGATTGTAACGCACGAATCATGAGCGATTCACCATCCTTTCCAAGCCCTGCGCCAGCGAATTCCTGTCCTTCCTCCGAGGGGCCGCTGGCGGGGCGGACGGCCCTCGTCACCGGCGCCACGGGAGGGCTGGGCCGCGCCATCGCGCTGGGATTGGCGCGTGCGGGCGCCGGGCTGTGGCTTCATGGCCGCGACCTTGGCCAGCTCGAGCGACTGCGCGGCGAAGTCGTAGGGGACGGCGGACGGGCCGAAGCGGTCATGTTCGACCTTGCCGACAGCGATGCGGTGCGCGATGCGGCGGAAAGGCTCGGGCGCATCGACATCCTCGTCAACAACGCGGGCCATCGGGACCGCCGACCCATGGGCGCGCTGGAACGGCAGGCGGTACGCCACATGCTCGAAATCAATCTTGTCGCGCCGTTCGATCTGGCGCGGCTTCTGGCACCGCGCATGGAAGCGGGCGGGCGGATCATCAACGTCACCTCGATCGCGGGGCAGATCGCGCGCTCCGGCGATGCTGCCTATACGATGGCCAAAGGCGGGCTGGATGCCATGACCAGAGCGCTCGCGGCGGAACTGGGACCACGCGGAATTACCGTCAATGCCGTGGCGCCGGGGTTCTTCGCCACCGAAGCGAACGCGGCGATGGTAGCCGACGCCGCCGTGGCGGAGCATCTGGCGCGGCGCACTTCGCTCGGCCGCTGGGGCCGACCGGAGGAGGTGGCGGGGCCGATCGTGTTCCTGGCCTCGGACGCGGCGAGCTATGTCACCGGGCAGGTAATCGGCGTGGACGGCGGCTATCTTGCGCACTTTTGAAGTTGCGAGGCCTGCAAGAGAGCGCAAGGCGTGTTGCGGGGCGAGGCAGGGATCGGAGTTGAGCCCAGTGCATCTCACCGGGAAAATCGGCCCATTCGGTCGGGCTGAACGAGAGGCAGCAATTTAATTGCAAGATTTGCAACACCGGGTTTCTTTTCCTCATTTGTCGGGAACCGGATTCTCGACCATATGGGACGGGCCTTTCAGGCATCCTCTCCCAAAAACTTTTCCAGGGCTGGTCTTCGGACC
>NZ_ATHL01000127.1 GCF_000445125.1 Novosphingobium lindaniclasticum LE124
CACACGTGCCCCGGATACTCGGGCCGCAGCCGGATGCACGATCCGTCATGGAGCCAGAGCCTTCCGCGCTTCGGCTGCTTTTGCGGCACCTTGAGCCCCTCGCGGCGCCAGATGCGCTCGACCCGCTTACGGTTCACATGCCACCCCGCATCGCGCAGCAGGGCGGTCACCCGGCGATAGCCGTAACGACCATATTGCCGGGCGAGAGCGATGATGTCCTCCGTCAGTGCGGCTTCGTCGTCCGCCCCGCGTGGCGCCTTGCGCTGCGTCGATCGATGCTGCCCGAGCACACGGCACACCCGCCGCTCGGAGACAGCCATGATCCCTCGGATGTGGTCGACACAGCGGCGGCGCCTGGCGGGGCTCAATAGTTTCCCCGCGCCGCCTCCTGCAGGATCATTTTATCGAGCGTCAGATCCGACACCGCCTGCCGGAGCCGGGCGTTCTCTCGCTCGAGATCCTTCATCCGCCGTGCCTGATCCATCTTCAGCCCGCCGTACTCCTTGCGCCAGCGGTAATAGCTCTGTTCGGTGACGCCGATCCGCCGGCAGGCGTCGGCCACCGTCCCGCCCTGCGCCAACACGATCTCCGCCTCACGCAGCTTGCCGATGATCTCCTCAGGCTTGTGCTTCCGAGCCATTCCATTCCTCCTTCGTGGTCAAGACTACGATAGTCGATGGGCCACTCAGAAGGGGGCAGATCAATTGCCCGGACCCACGCAGCTACTACATCGACGAGATCGAGGAACGGGTGCTCAGTCTTTTGCGGCGTGAACTTCAGCAGCCGAACGCGATCCGCGACTTCCTCGAAACATACGAGGCGGAAATGAAGCGGCTGCGGATGTCATCAACCACCCAACGGGCATCACTTGAAGCGGAATTGACGAAAGCGTCCGCACGAGCCGAGCGGCTCAATAATCTGCTCATGGATGGCCTTTGCGATCCCGTTCGCACCCAACCGGAACTGCGGGCCACGCTGGCGCATGAACGCGATCTACGGGAGCGGCTGGCGGCGATAGCAACTCCCAGCGTCGTCGTGCTTCATCCCGGCGCGCGTGAACGCTATCTCACTGCCGTTGCCCGCCTTCATGAAACACTTGGCGGCGATGGCGAAACCGAAGCAGCCAAGGTAGTGCGCGAGGTGATCGAGAAGGTCGTGCTCCACCCGGCTGGCGCGTCCCGCAACCGACACACGCCGCCGCCGAAGATCGAGATCATCGGCCGTCTTGAAGCCTTGATCGGCCAGCGCTTCCTGATGCCACCTGCTGTCGGGGGGATGAATGGTAGCGGAGGAGCGCTCTGGCTTGGAACAGACCCTTCGTCTCATCCGGCTGTAGCGAAGTTCCAGATTTTACAGCGCAAGGCGGCATCAACAGGGCGCAAAGCCACCGTCAATGCCAACGATCCATTTATGAAATTTCAGTTTTTTCAGGGGGCCTCCCGGTCTTATTCTGAACCGGACCAGAACTTGCCATGTGTGCATGCACCCATTTTACGGATGGGCGGCGTGAGAACGGCCGCCACCCAACCGAAAAGCGCTGAATTATCTGAAGAATGGCTTCGCTTCGACAGAATGCTTGGCGAAGTTGATTACATCCTGATTCACATAGCTGCCGTCCCGAACGTCGATCACCTTAAACGGGAGCGCGTCGAGATCTTTCCGCGCCACGTCAAAAGCCTCCATCGTCGAAATGTCAGCCCCAGCAGGGGGAGGCTCAACCGCTAACAGCACATTTCCTGGCGATATACGACGGCGGTCGAGAAGAAGACCTAATCGCCTGCGCCAATGAGCCCCATGATCGAGCACGCTCATGGGAGATTTCTGAGAGAACGCCAACGGTTTGATCGCTCTCAACTCCGCGCCTTGATATGCTAGCGGGAAACTTACGGGAACTACATCGTCATTCAGCTTCACAGACTTAAAGTAATTGATTCCTGCACGACGCAATTCACGCCGAATGTCTTTGACCAAAGACTCCTCGCGTGAATAAGTGACATTTTCCCTCTTAACAAACCTGTCGTAAAATTTCTCAACTATTTCCTCGAGGTCCATGTCATGTTCGGTAACTCGCGGATTGCTGAACAAAACACTCGATTCGCGGCGGCGAGTAACATCATTGAATATTGCCAACCCATCCATAGTAGAAAATGTCGGCAGGTATTCGGCGGCCCGACCTAACTCGATTTGCAAGTAAGAAATCACGTCATCATATGCATCGTATGCAAGCTGGTCAAAAAATTGACGAATGCGCGTAAACCGACGCGGGGCAAGTTTGTAGCCTATCTTGCCATCCATCACGCGCGTGACGATAACACCGATATTCGCGAACTCTTCCGTCTCAGCGAATGGCCGAAATCGGATTACGGAATATTTAAAGACGCTCACGCGAGTTCATCCCAAAATTCATTACCGCTAACGCGGTCAAGCGTTTCTAACGCATGATCGATCAAATCTGGTTCCTGCTCAAGCCACTCATCTGGCAAGCAATCCGCCACGACGTTCAGTTCGTCTTTAGCACGCAGCATACGCTCCCGAAGGCCGAATGAGAACTCTTTCCGCCGATCTAACGATCGCCATGATTGATGGCCAACATGAAGAGGTAGATCTGCCACAGCATATGTCGCTGAGAATGCTAAATTATGATCGATTACGACAAGCTCTTTTGTGGCTAAATTGACCAATAGATTAACATTACCACCATGGTCTGTCAGTGTCCTGTCGTCATTTCTAATCCAATGATCGAAAACATAGACGCTGGCAAGAAGTGAGGCGGGAAAGTCTTGGCGCATCACAATCAGAAAATCGCTGATCGGCTCTTTCCATAAGGAGGCGAAGCTTGGCTCACTGCCGATTCGACGGACGGTCGCATCGTAAGCACCTTGAGCAACCATTGCAGGTGACAGCGATGCGATTGCGAAGTCGGGTATTGGGAGACCGATTGAGCGCCCAAGGACTGCACAGAGAACCTCAGAAATTTTACCCCGAGCAAGCGCTCCCTTGCCTTTCACACAATACGTATTGTCATCATCGAGCACGCATAAAACAGGCTCGGTCATGCCGCTCTCAATGGGCCGGACAATCTCCGTGATGCGGTGATGATCTAAATCGAGGCTCATTAGGCCTCGCTAGCATCGATTGATACGGTCCGGGAGGTCTCATGCCATCTAAATAGGATTTTGTTCTTCGAGCTTGACGTGGGGGGGGTGCCGGAAAAAACGTAACATACGTAACCTTGGCGCAAATCCGCCGTTTTTCGCGTAACCGAAAGCGTAACATCAAGGTAACGAGATTACATTTTCAGAATGTAACTTTTAGGATCACGAAACCCTAGGATTTCTGCGGCTGTTACATTTTCAGGCGGGAAAGGTTGCAGCCGATTACACCGCCGACGTAATCCGAAAAACGCCGGCTTTCTGCGGGTTTCAGGCCGGAGTATCGTTCGCGATTACAGATGTTACGCTTTCCCGCCCCCTCCCTCAGCAGTCCACGCCTCCAACAAGCATTTTCTCGATCGACGACCGCTTCTTGATAGGCATGTCAGCTGCATCAAAGTGCATCAGCCCCCGCCCCCTCGCCATCGCCACCCGGCCTAGGAAGCCAGCCATTTTCCCAGCTGCGCCGATGTGCATCAAAACCGACACGAAAAGTGCGCGGGCGAGGCGGGGGGAAAAGCGCGCTTTGAGGGGGTGCCACTCCGTGTCGCGGCCGCGCAATATTGTTACCTCACCGAAGCTGCGAGGTCGAACAGCGTCGGACGATTGACGGGTCGTCGAGCCGGGCGCACGATGCCCACATGTGCAACTTGTACCGGATGACAGCGCCTGCGGAGGCGGTCGCGGGATTGTTCCGAGCGAGTACCGGAACCGCGCCGAACTTCGCGGCCGAGGTCTACCCCGGCTATCCCGGCCTTGTCGTTGCCGATGGCGCAATCCGAGCCATGAACTGGGGTTTCCCCCTCGTGCTCAAGAGCAAGAAGACCGGCGCGCCGCTCAAGCCAAAGCCGGTGAACAACACCCGCGAGGACAAGCTGCACACCGGCTTCTGGATCGACAGCTTCCGCAAACGGCGGTGCCTGATCCCTGTCACCGCCTGGGCAGAGGCCGAGGGCACGAAAGGCGCGATGACGCGGACGTGGTACTCGCTGCCCGATCAGGATCTATTCGCCGTCGCGGGCGTGTGGCGCCCTACCGCCGAGTGGGGCGACGCCTACTCCATGGTCATGGTGGATGGATGCGAGCAGATGGCCGACGTGCATGACCGCATGCCGACCATTCTCGCCCGAGAGAATTGGGAACGCTGGACAAACGGCGATCCGGACGAGGCCTTCGCGCTGTGCCGCATCTATGACGCCCCGCTGGTGGTCGATCGCACGGACGATCCTTGGTTCAAGAGAGCCAGCCCACCACCTGCCCCACAAACGCCGTCGCCATCAGCAACGCTACTATGATCATCTCGGCCTGTTTCAGCATTGGCCGCTGATCGTCTGCGATCGGCCGGTAGGCAACGCCGGATGGATCCATGCTGGACCCAACAACCGGACGCGCCTCAATAGCTCAGCCAATCGAGTTCCGCCTCGTCCAACGCCTCGAACATATCGCCTTCCGCCTGGCCGACACGCAGGCGCTGACGGACTGCCTCAGGATCACCGTCCTTGGGAAAGCCGCGATCGGCCATGGCACACTTGGCCAGTTCGCCGACCAGCCCTCCGCGCCCAACCTGCATGAGCAACCAGCGGCCGAATGCCCCGCGCTCTGCGGGCGATGCCGTGCGCCCACTTGGCCGCAGGCGCGGATCGGGTGGTGCAGGCACGAAAGCCCGGTAATCTGGCCCTTTCGTGAAATCGAGAAAGGAGCCCCTGCCCCCGGCGATCCTGCTGACTTCCCTACGTAAGTCGTCGAGCGTTGGCGTGGTGGGCTTCTGTTCCATGGCAATCCTCGCTGTCGAATCGGTAGCGGAAGCCTATCATGTTCTCTATATGTTCGCACCATGAGTCGGCGCTTGCGAGCGCGCAGGAGGACAACAGATGGAACAAATCAAGGAAATCCGCCGGGCGGTGGCGAAGGCGCTGGAGACACGAGGTCTCGATAACCGGGAGTTCCTGCGGCAGATCCGCGCAGGAGAGCAGGACGACGGCCCTTACATGACCGGCGCGCTCGCCTGTGCTGCGATGATGACGAAGCAGCCCGCGCGCAGCTGATGCCGTGCGCTATGTAGATGGCCTGCGGATCCCAACGCTGCTTTTCGAGGCCGCTGCCTGGCAATACTCGATCAAGGTTACATGCGCGTGCGGACGATCGGCGGTCTTCGATCCCCACGCGCTGTGGCATCGGTTCCAGCGCTCCCGGTGGGACGAGACCTTCGCTAAGGCGCGCGATCGCTTCTATTGCCGTGAGTGCTGGCGCACAAAATGCCGCAAGCTGCGGCCGGTGAAGTTCGAGACCTGCCGCGAAGAGCCGACCGTGCGCCTGCCGATGCCGGACGAGCGGGAATGGAAACGCGCGATCAATCGATTCCGAGGGTAGGCACGTCTCAGGCTTGGGTCATGATCGCGGCCAGCCCGCAAGTCACCGCGATCGGACCAATCCAGTCGAGCCATTGATCGAGTTTCGGCCAAACACGCATATCGAATACACCCCACCATGGCAGGTTCCGGCGAAGGCCGCCGCCGAACCGCTCGATCCAGCGGTACTCCGCCTGCGCAGCTTCCCGCCCGATGAAGTAGGCCGACGCAATCAAGGCACCGGCCCACCAATTATGAAATGCCAGACCGATCGCCACCTGAAGAACCAGCGCCATGGCTGGGTGCTGAAGATATTGCATGATGGCATAACCTGTCGAAGAGCAGGAGGATCCGGGCGATCAGGCGACTGCCTTCACCCGCTTCCTAAAGCGCACGACCTCGGCGCCCACGGCATCGTTCAATTCCAGAAACACCGACTGCAGCGGCTCGATCTCCAGTTCGAAGAACGCATCGGTCGCCTTCGTCACATCCCCGAAGCCCCCGGCATTGGCGGGCACAATGCCCAGCAGCTGGGGCGGCACTCGGTGCGCGGCCAGTACGTCGTCGCGCGTCGTGTTCTTGATCCCGAGAAACTCGTCCTTTGCGCCCGCCTCCGCAATCGACTTGATCTGGATCCCGGTATCCTTGCCGTTCGGCGAGTGGACGAACAGGTTTCGGAAATTCCCCGGCCCCTTCGATCGCTTCAGGGCATCGCGCATCTTGTCGACGTCGCCATCGGCAAACTCGCCGGTCACGTACATGATGTAGCCCGCGTGACTGCCGTTCTCGTAATAGCGACGGCGGAACAGCGTCGCGTTCTCGTTCAGCAGCGCCGACTGCAAGGCCGAGAGGTATTCCGGCAGGCCGTAAATTTCCTGATTCACGTCCGGCGCGATCAGCTGGTGAACCGTGCCCGGCGCGAACTCGACCTCGGGCTGATGGCCAGGCACCCACCAGAAATGCCCCGGCTCGACGCCGCGCCGGGTGTACTTGGCAAGCGCGTGGTCGAGTCGCAGCAGCCCGCCCAGGCGGTTGCGGGCCTCCTGCGCATAGGCGTTGCCCATCACCAGATAGTCCTGCGCCATGCCCTTGAATGCCGCGCGGCTGAGCCACTGGGTCGGTTCGAGGCTGGCGGCCAGCATGTTGCGCTTGAGGATGATCGCGCTGGAATGGTGCGGCGAGGCGCGGAACGCGCGGGCAAGGCCATGCAACGAGATCGGCGGCTCGTACCACCGCTGGTTGTGGTAGCATTCCAGCATGTCGAGCATCGTCGCCCGGCTGAGCACCGGCTCGGGATCCCCGAAGGTGAAGGCCTGCAATTCGCCGCGGTTGTCGTTGGCGGAGACGATCGCGCCTTGCGATGCCTCCGCCACTTCCTGTCGGCTCATATGGCGGGCACGGTTACGCTTGCTCATTCGATAATCTCCATCGTGCCCTTAGGCTTTTCCTTGCCGTCCAGCGGCTCATTCATGAGGATGTGCATGGTCGCCCAAGCCAAGTCGGCATGGCCATCGTCACCGCCGCGCCCGGCCTTAAAGGTCACGTTGCGCCCGCTGGTGGTCAGCGTCTTCTTGATCGAAACGAAGGCCGATACGATGTCGAGATAGCTGCTATCGAACGCCAGGCGCCCGCGCCGGATCACGTTCTGCGCTTTCATGATCATGCCCGCCTTCACTTCCAGCGAGTATTCGATCTTGGCGACGGAACAGCCGGGCAGCGCGCCGGACTTAGCCAACAGCTGATAGACACCGGCGCCAACACCAGTCGCGTCAACGCCGAGGTACGTGCAGTTGTACCGGCCCAGCATGGCCTGGATGAATGCCGCCTGCTCTTCGAAGTCCTGGCCGCGCAGCGGGTGGCGTTCGAGGATACGGAACGTCCCGCCCTCCGACAGGGGCGGCGCCGCGATCACCAGCCCCGCGTTGTCGCCATTCTCACTCGACTGCGGATCATAGCCCGCCCAGACCACGCGATTGCCATAGGGCCGCGCGGCCTCCGGGTTGAAGTCCTCCCATTCGACTAGGCTGTCGCAGCCGCAGGCGATCAGATCGTTGAACTTGAAGGCGGACAGGCTGTCGTCGACGAACTCGCACATGTAGAGGTTCGCGAACTCGTCGGCGGCGTATTCGTCCTCAAGCTCTTCGATATCGAACAGGTCGCAGCCTGCGAGGTCCGCGTCGCGGATGTTGACGATGTGGCGCCACACCCGATCCGGCCCGACGTTGCCAGCGGCAAGCGCCGCGTGGCTGACGTCGATCTCGATCCGGTCGGCCTTCTTCCGGCGCTTGTTGCGCCGCTCGCCGGTCCAGTACGGGTAGGCCGGGTGCGCGATGGTCGATGGCGTGGAGAAGTAGGTTTTCCGCCACTTCTTGTGCGTCGCCATACCTGAGGCGACCTTGTTCAATTCCTCGAATGAGTGGACCCAGAAGAATTCGTCGAAGTAGAAGTTGCCGCTACGGCCCTGCGCGGTGCGGAAGTTGGTGCCGAGGAAGTGCAGTTCGGCCCCGGCCTCTTCCGGCGGGCGCAGGTCGGACGTGATAACCATCGGGTCGCCCGCCAGCGATACGCCCACCAGCTTGGCGAAGCTGACGATGTAGGAGCGGAACTGGTGGGCCTGCGCCTTCGAGGCCGACAGGAAGATCTGGTTACGCCCGGTCTCGATCGCGTCCATCAGCGCTTCGAAGGCGAAGAAGTAGGTCGCGCCGATCTGGCGCGACTTCAGGATCATGCGGGTGCGCTGATCCTTCTCCTTCCACCAGCGCAGCTGATAGTCGAAGCACCCGTCGAGGAAGATGCGCTTGAGTTCCTCGGCCTGCTCTTCGGTGAAATGGTTCTTCTTCGGCGCCTTGCGCGGCCCGGCGTTGCGATTGCCGACCTTCTCGTTGAGGTCACCGCTATGGCCGCCCGGCTGTTCGAAGCGGCGGACGCGGGCGAGGCTCTCGATCGAGCGGTTGAGCGCATCCATCTCGACGAGGTCCGCGCTGGTCTTTTTCTCCTTCGCGATCAGCGTCAGCAGCCGGATCTCGATGCCGTCCTCGATCTTCTTGATCGACGGCGCCTCGTCCCACTTGTCGCGTTGGCGCCACGATTCGATCGTCGGGCGCGGGATCGGTTTGCCCTGATCGTTCGTCACGCCGTGCAGTGCGAACTCGTCGGCGATCTGCGTCACGCCCCACCCGCGCCAGTAGAGGCTGCGCGCATGGCGACGCGGATCGAACTTCCATGCGGAAGCCAGCGGGTCGGGCAGGGTCGCGTTCGTGCTCATGCCGGCGACCATGCCGCGCGTTTTCGCCGTCAATCACCGCTATCCATTTGGCCCAGCGGCAGACCAAATGGATGCCCTTGAGATGATGCGCCTCAGCGGTCCTTTTGGCCGGAACAACACCGCTGCCGAACCCGCCGCACCCTCAAGGAACCGGACCGATCATGGCCAAGAGCAAGTTTTTCCGCGTCGCCGTCGAAGGCGCAACCGTCGATGGCCGCACGATCGAACGTGTCTGGCTGGAACAGATGGCCGCCAACTACAACGCAGACACCTACACCGCTCGCATCAACTGCGAGCACATCGCGGGCTATAGCCCGGACAAGCCGTTCAACGCCTATGGCTCGGTCCTGTCGCTGAAGACCGAAGAGGTCGAACTGACCATCGGCGGCGAAAAGAAGACGCTGCTGGCGCTCTACGCCGAGATCGACGCCAACGATCAGCTGCTCGCAATCAACAAGGCAGGGCAGAAGCTGTTCACCAGCTGCGAAATCCATCCCTCCTTTGCCGACACCAAGGAAGCCTACCTTGTCGGCCTCGCGATTACCGATCAGCCCGCATCGCTCGGCACCGAACCGCTCAAGTTCGCGGCCATGTCGCGCCCGAACGTCTTCTCCACTGCGCACGAGACAATAATCGAAATCGAGCCGTCGCTCGACGGCGCGACCATCGCCGAAGCGACCAAGTCCGGCTTCATCGCCGCGTTCGCCACGCTCTTCAAGTCGGACAAGCCCAAGGAACCGGTCACCCCGCCTCCGGCTCCGGCACCCGCAAACGACAACGCGCCCGACATCGAACGCTTCGCTGCCGTCATGGGTGAACAGGTCGCACTGGCGGTCAAGCCCGCCAACGACGCGATTGCCGCCCTGCAGGCCGACTTCGCCGACCTCAAGTCCACCCTCGAAACCACCGAAGAGCCGGGCAACTTCACGCGCTCTCCGGCGACCGGCGGCAGCGGCAACGCCCAGTACCTCACCGACTGCTGATCAGCCCCGCCAGCCCCCGCCACCCACCGGAGTATCTTTCCCATGCAGACTTCCACCCGCCTGCTGCTCAATGCCTTCGTCGCGCAGGTCGCGAAGCTCAACGGCCTGCCGCAGGAATTCACCGCCACCCCCGGCAAGCTCGACAAGTTCAACGTCTCGCCCGCCATCGAGCAGAAGCTGCAGGCCAAGCTGCGCACGATCAGCGATTTCATGTCGCGCATCAACGTAATGCCCGTGGTCAACCAGCAGGGTAGCCGCGTCAGCGTCGGCGTGAAGCGCTCGATGGCAAGCCGCACCAATCGCGCCGCCGGAAATCGTCGTTTGCCGCAGGACATCACCGGCTCCGATCAGATCGACCAGTACCTCTGCAAGAAGACCGACTTCGACTACGCCTGGTCTTACGAAACGCTTGATGCCTGGGCGCACATGCCCGAATTCCAGCAGCTGTGCCGCGATGCCGTGCTCGCCCAGAAGGCCGAGGACATCATGTGCATCGGCTTCAACGGCGTCGATGCCGCCGTTGAGACCGACCGCGAGGAATTCCCGCTGCTGCAGGACGTCAACTACGGTTGGCTCCACAAGATCCGCACCTATGCCTCGAGCCGCGTCATGGCGCACGGCGCCCTGGACAACGCCAATATCTACGTCTCGGACACTGGCTCCGCCGACTACTCGAACCTCGACGCGCTGGTCTTCGATGCCATCCAGACCCTGATCCACGAACGCTACCGCACCGCGACGGACCTTGTCGTGATGGTCGGCGGTGACCTCGTCCACGACAAATATTTCAAGATCGTCGAGGAAGCCGGTAACACCGCCACTGAGCAGGTCGCGCGCGACGTCCTGATGTCGAGCCGGCAGCTGGGCGGCAAGCCGACGGTGCAGGTGCCGTTCTTCCCCGCTGGCAGCATCCTCGTCACCAGCTTCAAGAACCTGTCCTACTACTGGCAGATCGGCACCGCGCGCCGCGCCATCCAGGACAATCCGGCGCTCGATCAGATCGATAACTTCGAGAGCATCAACGACGCCTTCATGGTCGAGGAATACGGCAAGTGCGCCCTCCTCGAAAACATCAAGATTGGTCCGAAGGCGTAAGCCTTCGGCCATCGCCCGCCCTCATCGAGCAGGAACGACATCATGACACCCGCACGTCTCCATCGGGAGCGCATGGCTGCCCTTGCTGCCGCCGCCGTTGACCCGAAGCAGGTTGTTTCCTCCGATAAGGGCGGGCAACCCTCTCCCGCGCCTGCCGACCGCACGCCCGCGATGATCTATCGCGAGCGGGCGGCGGCAACCGCCATTGTCTCTGCGCCCGAAGGCGCTGTCACGGCGGAAAACCGTATCGCCGCCGAGATCGCGCTGCGTTTCACCCATGACCTGCGCCGCCTTAAGGAAATCCGCTCGATCGACCGGAAGATCGAGGCCAAGCGCGAAATGCTGCCCGACTACGCGGCATGGATCGAAGGCCTGCTCGCCGCCGACGCGGGTGCCGGTAACGGCACCGTGGCCGAAGTCCTGCCTACCTGCATGGTCTGGTTCATCGACATCGGCGAATTCGACCAGGCGCTCGATCTCGTGCCTTTCATCTTCCGCCACAACGTCGCGATGCCCGCGCGTTACCAGCGCGACGCGGCGACGATCGTCGTCGAGGAAATCGCAGAAGCCGCGCTCAAGCAGCAGAACGCGGGCAAGGCCTTCCCGCTCGACGTCCTCACCCGCACCGGCGAACTCACCGACGATCTCGACATCCACGACGAGGTCCGTGCCAAGCTGCTCAAAGCGATCGGCATCGAACAGCTGCGCGTGTGTGAGGGCATGGTAGCCGAGGATTCCGCCGAAGGCCTGGCCGCTACCATCGCCACCTTCCGCGAAGCCCAACGGCTGCACGATCGCATCGGCGTGAAGGATCGCGTCAAGCGCGCGGAAAAGCTGCTGGCTGCTGTTACCGCCGCCGCGCCCCCCGCCGACACCGGCGGCATTCCTGCCGCGTAACAAGCTCGCCCCCGGCGCTCAGGGGCGGATCGCGCGCTGCGGGAGGCTATCGAGCCGTAGGGCCGCCAGCTGACCCGATCCCCACCCCTGTTAGCCGGGCGGGCCGACATGAGGATCCATGACTTTCATCGCCACCCCTCCCAGCGCCGCGATCGAGGATCCTCCCGCCGCCGAAGGCGTGATCACCAATGACGGCTTCTTCCCCGACATCACGCCCGCCACCGTCCGCGCAGATGCCCGCATTTCCGCGAACGTCACCGCGCCTCGGCTGCGGGCGGCGATCCTGGGCGCCATCATGTCGGTGGAGCACGACCTGCGCGCCTACGCCGCGCGGTCGATTGCCGCCGGGTACGCCACGCTCGCCGATGTGCCGTCGCCCCAGCTTGACGGCCAAAGCCAGCAGCTGATCCGCTATCAGCGCGCCGTCAGCCTCTACGCCAAGGCCGAACTGGTCGAGCGCTACCGTGACTTCGATACGACCAGCGCGGGCGGCAACCAGGCGGACGATCTCACGCCCTCGATCGGCGAACTGCGCCGAGATGCCCTGCATGCCGTGCGCGACATCCTCGGCGCATCGCGCACCACGGTGGATCTGATCTGATGGCCGCCGCGCAGAGCCTCCGGTCCAAACAGGGCGACACGCTCGATCAGCTGCTCTGGCGCGAAGCCGGGCTGGGACCGGGCGAACTGACGCGCGTGCTCGATGCCAACCCCGGCCTTGCCGACAGCGCAAAGGTGCTGCCGCTCGGCACCGTCGTCCTGATCCCGGCGACCGCGACGACCTCCACCAGCGCGAACCGCGTGCTGCCCCTCATCCAGCTTTGGAGCTGACACATGGAACTGCGCCCCGTTCTCGAAACCGCGGCTGAATTTCTTGGCTCGCTTTCGCCCTCGCTGATCGGCTCGGCCGTCGCCCAGGCATGGAAGCCCGGCCTCTCCTACCGCCAGCGCTTCGCCCAGTGGGCGATCGGTTCGACGGTCAGCTATTACGCCACGCTGGCCATCGTCGCGCTCACCGGATGGGGCGGCCTCGTCTCCCAGTCGATCGGCTTCGGCATCGCCCTGCTCGCCTACGACGCCACGCCCAAGCTGGCCAAGGCCGCGATCGACACGCTCGCCAGCCTCCCGGCCCGCCTCGCCGACCGCTTCCTCCCCAAGAAGGACTGACCCGATGACCGCCAAGCCGCGCCGCGCGCTCGCCAATCCTGCCGCCTTCTTCGCTTCACTCCGCTCGATCACCGGCGGCCTCGATCAGAAGCAGGTGAACATCGTCAACGCCATCATGGCATCCGCCGCCGCATGGCCGGTGGGCTGGCTGGCCTATGCACTCGCCACCACCTGGCACGAGGCCCGCTTCACCCCGCAGCGCGAATGGGGCCTCGGCAAAGGCAGGCCCTACGCCGCCCCCGGCAAGTACGGTCAGCCGCAGTACGGACGCGGCCTCGTCCAGCTGACGTGGGACCGCAATTACGAGTGGGCGGACAAGGCGCTCGGCCTCAAGGGCACCCTGCTCAAGAACTTCGATCTCGCCCTCGATCCCGTCCTGTCGGTGCGGATCCTCATCAAGGGTATGGAGGAAGGCGCGTTCACCGGGCGTAGCCTCAGCCGCTATATCTCCGACACCGGCACCCACGAACAGTTCGTGCAGGCCCGCCGAATCATCAACGGCACCGACCGCGCCGACGACATCGCCGACATCGCCGACAAGATTCAGGCCGCGCTGATCAGGGGCGGATGGGCGTGAGCCTCGGCCTCTCCCACGTCATCCTTGCCGGGGCGCTCACCGCGAGCGCTGCCGGTATCGGCGGTTTCTTCTACGGCACGGGCGTCGGCGCCGCACAGGAACAGGCCGCCCAGAAGCGGGCCCACGATGCCGCGCGCGCTGAGCGCGACCGGCTGCAAGGCCAGATCGACGCCTCCACCGAGCGCAGTCAGACCGCCGAATATGCCCGGCAGACCAACGTCAGGGAAATTTACCATGAAAGCCAGAAGGTCATTGAGCGGCCCGTGTATCGCAATGTCTGCGTTGATGCTGATGGCGTCGGGCTGCTCGACCGCGCCGCATCGGTCGCCAATGGCGAGAGTGTCGCCAGCGCTGCTGGCACCGCCCCCGGCGCTGCCGAAGGTGCAGCGCGGTAGCACCGGCGAGATGACCGGCGCCGACGCGCATGCCAGCCTAACCGCGCTCTACGACGTCGCCGGGCAGATCCGCGCGGCCTTCATCGAATTGCAGGGGCAGGTTCGCGCCATGCAGACGCCCGGCACGGGAGGCACCGATGCGCAAGGCAAATGATCTGCGGCGCTGGCTCACGGCCTATCTGCCGGACCTGAAGAAGAACCCGGAGAATCTCAGCATCTACATCGACGCGGGCCAGATCAACGCCCGCCGGTCGAAGACGCTGTCGTTCTCCTACAGCTACGCGCTCAAGGTCACGATCTTCGACTTCGCCGCCGATCCCGACACGCTGATGGTCCCGATCCTGGCATGGATCGAGAAGGAACAGCCGCAGTTGTTGCAGCGCGCCGACAGCCGGCCCTTCGGCTTCGAGGCACAGCCGCTCGACACCGAGAAGTTCGATATCGAGATCTCGATCGACCTGACCGAGCCGGTACTCGTGATTCCTCGTCCGGACGGCAGCGGCTACGATGTAGACCATATCCCCGAACCCAAATTCCCCGACAGCTTCGCGGGTGTCCATGCCTCGTTCCTGCAGGGCTTCGGCAATACCGAACTGCTGGTGGAGACCGAGGATCCTGAAGCCGTGCTCACGCCTGCCGTACCGCCCGCCGCATGAGCGACGATCTCGCCGAACTGGAGCGGGTAGCTGGCGCGCTCCTGCGCAGCCTGTCGGCGGCCGAGCAGCGCGGCCTGATGCGGCGCATGGGCCGCGACCTTGCCGCCAGTCAGCGCCGCCGCATCGCCGCCCAGCAGCAGCCGGACGGCAGCGCCTTCGAAGCGCGGCGGGAGAAGGCACCCGCGCAGCCGGGGCGCGGCCCGGCCTGCTTCCTCTATCCGGCGGGTGGCGGCGGTGAACCCCGCCGCGTCCTGATGAAGAGTTTCACATGGGGCAGCGGCCACATGCTGACCGGCTTCGACATCGAGGCCGGTGCCATCCGCTCGTTCGAGCGCGACAAGATCGTGAAATGGCTCCCGGTACCCGAGGAGCATCGCGGCGGCAGCGCCGCGCGGAAACGCCCCGCCCGCATCCGCCGCCGCGCGATGTTCCGCCGCTTGGCCACAGCGCCATTCCTGCGAAGCGGCGTGGACGATCAGGGCGTCTGGGTCGGCTTCACCGGCAAGGTCGCCCAGATCGCCAGCGTTCATCAGTATGGATTGCGAGACAAGCCCTCGCTGCGGGCGAAGGCTGTACCATACCCCAAGCGCGAACTGCTGGGCGTGACGACGGCAGATTGCGAGAACTTGCTGGCTTTACTCTTCGCTCATTTAGATCCCGCATAGCTCTTATGGCGGGGTTGATCGTCCTGGAAGCGTGGAAGGGCCGCTTTCGGTCGCCGCTGGCGGCTTCGCTCCGATAGCGGCAAATGCCAAGTTGGTTGCTGACTTGAGCGCTTCCAAATACTCTTTACCCGTGATCGATCCGTCTTGATATCGCTTGCAATAAGCATGTTCCACGTCCTCGAACAGCCTAACGGCGGCCGCGCGCGCATCAACCGCTTGGATCGTGGCGGTTACTGCATCTTTGGCTTCACCGCTTCCTGTCACTGACAAAGAAGATGACGCTCCACGTACTGTCATCGCTCCGGCGAAAGGCTCAGCACATACAACCAATCGAAGCGTCAGTTTCCCTTCGATGTATTCTTGCCGTTCAAGAAAATAAATAGCTCGACGATCACCTGTCTGTGTACGCATTTTGTTGCGATCATGAGGTTTATTCAGATGATCTGACATTACACCGCGCGATGTAAGTGTCTCAATCGTGGAAGCGCACCCTGACAACCCGACGATGAGCATTAATAGTGTAAAACAGCGAACCATCGCTAGTACTCCCAAACGATCGATCTTCATGTGTCCAACGGATGCATCCGACTGCACAATTCGGAAAAATCTGCATCTATCCGTTAGCTAAACCCGCTCTTCCGGCGTGACGGAGACTGTGCCTATCCAGGCGCTGCACTTGGCCTAACGCCCAGCCAAATGCAGCCCGGTAGCGCTGCCCCCATGCCTGCCGCGACATGGGCGGCATGGCCGATGCAACCTTCACCGCCGTAGACCTGTCGCGCATTCCGCTGCCTGACGCTGTCGAGGAACTCGATTTCGAGACTCTCTTCGCGCGGGCGCTTGCGCGCATGAAAGCGCTGATGGCGGAAGAAGGCGTCGAGTTCGACGGCCGGGAGAGCAACCCTTCCACCCGCGTCCTTCAGGTCTTCGCCTACGAGGTCCAGCTGCTGCTGCAGCGCCTCAACGAAGCCGTGCGCGCCGTCATGGTCGCCTACGCCGTCGAGAATGACCTCGACAATCTCGCCGCCGGTTTCGGCGTGGTCCGCCGGACCATCACCCCCGCCGACGATGTGCTCGGCATTCCGGCCGTGATGGAGAGCGACACCGAATTTCGCCGCCGCATTGTCCTGGCACCGGAAGGCTATTCGGTTGCCGGTCCCGAGGGCGCCTACATCTACCATGCGCTCTCGGCCCATCCCAATGTACTCGACGCCAGTGCCACCAGCCCCGCGCCTGACGACATCCGCGCGATCGTGCTGGGCGTCCTGCAATCCTATGCTGCCAGCAATGCGCTGGTGACGGCGATGACCAACGCGCTCGACGGCGCGATCTGGCCCGGCGAAGTCATCGTCTCGCTCCTGTCCCGCGTCGATAGCGGCGCCGCCAGCGCGGATCTGATCGAGGACGTCGGCGCGTACCTGTCCAGCGAGGACATCCGCCCGCTGACCGACCATGTCATCACGCAGTCTGCCGAGATCGTTCCCTACACCGTCGAGGGCACGATCAAGACGTTTTCCGGCCCCGATGGCGGCGTGGTCATGGATGCCGCGCTCGCCAGCGCCAAGGCCTATACCGACGAGAGCCACCGGCTCGGCCGCGATATCACCCTGTCGGGCCTGCATGCCGCGCTGCACGTCGAAGGCGTCCAGAACGTTCAGCTGACTCAGCCACCGGCCGACATTGTCATCTCGCGCACGCAGGCGCCGTACTGCACCAAGATCGACGTCACTTACGCGGGCATCGACGAATGACCTTCGCGTCGCTCCTGCCGCCCGGCTCCACGGCATTGCAGAAGGCCCTCGAACGGGTCGGCTCGGAGATGCTCGACATCCCGATCCTCGTCCGCGCGGTGAAGTCCGCCGACGACAGCCCGCTGCAGTTCCTGCCGTGGTTGGCGTGGGAGCGCTCGCTCGACAACTGGTCATCCGACTGGCCCGAGGCGATCCGCCGCGAGCGCGTCCGCCAGGCGATCCCCATCGCGCGGCGCAAGGGCACGGCGGCGTCCGTGCGCGCCGTGGTCCAGAGCTTCGGCGGATCGGTCGCGCTGCGCGAATGGTGGCAGATGGAGCCGAAGGGCATTCCGCACACCTTCGATCTCGTGCTCAACCTCGAACAGAAGGGCGCGCCCGCCAGCGCCGCCTTCGTCGATCAGGTCATAGCCGAGGTCAGCCGCGCCAAGCCGGTGCGCAGCCACTTCACCTTCACCCAAGGCATCAACGCCGCCGCAGATGTCGGCTTGATCGCGACCGTTCGTCCCACCCTCTTCGCCCGCCTGTCCTGCACGGCCACGGCGGTTTGACCGGAGCACCCATGGCCCTCACCATCACCGTCACCAATGCGGGCCGCGCCGCGCTTGTGAACGCCGCCAACACCGGCACCGCTGCGGTCACGATCGCGCAGGTCGGCGTTTCCGGCGTCGCGGTGGCCCCCAGCCCCACGGCCACCATCCTGCCCGGCGAAAGCAAGCGCATCGCCACCCTCTCGGGCGACGTGGTCGCGGACGATACGATTCACATGATCGTCCGAGACGAAGGCACGGCGGTCTACACGGTGCGCAGCTTCGGGCTCTACCTTGCCGACGGCACCCTGTTCGCGATCTACGGCCAGGCCGATCCGATCCTCGAAAAATCCTCGCAGGCGATCATGCTGCTCGCGATCGACGTCCAGTTCGCCGACGTCGCCGCCGCGCAGCTGACATTCGGCGACACGAACTTTCTCAACCCGCCCGCAACCACCGAGACGATGGGCGTGGTCGAACTGGCGACCCTTGCCGAGGCCATCGCCGGTCTCGATTCCTCGCGCGTTCCAGCCGCCAAGATGATGAAGGATGCCGTCGCCGCGTGGATGGATTCCCGGTTCGGCGCGAACAATGCGGGCATCTGGCATCCGGGTAACGATGGCGCCGGTTCCGGCCTCGACGCCGATTTGCTCGACGGTCAGCATGGCAGCTACTACGCCAATATTCCCGCGCGCCTCGGTTTCTGGCCGGTGCAACAGGGCACCGGCTACAGCCAGACGACAAATACCGTCAAGATTGGTTGGAGCAACGCGAGCCGTCTGAAGGCGACCGTTGACACCACCGATCTCGGCAATGTGGTTTTCGACAGCAACATCGCAGATGTCTGGCGTTCGTCGAACGATGGCGCCGGTTCCGGCCTTGATGCCGACCTGCTCGATGGGCAGGACGGCAGCTACTACACGAACATCATCGCTCGGCTCGGCTACCAGCCCTCGAACAGGGCCGGTGACACCTTCACCGGAACGGTCACGGTGCCGAGCCTCCGAATCAACGGCTCCGCCGGGTCAAACGGATTTTCAGCCGGAACGGGTGACGGTGCCACTTACAGCGTCTTCAACCTCGCCATGGAGTGTTGGTACGGCCTCGGCATCCGGACCTACGACGGTTCGGTGAACGGATTTTACGATGCTCGCGCCGGTCGATGGGACGTTAAGTCGGGCTATCGCATCAACGGCGTGGACGTCTGGCACCCGTCGAACGACGGCGCCGGTTCGGGGATGGATGCCGATCTGCTCGATGGGCAGGACGGTAGCTATTACACCGCGATCCCGGCCCGGCTTGGCTTTACCCCGGTGCAGCAGGGCACAGGGGTCGGGCACCTGTCTAACGTCATCAAAATCGGTTGGAGCGGATCACGGGTAAAGCTGACTGTCGATTCAACCGATATGGGCGGCCTTGTTACCGATGCCCACCTTAACAGCGCGGGTTTGCCGCACAACGGATCTGCCATGCGCCGCAATGGCAATGACCTTTGGGGGCCGGATAACGATGGTTCGGGATCGGGCCTCGACGCCGACTTGCTCGACGGGCTGCATGCCGGGAGCTTTGCGCGCGTCGACCTTGGCTCCGGCGCCGCATTCGCAGGCGGCGTAACCGCACCCTATCTGAAGTCGAGCGGGACGGCAGATGTCTCTCAGCAAATGAGCGTGGGCCATCTTGTTGTAACTTACGGCGACCTGGTCATCGCTCGGACGAGCAGCGCGTGGGGTTATGTCGTCCGGCCAAACGTCGCAGGCGCCCGGAACTTGCAGTTTGCCTGCGAAGGCGCGGTTACGCTCGATAACTGCGAAATCAACGCCTACAATGTGACGACGCTCGGCAATAAGGTTTGGAACGCGGGCAACGATGGCGCAGGCTCGGGGCTGGATGCCGATATGCTGGACGGCTACCACGCCAGCGCCTTTGTCCCTGTCGGCGACCTGTCGGCAAGAGGATGGACCCGCCTGACGAATGGCCTGCTATTGCAGTGGGGAACCCAAACGTTTGGGGCAGACTCCTATGGCACAATCAACTTCCCGATCGCGTTTAGCTCGGCCTGTTTTTACATCGGATCGGGCTGCGCAACCGAAGTGGGCAACGGCAACGCCCAGGCTAATGGCCCGCTCCCCTACTCCGTAACCACCACCTACGCGAGCATGTACAACGCCGCCCCCGCTGCAAACGCCTGGTGGCTGGCGATCGGCGTGTAAGGACTAAAAACCATGGCCCTCTTTTTCAGCGCCGCGACCCTCGGCTTTTATGACGACACCGTTCACGCCACCATGCCGCCCGACGTGCGGCCGATCACCCGCGACGCGCATACCGCCATCATGGACGCCGCGAGTTCGGGCATGATGATTGCGGCAAACGACAACGGCGACCCGATTGCCGTTCCGCCGCCGCCCCCACCTGCGGATCAACTCGCCCGCCAGCTGCGCACCAAGCGCGACAAGCTGCTCGCCGCGTCGGACTTCACGCAAGTACCCGATAGCCCCTTCACCGCCGCCGAGCGCGAGGAATGGCGGCTCTATCGGCAGGCCCTGCGCGACCTCCCCGAAACCACCCTCGATCCGTCCGCCGTCGCTTGGCCGAACGCTCCCGCCTGAAAGGAACACAATGTCCGACCTGAAGATCAAGATCGGCGCCTACGACGCCACCACCCGCTCCGTGCCGGTCACGTTCACCAGCGGTGACATCAAGCACATGCGCTCGGTGAACGCCGTCCTGAAGGACGACGGGGCTTACGACAAAGCGGCTACGAAGGCCCGCGTCGACGAAGTGGCGCGCGGTGTGGCTCACAAGATCATCCTCGGCGTCCTGACCATGCCGGTTGTGGAGGAGGCCGCAACGTCGGTCGCCGATTCCGCTGCTGCTAAGTAAGTGATCGGCGGCACTTCACGCCGCCATAATTCCCCTTTACGGAAGGGGGTCTCGGATGTTCCCGCATCTCGAAACCAGCGAGCCTGCACTCGCACTCTCCGGGCAGCGCGCCTACCCCTTCAAGCACCCTTCCGCGTCTCAGGCGCGGAAGGGACATCGTGCAGGATCAATCACATGTCTACCCCTTTTGTTCTCGTTCGACCTGTTTCTCCCCCGGCCGGTTATATCGGGGGAAAACGGAACCTCTCCAAGCGCATCTGCGCCATTCTCGACCGCACTCCACACACCAGCTACGCCGAGCCTTTCGTGGGCATGGGCGGCATCTTCCTGCGCCGTTCGCGGCGCCCGAAGGCCGAGGCGATCAACGATATTTCCGGTGACGTAGTGGGCCTGTTCCGCTGCCTCGCCGAGCACTATCCCTATCTCGTCGACATGCTGCGCTTCCGCATTACCAGCAGGGCCGAGTTCGAGCGCCTGCTCGGACAGGATCCCGAACGGCTGACCGACCTGCAGCGCGCGGTGCGTTTTCTCTACCTCCAGCGCCTGGCCTTCGGCGGCAAGGTCTCGGGCCGCACCTTCGGCGTCAGTGCCTCGGCACCCGCCCGCTTCGACGTCAGCAAGATCGAGCCGATGCTCGCCGACATCCATGACCGCCTGCAGTCGGTTGTGATCGAGCGCCTGCCCTACAGCGACTTCATCCGCCGGTATGACCGCGAAGGCGCCCTGTTCTACCTCGATCCGCCCTATTGGGCCTGCGAGAAGGACTATGGCCCCGACGTCTTCACCCGCGAGGACTTCGCCGCGCTCGCCGACCAGCTGGCGGGCATCAAGGGCAAGTTCCTGATGTCGCTCAACGACAATGAGGGTGTGCGCCAGACCTTCGGCCGCTTCATCGTGGCGCCGATCAACACGACCTACAGCATCGGGGCAGCCTCGCGCCCGGCGCGCGAGGTGTTGATCAGCAACTACCCACCGGCCGCAAACGATTGAAACTAAAAGTTAGCTGACCGACAAAATTCCGCTTGCAGTTTTGCTGGCCAGCTAATATTTAGCTGACCAGCAAACTTTTCCGGCTCGTCGGCGTTGGGACAATGAGCGGAGGGTTTGTCGGTTCACTAGGAGAAGATCATGAACCAGTTTGGGAAATTGCTTCGGCAGGAGCGCAAGGAACGTCAGATGACGCTCGGCGATCTCGCAAAGAAGCTGGGCATGAGTGTTCCTTACCTCAGCCAGATCGAAACTGGAATTAAAGCTGTACAGGAAGATTTGGTCGAAAAAATCGTCCGAGAATTGGGGTTGATCGGCGATGACGCAAATAAAATTCATCGCGCCGCTGCGCTGACAAGAAGCATGTTTTCGATCCGATTGGCAGGTAATGCCAAAGCAGAAGACCGAGTGCTTGCGGCTTCGTTAGCCTCCGGCTTTGCTCGCTTGTCGCCGGAACGGAAAGAAGAGCTTCGCCGGATCATGGAGGATGTCACTCGTGGATAATGGTCGTATTGTGGCTCGTCGCACTCGCCGTGAAATCGAACGTATTGCTGCTGAAGCGCGCGCTGACTTGGGCCTTTCGCCCGATGGCAGAGTGTCGATGCTTCCTATCCTCGAGCAGGTTCTCTACGAAGTTATCGAAGGTTACGATTTTCGCGTCTGCGAGGACCGCGAGATGGGTAACATGGAAGGTCTTACCGACGACCTTAAGCCGATCATCTATCTCAAAAACAGTACGTACCTTGCGCTCGAACGCGGCGAAAATCGGCCCCGCATGACCGCTGCGCACGAGTTTGGGCATTTGTTGATGCACTGTCAGATGCCCACTTATCGTGCATTCTCGACCGAGTACGACCCGCTCTACGACCCGGAGCGCCAAGCCAATGTTTTCGCAGCAGCCTTTTTGATGCCGGAGGATGCGTTTCGACGCTGCACAACGGTCAAGGAAGCGATGAAGGCATTTGGCGTAAGCGCCGACGCAGTTCTGGTCCGCGCACGCAACCTCGAACACAAGCTTACGCAGGAACGCGCAATTCTGACTGTTAAGCCGGTCCGGAAATTGAACAAGAAAAAGGGGACTAGCAAGCGCAAGTCCCCCTAGGAAAAGCCTGGATCAGAAGCGGCCCCTGAAAAGGGTGAGCTATCCTAAACCGACTCAATGCAAGCGCCGAAATAGGCGCAAACGGTTACGGAAGCAAGAACGAGCGGCCGCAAAAAAGTAGGAGACCCATTGTGGCCACCACTCCTCCCCCTGGGAAGAAGTGGGTGTTCGTGAAGTGGACGACTACCAAGAGCGGAAAGCGCATCCATGCCAGCTGGTATGGCAAGAAGGCTTTCCCGATCTTGGTGGACGACATCTGACGTACACCTAGTTCGATCCTGACTTTCAAACTGGCTCTGAGCGCAAGCTCAGAGCCAGTGGCTTATTGTCGCTGCAGTACTTGGGCATTTGGACAGCCGCCCAGCCAAATGCAGCCCCGCGAAAGCTGATGCTTCTCGCGCCATGGTCGCACGATGGCACAATCCAACGACCATGAGCAGCTGACCGGCGAGGTCATTCAGGTGGGCACTGTTGCGTCCATCGACCACGCCGCGCGGACCTGCACCGTCCAGCTGGGCGATCTCGAAACCAGCGATTTGCCATGGGTCGCCCTGCTCGCCGGGCGCGTGAAACTCTGGTGCCCGCCCTGCGCAGGCGAACAGTGCGCCGTCCTGTGCCCCGAGGGCGATCTCGACAACGGCCTTGTCCTGCCTGGCATCTACTCGGACGCCAATTCGCCAAGCACGTCGGACCCCGACGTCTTCGAACTCGAATTCCCTGATAGCGCCGTCATTTCCTACAACCACGCGACGCACGCGCTCACCGTCACCCTGCCCGCAGGCGGCACCGCCGCGCTGACCGCGCCCGGCGGCGTCACGATCGAGGGCGACGTCGCGATCAAGGGCAATGTCTCGATCGAGGGCAAGGCCGAAGCGTCCGAGGACGTCATCGGCGGCGGAATCAGCCTCAAGAGCCACAAGCACACCGGCGTTGCCGCTGGCTCCGCCCAGAGTGGAACCGCCGTCTGATGGCCGCCATGGACGAGACCACCGGCGAACTGATCGAGGGCGACGACGATATCCGCCAGTCGGCAGGAATCATCCTGCGCACCCGCATCGGCTCGTGCGTCGGCCGCCGCGAGTTCGGCTCGCTGGTGCCGGACCTGATCGACCAGCCCATGACCCGCGCGAACATCCTGCGGATCTACGCGGCCACCGTTATCGCCCTCACCCGCTGGGAAGACCGCATCCGCCTAGATCAGGTCGGCCTCATGGCCGGTGCCACGCGCGGCTCTGCCGTCGTCGTTCTCGACACCCGGCACACCGGCACCGCGTCGAACGCCCGCTCCCGCCTTCTCGTGCCCGTCTCTCTCTAACCAAGGATCCTGTTCATGGCCTTCAAGCACGGCATTACCCTCACCGAGATCAGCGACGGCGCCCGAACGCTCACCGCAGTCTCCACTTCCATCATCGGCCTGGTCGCCACCGGCGCCGACGCCGATGCCACCACGTTCCCGCTCGACACCCCCGCGCTCGTCACCGACATCGAGACGGCGATCGGCAAGGCGGGCACGGACGGCACGCTGGCCAAGTCCCTGCGCGCTATCGCCGACCAGACCCGTGCGGTTGTTGTTGTCGTGCGCGTCGAGGAAGGCGTGGACGCGGCCGAAACCGCCAGCAATGTCATCGGCACCACGACGCCCGAGGGCAAGAAGACGGGCATGCAGGCCCTGCTCGATGCGAAGTCGCATGTGGGCGTGAAGCCCAAGATCCTGGGCACCCCCGGCCTCGAAACGCAGGCGGTGACCAGCGCCCTCGTCGTTATCGCCAAGAAGCTGCGCGGCTTTGCCTACGCCCGCGTCGTCGCCGATACCGTGGCCGAAGCGTCGCTCTACCGCGCCAACTTCTCCGCGCGCGAACTGATGCTGCTGATGCCGGACTTCCTGCTGTTCGACACCGCAACCAGCACCAACGTCACCGGCTACGCCGCCGCCTATGCCATGGGCCTGCGGGCGCTGATCGACACCCAGACCGGCCCACACAAGACGCTCTCGAACATCGCCGTCAGCGGCGTCGTCGGCGTCAGCCAGCCCATCCGCTGGGATATCGAGGATGACACCAGCGAGGCCAACCTCCTCAACGCTTCCGAGGTCACTGCGCTGGTCCGCACCGATGACGGCTTCCGGTTCTGGGGCAACCGCACCTGCTCGGACGATCCGCTGTTCGCGTTCGAAAGCACGGTGCGCGTCGCCCAGCTGCTCGCCGACACGGTGGTCGCGGGCATGCTCTGGGCCATCGACAAGCCGCTGAACCCGGCGCTCGCCAAGGATATCGTCGAGACCGTCAACGGCTTCGGCCGCCAGCTGAAGACGCAGGGCATCGTGCTCGGCTTCAACGCCAAGTACGACGAGGCGAACAACAGCACCGCCAGCCTCAAGGCGGGCAAGCTGCGCATCGACTATGACTACACGGTGCCGCCGCCGCTCGAAGACCTCGGCTTCAACCAGCGCATCACCGACAGCTACTTCGCGGACTTCGCGAACCAGCTGGCCGAAGCGGCCTGATCCGGCCGCCCTTCCCCAAATCGATCATAGGAGCCAGCCATGGGATTCCCCCGCGTCCTCAAGGATCAGATGCTGTTCAACGAAGGCAATGACTACCAGGGCGATGCCAAGACGGTCGGCCTGCCCAACCTCACCCGCAAGATGGAGGAGTATCGCGGCGCCGGTATGAGCGGCGCCGTTTCTCTCGATATGGGCCAGGAGGCCATGGAGGCTTCCATGACCTTCGCCGGGCCGATGCGCGACATCATCCGCCAGTACGGCACGCCCACGGTGGACGGCGTCTACATGCGCTTCGCCGGGAACTACCAGCGCGACGACACCGCTGAAATCGACACCGTCGAAGTGATCCTGCGCGGCCGGTTCTCGGAGATTGAGTTCGGCGATCAGGAAACCGGCGAGGTCGGCGACTTCAAGGCCACCATGGCCGTCGCTTACTACAAGCTGGTCTGGAATGGCCGCACCGAGATCGAGATCGACCCGATCAACATGGTCGAAGTCGTCAACGGCATCGACCTGCTCGCCGCGCGCCGCAACGCCCTCGGCATGTTCTGATCCCTTGGCCCGGCCACACGCCGGGCCGCCTCCCCTTCCCCGCCGAACTATTCTGACATCGGAGATCCACAATGACCCGTACCAAGGCAAATCTGGCCGCATCGACCGCGATCGCCACCGCCGCTACCCCGGAAGTTCGCACCGTCACGCTCGACGCACCGTTCACGCGCGGCGAAACCAAGATTGAGACCGTGCTTGTCCGCAAGCCCAAGTCCGGCTCGCTGCGCGGCCTCTCGCTGTCGGGCCTCCTCAACCTCGAATACGGCGCGCTGGAAACGCTGCTGCCGCGCATCACCGATCCAATGCTGTCGAAGCAGGATATCGCCAACCTCGATCCCGCCGACCTCACCCAGCTGGGCAGCGAGGTCATGGATTTTTTGCTGCCGAAGGGCGCGAAGCAGGATCTCTCCCAGCGGACGTAACCGACGCCATGGCTGACATCGCCAGCGTCTTCAGCTGGCCGCCGTCCGAGATGGACGGGTGGCCGATTGCCGAACTGATGATCTGGCGCGCGAAAGCCGAAAAGCGCGCCGGGTCTGCCGGCACCTCACCGAAGCACGGGAAACGATAAGTGTCTGACAGGAATCTGCGCATCCGGGTGCTCATGGAAGGCGCCGACCGGCTCACCCGGCCGATGCGGGACGCTGCCTCCGGTTCGTCCCGGCTTGCGCAGACCCTGAAGGCCACCCGCGACCAGCTGAAAGGCCTGCAGCGCGCGCAGGCCGACGTCGGCGAGTTCCGCCAGCTGAAACAGGGCATGCGCGAAAGCGAACGGGCCATGCAGCAGGCCCGCGCCCGTGCCACCGAACTCGGCCGCGCCATGGCGGCAACGACCAATCCCACCCGCGCCATGCGCAGCGAGTTCGACCGCGCGCGCCGCGAAGCCGAGCGCCTGACCGCGCAGCATCGCCAGCACGAATCCCGTCTCAGCGAGGTCCGCAGCCGTCTCGCGGCTGCCGGAGTCTCGATCCGCAATCTTGCTTCGGAAGAGCGCCGCCTGCGCAGTGAGATCGAGCGGTCGAACGATAGCCTGCGCAATCAGGACCGCCGCCTTCAGGAGGTATCGGACCGCGAACGCCGTTTCTCCGCTGCCCGCTCGCGCTTTGCGCAGGTGCAGGGTTCGGCGGCCGGTCTCGCTGCTGGCGGCGCCGCCGCGATCGGCACCGGCATGGTCATTGCGCGGCCGCTGGAAGGCGCCGCGCAGGACGCCATGGAATTCGAGTCGGTGATGACCGACATCAACCAGAAGGTGAACCAGAGCCGCGAGGCCGGACGGCTAATGGGTCTCGACCTGCGCCGGGCAGCGCTGGCGGTCAACCAGCTGCCCTCCGATCTGCAGAAGGGCGTGGACACGCTCACCGGCTTTGGCCTCGGCGCGCAGCAGGCCGTGGACATGATGACGCCGATCGGCCGCGCGGCCACCGCGTACAAGGCGGAAATCGACGACCTCGGCCGCGCGACCTTCGCCTCCTACGACAACCTCAAGGTGCCGATCGCGCAGACCGGCAAGGCGCTCGACGTGATGGCCCAGGCGGGCAAGAGCGGCGCCTTCGAGGTCAAGGACATGGCGCAGTACTTCCCCGAACTGACCGCCAGCATGCAGAGCCTCGGCTCCAAGGGTATCCCGGCCGTCGCGGACCTCGCCGCCGCGCTCCAGATCACGCGTAAGGGCGCGGGCGATTCCGCCGGTGCCGCGACCAACCTTCAGAACCTGCTCTCCAAGATCAACGCCGGGGACACGATCAAGAACTTCAAGAAGTTCGGCATCGACATCCCCGCCGCGATGAAGAAGGCCGCCAAGGAAGGGCGCAGCCCGATCGAGGAGATCGTGCGGCTGACCCAGAAGGCTACCGGCGGCGACCAGGCCAAGCTATCCAGCCTGTTCGGCGACATGCAAGTGCAGCAGGCCCTGCGTCCGCTCATGTCGGCGTTTCAGGAGTACCAGAGCATCCGCGCCGAGGCGCTCGGCGCGGACGGCACGGTGAACACCGACTTCGCCGACCGCATGCTCGACAGCGCGGAGAAGGTGAAGCGGCTGCGAATTCAGGCGAAGGATCTCTCAACCACCGTGGGCGATCAGCTGCTGCCCATGATCGCCTCGGCATCGGACTACATGTCGTCATGGGCGGGCCGCATCGCCGACTTCGCGAAACGGCACCCTCAGCTGACCCGCGCCCTTGCCTTCGCCACTGCGCTGTTCGCCGGGCTGTTCCTGATCATGGGCGGCGGCGCCATCATCCTCGCCGGGCTTGTCGCCCCGTTCGCTGTCCTGTCGGCCGCCGCCACGGCGCTTGGCATCGGCATGCTGCCGCTGATCGGCATCGTCGCCGGTATCGTGCTGGGCATCGGCCTGCTCGCGGCGGCGGGATACCTGATCTACGAGAACTGGGGCGCGATCACGACGTGGTTCAGCGGTATCTGGACCGAGATCCAAGGCTATTTCAACGGCGGCATCGCGGGGATTTCCGCCATGCTGGTCAATTTCTCACCGATGGGCCTGCTCTATGCTGGCTTCGCGGCGCTGATGAACTGGCTGGGTATTTCCATGCCGTCGCGGCTGTCGCAGGCGGGCAGCGACCTGATGCAAGGTCTCATCAACGGCATCACCGGCCGACTTTCCGCGCTAAAATCGACTATCGTCGGCGCCGCCAACTCTGCGGTCAGCTGGTTCAAGCAGGTGCTTGGCATCCACTCTCCGTCGCGCGTCTTCGCCAGTCTCGGCGGCTTCGTCATGGCTGGCCTAGACGAAGGGCTGGCCAATAGCACGGCAGGCCCACTGCAACGCGTCGGGGATCTTGGAAGCCGAATGGCAAGCGCCTTCTCGGCCGATGGGCTGGTACCGCGCCTCAACGCCATGCCCGGACAGATGGCGGGCGCGCTTGCTGCGGGCGCCGCCGGAACCGCCTTAGCCGCGACCCCGACAGCGGCGCAGACCGGCGCAGCTGGCACAGCGCCGACGCCCGTCTCCATCACCTACAGTATCAAGATCGAAGTCACCGGCGGCGCGCAGGGCGGGGACATTGCCGACGAGGTCCGCAAGGCGATCGAGCAGATCGAGCGCGACCGGCGCGGACGCGGCTTCGGCGACGACTGAGGAATCACACCATGCATCTGCTCGCCCTTGGCATGTTTCTGTTCGAGATCGGTACGCTCGGCCCCGACGAATTGCAGCGCAAGACCGACTGGCGCCACGCCCGCTCGGGCCGCGTCGGCGCGCGCGACGCCACGCAGTTCGTCGGCCCCGGCGATGAAACGATCAGCCTTTCCGGGGCGGTCTACACCGAGATCGCGGACGGCCGTGTGTCGCTCGACGAACTGCGCGAAATGGCGGACGCAGGCGAAGCGCTGCCGCTCATTAGCGGCAACGGCACCGTGTTCGGCAACTACGTCATCACCGCGATCGACGAGCGCCATGCGGTACTGATGGCGGACGGCACCCCCCGCCGAATTGACTTCGGCATCGACCTTCTCCGCGTAGATGATCCCGCGCCAACCAATTCCACGGAAGCCGCGGCATGAGCAAAGCCATCAACAACATGGCCGACTGGCGCGTGACGCTGGACGGCAAGGACCTCTCCAACCGGATCAATCCGCGCCTGGTCTCGCTCACCCTGTCGGAGAAGCGCGGCGACGAGGCCGACCAGCTGGACATCGTGCTCAGCGACACGGACGGCATGCTCGCCATCCCCAAGGAAGGCGCCGTGCTCAAGCTGCAGCTGGGTTGGAAGCAGGGCCGCGACGTGACAGTGGGCCTGATCGACAAGGGCAGTTTCAAGGTGGACGACGTCCGGCACAGCGGCCCGCCCGATCAGATCACGATCCGGGCGCGCGCGGCCGACTTCACCAGCGCCATTCGCAACCGCCGGTCGCAGTCGTGGAAGAAGACGACGCTCGGCGCTGTACTGCGCGATGTCGCTGGACGGAATGGCTTGGCCGCGCGCATCACCGCCTCGCTCGCCTCGATCGCGCTACCGTCGATCAGCCAGAGCCGCGAGAGCGATATCGCCTTCCTTCGCCGCCTCGGCCGCGAGCACGATGCGGTCGCGACCATTAAAGACAAGAACCTGATCTTCGCGCCGAAGGGCGCCGGGCAGACCAGCACCGGCAAGGCCCTGCCCACCCTCTCGATCACCAAGGCCAGTGGCGATGGCCACAACTGGCAGCGCCAGAAGCGCGACGGTCAGGCGGGCGTTACCGCCTCTTGGCACGACAAGAAGGCCGCGAAGCGCAAGACCTTCACCGTGGGCAAGGAAGATGGCGCGAAGAAAATTCGGAAGGTCTACCCGGACGAGGCGTCGGCCAAGCGCGCCGCCGTCGCCGAGCGCGACCGCCTGAAGCGCGCACCAGCCACTTTCGATATTCGCCTCGCGCTGGGGCGGCCCGACGCGTTCCCCGAAGCCCGCGTCAGCGCATCAGGCTTCAAGGAGGAAATCGATGCTACGACGTGGCTGATTTCAGAAGTGACCCACCGCCTGGATAATCGGGGTGGGTTCACGAGCGATCTCAGGATGGAAACTGCGCCCTAGTCGGCGTCGAGATCCTCAGATTTTGCGCCTAGGGCCATTATTTCTCCGACTAGACCGGTCGCGCAGACAATTGTACCAGTTTGCACTAGGCTTGCCGCCTCTTTCAGTTCTGCAAGCGCGCTGATTTTGCCGTCGCTATCCAGCGCGGCCTTCATCTTTTTTGCGGCAGACCATTTTTGCACATAGGCGTTCTCGCATACTTCACGGGTCTTAGTGAGTTTGTCGAACGAGGCTTTTCCAACACTCACAGGAACCTTAACTTCCCTGATGCCAGAAGGCGTCTTCAAGCAAGCTGTCTCCATTTCATTCGCTGCACTGAACAGGTTGACCAGATCTCCGGCCTTGCTTGCCTCAGCTACGCCCGCCCCCGCACGATCGCAGGGGCCAATCACCTGCATGATCCCGCGATAGAAGGCGATCGCATCGGCCTTTGCTGATGCCGTAGGCCTATCGGGTACTTCTGGAGCAGGCTCTCCCTTCCCCGCGATGTACGTGCATGTGCCAAGTGCGAGGACGAGGAGCAGGCACCCAATCCCTCCATACTTGGCGCCCTTCTTCGCATCTGCTTTCGCGAGCGAGATTTCTTCAGGCGTAAACTCCGTTCCGCAATGCTTGCAGAGAGACGCGTCCACTTTGATCGTCTCTTTACACTTAGGACAGATCCGTTGCCCTAGTTTCGTACCCTTTGCCAATGTAATCCCCCTGCTCATAAATACTTGCGCTCGCCGTATCTAATGCCCGAAACAGCAGCGCTTAACCGGATTGTCGGTTAGAACTTCGATCTTCAGTCGTCCGGCCAGATTTCATCCGGATAGAACGGCTGATCTTCATCTATAGGCGCGTCAGTCTGCTCGACAGCCTCTGCGAGCATTGCGCTTGTGAGATGCGGCTCTCGACCCTCGAACCCAATGCGGATCCACGCGCCGAAGTTCGCGCGACGTTGGAACACTGCACGGATCATTTCACCACCTAACTGCGGTGAAAATTGGCGCGCCCTCTCTGCGCTGATGTACCCGATCTGGACCTCGCGACACGAAAAAACCGCGACCGCATTACGATCGTGTACGTTCGTGGGTTCGGGAACCAACGTCACCGGCTCGCCAGGATGGCACAACAGAATTTCGAATTGGCGGTTAGAGCCATCAGCGTTCGGATGAGCGGCCCCTACAACCGCGAGCGACATCTCAGGAATCGAAGTCATGGTCGGCGGTCAGGTGCGGCGGAATACGCCAGCTACGCGGCCGATCACGGACACTTCGCCATCTGCAGCGACCTCCGGTGGAACCTGCGGATTATCGGCCATCAGCTTGTACTTCCCATCCGGCAACACCCGGACGCGCTTGATCGTGCCAAGCCCGCCATAGTTCAGCGCCCAGATCCCTTCCTGCCGGTCGATGATCTGCTGAGACCGGTCAATCATAACGATGTCCCGGTCGTTGATGGTCGGGTACATGCTGTCCCCTTGGGGCTTCACGATCGATAGATGGGCCACGGCCGAATGGGTGAAGTTCCGTACCCAGTCTTCGGGAATCCACCGATCCACCCGCTCCATCACATTCTCATCGAGAAACCCCAGGCCCATGCCAATCGAGAGGTCAATCTCTTCGACCTTAACGAGCCCCATCTGCGCCGCGATCTCAGCTGGCGTCGGCGGTATAAACGCGTCTTCGCGGGGATCATCGATCTCGCCTGTCAAATAGGCAGGGGAGGTTTGCAGTACGCGAGCAATCTTGTGCAGATGTGAAGAATTTGCGGACTGCCCGGTAACGACCTTGCCGATCGTCTGCTGTGTCACACCAACCTCACGCGCTAAGGCAGACTGAGACATACCCAGTTCACGCATTCGTTCGGCAACACGGTCGCTTTTGATCATCCTGCGTACCTACAACTTTGGTTATCGGCGAAAAGGTAATTTGATGCGTTGACATGCCCACAACTCGGGTTGTAGGTAACCCGCATGAAGCAGGATCTGACACCATTCGAAGCATTGGAGTTGGCAGTTGCCATTGCAGGCGGCCAGTCGGCAACCGCGCGCCTTTGCAAGGTATCTCAGGCTGCTGTGTGGAAATGGCTTCAGAGCGGCAAGCGTCTGCCCGCCGAGCAAGTGCTTGCGGTTTCATCGGCAACCGGCGTTTCGCCTCACTTACTTAGACCTGACATCTATCCGCTTTCGCTTGTCATTGAAGAACCAGACTACACTGAAGAGTGTGGGCCGGTTCTACCGACGCGAGTGGATCCTGTCGTTTGCGATCACCCGACGAAAACGCAACGGAAGGGCATCGCATGACGAAGCTGCGCGCCCCTCTGTCGTTCTCCCTCGCCATCACCACTGTCTGCGGCAAGATCGGTTGGGAAGCCGCTGCCAAGGTGACCGGGCGCTCTATTCGGACGGTTCGCCATTGGAGCGAAAGCGATCGGCACGGAACGCCGACGCTCGACCAAGCTATGGCCCTCGATCGCGCTTTCATCGAAGCGGGCGGCGATCATGGACCGATCCTTTCCTGCTACGCGCTGCAGCTGGACGTCGCGATGGTTGATGCCGTCGCCTGCCGCACCGCGCTGGCAGATGACGTCGCCCTATTTTCCCGCGAAGCTGGCGATGCCGTCGGCCGCTGCATTCAGGCCCTCGCGCCGGGCGCTTCGCCCGCGATGATACAGGCCGCCATTCTCGAAACCGAAGAAGCTGACGCGATCGTTCCGCGCCTTCTCGGTCGGTTGAAAGCACTTCTGCCCGGCAATGGCGCCGGGGCCGAAGCTAGGGGGCAAATCTAGCATGTCACGTCACGCGAAACTTCCACACGTAACCTGCCCGGCTTGCGGCGGTCGCGCTTTTGCACGGTCTTCCGGCAAGTCGAGCGCGACCTTCCGGGAGGTCTATTACGACTGCCGGAATCCGGATGCCTGCGGGCTCCGGTTCGTCGTCGAGATGCAGGCCGTCCGCACGGTTCGGCCCAGCAGCTACCCGAACCCCCTGCACACCCTGCCGATGACGCAGTGGCGCCCGGCCGCGAACGATCGCGCCGACAATGACAACGGCTCAGAGCCGGAAACCACCGCCGCCGGCACCTGACCTAAAGGCCGCGCTGGCCTGACCTGACACTTCCGAATGCCTTCAGCCCGGCTCGCTTCCGGGAACGCCCCCGCTTTGCCTTTTTCCTGCACTCCACCGGAGCCATCCCATGCTGCACATCCCGTCCAGCCAGTTCCGCACCGTTCACGCTCCACAGCCCGCCCGACCGGACGTGAGGCGCTCCACTCTCGCCACCTGTCGCGATTTCTGGCGCACCGCGCCGCGCGGGGTTCGGAACGACGTTCTGATCCTCACCGCCGTCACGCCGGTCCTGCTCGCCGCCTTCGCCCTCCTCTGGATCATGGTGCCAGCATGAGCGCGCGCGCCCCGTTCTTCATCGGTCAGTCGGTGATCATCTCGTCGCAGCGGTGGACCCCGAATGGCTGGGTGCCCGCCACCGAGTTCGGTCTCGTCCTCACCCCCAACGTCAGGCGTCACCAGCGCCGGGGCTTCGTCGAAGTCTGGCGCGGCAGCGGCAGGCTTCCCGAAGTCGAAGTTTACCCGCGCGACGCCGTGTCGCCCGCCTGATCCCTGCTGAAAGTCCAGAATTCCCCATGCAAATGCGAGACGATATTCGCCGCGAGCTAATGCCGCTCCTGAAAACCGACTTCCAGTGGAAGAAGGATCAGGGCGAATGGCTTCAGGGCGGCAAGTGCCCCGAGTGCGACGGGCGCGAGGTCTACACCCGCTCCGAAAGCCCATGGGTGCTCAAATGCGGCCGGGCCAACCGCTGCGGTTGGGAATCCTCCATCCGCGACCTCTATCCCGAGATCTTCGATACGTGGTCCAAGCGTTTCAAGAAGACGGCGCAGAACCCGAACGCAGCGGCCGATGCCTATCTGACTGATGCCCGCGGCCTCAACCTCATGGGCATGCGTGACGCCTACTCGCAGGAGTACTTCCGCGACGAGGCCCGCAATGTCGGTTCCGCCACCGTGCGCTTCCCGCTGCCGGGCGGCAGCTGGTGGGAGCGCCTGATCGACCAGCCCGGCCGGTTCGACCGCAAGGCGCACTTCGCGCCGCGCAGGCCGTACAAGGGGCAGGCATGGTCGCGGCCGGACGTCACCATGGAAGACTTCGCCAACGCGCCCAGCATCTGGTTCGCGGAAGGCATCTTCAACGCCTGGGCGCTTGAGCAGGCTGGCCAGCGCGCCGCCTCCACCATGTCGAGCAACAACTACCCCAGCGAGTTCCTGAAGCAGCTGCGGACGCACATCGCATCCTCGGATCGGCCGCACCGCAGCCCGCGCATCGTGTTCGCCTTCGACGTCGGCCCCGCAGGGACCAAGGGCAACCGCGATTACGTCAAGCAGGCGCGAAAGGATCGCTGGGACGCATCCGCCGCGCTGCCGATGGGCGAGGACGAGACCGGCAAGGAACTCGACTGGAACGACCTGCTCCAGCTGGAGCGGCTGACCGAGAAGCACCGCGCCGAATACCTCTGGCACGGGCAGGTGCTGCTCGCCGAGACCGCACAGGAAAAGGCTTACCTGATCTGGGAGAAGCACCGCTGGAACAGCTTCCACTTCAACTTCGGCAACCGGACGTACTGGTGCGGCATCGACATCTCGATCGTGCAGGAGAAGATCGACGAGTATCGGCGCGGACGTACCCGTGAACTGAAGGAAATCGACAGCGAGGAAGAAGCCAAGATCCGCATGGAGGCTTCCCGGGAAGCGCTGGCCGTCGAGGAAATCGCCAACTGCGCCTTCCGCGTCCTGTATCGCCAGCGTGACGAGGCGACGGACGAGACCAAGTTCTTCCTGAACATCCGCTACCCCAGCGGCAAGCGCCCGGCCGTGAAAGGTGACTTCACCGCCGCCCAGCTGCGTAAGGCCTCGAACTTCGAAGATCGCCTCTTCGCCTTCGGCGGTGTCTGGACCGGCAACGCCCAGCAGCTGACCCGCATGCTCCAGCACCAGACGCCGGACCTGCCGGACGTGCGCCCGCTTGGCTTCACCGGCTACTGCCGGGACGCGAAGGCCTATGTCTTCGGCCAACTGGCCGTCGCGAACGGCCGCGTGTTCAAGCCGAACGACGACGATTTCTTCCAGATCGGCAAGCAGGCCCTGAAGCTGGGCACGTCCGAGCGCCTGCTCGACATCGACTATGACGCGGACAATCTCGACACCAGCTGGCTGGCCGACCTCTGGACGGCCTACGGCGCCAAGGGCCTCGTCTGCCTGACGTTCTTCTTCGGCTCGCTCTTCGCCGAGCAGGTCCGCGCCGAGATGAAGAGTTTCCCATTCCTCGAAATGCATGGCTTGCCCGGCACCGGCAAGACCACGCTGGTCGAGTTCCTCTGGAAGCTGCTCGGCCGCGAGAACTACGAGGGCTTCGACCCGGCCAAGGCTACGCCCGCCGCCATGGCGCGCAACCTCGGCAAGGTTGGCAACCTGCCCGTCGTTCTGATCGAGGGCGACCGGCGCGAGGAAGCCAGCCACGCCCGCAAGTTCGAGTGGGAGGAACTCAAGACGGCTTACAACGGGCGCACCGTGCGCTCACGCGGCGTGAAGAACGGCGGCATGGAGACGTTCGAACCGCCGTTCCGGGGCGCGATCGTCATCGAGCAGAACGAGCCGGTCAACGCGAGCCGGGCCGTGCTCGAGCGTATCATGTCGCTGGGCTTCGACATGGCGGGCTGGTCGGCGGACACGAAGACCTCGGCAGAGCGGCTTGAGCAATGGCCGATCGAGAGGGTCTCGGGCTTCATAGTCCATGCCGCCAAACGCGAAAACGAGGTCATGGCCCGCTTCCGGCAGGCCTTCGCGCAATACGAAAGCGAACTGCTCGCTATGCCGGGCATCCGCACCAACCGGTTGGCGAAGACGCATGGCCAGCTGCTCGCCTTCCTCGACGCCATGCGCGCGCTCCTGCCGCTGACCGACGAGCAACAGGCGGCCACCGCCAAGTTCATCGTCGAGATGGCGACCGAACGGCAGCTTGCGGTCAACAGCGAAGACCCGATCGTCAGCCTGTTCTGGGAGCGGTTCGATTACCTTGAAGAGAACGAGGATCCTGCGGCCCTCTCCGGCCACATCAACCATCACCGCCGCCATGCCGAAGGCATGATCGCGGTCCGCCTCAACGAAATGGAGGCTCGCTGCGCCGAGAAGCGCCTGGCGCTGCCTACCCATGCCGAACTGATCCGCGCGCTGAAGACCTCGAAGTCGCGTCGCTTCATCGAACAGACCGCCGTCAATTCTCGGAACGACGGCGTTCCGCCGGTCCGCTGCTGGGTCTTCCACGACCGCTCGCGCGCGACCTCCACCAATTCCTGAAATCGAAAGGACGAACATGCGTAGCGTTCCCTCCCTTCTGTCCATGATCGACGAACCCAAGGCCCCGGCGCCGACGGTCCTGCCCTGGGACTACATCCGGATGCGCCGCGAGGCCGCTGGCCTCTCAATCGAGCAGGCCGCGCGACCATACTGGCACCGCCCCGAGCACCGCGAAGACGTGGAGCGCAATTTTAGAACCCTCGAACAGCCCGGTTATCGTGCCGCGCGCAATCGGTTCGGCGGCGATAAGTCCCGCTCATACCGTGTCAGCGAGGCGATCTATCGCCAGCTATGCGACGGGCCGCCGGAGCAACACCCCCGCCTCTGCCTGGCATGCGGATGGGACGAATGGTCCGCGCAGCTCGATATCGAAGGGTTCGACTGCACATGGTCCGACGCGGATCCGCAGATCTGCACCCTCTGCGAACAACTGCGCCGCCCCCTGTTCAAGCCCCGCCTGCCGAAATTCCACCCGACCCACACGACCCACGGCGGGCACCAGATCGCCGCCTGAGTACCAAGGAGCATCCAATGTCCAGCAGCACAGCCGCAGACAGCCTGCGCAACCACATCGAAGCCATCGAGAAAATGGAAGAAGAAATCCGCGATATGCGCAGCGACGTCAGCGAGCGATACAAGTGGGCGAAAGCCGAGGGCTACGACGTCAAGTGCATGAAGCAGATCGTCGCGATCCGCCGCATGCGCCCGGACGATCGCCACGAGATGGAAAACATCGTCGATACCTACAAAGCCGCGCTGGGGATCGACTGAACATGGCTCCTAGCAGCTCGAACAACTTTCACCCGATAGGCTGTTCATGCCGGGCCTGCTCGCCCGTCGCGGAACGCCACCGCCGCGCCAGACTCGCGATCAAAGGCGCGTCGCGCGCCTTGTTTCTGATCGCCGCGCTGATCGCGATACCGTTCATCATTGTTCACGCGCTCTCCAGCGCAAAGGATGTCGCCAACAAGTGAACTTTTCTGAGGCCTTTGATGCGATTGCCATCGCCATTGCGCACTCTCTAGCGCGGCAGCACCATGCCGAATCGATGGCTAATTGCACCAAGGAAGTTTCGAATGCGCACGGCGATCTACGCCCGTTTCAGCAGCCAACTGCAAAAGGACTCCTCGATCGAGGATCAGGTCCGCGTTTGCACCGAGCGCGCTGAGCGGGAAGGATGGACGGTTACGGCCGTCTTTTCGGACTATGCGATGTCCGGCGCCGTGCGCGATCGCCCCGGTCTGAATTCCCTCATCGAACATATCAGGGCCGGTGGCGCCGACCAGATATTGGCCGAAGCCATCGACCGCCTCTCTCGCGACCAAGAGGATCTCGCTGGCATCCATAAGCGAGTTCGCTTCTTGGGCGCACGCATATTCACGCTATCGGAAGGCCCGATCGACGAACTGCAGATTGGCTTCAAGGGCACGATGGCCAGCCTGTTCCGGAAAGATTTGGCCGATAAGATCAAACGCGGTCAGGGCGGAAGGGTCGCCGCTGGCCGTACCCCCGGCAACATTGTCTACGGCTATCGGAAAGTTCATCGCCTGGATTCTCGTGGCGAAGCCGAGCGCGGACTGCGCGAGATCGATCCCGAACAAGCGGAGATCGTGCGCCGGGTATACGCCGAATACATCGCTGGCGAATCACCCCTCGCAATTGCCCGGCGGCTTAATGCGGAAGGCATCCCCTCCCCTTCCGGCGGCACTTGGAACGTCAGCGCCATCAACGGCGACGCTGTGCGCGGCAACGGCCTGCTCTGCAACGAGATCTACATCGGCCAGCTCGTTTACAATCGCACCACGATGGTTCGCGACCCCGACACGCGTAAGCGCGTGCCCCGCGTGAACCCGGCCGAGCAATGGCAGCGCCAGGACGTTCCTCACCTCCGCATCGTCGATGATGAAAGCTGGGAGGCTGTTCGTCGGCGAAAGTCGCTGAGAGAGAACTGGGACTTCAACAAACAGCGCAGACCGAAGCGCCTGCTTTCGGGTCTCGTAAAGTGCGGCCAGTGCGGCGGTGCCATAGTCGTGATCGGCAGCGAGAAGTGGGGCTGCGCCAACACACGCCGCGCCGGGACATGCACGAACCGCCGCACGATCGACAGCACCGTGCTGGAATCTCGCGTGCTCGCAGGTCTGCGGAAAGAGCTACTCAGCCCGGAGCGGGTTAGCCTGGTCGTGAAGGCGTATCACCAGCATCGAGCGCGGCTTGACCGGGAAGCGTTCGAGGCCGCTGCGACCAACCGGAAGCGGATCGACGAACTGGAGAAGCAAATCTCAAACCTCGTCAGCGCGATCGCCGCCGGTGCCGCCGACGTCCCCGAAATCGTGGAAGCGCTTCAACGCGCCAAGGCCGAGCGCGAGCAACTGACTGAAGCGATCGGATCAGCGAACGCCGCCCAAGTGATCAGCCTGCACCCGGCCATTGCCGAAGCATACCGGAACGCTGTCGAGGACATCACCCGGCACCTGAATGGCGAAGAGGAAAGCGCCCGAACCGCCCGGTCTGCGCTGCGTACTCTGATAGATGCGGTCATCCTCACTCCGAAGGAAAACGGTCGCGGACTGCACATCGATCTGCAAGGAAGGCTCGAAAACGTCGTGAGCCTCGCTACCGGCGAGGCTCCGATGGAGCGTGAAGGTATGTTGCAGGTGGTAGCGGAGGAGGGACTCGAACCCCCGACACGCGGATTATGATTTCTTGATTGGTACTGATTTATAAGGGTTTTTCTGTAAACACAACCCCATAGAAACCGCAGATTTCCGTGACCTCTCCGGGCGTCTGTAAACTCGAAAAGCGCCCTCCCCGGCATCGTTTTTCCGCGACGGACATCGGCCGCGGCTACTTGGGGACCTCGCACCCTAAGCCTGCCATTGTTGGTTGCCGTTGGTTGAGCGGATCAATCTGGACGGCAGCAATCCGGAATTTTAACCCTCGCCTGATTACGAATGCCCAGCCAACTGCGAGGACGCGGAATGTATCAAATCATCGGCCTGCAACGCGATCAAAAGCGTGTCCTAGTCGCCACCCCGAAGAACGCCGAAATGGCCCTCAACAGTTTCCGTGCTGCGCAGAATCTGTTTCCCCGCGTTGTCGTGCTGACACCCGAGGGAGTGGAAATTAGCGGCTTCGAGCTAAGTCGGCGCTACCACGAAGAGGAAAGAGATCGCTACGACTAGCGGCCGGGAAGCCCCATTTGCGAAAGTCTCCCCTGCCTCCCGAAGAGAGTGGCTAAGCCTGTAAGGCGCAGATTTCGGGGCTTTGGGCTTATTACAGAGTCGGAACAGCCCTAGAACAAACCGGTTTTTCCGGTGCGCTTCACCGGAAACGCACCGGACAGAAGTCTGGGGTAATTCGCCTACGTCTTGCTCCCAGCGTCAACCGCCCCGAAAAAAATGCCGCAGCTTAGTTGAAGTCGACGGAAGGGCCGTTTGGACCATTGCTGATCACAACGCCTCCTCCTACGTGCGTGACTCCGGTCGCCCCGCCGCCCGAACGATCATTGAAAGTTGTTTGCCCGCCGTTGAGACGAACATTGCTTCCTGTCTTCACAGAGGTTTCCACCGAGGAATCAGCACGGCCGAAAAAGGCATTATTGAGGGTCTGCTTCGCCCCCCGCCCGGTTGTGAATTGCGCTTCCGCGCCAGTGTGTCGGAGGCCGCTAAAATCAGCCAAGCCGCCGTCTTCCGCTTGTGAGTGAAGCGGTCGCCCCTCGATCGTCACATCACGCGCAACCGTTTCGCCCCCGACCGTCAAGATGCGTACGATCTGTGAATCATGCTCCAAACGCGTCGTGAGCTCTGACAACGCTGAAACGTCTGCGATCTTGGTTTGAGCCGCCTCCAAGATCTCAACACGTTCCCGCAGCGAATTTGCGGAGACAACATCTGGCACCAAAGCTTGAACCTGGACGGCGACCCCCTTCATCAGCCCGAGGAGATCAGGCTCTAACACTCCGTTCTTGAAGCGATCAAGAATGACAGCACACAACGGGCCAATGGCTGGAATGCTAGAAATGTAGGCAGCAGCAAGCGAGGTTGCTATTGACGGTGCTGCCGATTGGCTGTCCGCCTTTGTGAGTTCCTCTACCAGGACATCGATTTCATTTGCATCTACCATTGGCACCTCCTCGGATTTGTTCCTCGAAGTTGGGAGTTTGCTGAAAAAAAAGGAAGCTCCACCTTTATCGATGATCCTGAACTTTTAGAATTCTCCCAATATGGAACAGTTTTAAACGCACCCGTATATTTCTCCTGCGACTCCGAGCCGGGCTTCGCAAACTGAGGATTTCCGCCCTTCTCGGGCGTCTAACCTACCCCGAACCGCCTACGCATTCCTGCCGCGTCCCGTGGGCAATGTCTAACCTTCTACCAAGCGCATCCATATCGGTAGCAACCCAAATTGCTGCCCTCATTTCGACCGGCAAACATGGGCGATGGCCGGACGAATCGAGCACTTCCTCATAGCAGCGTTGATGGCGCTGGGCTTTGTGGCGCAGGCAGTGAGCTGGCTTTCTTGAACCAGGGCTCGTCTGTGCGATCGACAAGCAGCGGGCCGGTCCAGATCTGACACAAAGCGAAAGCCTCGTCCGGACTGCCGGCGACCCACTGCTCCCAATCGTTCGCCGCCAGGATAGTTGGCATTCTGTCGTGAACGTCGGCCATCTGTTCGCAGCCATCGACCATGACCATGGAATAGGCGTTGCCCCACTCGTCAGTGGGGCGCCAGATCCCGGCGACGGCGAATAGCTCCTGATCAGGGAGGGAGTACCAGGTGCGCGTCATGCGCCCGGCGGCGCCTTCTGCCTCCGCCCAAGCCGTGACCGGGATCAGGCAGCGACGATCACGGAAGCTATCCCGCCACATCGGATTGCCGCGCAGCTTATCGTCTCGCGCATTGTTCGTGGCGGTGGGCTTCAGAGGCTTGCCGGTCTTCTTGCTGACGGCATGGCGGGGAAAGCCCCAGGTCATCGCGCGGACCTCGCCCTCGGCGACTACGAGGCCGGTGTATTTCGGATAGACCTCGGCCGCAAAGTTCGGAGAACCGGCTGCCTTGGCCCGGAACAGCTTCGCCACGGCATCGGCCGGCGCGGTCATTCGGTAGAGATTGCACATCCCGCGAGTGTCGCCGAGCGGCCGGGTAACTCCCAGCAAAATCTTGCGAGCGATGTGAACGCGTTATCGCGGAATCCGTCCGCTCGCATCCATCTTCGCGCCTTCGGCTGTATGAGAACAAACTTAGAACATGCTATGAGCGATGGCTCGATGAGTCGCGAAAGGAACTCCCATGGCAGATGATCAACTCACCCTTCCATTGTCCGACGATGACCTGATCCGCTTGGCGCGGCATCGGTACGACCAGGCAGACCGGGACGGCGCGACGGAAGAGGACTTTCGTCAGCTCTGTGACATCTTTCCGGCCGTGCTCCAGCGATTGCAGGACAAGGGAGAGGCCACGCGCGATATCGTTGAAATCCAGCACATCGACCTCAGGCGCCCCGAGTCGTGGCGGCATCTGATGTCCGAGCCGGCGGAATAGGCAGCGCACCGATGACAGATATCCAGAAGAGCACTCCCGACGATCTGCGACGGGAAATCACGCGCATTCTCGGTAGCAAGGGAGTGTTCGCGGGCGCGGACTATGGCGCGTTCACACCGGCCGCGCCCGACGAGCGCCTTCGAGAGACCGGCCGCACGCTGTCGCCGGCAGAGCGCGGCGCCTTCGGTCGATGGCTGGTCCGGCAGACGGATGCGAAGGGCCTGCTCGGCAACCTGGTGAAAGCTGCGAAAGCCGATCCTCGCTTCCCGCTGGACGGAGACCCCGAGGCCGTTCGAAAGCGCCTGGGCGAGTGCGGCGCCGATGGCGACATGTTCGAGGCTGTGGATGAGGCCGAGATCGATTGGCTCAGCTACTGAGCCTGGACCAGCGGCATGATCGACCATGCGCTTTAACAAGGGCGGATTTCATGAGCCCACATCGATCACGGAAGCCGCGTTGCTCAGCTATGCGATCGTGCCGGTGTGCCGCTGTGGGCATCGGTGTTCGTTCGATCCCTGGGGGCTCTGGTATCATTTCGAGCGCCGGCGGTGGGATGGCGAGTTTTCGGCGGCGAAGGTGCGCTTCTGGTGCCGGGTCTGCGCATCCAGGCAAAAGGCGCCAGGCAGAAAAGACCGGGTAAGGCCGATTCGCTTCGACTTGGAGCATCCCCCGAAGGTGGATGTTCGGCTTCCCCGGCCGCCTGAGCATGAGTGGAAACGCGTGGTGAACCGGACGCGCTGCTGACCGCGCTCTTACCTATTCAGAGACGCGGCCGCTCCCGGCTCGAGCCTCCGCGTCGTGCTCGCGGATCGCGTCGACCTTCGCTGCGCACTTGTTGAACGCCTTGATGTAGATGCCGCGGCTATCGATGATAGAGGCGACCGTCTCCTGGGGCACATCCTGCACGGTGCAACGTTCCAGCAGACCGGCCGGGATTCCCTTGTAGGCAGGCGGCGGCGCCGAGGCGATCTCACCTTTGCTGTTCGAGCAGGCGGCGCAGGTCAGGAGGGAGGCGGCGAGCCATAAGTTCGCGAACTTCCGCATTGCTTTTCTCCAGTTCCTTGATTTGGGCGGACGAGGCGACGCCCTGCTGTTCGATGAGCGCGAGCTTGTCCTGGAGCAGCAGGACGTTCTTCTGCTCCAGCGCGCGCAGGCGGTCCTGCTCCGCGTACCGGTCGGCCCAGCCTCGGTTCGCGCTGACCAGATCGCCGACGCGGGTGTCGAGCGTGGCGATCTGGTCGTTTTGCCGTTGGATATGCAGGTATGCGGCAACGGTCGCACCGATGCCGCAGATCGCCAGCACGCCGATCATGGCGAGCAGCTCGGACTTGAAAGGCGTGATCAGGTTCGAAAGCCATTTCACAGCTGTTCCTCCTCTTGAGCCTTGGCGGCCTCGACGCGCTTGTCGGTATTCGCGCGCAGCTTGATCCCAAGGCGTTCGTAGACGATGCGCTCCAGGAGCCGGATCGAGACATTCGCCCCGAGCCAACCGAAGATGCCAACGATGAACCCGCTATAAAGTGGATCGACCTCCATCGCGCGGCACAGGAGCATGACCAGAAAGCCCACGAGACCGGACGCAGCGACCTCCGTGAGCGCCCGCCACCCGTTCAGCTTGTTGCCCTTGTCGTTCTCACGCATGACGTAGCCCAGGCCGCCGGCAACGGCGGACAACAGGACATAGCCGAGTGACGTGAGCCAGTCGGATAGCGAGAAGTGTTCCATTGCGCCCCCAAACTCCTTAGCGCGCCCAGGCGCCGGTTTTGCCGTGCAGCCAGGTGAGGAACTGGCCCACGGTCTTGCCCTTCAGTATCGAAGGATTTGCTTTCGTCGCGGCCTCGCCGGCGATCGCGTCGGCGCGATCGTCCACGTCGGCAGCGATGACCTTTGCCGCGGTTCCGGCGCCGAAGAAGTGCGCCGCATAGAGCGACGCCTTGTTGATGGGGATGCCCTTGGCGCGCAGGGCCGCTGCGTTCTTCTCCGTGAAGGTTTTCGCGCGAGCAAGCTGCTCCGAGACGGGAGGCTTCAAGCCGCCGAAAGCGAGGTTCATGTTCGAGCCCCAAGAGCCGCCTTCGCCAATCCAGGTCGCGCGAATGAACTGGTAGAGGCCCGAGGCGCTGGAGGTGCTGGCCTTGATGTAGGGGCGGTCGCCGCTCTCGATCTTGGAGAGCATGGGCCAATAATCGTCGGGGATGCTGCTCGTTTCAGACATGCGCGGGGCTCCAAAAGCGTCGAGAAGATTGTCGAGGGCGTGGACGTTGCCGGGATCGTCGAAGAGGCCAGGCCGCGCGATGGCCCGGACGGCGTCGAAGGCGGCTTTACGGGGATCGGTCATGACACGAGGTCTACTCGGCCGCCGGGCCGGTCTGAGCGTCCGCGAGCGCCTGGACTCGCTCGACCTCGCGATCGAACATGTCGGTTACGCCGCGCACGACGCTGATCAGCGCTGTCGCCTGCTGGAACGGCGTGCCCATCGTGTTGTCGGAAGCGAGCTGCGGCAGCAAAGCGGCGAGATCATCGGCGAGGGTCGCCACCTTGCCGCTCGCCAACGCGGCCTTGAACGCCTTCAGGCCGGGAAGGTTGGAGACGGCAATCTGCTTGTCGAGTTCTGCCCGCTGGGCGAGCAGCTGGTCTGGCGTGAGGGCCATGGTCATTCTCCTGTGGGGTGGTATAGTCGCGGCCGAAGCAGCGGAGTGAAACGGTGTCGGAAGAAAAGAGCAGCCCGGTCGATCAGATGAAGGACTGGGCACGGCGCGCGCCGACGCCTGACGGTCCGGTTCCTGACACGGACAATCTGGGCGATTACCTGGGCGCCAAGCGAATGGTCGTGGTGTTGATGGATGATCGGGGGCAGGCCTTCGCGATCAACCATGTCGATCTGAAGGGCGCCCAGCTGACCCGCTTGGAGCAGCCTCGCAGCGCGATGAATGAGCTGATGGACCAGCTCGGCGTCCATGACGGTCCGAACTGGAGCCAGATCAGCGACTGAGACTACCTGGTGCGGCGGCCCCGCGGCTTCGAGGCGGCGGGCACCTCGGCCGGGATCAGGTTGCCGTCGTCGTCATATTCCTCGCTACCGTCGTCTTCGGACACCTCGACGGTGAACCGGTCCAGCAGGTCGGCGGCGCTGTCCTTCACGAAGAAGTCCACAGAGCCGGCCGCGCTGCGCAGCGTTGTCTTGAGCACCGTAGCGTCAGAGCGCACCAGTTCCTCACCGCGCTTTTCCTTCAGAGCGGCGGTTTCGGCCGACACCAGCTTGCCCCGGCCGTCCGTGATTCGCTCGCTCTCGATCGCGTAGGAGAAGGCGGAGCGCGGCATCGAGATCCGCTCGCCATCCGCGCCCTCGATCACTTCGCGCTCCGACGAGCTGCCGCCCGCCTTGTTGAGGATGAAGCCCATCCGCTCCCGCACGAGCGCGCTCTGCGCCTGGCCGTCGAGCACCAGCCAGACGAACGCGGCGCCGTTCGGATTGGCTTCTTTCTCCCTGTCCGAGAGCGAACGGACGATGCCGCCCGAGATGGCACTTGCGGGCACGACGAGGGCTTTGCCGCTGGCCTGGACCAGCTTCACGAGGTTGTGCATGCGTTTTCCTTTGGAGGTAGGATGGTAGGGAATTGGGGGCCGGTATGCCCAGTCAGCTAGGCAGAACCGGCCGATTACCGCAGTTATGGAAAAGCGGAGTTGTCGATCATGGTGATCGGAGCTGAGACGTTCCCGCCAACATATCGTCGGACGTTCATGTTGCCGCTGCCGGGGCCAGTCCGGGTAGCAAAAGCGGTCCAGCTGTTGACCAAAGTGGCGCCGTTGATCCGCCATGACGGCTTTTGGAACATAGTACTGGCTGTCGATTGGCCGCCCCCGATCGAAACAGAGTTGTAGCTCCACTTGATGAGGTTCGGCTGCCAGTTGATGCTTCGGCCGTTCGGGTCGAGCGGAGGGGTGACGGGAAGAAGGTTCTCCGGGTCGCTCGGGTCCATCACCAACTCAAGGTTCGTGTAAGCTGTCCATCCCGCGAGCTTCAACATTCGCAGGCCGCTATCGAAAGTCACCTTCTTGTCCGACACGCGGCGGAGTCGCACCGCCCAATTCGCGGATGTACCTTCAGGCCAATTGAGGTCTACGCGGCCGAAGATCCGGATAGGATTGGAGCCCAGAGCCAGAACTCGCCACGTATTCGGCGAAACTTCATCCAATCGGTGAATACCCATCGCCGCGCTTGCGTTCAGCTCGTAATAAAGCAGCGGCCGACCGACACAGGCAAAGGTTGCCTGCGGATTTCCTATGCCGGAACCTGGGACGAACGCGGGCGTAACCTTGCCGACATATGCATAGGCCGATTTTTCGCTGTCGACCACGCGGCGCGACCCGCTATTCAATGCTGAAAAGCCCCAAGGCATCAGCTTCCTCCGACCGTGAGTATTTCGATCTCCGCCGCAACCGACTGGGTGACGCCTGCGGGGTGGGTGGCGGTGATCGTGGGCACACCGCCAGGGAAGGATAAGGCGATTTCCTTCCCCACGATGGTAGGCGGAGTGCTGTTTGCACCGCCCGACGGATCAGCAACGTCCGAACGGACGATGGCGACCTTCTGATTGACAAGAGCCGGGTAGCTCCAGGAGCCTGTCGCATTGGCCGGGATCAACAAGGTGTCGTAATAGAACAGCGTCTCGTCGGTCCAACTATCGTATGTCACTTCGCCAGCGGGAGTGCGGCAGCGGAAAACCCACGGCATCAGTCGCGCCAGCCCATTTCGACCACCCGGACGCCTTGGTAGAGAATATAGTCCGTGGTTCGGCCATTCCCGTCGACGACGATGTACTTTCCGTCGGAACCATTCCCGCCAGGTGGGACCATCTTGAACCGGTCGGCGCGAATCGCGAAGTCGGCCCGCGCGCCGTTGTTGTTCAACGCAATGCCGCTGACATAGCCACTTGCGTCGATCTCCACGCCCCAGCGGCCCATGATCGAGGTGATGTTGTTGTTGATCGTCGTGATCGCGGTGGAGTGCTGAGACACCGTCACGCCCTGGGTGCTGACGGTGGTAGAGAGGGAGGCGTATTGGGTGGTTAGGGTGGAGAGGGCTTGGAACGATTGTGTGATACTGGCTTCGGCCGAATAGGGTGTCCACGACGCGTAATTTTCCAGCTTCACCAACCTGGCGCCTGTGAGGGACAGTCCCGAAATGCCATACCAGCTGATTTGTACGATTATTGCGGTCGTCCCATTCGGGGCCTGTCCCGTTGCGGCATTCAGCGCCCGACCCTGATTGGCGTTGTCGAAGCTGTGTCCGCCACGCTCCGCGCCAAGGACTCGCCCAATCTCCGAACCAGAGGAGTTGATAAACACCAGCGACATCCGCATGGCACCGGCCGACGCACTTAGAAGGGTGTCCACCGCAGCAGTGTAATAACCTCCCGCATCTGCAGGGACGCTCGCGCTATTAAGGAAGAAGCTCGATGCCGACGAAACGACGCGCAAGTATCGCCCAAAACTCGATGAAAAATCGCTAGTCAGCGCACCGTCGCTGTACCAGCCTGTGGTGCCGTTATCGGGTCCGCCATTAGCCAACAGGTTCTGCGATCCGGACGCGACGCGCGTGGTCAGCGTCGCGGTCTGCGCTTGCAATGTTGAGATTGCGGACTGAGCCGAGGTTATCGACGACCCTTGCGCTGAAACTGTGCTGCTGAGGTTGGAATAATTGCCCTGCAGCGTGGAGATCGCAGTGGCTTGGCTGGCGATGGTCGAGCCCTGCGTGCTCACCGTACTGGAGAGCGACGCGTACTGCCCGTTCAAACTGGACAGGGATGTTGCGTGGATCTCGATAACCGAACGCGCGCTGCCGGGCGAGTACGGCAGCGGCGAGGCTGACACTTCGCGGGTGTCTGCAAACTGCGGGCGACAGAACCATGCCCAGCTGTCTGCTCCAACATTGGTGGCAAGTTTGCGAAGATAGAAAACCGCACGGACGGCCTCTGCGGGTGCCTGCGCCTTGACCGACAACAGTTGATAACGGTCGACGTACATGCCGCCGCCGCCTGCTGCAGTCGTCGGAGTTTGGGGGACTCCAATGGAGTTGCCGCTTACGTTTAGCCATTGGACAATAAGTTGGACGAGGCAACGATTCGTCGCCGCGAGTACCGATGCATCGTACCAATTTCCGCCTTTGACCGAGACGGCTTGCGTCCAGTCGCAGTAACCGCTGGAGGACGATGTGCCCTGATAGCTCGTCAGGTTGTTTTCGCCGATGATCTGCCAGTTACTGTCCGGCGCATTTCGCGAGCCGGTTGCTATTTGGTCCACGGCATAGAAATTCCAGGCAGATGTCCCAGCTGCAAGGTCTGTATTCACTAGCAAATTGCCGCCACCAGCCACTATCTGCGTGCGCAGCGTGGCGATGTCGCCGCCCTGGGCGCTAGTGGTCGACTGCAGGCTGCTGATCGACGCCCCTTGCGCCGACACCGTACTCTCCAGCGTCGCCGTCCGACCCGAAACGCCGCTGATCGCCGTCGCGTTTTGGCTGATCGAGCTTTCCGCCGTGCCCACACGCGTCGTCAGGCTGGCGATGTTCTGGTTCGCCGTCGTGATGGCCTGGGCGTTCTGCGAGATCGAGGCGCCCTGAGTAGACACCGTGCTCGACAGCGAGGCGAGATCGCCCTGCACGGCGCTGATGGCCTGGGCGTTCTGATTGATGGAAGCGCCATTCGCCGTGAGCGTGGTATCGATCGACGCAAGCCGCCCCGTGTGGTTGCTGACCGTCTGCGCCAGGCTGGTGATCGACGCGTTCTGATCGCCCAGCGTGGTCTCGATCGTGTCGATCCGGCCGCCCGCAGCAATGATGTCGGCCTGCGCGGTGGCGAGGCTGGCTCGGGTCACTGCGGCATCGGCCTGGATTTGATCGGCCGTCGCATTGATCGAGGCGATATCGGCTTCCAGCTCGGCCTTCGTCTCGGCCGCGACGGTCTGCATCTGGACGATCGTCGCCTGAGCCGCCGCGATGTTGATCGTGGCCTGCGCAACATCGATGTCGAGCTGGTCGAGCTGCTGCTCCTGCTCCTCAAGCTGGCCGACCACTTCCTCGGCAGGCTTTCCGGCAACGTCCGTTCCGGCCGGGGCGCCGACCGTCGCGTTGTCCTCCGGCTTCGTGCCCGCCGGGTCGCCTACGTCCGGCCAGTCCACGCTCGCAGCGAGCGGCTCAACCTTGCCCGCGGTGCTCAGGCCCTCGATCGACAGGGATAGCGTGCAGATCGTCGAATCGACGGCAATCGAGAAGTCCTTGAAGAACCCGTAGACGGTGAGGGTTTCCATCCCCTCCTTGCCGATCCACAGCGAGGGCTTCGCGCGCACCGCGGCGATGCGCCCGGCGACGAGATCGATGGCATCGCGGCGCAGCTTGGCGGGCAGCGTCATGCGCTTCGCCCAGGCGCGCTCCACGATCTGGATGTCACCGAACTCGTCCGCTTCCTTCCGGCTAAAATCCGTGATCCCGGCCTTGGCGTCGTCGGTGGTGGAGCCGAGCCCGACCAGCTTGCCGACCAGCAGGGTGCCGACTTCGACAGTCCCCGGCCCGGTAACCGTCACCGTGACCTGTCCGGCCGTTCCCGGAAGATCGAGGAAGGTGACAGTGCCGGCCGCATTCGGCGCGACGGTGCGGTCATAGCCGGCGGCCTGGACGCGCACCGTGGCTGCCTTCACGTCGAGCAGCGCCGCCGCGTCGATCGCGCCCGCTGCCAGCGTCACCGCGATCTGGCCGGGGGCTTCGGTGGTCGAGCCCAGCGCCTGGTCGAACATCGCCCACCGGTTCGTCGGGCCGATGTCGCGCCACTTGCCCGACACCCCGGCCGGGTCATTGCCCTTGTTGCCGATCGCGCCGCTTTCGTAGATCCGGTGCGTCGCCGCCTTGATGACGCGGGCGCCGAGCGGATAGGTCGTGCCCGCCGCCCATTCCGGATAGTCGTTCTCCGGCACGGACGCCGCAACCAGCGCGCCGCCCTCGATGGCGGCAGGCTGGAGCAACTGCAACGTGGAGGCATGGCCGAGCGGCGCGGGATCGCCGCCGGGATCCGCGAAAGCCTCCGTTGCCGTCAGGGCCTCGACGGTCAGGGTGCAGTAGGCCTTCGGCGGCACCGGCAGGTCAATCTCAAAGTCCTTGAAGAACCCCCGGAAGTCTAGCCAGTCCACGCCCTCGTCAGCGATCCAGCGCGCCGGCTTTGCGCGGATGGCGGCAAGGCTCGCCTGGAGCGCGTCAGTCTGGTCGAACGGCACAACCAGGCGCACGGACATGCGCCGCGCAAAGCCGCGCTCGACGACGGTCGTCACGCCATAGTCGTCGGTCACCCGGCGGCTATAGTCGACAATGCCGATCGTCGGCGTGGCTTCGGTCTCGCCCAGGTCCAGCGTTTCGCCGCTGTCGAGAACTACCCTCACTTCGCAACTCCCGAAACAGCGAACGCCCGGCCGCCCGAATCCGCGCTCGTATCTTCCAGCACCCGCGCGGAGCGGTTGACGCCGTTGACGATCGCCGCCTGACCGTTGTTCAGATCGGCGCGCAGCTGAGCCACTTCCGTGCGGAGCGCCCGCAGCTCAGAGACATTGTCGTTGCTGCCGCTGGTCGATGACGTTCCCGCCGTGGCGCTGGTGGCCGCGTCGATGGCGGAGGCCGCCGTGGCCGAGGCGGACGACGTGGAGGAACCACCCGCGTAACCCTTGGTCGCGTCGATGACGCCTTCCAGGCTGGCCGCCGTCTCCGCCTTGATCCGCTCCAGCTCCTGCCGGCTCGTGGCGACGTTGCCGGCGACTTCGAGCAGCGACTGGCTGAGGTCGGCCAGCTTGGCAGCCGCCTCCTGATCGCCGCCCCGCGCCGCGAGCACGGCGGCATTGAACTGCCCCTGCAAGGTGGCGAAGCTGGCGGCATCGCTGCCGCCGGTGAGGCCGCGAATGCGGTTCACTTCGTCCACCAGGCTATCGCTGACCGATTCCCACGCCTGGCGCAGCTGCTCGGCCGCCGTGGCCGCCGCTTCCTGCGCCTGGGTGAGCTTCTCCTGCGCGGCGTTGGCGTCTTCGATCGCGTAGAGCTGCTGGAGCAAGGCGCGCTGCGCGTCGCTGGTGGCGTCCCGCAGTTCCTTGGCGCGGGCGATGGCCGTCGCGGTGCCTTCGTCGCCCTGGGCCTCGGCGATCCGCGAACGGATGTCGTTGAGGGCATCCGCCTCCTTGTTCATCGCCTCCTGCCGCTTGATCGACAGAAGCTGTTCGAGCTGGGCGTATTCCGCCGCCGTGGCGCCCGCCTCGGCGAAGATCGAGCGCAGGTTGGCGAATTCCTTGTCGATCGTGTCGAGCTCGGCGCCGACCGGATCGAGGTACGTCTTCAGCTCGGTGAACACGTTCTCGAAGCTGAGCGCCTTGTTGATCTGCGCGGACAGATCGTCGCCCGCCTTCAGCAGGTTGTTCGTGGAGGCGCGGATGCCGTTGATCGCGCCGCGCTCGATCGCCAGTTTCATCGCGTAGGCCACGGCGGCCTCGGCGTCGTCGTTGAAGTCGACGGCGCCCTTCTTGACCTTGAGCGAGGTGCCCCCGGCGTTGACACGGTAGTCACCGTGCCGAACGCCGACGCTGATGTTGCCGAAGTTGCCGATGGAGCCACCGAACTGCGAGGCGAGATCGGCCAGGCCGCCATAGATGCTGTTGCCGGCGGCCAGCGCCGCCTTCTGCGACGATCCGCTGTTTCCGGACGTGCCGGAGACGCCCGCTGCCGACAGGTCGACCCGGCCCCACTTCACCTTCGTGAAGGCGCTGCCCAGAGCGCTGCCGAGCACACCGCCGAGCACCGAACCGAGCGGACCGGCGAACTGGCCAAGGCCCTTGGACAAGCTCTCCAGCCCCTTCGACAGCGTCTTCTCCACGACCTTGCTGCCGCCAAGCGCGCCACCGATCGCGGAGCCGGTCTGCTCGGAAGCGGACTGTCGACCAAATAGTGCGCTGCCGGCAACAAGGCCCATGCCTGCACTTTGAACGAGGGAAGTCATCAACTTCCCGAATTCACCGCTCTTTTTGAAGACCTTGGAGAGTTCCGACCCGATGGTCTTCGAAAGGACGTTGCCCTGGCTATCCTTTTCCGTTCCCAAACCAATGTTGAGCAGATTGCCGAACTTCCCGCCAACCGCAGACGTATTGCCAGTCAGCAACCCGAACAACGTACCGAGCCCTTTGCCAGCGCCGCCGAGGTTGCCCAAGGTGTTCACAAGATCGCGGTATTGGTCGTCGAGCAATGCGACGGCCTCTTTCTCTCTTGCGAGATCCTGCATTCGTTCATCCCAGCGCGCCTGGGACATGTTGCCGACCTCCTTCTGGAAGTCGGCCCAGTCTTGTTCCTGCCGCTTGGCAAGCTGCTCCGCCACATCCAGCACCATCCGGCCGGTCGCGTCCTGCAAGAACTTGTCCAGGTCGAATGCGTCCTTGGCAGCCTTTGCTGCCGCAGAACCGGCCTCTTTGCCGGCCTTTTTCGCGTCCCTTTTCATACGGGCGATGGCGCGGGCCTGCGCGAAGGGGCTGATCTTGTCTGCCAGTTCGCCGATAAAGTCGCGCTGGATTGTATCGCCCAGCGTCTTGGCGACCCCCTTGCCCAGCTTTGCCGCCGCGCCGGTGTAGCTGTTGGCCACCTTCGCGATCTGGGGGGCTGTGAGCGTTGGCAGGGTGAGGCCCGCCTTCGCCAGGATGCGGTTTGCCTCGGACACGAAGCCGTTGACGCCGTTGACGGCAGAGGACAGCAGCTTGTTGATGGCGTCGATTGCCATGTTCACTGCGCTCAGGAAGATGTCAGCGACACCCGCGGGGATCAGCTTGAAGTTCTCGAGAATTGTGCGGGGCACAAGTGTCATAAGGCCGATAAGCCTATTCGCAGCCCACTTCGCCCAATCTACAACGGTCGCCCATACGTTCCCCGTTTTGATGCCGAAGGCGTCGAAGGCGGAAGATAGCTCGCCCTTGAGCGCTGCGGCCACCGCATCCCATGCACCCAGCAAGGTGTCAGACCATGTGACGGTCACCTTGGCGTTTTCGTTGATTGAAGAAGTCAGCAGTGCCACGCCGGCCGCTGCTGCGGCCAACACCGCAAGAAAGGGAACGAACGGAGCGATCAGGCCCGCTGTGGCAGCAATCAAGCCTTTGATGCCGATACCAGCTTGCGACATGATTCCGTTGATTTGGGTGCCCTGTTGAACAAGAGCGGTGAATGCCATTTTCAACGGCGCCGAACTCTGCGCCGCCGCCAACAGCTGGACGCCCAGATCTTGGAACTGAAATGCCAGGTTCTGAACGTGATGACCTGCAAGTTTGGAGGTGTTGCCCGCTTTAGCGATGCCGGAACCTACTGCCGCGAGGTTGTCGTTTGCCGCCTTCGCCGACTTGGCGATATCGTTGGACGCGTCCTTCACGGCCCGCTTCACCTTGTCCATGTCGGCCTGAAGGCGCGCGACTTCCGCCACGATTTCAATGGAAAGGCGCCCCGCCGGTATACCTCCTGCCACGAAACGACTCCTGTTATTGAATACGTAAGGGTTCCCGCGTACGGGTGCCCGCACACGAGGGGGACGACCAATGGCGGAACTGACTACCGGCGAATTGATGCTGATCGAGCAGAGAGTGACCAACGCCAGCAAGAGCGCTGGCGTGGCCTATCTGCTTTGGATTTTCACTTGGCCGGTGAGCGGCCATCGGTTCTATCTTGGACGCCCTGGGACCGCGATTTTGCAGATCCTGAGCTATTTCGTTCTCATCGGTTTCGTCTGGCTCCTCATCGACGGCTTCCTCATTTCCGGAATGATCCGAGATGGTCAGAACCGCGAACGGACCCGCTTGATGGATTACCTGCGAGCGGAAAAGGATGAGAAGGCGGTCGCGGCCGCTTAGCGCTTCAATGTCGCTACCATGGCCGCGAATTGGGCCTCGACCCGGCTGCGAGCAAGTTCCTGATCGACCTGCACCATAGGCTCAATGCAGGTAGGCTTGCGCGCGTCGTCACGCTGGTTGACGAAGGCCCGCGACAGCCGTCGCAGTGTCCTCGCCTCCCAAGGGGACAGATCGACCCCCATCAGCCGCGACCACTCCGCCATTTCGGAGAACCCGATGGGGACAGAGGTTTCGCCAGCGGGCGCGGTCGGCCCGATCTCCAGCAGCCAGTTGGTAAGGTAGGGCGCGGGATTGTGGGGCAGGACCGGCTCTTGACCCCGCGCCTTCAGTGATTCCGCGCGCGTTACCGGCTCGGGCGGCTTGCCCGCGCCGGTGTGTTCGACGCGCGGAGCCGTATTCAGCCAGGCGAGCTGACGAACCCAGAGTTCGAGAGCGACTGCGACGCCTTCATAAAATTTTCCCAGCTCTTGGTATCGACGCCCATGTGGTCGCGGATGTAGCCGAGATGGTGGTCATTGTAGACGGCGGCGACAGTCTCCTTGTCACCGTTCGCGCCCGGATACTCCAGGCCGTTGAACCGCTTGGTGATGGCGCAGAGGAACTCGATCTCGTCTTCGGTCTCGTTGTCGAGCGCCGCCTCGAACTTGCCGTTGGCTTCGCGGGACCGCTTGATCGCCTTTCGGCGACGCGCAGCATCGGCGACCTGCCAGATTTTGGAGCCAGGGCCGAACACCGTAGCAGTGATCGGCGCCTTGGTCTCGGGGTCCAGGAAGGGCGAGCCGTCGGCATTCTTGACGGGAAGATCGGAAACGTCCGCAACGCGGTGGTTGGTGATGATGAGAGCCATGCGGCTGTCCTTTCAGGGAAGGGTGTCGGCCGGTCACCCTGATGACCGGCCGACATGAAAAACCCCGCAGAAGCGGGGCGGAAGCTCAGGGACAGTTGGGTAGCATCAGTTAGCGGGCTCGTAGACGATGCCGTCTTCGTCCTGGCTCACGATCGTCCATTCCAGAGTAATCTGCCGGGTGGCAATGGTGTTCACGTCGCCGTAGTTACGCGTGCCGCCCATCACGAGCGCCCGGCCATAAATGGTTCCGAGTTTCGGATGTTCGAACGAAATGGAGGCTGGGTCATCGGAACGGCTCAGGGTGTCCAGAAGATCCTGCCCGGCGTCGTCCGGGTCGATGCCGACAGTGATCGTCTGGCTGCCAAGCGTGTAACCGCCCTTGGCCTTGCTCTCGCCTCGATTGGTGATGTTGCGCCACGACACTACCTCGTAGACGCGTTCGGGCAGATCGCCCAAGTCGCTCACTTCACCAACGTCGGTAAAGGCGAGCGCGGAATAGCCTGCCTCGTTGTAAGTCGCCGGGGCAGCGGCGGATACCGAGAACTTTGTCCCGGCGCTCGTGTAGACGCTCATCGTAGTCTCCTTAGAAAAGCCCCGCTGGCGCGGGGTGGCGCATCGCCGGGATCGGCAATCTTTCAGTCAGCCCCGTCAGCGGCCTTGGGTTCGGATTTCGCCTTCGCGGGCGCGCGCTCAAAGCGTCCAGTCACTTCGAGGTCGGTGAATTGCTGCAAGGGCATCGAGACGGTCGCGCCCTTTTCGTAGGTGGTCCCGTTCAAGGTCGTGCGGCGCGTCGCTTTTGCGCTGATCATCATCGTGTCTCCAGATAGCTGACGAGGAAATCCTGGCTCCGGCACCAGATCGAAGGATCCTCGATCATGAAGTCAGGCCCGGCCGAATCGGTGTGGATGGTCACGGCGTCGATACCATCGACAACGACATTAACCCGATCCGCCGCCGCACGGCGGACAGCCCGCATCACGGCGGCCCGCTCGGGGTAATCGCTCGCCATGACGGTCACCTGCACGCGCTCGCGGACGTGGCGGCGGGCACCGGGGGCCGGGATGTTGCGGTCGTTCTTGCTCACGCTCTCCAGCATGATCCAAGGCAGAGCGAACCCGAGAGGACTAGGACCGGCTGCAACCCGCTCCGCCGGCACCAGCGACGCAACGCCGGCATCAGCGACAAGCACCTGCACTAGGGCGGCGACGCCATCCATTACAGCATACCCCAGAGCCAAGCCGACTGGGGCTCGCCTAGCCGCGCGAGCAAATAGCTCGCGGCGACCGCTCCAGCCAAGATCACGCCTACCCGGACGATTAGAGGTCCATTCGACATCAGACTGCCTCGTCAACCGGAGCGATGAAGCCCGTCTTGCCCTCCAAGAAGGCGCGGATCTTGCTGGCGTAAGCCTGGACGGCTTCATCAGCCTTCGCATCAAGGGCCGGCCGCATAAACGGGTGAGCCGCGAAACCGGGATGATGGATGATGCCAGAGACATAGCGATCGCCGATTTTCATGGGCCGGGTCGTTACCTTGCCCTTGCCCTCGGCGGCATTGCGCACAGCAACCTTGCCCTGACCCGCCCCGGTGCGCGCAATAAGGTGGGCAGCAACGCCGAACTCGAAGAACGCGCCGAGGTAGGCGTGATCGCCGACCAGGCGGATGCTGACCGAGAACGTGCCGTCCTGATTCTGCCGGGGCGAGCCCGTCTTGATCGCCTTGGCCATCTTGCCACTCTGCTTCGGCGCCCGGGCGCGAGCCTCATCGCGGACCGGCGCCGCGGCGGCGGTGAGCCCTTGGCGGATTGCCTGCTTCTGCATGCGCTGCGGCAGGGCCGAGAGAAAGGCGTCGAGATCGGCCAGCCCCTTGACCGGAAAATTGCGGCTCATGGCTTCTCACCCCGTGTCGAGAGTTCCTGGACGATCAGTTCCAAGCCTTCACGGCGGCCCAGCTCGGCGGGCCCCGATACGATCTCCATGACGCGGCCCCGGTAAACCACCCGCATGTCGGCGGTGATGTCCTCGCGGTAGCGCATCCGAATGCGAGCCGGCCGTTGCTGCATGGACGCGTTCTCGTCCACGCTCTCCGCGCGGCTCGGCAGCACGTCGCGCACCTGCGCCCAGACCTTCACATGCGGCTGCCAGGTCGTCTTCGACGTGTTGTACGTCGGATCGCGCGTGGTCACCGGCTTCTCGAACTGGATGCGCCGGTCCAATGAGCCCGCTGCGATCATGCCCATCAGATCAACACCCGGCGAAATTGCCCGCAAAGTTGTTGAACCCCGAAGGGCACTTCCGCCTCGGTGCCGCGATCAGTCACAGCTTCGCGGTTTTTGTAGAGGTGGCCGAGGAACAGCCGAACCGCCGCCAAGAGCGAAGGCGGCGCCTTCCCCTCGGGGTAACCGGCAGAAAAGACTATGCGGACATCTCCGCCAATGTCTCCCGGCCAGCGTGCGCCCATCCTGGGCAGTACATCACCGCGGGCATTGATGCGGTAGTCGGCAGGGCTCCCTTGCACGGGAAGGCCAGCGCGGTTGACCCACGCCACCGATGTGATGGCGGTTACGGGCCCCATGCTGAGGGTCAGAACCTCGGCGCCGCGGGGAAAGCCAGCGGCGGACCACTCGATGCCGGCGGCCGGCCCCAGTTTGAGGGAGCAATACCGCTCCACGAAATCGATCGAAGCGTCGCGCAGCGCCTGGATCAGAAAATCCTCATCGTCGCTGTCGGCCCGCAGATGCTCTTTGCACGCCTCCAGCGACAGGATCGCGTCGCCGTAGCCTTCCGGAAACGGCGCGTGGAGCAGCTCAAAGATCATCTGCGGGTCCGGCGATCAGTCGGCCTGGGAGGCCTGAAGGTTGGCTGCCACAGCGGCGTCGGGCGACAAGGTAGGATCGTTGAAGTCGATCTGATTGGCCGACACCGTCTGCCCCTTGCGGGGCGTGTTATCGACGGCCGGGTGATCGGTATCGATGCCGCTGACGATCTCGGGTTCGATCAAGGCTCCCGATGCCGCAACGTCGGTGGCGGGGGTCAGGTCTGCCAGCGGGGACAGGGCGGTGTCGGGCACGCCGGGCACGTCGGATAGCTTCACATCGCTGGTATCCACGGTCTTTTTCGCAGCAGTCATGTCGATCTCCTTCGATAGTTCGACTAGGGAAACCGGCGGGCTTTCACCCGCCGATCGGATCAGGCGCCGATGATCAGCGCCTTCATGGCGTCCGGGTTCTTGACGCCGCCGCCCACACGCTTGGTGGTGTAGAAGTGGACGAACGGCTTGTTGGTGTAGGGATCGCGCAGCACACGGATTCCGATGCGGTCGATGACGAGGTAGGTTTCCCGCATGTCGCCGTAGAGCGCGGCGATATTGCCAGCGGCCACGGACGGCATGCCCGGAAGGTGCGCTACCGGCTGCCCCCCGATGGTGGCAGGCTGGCCAGCCTCGAAGGCCGGCTGCCACAGGTAGTTGCCCTGCCCATCCTTAAGCTTGCGAGCGGAACCGGCCGTCGTCCTGTTGAGGAAGAGACGTGCGTTAGCCTCATACTCCTCCGGAAGCTCATAGATGAGCGTCATCAGACCATCGCCCGTGAGCGCGGCCGCCGCACCGGAATTCACGGCTTTGATGTCGCCCCAGGGGTGACGTGCAGCATTTGCGCCGCCGGTGACGTAGGTCAGGATGCCGTGAGGCTTGTTGTTGCCATCGCCCGAAAGGTTGGCGATGCCCTCCTGACGGGCAAACTCGGTTTCGACTTCGTCGGCCAGCCAAGCTTCGACGTCGAATTCCGCGTCGTCGATCAGGCCCTGCGATGCAGCAGGATTGGCGTAGAGCTCACCAAGGCCCCAACCGAGCGAGGTAAGCCCCGGCGTGGTGGTTGCAGGTCGAGCGGCAGTTTCACCGACCCAGCCCGAACCGACATTGCGATCCGAAAACACCTTGCTGAAGCCAGCGCCGCTGATCGAGATGACAGTCGCGTACTGACGGATGGACGACACCTGCTTGAGCCGACTTGCCAGGGTGCGATCCCACTCCACAGGCGCCAGGTAACCGCCTTCGCCATCCGTCTTCGTCGCGGCAGCCTTCACCGTTTCGAGCCGATCCGAGCTGACGCCGCGGCGGAAGTAGGAATTGAACTGCTCGGTATATTCGGGGTCCCGCGGATCTTCCTTGCCCCCGATCTTGGCTGCCGCGATCTTGGCCAGGGCGGCGTCCATCGCCTCTTCGATATTGCCGATCGAAGTGTTGATGCGCTCGACGTGCTCCTGAAGCACCGCGTCGTCGACCTTGGACTTGAGCGATTCTTCATGCTTCGCGCGCATTTCCACGACAGCCTTGTTCAGCTGTTCGAAGAGGGCTTTGGGATCGTTTCCATCGGCGCGGATGGTGGCGCCGAGCAGTGCTCGGGGCGCGGCGGCCGCGGTGAGAAGGGCGCACGGCGACGACGCCCCAAGGATGAGGTGATTAGGCTTCATGATATCCTCAGTGGTTAAGCCCGGAGGCTGTCCAGAACAGCGGCGGCCGAAGCCATCCAGTCGGTGGAGCCAGCGCCAGGCGTGGCTTTGTCATCGGCAGCGTCCGGCTTGCCTTTGATGCTTTTGATCCGGGCGCGCGCTTGTGCGCGGGTCATGCCCGAATTTACGAGGGTCAGCTCCATGGCGCGAACCTCATTGGCTTCGCGGTCAGACGCCTTCGCGGTCTCATCGACCTTCATCTGATCGGCTGCCAGAAGCGCGTTGGCGAAGCCCCGTTCGATAGCCATGGAGCCCGACATCCATGTTTCGTCGTCCATCCATCGGGCACAGGTCTTGGCCTCCTGACCGGATCGAGCGGCATAAACGTCTGCCATTGCCTGGTCGAAGGGGGCCAGAAACGCGGCGACCTCTTCGAAGTCATTGCGGTTGCCCGCCGCCACGACCCAGCAATTGTGGATCATGAGGAACGACGCCGCGCCAATTTCGATGGTATCAGCGGCCATGGTGATCACTGACGCTGCGGACGCGGCCATGCCCATTACCTTCACGGTGATGGGCTGCGGGTGCTCGCGCAGCACGTTGTAGATGGCGAGGCCTTCGAACATGTCGCCGCCACCGGAGTTGATCTGAACCTCAATCGGCCGATCACCGATGGCGCGCAGCTGAGCAGCGACCCTCTTTGCGGTAACGCCGCCACCCGTCCACCAATCCTCGCCGATCACATCGAACATGGTGATGACGTTGTCCCCCTGCTCAAGGGCCGATGGGCGAATGCCGGCTGCATCCTCGCCCCAACGGTCCATTACGGGCAGAGGGGAGAAAGCAGACACGCGGCGATCGGCAGGAACAGGTAGCGCGGCAGGCCGCGCCATCGCCATCACTCGGGGCATTTTACGCATCGGGCTGTCCTTGCATCCAGGCGGGGGTGTTGCCCCATTCCTCAGGGTTCATGTCCATTTTGTCGCGGGCCTCATTCGGCACCATGAAGCCGCCGGCGCCGGGCCCACCGAGCGCCTTGGCGAAGAATTCTGCCTGATCCTTCAGGGAGCCGCGCAGCAACGCGGCCTCGTTGAACTTGGCATAATGGTTCGCCCGGTCACGGTCGTTCAGGAGGGACGACGCAATGGTCTCTTCCCAGGCGTTGAACCAGGGGAGCAGGCAGTAGGTCACAAGAAAGAGGCCGAGCTGTTCGATACCGCTGCCCCAACTGGTCTCATCGAACATCAGCAGGGGGCGTGGGACGCCTGTGTATCGGCTGACTTCCTCCGCCTGGTGCTTGCGCTGCGCCAGACCTTCAGCGTCTTTGCCGGTAGCTCCGAACGGCTTTGCCTCCATCCCCTCTTCGGCAACGACCCAGCGGCCCGCGTTTTCCGATCCGACGAAGCGCTCTTCCCATTGAGCTCGCAGGTTCAAAATGGCTTGTTCGGACAGGGATTTCGGATGCTGCAGGACTCCGCCTACGTAAGCCCCGTTCTTGAGCATCCGCGAGGCGGCTTCGTCGGCAACATTGGCCAAGCCCAGTGCTTCGGCCGCCACCTTCAACAGGCCATCGCCTGAAATCCCATCGCTCGACCAGGGCGCGCGGAGGTGAAACACTTCGTCAGCCTCGAACCTACGCGTAGTTCCGTCTTTCGCCTGGTAATCGTACGCCAGCGCAAAATCCTCGCTGAGAACCGGCTTCACGCGCACAGGATCGAGCGGCGCGAGCGCCTTGATTCCCAACAGGCCCGGCACCTTGTAAGCGTAGGCATTCCCTCGCAGCAGCGCCCGGCCTTGCATGTAGCTCTTGAATTGGTACGGCGTCTGCCAGCTGTTTGGCTTCAGGCGGAGCAGCTTCCACACCGCGTGATTGTCGGCCTTCTCGATGTTATCGCCTACACGGCGGTGAAGGTTCAGCGGCAACATACCGATGGTGGACGCGATCAGGTTGACTGCGCGAAAGAACGTCGCGTTGGATAGCGCCGACCGTTCCGTAACTGGGCGACCGGCGCCTCTCGCAAACCCCTCGCCGAAGAAGCCCTCGGGCAGGCTCCCGCGGTCGAGGAAGCCATTTGCCTTCACGGCGGACGACGCACTGTCCGTGCCGGCGCCTGCCCAACCGAAGAAGCGTTCAGCCCAGCCCATCAGAAGACCACCAGTCCGCGATCTTCATAGACCGAGACGCCGTTGTCGTTCGCAGCAACGGGGTTCAGCTCAAGCAGCTTGGTGGCGTTCAGCCCAGCCATGAACGGATCGATTTTACCCGTCCCTTGGGTGTTCTTCACGATCATCACCGTCTGCCGTCCTAACTCTTCCTTCGCGTTGCTTACGCACCACGCCATCATGCGCGACCCGTCATGGACCGCGCCGTTGAATTTCAGTTTCCGGGCAAGGCCCACGATCGCCGACATGAGACGGAACCCTTGCCCGACCGACACCACCTGCGGATCTTCCAGGCCGATCTCTGCCAGCGCATCGACCAAGTCACTTACGCCTTGGGGGTCGAGGCCAACCGCCCCGCGTTCTGGTAGAAGGCCGCTAGCCTTGACCTCTTCGATGACGGCGACAATTTCGCGAATGTCCTGGGGACGCTCGTAGGCGGTATCATCTGCGTCCAAGCCGAGCGTTTCCGACACGACCTCCGAACAAATCACCAGATCGCCGTCGCTTTCGTAGTCGTGCAGCTGAGCCGCGATCTCCTTGCGCCGAGTGAGCACGTCAGGCCAGCACCAAGCCTTGAACCAATACAGCCAGCGCCCGGTCCCGCGTTCGCGGCCGGCAACGCAAAGGCCGTACAGGTCATCGAGGCCGCCGCCGTCAACGCCCACCACCGCTACTTCCGAACGAGCGAGAAGGCTGGCCAACGTCAGCGACTTATCGGCGCAGGCTTCCCAGTAATCTGTCCCGCGCCAGCGATCGCGCCGCAAACGAAGCCCGATCTCGACGTTCAGGTGCTTCGCCAGAAACACCTGGAGCCCTTCGCCTTCGCCGATCTGCTCTTTGCCCAGCTCGGCCTGGAGCCATTCGACTGTGACCGATCGGCCGATATGAGGGTTCGTAACGTAGAAGAATGCCGGGTCCAGATACGCTTCGGCATCCAGCATTTCGACCGGCCACTCGTAGAGCATAGCCATGGTCTTTGGGTCATCAATAACGCCGTCGCGCACGTCCCGCATGTACGCCAACTTGGTCTTGTAGACACCGCTCGGAGGTTCGTCCGAATGGGTCGTAATGTAGAGTGTGAAGGCTTCAGGGCGGGCGGATCCGCCACCGAGCGCCTCTCGCAACATCGCTGCCGCCTTCGGCTTCTTTCCGAACAGCCACAGCTCTTCGATAAGCGTAATCGAGGCCTTGCCGCCAGCGACGGTGTCGCTGTCAGCCGCGATCACCTTGAGCACGGCACCCGTGTCCAGATGCTTGATCTGGCGTTGGTGCTCGATCACCTTCAAGACAACCGACAACTCCGGGTCGGCTCGGACCATGCCCATAGCCGGCTCGAAGCTGTTGTTGGCAACTTCCAGCGTCGGCGCCAAGATCTGGAGAATGGCGTTCGGCCGCCAGTTAAGAATCAGCGCCGTCACCATGATGCCGGCGGCGATCATGGACTTGCCATTCTTCTTACTGATCAGGAGCATAAACTCCGAAATCAGCCGCTTTCCCGTTTCCGGATCCTCGGCGCCAAAGATCGCGGCAACCAGATCGAATACGAAGTCGTCGCAGACCTCGCCTAACGTCGGGTGTCGTTCGACCTCACCGACAACGACCTTCGGCAGATCGACGACCTGTAAGGACTTGAAAACCCCAAGTGCATCCTCGGCCTTACCGGGAAACAGAGGCGGGCACGGCACCAGGCTCTTTCGCGCAACGATCCGTTCCTGCCAATCTAGGCAGGCAGTGGACCACTTCGGCGCAGCCATCGCTTCAATTCAGCAGGAGCGGCGGCGGAGTGCGGGCGGCGAATTTGCCGCTGGCATTTGCAGCCGCTTCCTTCGCGGCTTCCTTTTTCCCCAGACGGGGCGATGGCGCCGCATCGGACCGTCCGCGATCCTTGATCTTCTCGCCCAACGTTCGGACCTGTTCGGCTTGGATCATGCCGGCCAGTGCCTTCTCTGCCGCGACGTTGCCATCCTCGGCAGCTTGGTTGAGCCGTTCGAGCTGCCGCGCTTTCATCATCAAGGGCGCATGCCCAGCCCGAGCGATCTCGTTAAAATAATGCTTGTAAAACGTGGGCTTAGTGATGCCGAGCACCTTGGCGATGTCAGCAGGCTTGTGCCCACAAGCGAATAAGAGACTGACTTTGTTGGAGTTTTCGGCGGTCCAGACATGTGCAGGCCGACCACGCCCCTTTTCAGGCAGCAGCGGCAGGCCGAACATGTCGGTCTGACCATCCGAAATTCCATCGTGCGACAAAAAAAATCTCCGAATGGGACGAGATGCGGTGCAGAGGGGCCGCCCCCTCCGAACTTTCGACCACCCCCCCTACCCGCGACCGCCGCGCGCCCGCCGCGCCCGCGCCGCGGCCGTCTTGGCATTGTGATGCCCGGCGCAGTACCAATCCATCTGGTCGAACGGAGGCAGGTCCGCCCCGCCGTCCTTCCGCTCCTCTCGGTGATCGAGGATTAGGCGATGTGTGGAGCCGCAGATGAGGCACCACACGCCGCCCTGGCGCTGGATCGTCCAAGCCCGGTGCCGAGCCCGATAGTCCTTCCACTCGGCCGACTGGTAGAAGCTGTCGGCCACCTTCGGCATCGCCGCCACCCGAGGTGGCAGTGCGCCGAGACGCGACGGCATCGACTTCAACCGGCCCATGATGGCTCCGAAACGACAACGGGCGACAGAGACCGAAGTCACTGCCGCCCGCGTCTCAGGGGGAGAGGGTTACGCTTGCGGCCCAGTTGGGCGGAAGACCGTCAGCGTGCCCATGGCATACCCCCAATTCGTGGTGAAACGGACACCCTATATTTGCATGGTGAATGGGGAATGGGGTTGACACATTCCCCAGCAGAAACCCGCCAATCTTGATCAGGCGGCCTTGTCGAGGGCGAGGACGAGGCGGTGAATGGCCCGCTCATACGCCTTGCGCATCCCGTCGCTGGTGGTCTCCAGCTCTTCCCGACGCGCCAGGTTGAACAGCTTGCCGCCCATCAGGCGATAGACGCGGTCCCATCCGAAGCCCTCAGGGCCGGGCCAGCGCTTCATCGTGAGCACCCGGCCCACCAGCGCGCGATGTCCTTCGGGAATGGCATCGGCCAGCGGCTTCTCGCCAGTGAGCATCCGCTCCACGAGGTTGGCGCAGCGGCGGGTGAGCTGGGGCGAGGGGCCGGCCTCTACGTCGGCGTAGTCGCCGAACGCCTCACGCACGATCGCAGGCCATGCCGTTCGCGTTCCGGCTGCGAGGTAGGCCCGTTCGCGGTCTGGCATCGCACCGAGATACTCGAACGCGGCCATAAGCGTGTCTTCGGCATCCTGCCACGACACCGTGTTTCGCGGATTTCCGCCATTCCCCAACGCCACTGCCTTCCATCCATCCGGCTGTTGGACGTCGCTTGGAAGGCTTCCTTCCACTACCTCGCCACCCCCTGAAACCCGCATAAAACCGCCGTTTTCCATTATCCTACCCTTCCTCACTCTCTCGAAAATGGAAGGATGGAAGGGAAAACCGAGTAGGTTGCTTATGAAGCTCAAACGATAGTCTCACATGAAGACCTATGCGGATTTGCCTTCCATCCTTCCATGGACGCACTTTTCCCGCAGAAACGCTTGAGTTTTTCCCTTCCATCCCCTGAAAACCTGTCCATCCCGCAAACTTCCACGCGGAAGGGACGAAGGGGGCGCGGGACCACGCAACCCCTAGGATTGCGCCGGTTATGGGCCGTCGTCACGCCACTCAGGCGGCACGTCGTTTTCGTCGAGATCGCCGCCCTGATTGTCCCCGGCAAAGGCCAAGGCATCATCACTTCCGGGCCACTCGCCGCGCTCGACGCCCTCCAGCGTCACACCCGCGCGCACCTGGACCCCGAGCCACTTGACCCCATTGGAGACGATGGTCTTGAAACCCTTGTCCTCCATGGCGGCCTTGAAGCCCTTGGGTCCCCAGCCCGATCCACCGCCCACGTCGCTCCACGCCTTGTAGAGCTTGTGCAACTCGCCAGAGGCGGCGCGCACGTTGGCAGTGTCTTTGCTGATCTCGCATATCTGCGAGAGGAAGCGGCCCAGCTCGTCGCTGGCGTCTCGATAGGCCTGGGTAGCCATCTTGACCTGCTCCGGGATGATAAGACCGTTCTCGCGCCAGTCCAGCAGGCCGTCCAGCAACCTGTTGAGAATTCCGCTTGCCTCCGCCTTCAACTTGTCAGGCAGGCTCCGGTCGATCTCGTCTTCCGGGATGATCGTGTCCCACGGCACCAGCTGCATGCGGGCCCACATGCCATGGCTCACGTCCTTCACGATCGGCCTGGTGTTCCCGCTGATCGTCAGCTTGAAATCGGGAAAGAACTCGAAGAACCCCTTGTTGAGGTGACGCGCCTTCACCGGATCGCCGCCGGTGAGCTGCTTGATAAGGCCGTCGTTGAACTTCATGCCCTTTTGCGGCTCGGACACGCGCAGCAGGCGAACACCGGGCAGTTCGGCAAGATCTGGTGTCGCCTGATCGCCGCGCCGCTGGCCGCCGCTGTCGAGCAGCGATTCAATGCCGATCGAACCGGCGATGTCGCCAGCCATGAAAGCGACCGCCTCCACCCACGTCCCCTTGCCGTTACGCCCTGCCCCGTAGAAGAACGCCAGCTTGTGCTCGGTAGTGTCACCGGTCATCGAGTAGCCGCCCCACTGGTGCAGGAACCGCCGCATAGCCTCATCTGGCTGAACCCGCAGTACGAACGCATCGTATGCCGGGCATTGCGCGCTGGGCTGATACTTCACAGGCGCCAGCTTCGTGATCAGGTCGTCGCGGTTGTGGGGGAATTTCTTGAGCTTCCACCCTCCCGTGCGCCACTCGCTCTTGCCGGCAGCGACTTCCGCGTTCGATCTCTTCTCTGGCCCGCGCACCAGGCGCAACGTGCCGTTCAGCACGTTGATCGCCATCTTGTCCTGATCGAATGCCTCCGGCCGCACGACGACCGACCGAAAGCCCTTGATCCAGCGCAGCATGCGGGTCGGCATAGCGCCAGCCTCGCTGGACTTTGCCCAGGCCGCCACCTTATGGCTCCACAGGGTCTTGCCCATCACGACGTCCATGGGCTCAAGGCCTTCAAGCCATTCGGCCCGTTCCCCGCTTTCGTCGTCCCGCAAATAGAACTCGCGCGATGTCGTGCCGTGCGCGTCGGCCCAGCTCTCCAGCTCCCGCATCTCTTTTTCGGTGAGATAGGGCGCAGGGTAACCGCTCGCGGCCACCAGCGCCGCCTCATTTCGGATCGCGCGGACCGTGATGGCCATGCTTTCCATCAACTCCGCCGGCACCGTGTCCTTCTCTTCGGACAGGAGCTTCCACCGGCGGGTATCCCACCAGAACCATCCCAGCTCTGGGCAGAAGCGGAAATCGCCGCCGAAGCGCACAAGCCATCGCTCAGCATTGCCCAGGTCCGTGAGCGCCATGCGCGCACAGGCGAGATCGGACTTGGGATCTATCGTGGCACGGATCCGCCCGCCCAGGATCGTCGAAACCGCACCCCCCGCACCCCCGCTCGATGACAGGCCCGAACCGCCCGGTCCGGAACCATCTTCGCGATCAGGGGGCGTGGGACCGTCGTCATCACCCGCGAACGGGTTACGAGTAGTCACGCCGCAATTCTCCCCATGAAACCATCGGCCCCGTCGCTCACGCGCGGAAGGCCGCCGTAGGCCAACAGGCCCTTGATCCGTTCCGCGCCGCCCGGCGGAACCTGCAATGTCACCCGCTCGCCAAGGCCTCGCAGCTCCGCGAGCGAGGCCGCGCACCAGTCGAGCACGCACAAGCCTTCGCCGCCGGCTGCCAGCCAGTCGAACGGTGTCGCGTGCAGCCGAAGCCGAACACGCTTCTTCTTTTCGCCCATGTCCGAGGCGAGAACCTTGTGAACTTCGTCGATCGCATCGGCGCCCAGCGCCCAGCCAAGGCCGGTTCGCAGCGACCACTCATCCCGGCAGGTGCTGGATACGGCCACCACGTCTACCAGTTCGCCACCGTCGCAAACGCCGATGAGCAGGCGCTGGTCCGGGCCCTCCGGTTCCCACCGCGCCCCACCGAGAGTGACTTTCCCGACCCCGAGCAGACCCGCGCCATGAAGGCGAACGACGAACCGCCGATTCGCCCCCATCGCCACCAGTTTGCGCAGGTTCGGCATGCCCAGGCGACCGGCAGCTACGAGCAGCTCGCGCTCCAGGTCACTCAGCATCGCGCCCACCGGATCGACCGGCTCGAACCTGAATTTCCATCTCCTCAAAGGTCTCGGCCGATGCCACGCCGGAGGGGGCCAGGGACCGCCAGGCCGAAAGCAGATCCGGCTCACGGATCCATTTATCGAAGAACTGGCGCGCGCCATGCATTGCGCTTGCGTGGGTCCGGTCGCCGAGCATCGCGGCAACCCGTGCCCACGTGTTGCCGCGCCCGCGCAGCACCGCATAGGCCAAGCTCCGACCGCGCATGATGCGCGCCGCTTTTCCGCTGCCACATAGGTCGGACGCTGGCACACCGATTACCATTCCAATCGCGGCCAGCAATTTCGGAGTGCTGACGTGCCGCGTTGTCCGCACGAAGGTTGCAGCTGCCTCGCGTGCCCTTGCCTCTCGCTGAGCAGGGTCGCCGTGCTTGGCAAGAGCTTCGTCCTGCCAGCGAAACGGACGAGCAGACACCCGGAAATCGTACTCGTCCGAGTCCTCGGGCTCGCCCACCCGCACGACGTGTTCACGTCTCGCGCGCGACAACTCAGCCTCAAGCCGCAATGCCGCAATCTCGGCAATCGACAACCGTGCTCCGTACCGATCGGCAACACGCGCCCGAACGGTTGAATCGTCGCGAAGGTAGCTGATGAGATGCTGCGCATAGGCACGAGGGTCGGCAAGACTGTCGACTTCCGTCGAATAGCCGCTGGCACCGAACCAGCCCGCCCGCGACGGCACGCCCCGCCCTCTGAGCGCAGGCGCGTTCATCCCGCTACGCCGCCGAGGACCAGGACGACAATGACGCCCATGGCCGCACCCATCAGGCTGGCGAGCAAACCGGCAAAGGCGGACTGGCCAGCCATTACGCTTTGCCCCCGGCCGTTCGCTGGCCCGTCGCAACGATCTGCACGACACGGCGCCCCGCGCCCGCCTCGACCCGTACGAAACCGGCAGCAACAAGCAGGCTCAAGCGGTACCGGGCGGCGTGCCGATCCGGCAGCCCTGCGCGTTCGGCGAGCACCTCATTGCTGGGAAGCGGCAGCCCGTCGTCGGCCACCTGGCAAAGCACTTCGTACAGCGCCCGCTCGGTCGACGCGGGGGCAGCGATCCGACCACAGGCCGATATGGCCGACGCCGCTGGCGCGCGCTTGCGGATCATGTAGTGCAGACCGCCGCCAACCCGGCGCAGAAATAGCGTGGCGAGTCCATCACCGGCGAGGCGGCGCGCAAGCTTCGGCGCTGCGGCCTTATCGCCAAGCGCGGGGCCGATCGCGTACCAGGTTTCATCGCCGGGCTCTGCGCGGCGCATCCACACTTCCAGTTCGCTGGGATCAGCATAGGTCGTCAGCGGTCCGATGCGATAACGCGCGGCTTCGCGCTCAATCCCCCCGATCACAGCTACTCTCCTTTTGCGATCGCGTTGACGACAAGGCGCAGGCGCGCCAGCGATGCCATCGCCTCGTCAATCTGGACGGCGATGCGGTCGCGATCCCGCGCACACACCTTGTGGTCGCGGGTTGCCTCACGGATTTCCGTAGCGATGTCGCCGAACTCGGCGCTCGCATCGATCAGCGCTGCATTGATGTCGCTGTCTTGCGGACGCTCTTCTGGAACCGGGATAACAACATGCCCCAATTCGGCGGCGTACGCGGAAAGGATCGGAGGGCGATGGCCCAATACTACGGCTACCTGATCCAAAGCGAACGCGTCATCGACGCGAGGCACAGCGGTATCGTTGGGATTGCGCCACGAACCTGTGAGCGATGGGCTTTTCTCGACGGTCGCGGCTGCGCCCTCCTTACCCCCGCTCGTTTTCACAGCGCTGATGACGGCTGCTTTGAGGCGGCCGAATACGTCTGGCGCAATCATGCCGCTACCTCGCTGGACTTTTTGGAGAAATCGCCAGTGGACCCCTGCCGCGAGGGCGCGGCATCATCCAAGCCATGTTGAAGCTCGCTCACGTCAGCCGGAAGCTCGAGACCCGCGTCCTTCGCGGCGAGGCGCAGATGCGCCATCCGGGATTGAGGGATGCCGTTCTTACGCCAACTATGGACGGTCGAGAGCGGGGCTTCGATCATCTTGGCCACAGCTGTACTGCCGCCCAGATGGTCTATCACGGTGTTAGCGAGAGCGTTCATGCTCGTGATATGCGATATTCGCAGACTTCAATCAAGCATAAAGTCTGCGATAATAGTAGTTGCGATAATCGCAGACGGCGGCACGGAACAGCTATGACCCCGACCCAAATCCGCGCCGAGCTTGATGCCCGCAATATGTCTATTCGTGACCTCGCGGAGGCTACCGGCATCGCCGAGAACAAGCTGACGAAATCACTCGGAAAGGTTGGCCGAAGGATCACTTACGATGAGATGCAGGCGATCCAAGGGGTGCTGGACCCGGCCGACCTTGAGCCCCGTATAAGAACCGTTCCCGTTTTGGGATCGGTGCCTGCGGGCAAGTTCACTGCCGCACTCCAAACGGGCGGTCGTAGAATGGCCGTGTCTGATCCTGAAACCCCCCATAACGCATATGCGCTAACAGTCGTTGGGAACTCGATGGATCTGATTGTTCCCAACGGGACAATGCTCGTAATCGACCCAGACGATAAAGCGTTATGGCCCGGACGTAGATATGTAATTGAAAATGCAGACGGCGAAACCACGTTCAAGGAGTTTCAAGCAGACCCGGCACGCCTCGTGCCTTGTTCCAGCGATGATTCGCACCGGGAAATTCTGCTAGGGGACGAGCCAATTAAGGTCGTCGGCCGCGTTTACTCTTACAGTTTGCGAGACAGTGATTTGCCTATGCGCCGCACGTGACAAAGCGCTGATGAAGTTCCTCAATTTCGCCAGGGACGTTCACAAAAAAGGTCCCCCACTCATCGTATTCGCCTAGCCCCAACTCTAACGCGTCACGCTCTGCTTGGCGCTTCACTGGGCGCCACGGACCCTTTGGCTTTCCATACAGACGTACGCGGTAAAACAGCATCATTACCTCCAATCTCTATCGAAGTACGGCGAGATCGCCGATGGGAACAAAAATAGAACAACAAAGGACGGTTTTGTAGCCCAAATTCACATTCTGCGATAATCGCATTTTTACCGTTGACAGCATGTCTGCGACAATCGCATATCGACCTCCAACAGGCATCCGGCCTGATGGAGTTGGAGATGCTTTCCGTTCCCACTGAATTCCCCCGAGTTGGCTCACATTGCTTTCTCGACGACGGCACGAAAGTTGAGCCCGTCCGCATCTTGCGGGACAACGGCGACGGCAACGTGCTGGTATCCCTGACTAGTCACCGATTTCCGCGAGAAATCGCGAGCGGGAACCGCACCGTTCCACTCGCTGATCTCCGCGAAACCGAGCAGCCCACGTCCCCCACCAAGCCCTCGGGTCGCGCCAAGGGCCGGCGCCGGTGAGCGCGCAAAGCGCCACCGGCGCCGTCAGAGCGGGAGACCGCATCGTCGCATGGTCCATAGGCCAGGCGATCAGCGCGGATGAACTGCGCACGATCGCCACCCGCATTCTGTCACACCGCGAACGTGTGGCTAAGGGGCTGGTCAACACGGGCCGCTGGACGCAAGCCGAAGCCGAACAGCGCACCGCCCCATGGAAGGCCATCGCTGTTCTCTGCGGCGTGAATACGTTGCAGATCGAAGCCGTTCTGGCGTCGTACCGCCGACCGCTGATCCACATACCGCACGCCGGGGCACGCCCGCAGTACGATCATGTCTTCTCCGACGATGTCGCGCGCAGCCTGCTGGCAACGGATCTGTGCAGCGCGCTCGAATGGTGCGCCGCACTGCGCGACGCCACCGAGCGCGCGGTCAGGGCGATGCACCAGAACCGCACCGAAACGACTGTCCAGGCCGCCCGCGAACTGGTGGCGATTTCCCGCGCTCTCGACGTGTCGCTGCGCCCTGTCGTGATGCCCTCTCACGAAGAGAGGCGCGCGGCATGATGCACTCGATATTTCACATCCCGCCCGCAGCAACCACGACCGAGCGCGATGCCGGTGGAAGCCTGGACGCCTGGGCGGAACTCTGGCGCGAAGCTCCCGCCGAGGTGCGCGGCGACGTGATCTACCTGGCGTGCCTGTTTCCCGTCCTCGCCCTCATCTTCCTCACCCTCTGGATCGTGGCCCCGGCCTGATCCGCAATCGGAGTGCCTGCACATGGCCGAAGAGAATGCCGCGTCAATCCTGATCGACGAAACAAAAGCCGCCGACGGCTCGTCCCGCTATCCGGTGGTCACCCAGCTCACCGACCTGATCTTCATGCTCAACGACGGCCAGTTCAACGCGGATTGCGCGGACAAACTGAAGACGTTCGCCGCCGATCTGGAAGAGCGCGGGATCGAGGACGGCAAGAAGGTCAAGGGCAAGATCACCCTGACCATCGAAGTCGATCGCGAGCACGACGGCGTCTATTTCTTCACCCCCGATATCAAGCTGGCGACCCCGCGCGAGAAGCACGGCCGCACCATCGGTTGGGTCACCCCCGAGAACCGCTTCACCCCCAACAAGCCCAACCAGGGCAATCTTTTCGGCACGGTCCGCGACGTCACCCCGACCCGCACCGTCCGCGACGTCTGAGCAAAGGAGACGAGTAGATGTCTGAGATCAACCCGAAGGACGCGGGCGGTCTGATCCGCGAAGCCGTCGAGGCCGCTGGCGAGCTGACGCACGTCACCACACAGGAGATCCATGATCCCCGCGATGGCACGACCGCAATTGTCGTAGTCAGCCCGAACGGCGTGCACGCCCTCGATCCGGCCGCTTTCGACAAGTATCGCCTCGCGCCGATGGAGCGCGTGGGCACGGCGAAGTGGACCACGCTCGAAAGCTTCATCGAGCACACCAACCGCTTCAAGGTGGATACTGCGAGCGCGGTGTTCGCGCGCGACGACATGGCGACCGCCAAGCTGACGACGATCTTCGACTATCACCAGAGCGTGGCCGATGGCGGCGACCGGGCGAATCTGCGCCACCGCGCCGAATACGCCTTCCCGTTCTCCGATCAGTGGAAGGCCTGGCACGGCAAGGACAAAGAGCCGATGGCCATGTCGGACTTCGCGCAGTTTCTCGAAGACCGCATCGTTGACATCGACGCGGATGGCGTGCCGTCCAGCGATGAAGCGAAGGCGTTCGTGGCGGCCATCAACGGCAAGATGGCGAGCCCCTCGAAGCTGATCGAGCTGGCCCGCGGGTTGCAGGTCTACGAGAATTCGGTGCTCAAGGAAGCGCGCAACCTTTCCACCGGCGAAGGCCAGCTCACGTTCGAGAGCACCCACGTCGATGCAGATGGCAAGCCGCTCAACATCCCGAACCTGTTCATGATCACGATCCCGGTCTTCGCCCGCTCGCCGGACTATTTCCGCCTGCTGGCGCGTCTTCGCTACCGCAAGGCGCCCGGCGGCGTCGTGTTCTGGTACGAACTCTGGCGCGCCGACCTGGCCTTCGAGCAGGCCTTTGCCGCCGCATGTGAGCAGGTCAAGGAACAGACCGGCCTGCCGCTGTTCGTCGGCGCCGCCGAGGCCTGACGCCGATCCGACTTCGCAGGGAATGTGAAACGGAAAGGAATTCTGGTCCCCCGCATTCCCTCCCCAACCGCAATCCCGCGGAATTCAGGACGCGCAGAGGGCCGCGTGGGGAAGCCCTCCCATTCACAAACCTGTCCTTACCGGACCCCTGCCGCCTGCGGCGGGGGCGAGGATAAGCGCAGCTTCCTGGAGCAACCCACATGGGTCTTATCGTAGACAATTTCGCCGGCGGCGGCGGAGCATCGACCGGCATTGAGGCCGCGCTCGGCCGCGCCGTGGATATCGCCATCAACCACGACGAAGAGGCGATCCGCATGCACGAGGCCAATCACCCTGGCACACGGCACATCAGGAACAACATTTGGCAGATCGACCCGAAGGAAGTGACCGGCGGGCAGCCCGTCGACCTCGCGTGGTTCTCGCCGGACTGCAAACATTTCAGCAAGGCGAAGGGCGGCAAGCCCCGGGAGAAGTCGATCCGTGACCTCGCATGGGTAGTGGTGCTCTGGGCGCAGCGCGTCCGGCCCTCGCTGATCCTGCTGGAGAACGTCGAAGAGTTCCGCACCTGGGGCCCGCTCTGCGATAAGGGCTTCCCGATCAAGGAACGCGCGGGCGAGACCTTCGACAAGTGGCAGCGCGAGCTGCGCAAGGCGGGCTACAAAATCCAGTGGAAGGAGCTGCGCGCCTGCGACTACGGCGCGCCGACGATCCGAAAGCGTTTCTTCATGATCGCCCGCTGCGATGGCAAGCCGATCGTCTGGCCGGAGCCGACGCACGGCAAGCCCGGCTCGCCCGAGGTTCTGAGCGGCAAGCGCAAGCCATGGCGCACAGCGGCAGAGATCATCGACTGGTCGATACCGTGCCCGTCGATCTTCGAACGCAAGAAGCCGCTGGCCGAAAAGACCCTGCGTCGCATCGCGCACGGAATCATGAAGTTCGTGGTCAACAACCCGGCACCGTTCATTGTGCCTATTTGCAACACGAATTGGGCGGGCGACCGCTTCTATCCGGGCAATGAACCCCTGCGGACAATCACGACGGCCAAGGGTGGCGAAATGGCTGTCGTCATGCCGCACGTGACGAAGTTTCGTTCCGGCGCGATCGGCCATGCCGTCGACGAACCGCTGCACACCGTCACCGCGAACAGCTTCGTGAAGCGGCCGGGCGGCAGCGCACCGCTCGGCGTGGTGGCCGCCGTCCTTGAGCGGCAATTCGGTAAGAGCGCGGGGGCCGACCCGCAAGAGCCCCTTCCGACAGTCACGGCCGGCGGTGGAGGCAAGACGGCCGCCGTGTGCGCCTTCATGCAGAAGTTCGCGCAGAACGGTCAGGGCGTAGATCCCTCCGAGCCGCTGCATACAGTCATGGCGGGCGCCCCGCGGCACGCTGTGGTCTGCGCGCATCTGGAGCAGGCGAACGGCGGACCGAACAACGAGAACCTTGCCGGGCGGGCTGCCGATGCGCCGCTGTCCACTGTCGCGACCAGCGGCAGCCAACAGCGCCTCGTGACCTCCAACCTCGTCAAGCTGCGCGGAACCTGCCGCGACGGTTCAAGCGTCGAGGAGCCGTTGCACACGGTCAGCGCCGGCGGCACCCACATGGGCGAGGTCCGCGCCTTCCTGATAAAGTACTACGGCAACGAGCAAGACGGCCATGGCCTCGGTAGCCCGCTTGGCACTGTGACGGTTCAGGACCGCTTTGGCCTCGTCACGGTGATGATCGAGGGCGAAGAATACGTCATCGTCGATATCGGCATGCGCATGCTCTCGCCGCGCGAGCTGTTCAACGCGCAGGGCTTCCCCGCCGACTACCAAATCGAGACGGACGCGCACGGTAAGCCGATCACGAAGACGGCCCAAGTCGCCAAGTGCGGGAACAGCGTGCCCCCGCCGATGTCTGATGCGCTGGTGCGCGCCAACATGGCGGACGAGATCGCCGAGCGGGAGGCCCGAGCGGCATGAGCCACATCGTTAAGATCGGAGCCGCCACCCTCTACCTCGGCGACGCTTACGAGATCCGCCCCACGCTTGGCTTCCACGACGCCGACGTCATGGACCCACCCTACCTGTTCAACAACTCCGGCGGCGGAGCCTATCGTGCTGCCAGGGGCGCGAGCGACCAGATCGTTACCGAGGGGCTCGATCGCGGGTTCGATCATGCCATCGTGAGCCCGGAGCTTTGCGGCGCAGTCGTCATCTTCTGCCACAATGACCAGCTCGGCGACCTGATCCCGGCTATCGTCGAAGACGAGCTGAACGACTTTGACGCGCTGCTTGTCGCCGACATGTTCGCCGCTCTCCGGCCGAAATTCCGGCGGGCAGCGCTGCTGGCGTGGATCAAGCCGAACCCGGCGCCACACCGGAACAAGCACTACCTGGCCGACATCGAGCCCTACATTCACGCCTGGAACCAAGGGTTCGCCCCGGTTGGCGACCACCACGATATGCATCGCTGGATCAACGCCGGGTCCATGCCGTCGAAGGTCTACGGACATCCGACCGTCAAGCCCGACGCCGTTATGGACAAGATCATCCGGAACGTCGCCGGGGAATCGGTCTGCGATCCCTTCATGGGCACTGGCTCGACAGGCGTGGCGGCCATACGCGCCGGCAAGAGGTTCGTCGGCATCGAGCGCAATCCCGCGCATTTCGAAACCGCCTGCCGCCGCATCGAGGACGCTGTCTCGATGGGGGCAGCATGAACCTTCTCGATCCGGCAACCGACTGGACGAACCAAACGGTGGAGGAGCGCGCTGAGGCATGCGCCACCTTCCTCTTCACCTTTCGATTCATCGGCCACGCCGACCACTACCGCACCCAAAATCAGATCCGCGCGCGTGCCGACACCCAGCGCGAACAAAGAGCGAAAGGAAATCTCCATGGATAGGGCGAAAGCACTGCTATCGCTGGCGCGAGTATGTGAAGGCTCGCACCCGTGGGCCATCAACATCGACTGCGCAGTCTTCGCGACGCTGTATCCAGACAAGTTCAGCAATGAAGATTCAGCCGCTCAATACGCCCGTCTGAATTGGACCCGCAACCTGGCAGATCGGCAGTGGCTTGGCGCCATCGGCATGCTTCAATACTCCGCGTCCCTCGACGCGGCGATGACTCTTGTTCCTGCGGGCTGCCTTCACATGACCCGAACCATCTGGGACGCGGCCGGCAAACCAGTGGGCCTCGCGCGCATCGATAAGTATGAGGGCAGCGGCGCCGCGATGATGTGGGCCGATGGCTTCGATGCTGTGGCTGCCACCCCGGCACTTGCGCTCTGTGCCGCTGTCCTACGAGCGCGCGCTGCGGAGGTCGCCAATGGCTGAAAAAGGCATCATCTTCAGCGCAGCAATGGTCGTCGCGCTGCTCGCCGGTCGCAAGACGCAAACGCGGCGGTTGATCAAGCTCCCTAAGGAGTTCAGCCGCCCCGACATGGGGGGCTGGGAAGCAACCGCTACTGGCGGCGAGGGCGTCTTCACAATAGCCAAGGGCAAGCGGTTACCGGTTCCCGAGCGTGCTGCTATCTGGAACCAAACCACTGGCACGACGATCGGCATGCCCTACGCCGTCGGCGATAAGCTTTATGTACGCGAGACATGCCGCGCAATCGAACGGAAATCCGGTCAGGATCAGTTTCAGTATCGCGCGACCATCGATAGGGAAGACGAAGACGCCGAAAACGTGCCCAACGAGCCGGACGCCGGTGGCTGGGGCGACCTGTCGATCTATGGAAGAGGCAAGCGCGATCGGAAGAATTTCGCAACTTGCGATGATGATCTGACCTTCGCAGGCCCATGGGTGCCCGCTATCCACGCGCCTCGCTCGACTTCGCGGCTCTGGCTGGCAGTCACCGACGTTCGAGTGCAGCGCCTCCAGGAGTGCAGCGAGGCTGATGCAAAGGCCGAGGGTATCGAAGGATTTGCCTGCATCGGTGGGCAGGCTTGGCGCGACTACAGCGGCGGCCCCGGATTCAACATGACCGATCCCCGGACCCCAGCACGGCGCAGCTATTCCACTCTTTGGGACAGCCTCCACACCGCCGAGGGCGCCCGCTGGCAGGACAACCCCTGGATCGTGGCCGTCAGCTTCGACGTGCATCGCGGCAACATCGATGCGGAGACCGCAAATGGCTGAGAACAGCGCAATCGAGTGGACCCACCACACCTTCAACCCGTGGATCGGCTGCACCAAGGTCGGCCCCGGCTGCGATAACTGCTACGCTGCCGACCTCGCAACCGTCCGCATGGGCGTTAAGTGGGGCGCGGGTGAAGATCGCCGCCATACCGCTGAGTCGACGTGGAAGCAGCCGCGCGCTTGGAACCGAAAGGCCGAAGCGGCCGGAATCCGGTACCGCGTGTTCTGCGCCTCGCTCGCCGACGTGTTCGACAACGAGGTGCCTGCCGAGTGGCGCGCCGAGCTGTTCCAGCTGATCCGTGAGACGCCACACCTCGATTGGCTGCTGGTGACCAAGCGCATCGGCAATGCCGCTAAGATGGCCGAGGCTGCTGGAGGATGGCCCGGCAACATCTGGCTGGGAGCCACGATCGTGAACCAGGTCGAAGCCGACCGCGACATTCCGAAGCTGCTGCAGACGAATGGCCCGCGCTACCGGTTCCTGTCCATGGAGCCGCTGCTGGGCGAGGTGAACATCGAGCCATGGCTAAACCCTGATAAGACCTGCCAAGGCTGTGATGACGGCGAAGGCTACGGCAACCGTTGCAGCAGAACCGATATACCGCGCCGGGAGGAGTGCCCGTGGAATCAGGCTGTTCAGATCGTGACGGATCATGGCCCGTATGCTGACGACGGCGAACCTGCATCGGTTTCGTGCGACGTGCGAACACTGGATTGGGTCATTGTTGGAGGTGAAAGCGGGTCGCATGCGCGACCGATGCACCCGGGCTGGGCGCGCAGCCTGCGCGATCAGTGTGAGGAGGCAGGCGTCCCGTTCCTGTTCAAGCAGTGGGGCGAGTACGTGCCCGCAGGCGATCATCTGGAAGAAGATACCCCCGCCAACCTTCGGCTGAGGAGAGGCGATCGCTGCCATGTCTTCCCCGACCATCATCTGATGGCCCGTGTCGGGAAGAAAGCCGCTGGCCGCCTGCTCGATGGCGTCCAGCACGACGGATACCCGGAGGCACACCACCCATGACGACAAAACGCCGCCTAGTGCCGGAAAGCGAGGTCCGGCGCGTGCTGGACCTGTTCCGGGACTATGGCCTGCCGATCGGCTCCGTTGACATCCGGGGCGACGGCGTGACTATCCACCCCCCTGCGGCAACGGCAGGGAATGCATATGACGCCTGGAAGGCGAAGGACCAGAATCGTGAGCGGACTGCACGTCGTTAGCAAAACCCGGAAGGCGGGCCAGCGCTGGTACGTCTACGCCTGGCGCGGCGGCCCCTGCATCTACCAGCAGGACGGTGCGCGGCCAGTCATCACGCCCGATATCCTCGGCGCTCAGCAACGCGCCTTGCAGGACAGCTTCGGCGGACAATCCGAGGACGATATCGACGCGATCATCGCAGGCTATGAGGCCAGCCCTGACTTCACGACCAAGAAGGACAGCACGAAGCGGGACTACCGCCGCTGGCTGACCCGCATATCCGAGCGATTCGGCAACACCCCTCTCTCCGCTTTCGAGGATCGGCGCATGCGCGGCGACATCATCGAATGGCGTGATCTGTGGCAGGACCAGCCCCGGACGGCCGACAAGGCGTCCGTCATGATGGCGACACTGCTGGGCTGGGCTGTCGAGAACGGCAAGATCGAGATCAACGTTGCTGCCGGCATCAAGCAGCTGCACCACGTAAACAAGGCAGATCAAGTCTGGGAGGACCGGCACTGGCAGGCTGTTCGCGCGGAAAAAGACTTCCCGGCGCACATCATGGATGCGCTGGAGCTGGCCCAGCTGACGGGCCTCCGACTCGGCGACCTGATTCGACTTGATTGGAAGTGCGTAGGCGAAAAGGCCATCATCGTCGAAAAGACCGGCAAGCGCGGCGGCCGTGCAGTTATCCCGATCTATGACGATCTACGCAAATGGCTGGACGGTCGCAAAGACGAGCGAAGCGGCACGGTCCTGAAGAACAGCCGGAAGACCGCCTGGACGGAAAGTGGGCTCGAAACAGTCTGGCAGCGCCGCAAGCCGGAAGGCTTTGATCGCGTGATCCACGACCTGCGCGGCACGTTCGTGACCAAGCTCGCGATCAAGGGACTTACTGACGAGGAGATCGCCAAGATCATCGGTTGGACCGCTAAGCGGATCGCCGAAATTCGTGCGCGCTATGTCGACGAAGCTCGGGTCATCATCAGCCTTGCCGAGCGCCTGTCCGCCTGAAAAGTTTACAGTAGTTTGTAAACCGGCTCTTGCGGACCGTAAAAAGGCCCCAAAGGGCCGACCGTAAACCACTGATATTATGAGGGTTTTTGGTAGCGGAGGAGGGACTCGAACCCCCGACACGCGGATTATGATTCCGCTGCTCTAACCAGCTGAGCTACTCCGCCAAACCATGGCCGCCGCGTGGGAGGCTTGATCCGGTGCCCTACATCGCTGCCGGGCAGGTCGCGTCCTCTAGGGGCAAGGTTGGCATCGGTCAACACCCAAAAATGCGTTCACCCTCGAAAAGATACCGAGCGAATCGGCCGCCACAATCCACCCTCCCAGGCATAGAGGCCGAAACCCCGAAAGCGAAAGCGCGTGAGGCGGAGTTGCGGCCCAAGTTGCTGTTGCAAAACGCGCGCGGCGGCGGCGTCCACTTTGTTCTGGATAGTGATATGCAGCTTGAGCGGCCGGCTGTCCTGATCCGTCAGCAGGCCATGCATCCGCTCGGAGATCTCCACGTGCATGTCGGTCATTTCCGGCGATTCGATCGCGATGGCGGTGCCTCCGCCCAGCTTCATCAGCCCTGATATCCGCGCCTCGGGGGGTTTGCTGCGGGCCAAGTAGCCGAGGATCTGCAAGAGTTCGTCCTCCACGCCAGGCGGAAGCGCGTGGAACAATGTCACATGCGCGCGAAGGCGGTTCCTCTCGGGCGGGTAGTGGGCGCGGCGCAGACTGTCGGCCCATTCGAGGATATCCGCCGGGAGCTCGGCGGTGATCAGCAGCGGCGCGCCCGGCTTGCGGTTCGGTGAAAGAACTTCATCCCGGCGGTTCATGCGCCTGCTCCTTCATTTCCGTGCGCTCCTCCGCCAGATCGATTGCCAAGGGAATGTCCGCAGGGCAAGGATCGGCGGTTCCATCGTCATGGAAAAAGGACCGAGAACATGCCGAAGTTCCGGATCGTCGCCGTTCTCATCCTCTTGTGGAACCTGCTGGGCGATGTCGCCTATCTCATGCAGGCAACTGCGGATCTCGACGAGATCGCACGGCACGATCTAGTCCAGGCTCAAGCCTTTCGCGAGATGCCGGGATGGGTCTGGGCCGCCTACGCGATCGCAGTGGCCAGCGGCACGATCGGCGCTGTCGTTCTCCTGATGCGCCGCCGCTGGGCCTGGGCGCTTTTCGCCTTGTCCCTCGCCGCAGTTTTCGTGCAGTTCGGCTGGACTTTCCTGAGCTTCGATATCGTGGCGGCGAAGGGGCCGTCTGCGGCACTGTTTCCGCTGCTGATCGTAACGATTGCCCTTGCTTCGACGATCTACGCCCGCCGCAAGCAGGCGGACGGCACGCTCACGTAGCGCGCCTCGCTCCGTCAGATTTCACCCCTCTCGCGGCGGATGGCGAACCACTTCTTCACGTTCTCATTATGCTCGGCAAGGGTCGCTGCGAAAACGTGCCCGCCGGTGCCGTCCGCCACCATGTAGAGCGCGTCCGTCTTGGCCGGGTTGAGCACCGCAGCAATGGATTCGCGTCCCGGATTGGTGATGGGGTGCTTGGGCAGGCCGCTCATCGTGTAGGTGTTATAGTCGTTGACCGCGCGAATTTCGGATTGGCGGATCCGCCGTCCCAGCGGCTTGCCCTTGGTGATCGGATAGATGATCGTAGGATCGGCCTGGAGCGGCATGCCGATCCGCACGCGGTTCGAATAGAGCCCGGCCACCGTCCGGCGTTCGGACGGCTTGCCGGTTTCCTTCTCGACGATCGAGGCCAGGATGAGCGCCTGCTCGGGCGTCTTGACGGCGATCCCCGGCGCGCGTTTCTCCCAAAGGTCCTTGAGCGTCTGCGTCATGGCAGCCTGCATGCGCCGCAGGACGGCGGCGCGGGGCTCGCCATTCTCGTAAGCGTAGCTATCGGGAAGGACGGACCCCTCGTTCGGTGTCGAGATCTCGCCGCTCAGATGCTCCTGCGCCTTGAGGCGTTCGTAGACCATGATCGACGGCATGCCTTCCGGCACCATCACGAAGCGACGGACCATCTCGTCGCTGGACAGGATCGCAAGTACGCGGGATGCGCTGGCATGGGCGGGAATGGCGAACTCGCCTGCCTTGATCGCGCCGCTACCGCCGAATATGCGCGCCCGCAACGTGAAGCCCTGCGCGCTGCGCACGACGCCCTGCTTTTCCAGTCGCTCCGCAACCGCAGAGAGGCTGGCACCGGCAGGCACCAGGAAATGGCGGTCTTCCTTCAGGGGGCCGGAACCGTACCAGCCGCCCACGAAGGACCACAAGGCGATGACGGCCGCAAGGCCGATGGCCGCGACGAGTATCCAGTTGCGCCGCGACATCATCGCCTTCAGTCCTTCTCGATCAGTCGATCTTGCGCATCACCAGGCTGGCGTTTGTACCGCCGAAGCCGAACGAGTTGTTCAGCACCGCGCGCACTTCACGCTTCTTGGCGACATGCGGCACCAGGTCCACGCCCTCGCAACCCTCGTCCGGGTTGTCGAGGTTGAGCGTGGGCGGAACGATCTGGTCGCGCAGCGCCAGGATGCAGAAGATCGATTCGACCGCACCGGCACCGCCCAGAAGGTGGCCGATGGCCGACTTGGTGGAGCTCATCGAGACACCGCCGATGGCATCGCCGAACAGGCGGCGCACGGCGCCGAGTTCGATGGTGTCGGCCATCGTCGAAGTGCCGTGGGCGTTGATGTAGTCGATGTCGGCCGGAGTCATGCCGGCCTTCTTCAGCGCCATCTGCATCGAGCGATAGGCACCGTCGCCAGTAGGCTCCGGAGCGGTGACGTGGAAGGCATCGCCCGACAGGCCGTAGCCGATGACTTCGCAGTAGATCTTGGCGCCCCGCGCCTTGGCGTGTTCGTACTCTTCCAGCACGAGAACGCCGGCGCCCTCACCCATGACGAAGCCGTCACGATCCTTGTCGTAGGGACGGCTGGCCTGTTCGGGACGGTCGTTGAAGCTGCTGTTGAGCGCGCGGGCCTGTGCGAAGCCGGCAATGCCGATCGGGCAGACGGTCGATTCGGCACCGCCGGCCAGCATGATGTCGGCATCGCCGTCCTTGATCATGCGCGCGGCATCGCCGATCGAGTGAGCGCCGGTCGAGCAGGCGGTGACCACCGCGTGGTTCGGCCCCTTGAGGCCGTACTTGATCGAGACCTGACCCGAGATCAGGTTGATGAGGCGGCCGTGCACGAAGTGCGGCGATACGCGGCTCGGTCCCTTTTCGGCGAGCACCAGCGATTCGCTTTCGATACCCGGCAGACCGCCGATGCCCGAACCGATCGAGCAGCCGGTCATGAGCTTGTCTTCCTCGCTCATGTCGGTGAGCCCGGCGTCTTCCAGCGCCTGGCCGGCGGCATCGATGCCGTAGACGATGAAGGGATCGACCTGGCGCTGGACCTTGTGGTCGACGCGCTTGTTGGGATCGAAGCCATACTCGTGGTCGGCCGGCTTCACTTCGCAGGCGATCTGGCACTTCTGGTCCGAGGCATCGAAGCGGGTGATCGGGCCTGCCCCGCTCTTGCTCGCAAGGATGTTGGCCCAGGCGGTCTCGACGTCAGCCCCAAGCGGGGTGACAAGACCAAGTCCAGTGACGACAACACGACGCATTCATGCTCTCCGAAAAAGCAATTTGGCCGAACATGCGGCTGGCGCAAACCAGCCCGCAGAAACGGCAACAGGCCCGCCCCCTTAGAGGTCGAGCCTGTCGAGTTCAATCCGGTTATGAACCGGATCACAGCCGCTCGCGACCCGGCCCGAGGCCGAAAGTCGCGAGAGTAGCCGAAAAGCGGGGCTCAGCCCTTGTTCTCTTCGATGTACTTGATGGCATCCGAGACGGTGCTGATCTTCTCGGCAGCGTCGTCGGGGATTTCGACGCCGAATTCTTCTTCGAACGCCATGACCAGCTCGACGATGTCGAGCGAGTCAGCGCCCAGATCGTCAATGAAGCTTGCTTCTTCCGTCACCTTGTCGGCTTCGACGCCCAGGTGTTCGACGACGATCTTCTTAACCCGATCGGCGGTATCGCTCATTGAATAAACCCCTTCAAAAATTCGCGAGGTGTGGAATCTCGCCTGCCGCCCTAAAGACTGGGCAGCGCGCTGGCAAGCCTCGCACACAAGATAGGACACGGCGCCGAAGCGCCATGGCCCGATTTACCCACGTCCCGGCCCCGTGTTCCCATATTCGTTTCCGAACGGGCTCCAGGGCCGGTGCGAGATGACAGTCCGGCGGAATAACGGCTCCGCCACAGACTGCAACGACGTTTTAACCCTTCTGGGGTTCCACCACCCGCATGTGCAGTTCGCGCAGCTGCTTCGATTCCGCCGGGCTCGGCGCGCCCATCAGCAGGTCTTCGGCGCGCTGGTTCATCGGGAACAGCGTGATTTCGCGCAAGTTCTGCGCACCGCAAAGAAGCATGACGATGCGGTCAACACCAGCCGCCATGCCGCCATGCGGCGGTGCGCCGTACTGGAAGGCGCGGTAAAGGCCGCCAAAGCGATCTTCCACGTCCTGCTTGGTCAGGCCTACCATCTCGAACGCTTTGACCATCAGCTCCGGCGACTGGTTGCGGATCGAGCCCGAGGCGATTTCGTAGCCGTTGCAGACGAGGTCGTACTGGAACGCCTTGATCGTCAGCGGATCCTGGCCTTCCAGCGCTTCCATGCCGCCCTGCGGCATCGAGAACGGGTTGTGCGCGAAGTCGACCTTCTTGTTGTCCTCGTCCCATTCGAAGAACGGGAAGTCGACGATCCAGCACAGCTCGAAGCGGTCCTTGTCGATCAGGTCGAGCTGCTCGCCGGTGCGGATCCGGGCGAGACCCGCCAGCTTGGCGGCCTGCTCTTCCTTGCCGGCAGCGAAGAACACGCCGTCGTTCGGGCCGAGGCCCAGCGCCGCGATCAGCGCGGCGGTCTTTTCTTCGCCATGGTTCTTGGCGATCGGGCCGCCGGGGACGCCGTCCTTGATATTGATGTAGCCGAGGCCGGAGTAGCCTTCGCCGCGCGCCCAGACGTTCATCTCGTCGAAGAACTTGCGGCTGCCGGCGCCCGCGCCCGGAGCCGGGATCGCACGGATCACGCCGCCATTGGCGACGATGCCGGCGAAGATGCCGAAGCCTGATTCGACGAAGTGCTCGGTCACGTCCTTGATGATCAGGGGGTTGCGCAGGTCCGGCTTGTCCGAACCGTAGTCGAGCATCGACTGGGCGTGCGGGATGCGGCGGAATTTACCGGCGGGCGTCACCGGCTTGCCCTCGGCGAAGTCGGCGAAGACGCTCTGGAGCACCGGCTCCATGGTTTCCCAGACTTCTTCCTGGGTTACGAAGCTCATTTCGAGGTCGAGCTGGTAGAACTCGCCCGGCAAGCGGTCTGCACGCGGGTCTTCGTCGCGGAAGCAGGGGGCGATCTGGAAGTAGCGGTCGAAACCGGCGACCATCAGCAGCTGCTTGTACTGCTGCGGCGCCTGCGGCAGCGCATAGAACTTGCCGGGGTGGATGCGGCTCGGCACCAGGAAGTCGCGCGCGCCTTCGGGGCTGGAGGCGGTGAGGATCGGCGTCGAATATTCGGTGAAGCCGATGCCTTCCATCTTGCGGCGCATGTCCGAGATGATCTTGGTGCGCTTGACGATGTTGGCGTGCAGCGTGTCGCGACGCAGGTCGAGGAAGCGGTAGCGCAGCCGAATATCCTCGGGATACTCCTGCTCGCCCGCTACCGGCATCGGCAGCTCCTCGGCACGGCTGATCACCGTGGCGGAGCGGGCGTAGACCTCGATCGCGCCGGTCGCCAGGTTCGCGTTCACGGTGGCATCGGTGCGGGCCTTCACCACGCCCTCGATCGTCACGACCGATTCGACGCGAAGCGAATCGAGCAGCTCAAGCGCCGTGCTGTCGGTATCGGCGACGACCTGGGTCATGCCGTAATGGTCGCGCAGATCGACGAAAAGGACGCCGCCGTGATCGCGCTTGCGATGCACCCAACCCGAGAGGCGAACGGTCTGGCCAACCTCGGCGGCGGTCAGGGCGCCGCAGGTGTGGGAGCGATAAGGATGAGTCATGGCGGGCTCGGGCTTCTTCTCGGCTGAATGGAATTGCAAGCCGTGCCCCCTAGTCGAGTGAAGCGGCGATTTCCAGAAGAGATCGGACCGCGTAAGCCACTCGGGAAAGGATAAGGAGCACACGGAGACGCGGAGAGGACGTGCCCGCCGGACGTCTAGCCTCCCTACCTAGACGTCGCAAGCAGTTGGCGGAGATCGAGGCACCTTGCCGCCACTGCATCCTCTACGCGTCACAAAAATTGGCGCAGAGCCAACCGAACGCCTGCACGCTAACCCGAAATCAACCGTTACTGACCCATCCTTCCGCAAAACGGGTCTCGCCAGTGGATGACATGAATGAACCGCACGTTCCGGAAGCCGTCGCAAGGAATGGCGCGCCGGAAACCCAGCCACGCACGGACGATGGCAGCCCGGAAGCCTGGCACCTCCCGCCACCCGGACTTCACACGACCGGCACGCAGCTGCGCCGCCGTCTGGTGACGCGCGAAAGCATCGCCGAACTGGAAGCGCAGGCTCCGCGAAGCCCGCTGCGCCGGATATTCGATGGAATGCTGCGCAGGAAATAGACGAATTCGTCATTTGTCGGAGAATATGACGGACCGGAAACATTGATCCCCCGCCCGGTTCGCGTTACCGCCACGCTCGAAATGAAAATTCACCCGCTGATAACGAAGACCGACGACCTCGCCGCGCTGTGCGAACGCCTTGCGAAATCCGATTTCGTGGCGGTCGACACCGAATTCATGCGCGAGAACACCTATTGGCCCGAACTCTGCCTGGTGCAGATCGCCAATACCGAGGAAGCGGCCGCGATCGACCCCATGGCAGACGGGCTCGACATGACCCCGCTGCTCGACCTGCTCACCGACAACGAGGACGTGCTGAAAGTCTTCCACGCGGGCGGCCAGGACGTGGAGATCATCTACAACGCCACGGGGCGCACGCCGCACCCGATCTTCGACACCCAGATCGCGATGATGGCGATCAGCCAGTCCGAGCAGATCGGCTACTCCAACCTAGTCGAATCGTGGATGGGCCTTACCATCGACAAGGGTGCGCGCTTCACCGACTGGTCGCGCCGCCCGCTGACCGAGCGGCAGATCGAATATGCCATCGGCGACGTCACCCACCTCTCCAAGATCTTCCCCAAGATGCTGAAGCGCCTGATCAAGACCGGTCGGGGCGAATGGCTCGATCAGGAAATGGAGAAGCTGGCAGACCCCGAGCATTACCGCAACGATCCGGCCCAGGCCTGGAAGCGAATCAAGGCGGCCGGCCGCAACCCGGCGATGCTCGGGCGCCTCAAGGCCATCGCCGAATGGCGCGAGCATGAGGCCCAGGGCAAGAACATCCCGCGCGGCCGCATCGCCCGCGACGAGACTCTGGCCGACATCGCCAGCCACCCGCCCAAGCAGCAGGCCGACCTCGCCAAAGTGCGCGGCCTCTCGCAGGGCTGGAAGGACAACGACATCGGCAAACGGCTGATGAACACCATCGCGAAGGCCGAGCCCCTGCCCGACGACGAACTTCCACCCCGCGCGCCCAAGGGGGCGCCGCTCGGCAAGGAAGGCTCGCTGGTCGCCGACCTGCTCAAGCTGCTGCTGAAGATTCGCGCCCGTGAGATCGACGTGGCCGCTCGCCTGCTGGCGCGCAGCGAGGACCTGGAGCTGCTCGCGGCGGGTGTGCGCAAGAAGCTGCCGATTCTTGAAGGCTGGCGCTACGAAGTGTTCGGCCGCGACGCGCTCGCCCTGGTCGAGGGCAAGCTGGCCTTCGCAGTGGAGAACGGCAAGCTGAAGATGACCCGCGTCGAGGATGAGGCGCTCGTCCAGGAGGCATCCGAGGCTTCGGATGGGGCTGCAAACGAAGACTGAGTGCCCGTCGTCCCGGACCTGATCCGGGACCGCTGCCAATTCTTTAGACACGAGCCTTCGGCAGGGCGCACTCCCGCGAGACAAGCTGTTCACGGCCAGCGATCCCGATTCAAGTCCGGGACGACGCCCTCCTTCCCCCTCAACAAAAGCAAATGCTTGGCGAACCCGCCGCGTTCGTGCGATAGCCCGGCCGTGACCGTTTACCAGCCCACGCTCAAACAGCTCCAGTACCTCGTCGCCCTGCATGAACACGGGCATTTCGGCCGTGCCGCGGACGCGTGCTTCGTGTCGCAATCCACCCTCTCGGCAGGCTTGCGCGATCTGGAGGCCCTGCTCGGCGTCACCCTTGTCGAGCGGACCAAGCGCGCCGTGCGTTTCACGCCGCTGGGCAATGCCGTGGTCGCCAAGGCGCACCGCATCCTGCGCGAAACGGAGGAACTATCCGACCTCGTGCAATCCAGCGGCAAGCCGCTCTCGGGCGAAGTTCGCATGAGCGTGATCCCCACGATCGCACCGTTCCTGCTGCCACGCATGCTCCCGCGCCTGCGCCGCGAGCGTCCCAACCTCAAGCTGTTCCTGCGCGAGGAGCCCAGCCAGGCCGCCATCGAATCGCTGCACCACGGCCGCGCCGATTGCGTGCTGCTCGCCCTCCCTTACGCCACGGGTGAGGTCGAAAAGGAAACGATCGAACTTGACGCCTTCTTCGTCGCCTTCCCCAGCGACGATCCGCGCAACCCTCCTGCCGAGGTAGGCCCGGACGTCATCGACGAGCATCGCCTGCTCCTGCTGGAAGATGGGCACTGCCTCAAGGACCATGCGCTGGCCGCCTGCAACCGGCCCGAACTGCGTGCCTCGGCAACGATGATCGGCACTTCGCTGCATACGCTGGTGCAGATGGTGGACAACGGCCTTGGGCTGACGATGCTTCCCGAAATGGCCATCGACGCGGGTATCCTCAACGGCACCAACGTCGTCGCCCGCCCCTTGCTCTCGCCCAACGCCAATCGCGAAATCGCGCTGGTCTGGCGCAAGAATTCACCGCGCGCGGAGGAGTTTCGCCTGCTGGCGGACGAGTTGCGGGCGGGGTAGTTTCAAGGAAAGAAAACGCAGGAGAGCATAGCCCCCCTGCACTCCCGGGAATGTAGAAGTCAGGCCGACCAACCGCCTTGTGCGCCCATGGCTGCGTCCGGAGACTTAATGGCTGCGCCGCAGGGAGCGGGATACGGATAGGTCGGGAGCGACGACGACATTCCGAGGGCCTGGGGGATCATCCCCCAGGACTTCACTTCTTCAAACGAACCACTTGCAAGCCCAACCCCAAGGCCGCAATCGCGGTGCCCAGCACGACCACCCCGGTCCACCCCCAGTTGTGCCACGCCACCGTTGCCGCGCCGGAACTTGCAGAACCGGCGAAGAACATCGACGCCATGTAGACCGTGTTGATCCGCGACCGCGCCTCGGGCCGCAAGGCGAAGATGATGCTCTGGTTCGATATCTGGCTCGCCTGAATCGCGAAATCGAGCAGCAGCACGCCGACGATCAGACCTGCGATCGACGTCCAGAAGCCGAAGATCAGCCAGGAGACCAAGGTGAAGGCGCTCGCGCTCACGATCACCGGGTGCGGCCCGCGCCGGTCGGCAATACGCCCGGCGATCGGTGCGGCCAGAACGCCGGCGGCGCCCAGGACGCCGAACAGTCCGGCCACTTCCGAGCCAAGCCCGAAACGCGGCTCCTGCAAATGCAGCGCCAGGATGGTCCAGAACACGCTAAACACGCCGAACTGGGTGCATTGGGTGAACGTCGCCAGGCGCAGCGCGGGAAACTCGCGCCAGAGGTCGCGCAGCGAGGCCATCAACCCAAGGTAGCCCAACCCTCCGCGATGCGGACGACTTTGCGGAAGCTGCCAGGCCATCAGCCCGGCTGTCGATAGCGCCAGCGGCACCGCCAACCAGAACATCGCTCTCCAGCCGAACGCTCCGCCGACGAAACCGGCCAGAGTCCGGCTCAGCAGAATGCCGCAGAGCAGCCCGGCCATGACCGTGCCGACCACCGCGCCGCGCTTGTCCTCGGGGGCGAGATTGGCGGCAAGCGGCACGATCTGCTGCGCTACCGAAGCGAGCAGGCCGACGACGAGCGAGGCGGCCAGCACCGTGCCGCCGGTAGGGGCGAGCGCCACCAGAGCAAGGGCAACGGATAGTGCAAGACATTGCAGGACGATGAGCCGCTTGCGCTCCAGCAGATCGCCCAGCGGCACCAGCAGCAGCAGACCCGCGGCATATCCGAGCTGGGTCGCCGTGGGGACATAGGTGATGGCCGCGCCCGCAAATTCGCGCTCCATCAGGCCCAGCATGGGCTGGCCGTAGTAGATGTTCGCCACCGTCAGCCCGGCGGACGCGGCAAGCGCGAAGACCAGCGAGCGGCCGAACCGGCTACCGGACGCTCGATGCGCAGCGGGCGGGGGAGTTTCAGACTCGGAAGATGACGGGCGGAGAGGCGCAGGTATGGGAATGTCCTTCATGACCCCCCAGCCCTGAAGATGCGCAACACGCGTGCCAACCGCAACGACCGCAAGCACGATAGCGGATTTCGCAAGGCTGCACGAGCGCCCTCACGCGCCCGGTCAATCCATATGCTTGAGGCCGACTCGCAAGTAGTCCCAGCCGGTGATCAAGGTGAGCGCGGCAGCCGCCCACAGCGTTGTCAGCCCAACCGTGTGCGGAACGTTCAATTCGAGCGAGCCAAGATCGAGATTCCACCAGGGCATTGCCGCACCCAGAATGAGCGCGCCAAGCGAGATCAGCTGGAAGGTCGTCTTCCACTTGGCCAGCCGGCTTACCGGCACGGAAACCTGCAATCCCCCGAGAAACTCGCGAAGTCCCGAGACCGCGATCTCGCGCACCAGGATCACCAGGCCGGCGATGACGTGCATGTCGCCCACATAGGGACCGGTCAGGATTCCCTGCGCCGTCAGCACCAGGATGACCGTGGCCACCATGATCTTGTCGGCGATGGGATCGAGGAACACGCCCAGTTTGGAGACGGTCCCGCTCGACCGGGCCAGATAGCCGTCGAAGTAGTCGGTTATGCCCATCAGGCAGTAGAGACCGAAGGCAAGGCCGTAGCCGAATTCCCACCGCGGCCACCACAGCAGAAAGGCCAGCAGGGGCAGCGCGACGATCCGCGAGAGCGTAAGGATATTCGGCAAGGTCAGCATGTTCCCATGCCCATAGCCTCGATTCGCGCGTTTGAGAATTGGCTTGTGTTCCCCGACGCGGCCATATCGAACGCATCCGCTTTGGCCTTTCAGCGTTCGTTGCCGCAAGATTGCCGTGAGGCGCGGACGCTAGGCACTGCCCATCAAAAAACGCCGGGCCGCGCCCTACAGGGGTTGTGCCCTCGCCCTACCGCATTAAGTGTCGCCGCAACGATGAAGCGAGGCCGCCGAATTTTTCCGTCATGACCACGACCTCCCAACTCATCCGGACCAGGCGATTCCTGCCCCTGTTCGTTACCCAGTTGCTGGGTGCGTTCAACGACAACCTGTTCAAGAACGCGATGGTGCTTTTCGTCGTCTACGGCGTCTATAATTCGGAAAGCGCCGAAGCGCGTTTCAGCGCGCTGGCTTCCGGCATCTTCGTCATTCCCTTCTTCCTGCTTTCGGCGCTGGCAGGGCAGATGGCGGACATGCGCGACAAGTCGCGGATCATCCGAATCGTCAAGTTCTGCGAAATCATCATCATGGTGGTCGGCGGCGCGGGCCTGGCGCTGGCATGGCAGGGAATTGCGCTGCACACCGCGGCGATTCCGCTGATGCTGCTCGCCCTCTTCGCGATGGGCGTGCATTCCACCTTCTTCGGCCCGATCAAGTACGCGATCCTGCCGCAGCACTTGCGTGACGAGGAAGTGCTGTCCGGCACCGGACTGGTCGAAGCCGGCACTTACATAGCCGTGCTGGCCGGTACCATCGTCGCGGGTTGGATCAGCGTCGATACCGCTGCGATCCTGGTCGTCGTCATTGCCGTCATCGGCTATTTCGCGGGCCGCAAAGTTCCGCCCGCGCCGCCGCAAGGCAAGCCGGAGCCGATCGACTACCATGTCGTACGCTCCTCGATAAACCTCGTGCGCACCACGATGCAGGATCGCCGGGTCTATCTGGCGATCTGCTCGATCAGCTTCTTTTGGGCGATCGGCACGGTGCTGTTCATCCAGTTCCCGCCGCTCGCCAAGAACATGCTCCACGCCAGCAAGGAAGTCGCCAGCCTGTTCCTGGTGATCTTTTCGGTAGGCGTGGCCGGCGGCTCGGTAGCGATCAACGCCCTGCTCAAGGGCACGGTCTCGGCACGCTGGTCGCCGCTTTCGGTGATCGGCATGGGTCTGTTCCTGCTGGCGTTCCAGGAAGTCTGCGCGATCTGGCCGCCGCATGGCGGACCGGAAGCGCTGATGAACGTGGGGACTTTCGTGGTCCAGCCGCTGGCCATCCCGCTGCTGCTCACCCTACTCGGCATCGCCGTCTGCGGCGGCATGTTCGTGGTGCCGCTCTATGCCTTCCTCACGACCTTCGTGGACAAGTCGCAGACCGCCCGCACCATCGCCGCCAACAATATCGTCAATTCGGGCGCCATGGTAGGCGGCGCGATCGCCACGGGCGTGATGTCGCTGCTGGGGCTGGCAGTGGTCACGCAGCTCATGGTGGTGGCGCTCTGCTGCGTCGCCTCGGCCTGGCTCGGCCACTTGCTTTACCGGGCCGAGCGGGCTGCCAAGCGGCCCTGAAAGCGCCTTAGGCGATGAACGTCACGGCCGCGACCAGGGCCGTGCAATAAGCCGAGAGGAAGCTGCGCCAGTCTCCACCGGTCATCTGCCATGCTGCCTTCGCCCGCGCATTCTCGGCTGCCTCGATCGCGGGCGGCTTGACGCTGCGGCAGACGTGTCGAGGCAGCGAACGCCGGAACGGATGACCAGGGTTGCCGGGAGCGAGGATGCTTGCGCGTCGAGACATGGGACGCAGCTTAGGACTTCGTTTACCTTTGACCACTCATCCGAAAGAGCCATCCCAATCCGGGACGGCCGCGTACCGGCACCGGGATGAAGAGCTTTTGACAAGCTCTTGCGCCAAAACGCAAAAGGGCCGCCCGAAGGCGACCCTTTGTGGTACTCCAGAGAGTACGAACGGTCAGATCCGGTCGCCGAGAGCGCCCTTCACTTTGCCGACGCCCTGCTGGACTTCGCCCTTCTTTTCCTGAGCCTTGCCCTCGACCTGCTGGCCCGGATCGTTGCGGGCCTTGCCAAGAGCCTGCTTGGCGTTGCCGGCGATCTCGTTGCCCAGACCCTTGATGGTGTCCTTCATCTCACCCATGGCTTGTCTCCTCTATCGTGCGGTGGAACGTCCACCCTCGTCACGGCAGGAAAACCGGCCGAACTTGATCGAAGTTGCACCCCGCAGGACAGACCGTGCCTGCCGAGCGATGAACGAAACTCAGTCTCGTGAGAGCGAGAGAATATGCTCCCACTCCGATGGCAGCACTTCGGCGACCGACAGGCGCGAGAGCTTGATCACTTCCATATCCGCCAGCTTGGGATCGGCCTTGAGCTGCGCCAGAGTGACGGGACGGGCAAGCTTGCGCACTGGTTTGACCTTCACCGCCGCCCACTTGCCTTCCGGATCGCTGGGATCGACGAGTCCGGACTGGCTGATCGTGATGATGCCGACGATCTCCTTGCCGATGTTCGAATGGTAGAAGAACGCCTCGTCCCCCACCTGCATAGCGCGCAGGTTGTTCGCGGCGCGGTGATTGCGCACACCGTCCCAGGTGCCCTCGCCCTCGGCTACGAGATCCTTCCAGCCATAGGCATCGGGTTCGGACTTCATCAGCCAGTAGCGCTTTGCCATGTCGTGCCTTTCGATTTCGCCTTGGAGCAATAAACTTCTATGGGGGCGGCATAACGATTCAATCGGCGGAGACAACACCAGCGATTCGGCGCTTCCTAGCAAGTGCCAGATGCGGCTGCCGATTCTGTTTGGAAGACCATGATGAACCTTGCCCAGATCCCCGTCCTCAGCCTTGAAGCCGACCGCGCCGAATTCTCGCAACGCATCGGCGACAGTTTCCGCACTTTCGGCTTCGCGATGGTTCGCGACCACGGCATCGACCAGGCCCTGATCGATCGCGCCTGGGACCTGACCGCGCAGTTCTTCGCCCTGCCCGACCAGGTGAAGCGCGGCCACTTCATCCCCGGCCAGGGCGGCGCCCGCGGCTACACGCCGTTCCGCACCGAAGTCGCCAAGGGCGCGACCGAGAAGGATCTCAAGGAATTCTGGCACATCGGCCGTGATCTTCCTGCCGGCTCGCCGCTGGCCGCCTCGATGCCGCCGAACGTCTGGCCGAGCGAAGTCGAAGGCTTCCAGGAGACCTTCACCCAACTCTACGCCCAGTTCGACAAGGCAGGCGCCGAAATCCTCTCCGCCATCGCCGTCTACCTCGGCCTCGATGCGCGCTGGTTCGATACGGCGATCGAGGACGGCAATTCCGTCCTGCGCCTGCTGCACTACCCGCCCGTGGGCGAGGGCGCCGGCGGTGCCATCCGCGCCGGGGCGCATGAGGACATCAACCTCATCACACTGCTGCTCGGCGCCCAGGAAGCGGGCCTCGAACTGCTCGGCAAGAACGGCGAATGGCTCTCGGTCGCCCCGCCGGAAGGCGCGGTGGTCATCAACATCGGCGACATGCTCCAGCGCCTGACCAACCACGTCCTCCCTTCGACCACCCACCGCGTCCGCAATCCCGAAGGCGACCGCGCCGCGCACAGCCGCTATTCGATGCCGTTCTTCCTGCACTTGCGCAGCGACTTCCCATTCAAGACGCTGGACCAGTGCATCACGGCAGAGAGCCCGGACCGCTACCCGGTCAGCATCACCGCCGACGAATACCTGCAGGAGCGTCTGCGCGAGATCGGCCTGAAGATGTGACCTTTCCTGCCTCCCGGCTTTTCCGCCGGGGGGCATGTTCTTGCGCTTTCGCTGGACCTGACGCTCCGCAGCGCATAAATCGCGCGCCATGCGGATCGATTTCACCAAGATGCATGGCCTGGGCAACGACTTCGTCGTGCTCGACGGACGCACCGGCGCGCTGCCGGTCGTCGATGCGGCGCTCGCCGCCGCGCTGGCAGACCGCCACACCGGCATCGGCTACGACCAGCTGATCGTCCTCGCCCCGTCCGATCGCGGCGACTTCCGCATGCGGATCTTCAACAACGACGGGAGCGAAGTGGAAGCCTGCGGCAATGCCACGCGCGCCATCGGCCTGCTGCACGGGCGCCCCGCGAGCATCGAGACGCTGGGCGGCATGGTCGCCACGACGCCGACCGACAGCGGCATCAGCGTGGAAATGGGCAAACCCCGCTTCGACTGGAACCTGATCCCGCTCGGCTATCCGATGGACACCCATAGCCTGCCGGTGGCCTGGGAAGAGCTGGTCAATCCGATTGCCGTCAACGTCGGCAATCCGCATGTGATCTTCTTCGTCGAGGATCCCTACCGCATCGACATGGCCCGGCTTGGCCCGCTGATCGAAAACGATCCGCTGTTCCCCGAGCGCATCAACGTCAACGTCGCGACCGTGACGTCACGCGACGCCTTGACCCTGCGCGTCTGGGAGCGCGGCGCCGGGCTCACCCGCGCCTGCGGCACCGGCGCCTGCGCCACGGCCATCGGCGCGATGAAGCGCGGCCTCGCGGACCGCAAGGTCACCGTCGCCCTGCCCGGCGGCCCGCTCACCATCGAATGGCGGGAAGACGACGAGATCGTCATGACCGGCCCCGCCACCGAATCGTTCCGGGGCTCTTTCGACGCGGCGGACTACGGGATCTCAGATTGACCGTCGAAGTCCATTCGCTCGGCTGCCGCCTCAATATTTCCGAAAGCGAGACGCTGCGCGGCCTGCTGCGCGGCGCTGAAGATCTCGTGGTGGTCAACTCCTGCGCGGTCACCGCCGAAGCCGTGCGCCAGACTCGCCAGGCGATCCGCCGCGCCCGCAAGGAGCGCCCCGAAGCCCGCCTGATCGTCACCGGCTGCGCCGCCGAAGTCGAGCGCGCGATGCTTTCCGCCATGCCGGAAGTCGACGGCCTGGTGCCCAACACCGCCAAGCTCGACCCGCGCGCCTGGAACGTACCCGTGGCCCCTGCCCTGCCGGAACGCCGCGCCTATACGCGCGGCTTCGTGCAAGTGCAGAACGGCTGCGATCACGCCTGCACCTTCTGCGTGATCCCGCAGGGACGCGGCCCCAGCCGCTCGCGCAACGTGGCCGAAGTGCTGCACGACGTCGCAGTCCATCTCGATGCCGGTGTCAACGAAGTGGTGCTGACCGGCGTGGATCTCACCTCCTGGGGCGGCGACCTGGATGGCGCCCCCCGCCTTGGCGCGCTGTGCGAGGCGATCCTCACCCGCTTCCCCGCCCTGCCCCGCCTGCGCCTGTCTTCGATCGACGGCGCCGAAGTGGACGACGCCCTGTTCGAGCTGCTCGCGGGGGAGGCGCGGGTCATGCCCCATGTCCACCTTTCGCTCCAGCACGGCCACGATCTGATTCTCAAGCGCATGAAGCGCCGCCATAACCGCGCCGATGCGGTGGATCTGGTCAGCGCTCTTCGCGCCCGCCGACCGGACATCGCCATCGGCGCCGATCTCATCGCTGGCTTTCCGACCGAGGACGCGGAGGCCCATGCCGCCAATCTCTCGATCATCAAGGCATTGCAGGTCGTCCACGGCCACGTCTTTCCCTATTCGCAGCGCCCTGGCACCCCGGCGGCGCGCATGCCGCAAGTCGATGCCGCCACCATCAAGGCACGGGCAGCAGAGTTGCGCACAAAGATCGCCGAAGTCAGAGCGAATTGGCTGACCGGGCTGATCGGCCAGCCGCTATCCGTGCTTGCCGAAAGAGGCGCGAAGGGCCATGCGCCGAACTTCGCACCCGTTCGGTTGCCCGGCGATGTGCAGCCCGGCACACTGATCCGCGTTATGCCCGCAAGGGTAGTCGAAGGAATACTGGAATCATGAGTACCGAAGGCCAGCAGGCTGAGCGCGACTGGTCCGACCGCCTGTTCGGCGGCTTTCGCAAGACGTCCGAACGCCTGAGCGAGAACCTTTCCGGCATCGTCGGCAAATCGAAGCTCGACGACGCGCAGCTCGATGCGCTGGAAGACGCGCTGATCATGTCGGACCTCGGCCCCCGCGCCGCCGCCCGCATCCGTGCCCGTCTAGCCGACGAACGCTTCGAGCGCGATGCCGACGAGCGCGCCATCATGGAAGTGGTGGCGCGCGAGATCGCCGAGATCCTGCGTCCGGTCGCCAAGCCGCTCGATGTCGTGGCGTTCCCCCGTCCGCAGGTGATCCTGGTGATCGGCGTCAACGGCTCGGGCAAGACCACCACCATCGCCAAGCTCGCGCACCTGTTCCAGGAGCAGGACTATTCAGTCATGCTCGCGGCGGGCGACACCTTCCGCGCTGCGGCGATCGGCCAACTTGGCGTCTGGGCCAACCGTTTGAACATTCCGCTGATCAAGGGCCCGGAAGGCGGCGACCCCGCCTCGATCGTGTTCGACGCGGTCAAGGCAGCTACCGATCAGGGCACCGACGCCCTGATCGTCGACACCGCCGGGCGCCTGCAGAACAAGCGAGAACTGATGGACGAGCTGTCCAAGATCCGCCGCGTGCTTGGCCGCCTCAATCCCGAGGCGCCGCATGACGTAGTTCTCGTGCTCGACGCCACCAACGGCCAGAATGCGCTTTCGCAGATCGAGATCTTCAAGGAAGTGGCAGGCGTGTCCGGCCTCATCATGACCAAGCTGGACGGCACCGCGCGCGGCGGCGTCCTCGTCGCGGCGGCCGAGCAATACGGGTTGCCTATCCACGCCATCGGCGTCGGCGAGAAGATCGACGACTTGCGCCCCTTCAACCCGGACCTGCTGGCGCGGGTCATCGCCGGGATCGCCTGATGAACCGCCAAACGCCCCCTGCCGAGCAGCCCAAGACTTCCCCTAAGAGTTCCTGGCTCAACCTCGTCGTCGATTTCGGCCCATTGCTGGTCTTTTTCCTCGCCTACCGGCATTTCTCGCCAGCAGGCGAAGGCGACACCATCGGCACCGTGTCCGCGGTCATCAAGGGCACGATCGCTTTCATGATTGCGACCGTGGTCGCTCTGGGCATCTCGAAATGGCGCCTCGGCCACATCTCGCCGATGCTCTGGCTCACCACCGTGCTGATCGTCGGTTTCGGCGCGCTCACCGTGGTGTTCCACGATGCCTTCTGGATCCAGATCAAGCCCACCGCGGTCTACCTGATGTTCGCCGCCGTACTTTTCGTGGGCCTGATGCGCGGCAAGCCGATGCTCAAGTACCTGCTTCAATCCGCCTTCGAAGGGCTGAACGAAGAAGGCTGGATGAAGCTCTCCCGCAACTGGGCCTGGTTCTTCGTCTTGCTTGCGGCGCTGAACACTGCGCTGGTCTTTACTGTCAGCTTCGATGCCTGGCTCCAGGCCAAGCTCTGGGGCTTCACCGTGCTCTCCTTCGTCTTCACCTTTTCGCAGCTACCCATGGTGCTCAAGCACGGCATGGGCGAGGCGGCGAAGGAAGAAGTGATCGAGAACCCGCCGCACGACTGAGTGCGGCGGCGGTCAGAAGATCGCGTCGAAATCTTCGGAACCGCTCAATTCTGTCGAAGACTCGGCGGAATTGAGGAATTTCACGCGGGCGACGCACCCCGTCGCCCCCTGCTCCGACGCTGCACGCTTCCCCGCAACGAGCATCTGCGCCGCCTGCCTTCCGAATGCGTCCGAGGGTTGGGCCTGAACCACCTTGACGTTCCCGACAGCGCCCCACGGCGCGACATCGTACGTCAGGATGGCCCAGCCATCGATCCGGCGCCGCGCATAGGCAGGCGGGAAACGCAAGGCCGGCGGCACCGCCCATGCTTCCGCCACCCGGCAGCCGTTTTCCTGCCCGGAGGCCGGCGCCGGCATAGGCGGCGCCTGGACATCCTCGGGTGAGCGCCAATAGGGGTAACGGCATGCCTGCCGCGCTCCCGCGGTGAAGCGCGAATTTCTTACCGCCTTGACCGCCTCGCGCTCAAGCGCCTCGTTTCCGGTGCCCCGCAGAGTGCGGACCTGGATCGGCTTCCCTTTCGCGTCGATATCGTAGCCGACGAGCGTCCATTCCTTGACACCCGGCTTGCCGGCCATCCTGGCGAAATCCGGATATGCCCGTAGCAGCGGCTGGGGCCGGGGCCGGGTCATGCAATTGCCCGATCCGCCGTCCAGTTGAGCGATGCGCGCCCATCCCTGCTTGGGCAGCTGCCCCGAGATCGGCTCCACCGTATAGGAAATCAGGTCCGCGATCTCGGCCGATGCCAGAGACGTCGCATTGGGCGTGAAAGTGATGGAACAGCCTGTCCGCGCGGTCGGCGCGAAGCGGGTGGCTGCCAGGCTCGGTCCGAGATCGTGGTGCCCCGCGAACGTGTCCTGAATGGAGACCGGCCGCCCGGAGTCGTCGATATCGAATTGCAAGGTCACCGCACGATCGCCGAAAGGCATCCATACCAGCGCGTTCAGCGGCCGGACCGGCTTTGTCACTGCGACCGCGCCGTTGCCGCCGCAGCGCACCTCGCCTGCGGTCCACGTCAGCAGGGCTCGCTCCGCGACCCCCTCGCTGCCGCCCGTGGGAGGAGCGACGGATGCGCCCGTCAACGACGATGCCATCAACAATCCCGATATCCAGCTCATGGTTCTGCTCCTGCGGAAGATGCACTCTGGCTGCGAGTAGAGGTCAGCCTGCCGAACGACAGTCCTTCAGAAGCAGGATATGCTCGGTAGGGCTGAAATTGTCGTAGACCCCGCTGAGCTTGATGCTCTTGCCCGGTTTGAGCTGGAGCGTGAAGGCTGCCTGACCCTTGGCCATGACGCAGGCGATGTCGGTCTTGAACGCGGCCTGACCCGGCAGGCGGATGGCCTGCTCGTAGGGATGCGGGATCTTGTAGGTGACGATATAGTCGCCGCGATCCTTGGCGATCTAACCCACCATGCCCTTGATGAGGAAAGACTTGTTCTGGTAGCGCAGCGGGATCGCGGCCGCATTGCGCTCGGTATCCTTCGAGATCTGCTGCGAGAGCGAGAGCGCGTCCATTTCCAGGGCCGGCGCCGTGCTCACCGCCTTCATCCCGGCGCTCGCCGCGGCGAGACCGGCCTTGCCGCCCTTGAGGCCGCCCAGCATCTCGCACATCTCGGTCTTGGCGGCTTCGGAAGGCACCGTCTGACCGCCGCGCAGCTTCGCTTCCATCTGCACGGTCCCTCGGCCACCCGTGGTGGTGGCCGTGATGGTGATCGGGAACGCGCGGGCCTTACCGGTCTGCGGTTGTTCGATCAGCATGGAGCCGTCCTCGGGCTCGGCCACGATGACATCGTAGCCCTTGCCCGCAACGATGCCGCGCATCTGGCCGATCGCGCTTGCGGGCGTGAGGTCGGGCACCGTGATGCTGGCCGTGAAGCGCATGCCGCTCAGGATCGATCCCGATTTGGCGAAAGTCTCCTCGCACGTCGCCGCCTGGGCGACCGAAGGAAGGAACAGGGCCGCACCGACCATCAGCAAACACGAACGCATCACGCACCCTCCCCTCAATAAAGCACAGTTGCGTCCTATCAGACCGAATTGTTTGAAAGAGATGACAATTACCGTCAGCGGCACCGCCGCCGACGGACACGTCAGATTTCGAGCTGGCTGCCCAGTTCCACCACGCGATTGGTCGGCAGGCGGAAGAACTCCATGGCGCTGGCGGCATTGCGCATCATCCAGGCGAAGAGCTTCTCGCGCCAGATCGCCATGCCCGGCTTGGCCGAAGGAACCAGCGTCTGGCGCGAGAGGAAGAAGCTGGTCTTCATCATTTCGAACGGGCCCCCGCAAAGCTGCGAATGGGCCAGCGCCGCCGGTATGTCGGTCTCTTCCATGAAGCCGTAGCGCAGGGCCATCCGGTAGAAGCCCTGGCCGAGATCGGTCACCGAGTAGCGCTCGGCGGGCTCGACATAGGGCACGTCCTGAACCTCGACCGTCAGCACCACCACCCGCTCGTGCAGCACCTTGTTGTGCTTGATGTTGTGCAGCAGCGCCGACGGCACGCCGGCATTGCTGGAGGCCATGAAGATCGCCGTGCCGGGCACCCGTGCGGCGGAGCCATGCGCGCTCTTGGCAAAGACGTTGAGCGGCAGGGCGGCTTCCGTCATGCGGTCCCGCATGAGGCGACGGCCCTTGTTCCAGGTCGTCAGCAGCGTGAAGGCGATGCCGCCGATCAGCAGCGGGAACCAGCCGCCGTCCGGCACCTTGGTGGCGTTGGCGGCGAAATAGGCGCCGTCGACCACGAAGAAGGTCACGATCACCGGCACCGCCAACCACAGCTTCCAGCGCCACAGCACGATCAGCAGCACCGCCATGAGGCAGGTGTCGATCAGCATCGCCCCGGTCACCGCGATACCGTAGGCCGAGGCGAGGTTGGACGAGTTCTGGAACACCAGCACCAGCACGATCACGCCGGTCATCAGCGCCCAATTGACGAAGGGGATGTAGATCTGGCCCACTTCGTGCTCGCTCGTATGGCGGGTCGAAAGGCGCGGGATGAAGCCGAGCTGCATCGCCTGGTGGGTGATCGAGAAGGCGCCCGATATCACGGCCTGGCTGGCGATGAAGGTGGCACATGTCGCAAGAATGACGAGCGGCAGGCGCAGACTTTCGGGTGCCAGGTTGAAGAACGGGCTCTTCATCGCCTCGGCCGCGGCCGAATCGTCCAGGCTGAGGATCATCGCCGCCTGCCCGAAGTAGTTGATCAGCAGGCATGGCATGACCACGCCGAACCACGAGAGGCGCAGCGGCCCGCGTCCGAAATGGCCCATGTCCGAATAGAGCGCCTCGGCGCCGGTCACGGCCAGCACCACCGAGCCGAGCGCCAGGAAGCCCAGCACCTTGTCGGTCATGAAGAACTGGATCGCGTACCAGGGGTTCAGCGCCACGAGCACGGAGGGCATCTGAACGAGGTGGTAGATACCGAGAATGGCGAGGACCGCGAAATAGACCACCATGACCGGCGCGAACAGCGCGCCGATCTTGGCCGTGCCGCTCTTCTGGATCACGAACAGCGCAATCAGCAGCACCAGCGCGATCGGCACCACCAACGGCGCCAGCCGGGCTTCGACGACGGTGAGCCCTTCGACTGCCGAAAGCACGGAAACCGCAGGAGTGATCATCGAATCGCCGTAGAACAGCGAGGTTGCGAAGACACCCAGCAGGACCACCAGGGGGCCGTAGCGGCTCTTGCGGATCGCACCCGAGATCAGCGCGACAAGGGCGAGGCTGCCGCCCTGCCCCTTGTTATCCGCCCGCATCAGGATGCCGACGTATTGCACTGCCACCACCAGCGTCATCGACCAGAAGATCAGGCTGACGACACCAAGAACGTGCAACTCGTCGATCGCCAGGGGATGCGGGCCGACGAACGTTTCGCGAAAGGCATAAAGCGGGCTCGTGCCGATATCGCCGAAGACGACGCCGACTGCGCCCAAAGCCAGCTTGGTGATGTTGCCGGAGCCGTGTCCGGCGCCATTTCCACTTGCGGCAGGGGCTTGTCGCCCCGTTGCCGGATCGATCACCGTCGGGACGACAGCCGTGTCCGAACCTGTATCACTCATTCCAGCGCCCCGTAATGGCCTTGCCGCGTCGGCATTTCACCTCCGCAACAAGCGCCCGCCGTTAGCAGCATGATAAGAGCCTAGCAACGACCGTTAGTCGAAGGTTCATGGCCGGGATGGCACGGCTTTGGGACTCAGGCCGGGCGAAGTGGCGGCTTCAGGGGGGCGGCTGGAAGGATCCGACGGGCTGCCCGCCCCGCCGGCCTGCGTCGCTATGAAACTTTCGAGCCGTCGAAGCTGCTCTGCCAGGGGCGCGCGCCACGGCGCCTTTTCCGGGGCCTTCTTAAGAAGATCGGCCCACATATCCCGCGCTTGGGTGAGTTCGCCCGATTGCGCCAGTGCGAGGCCCAGAAAATAGGGCGGCCCCGGTGCTTTCGGATCGGCCTTGGCCGCACGGCGATAGGCATGGAGCGCCGGCGGCGTCAAAGCGCCGTCGGCATGGGCCAGCAGCACGTTGCCAAGCGCAAGCCAGGCTTCCGAGTCGCCCGGATTGTCTTCGATCGCCCCGCGCAGCAGCTGGGCGGCATCGATGTAACGGCCGTTGCGGGCCAGTCCATCGGAGATGATCAACCAGCGATTGCCGGTCGGGATGCCTTCGGGCCGCAGGTTTGTCCGCGCTTCCACAAGGAACTGACCCAGTTCCGGGTTCTGCGCGTCCCGGCCCGGCTTGGCGGCGCTGGCCAGATCCGGCCTCCCCTGGAGCGCGTAACCGGCGATGCCCAGCATCAGAGCCGCCGCGACGGCCTCCCGCCCTCCTTTGGGCACTTTGAACAGGAAAACCACGGCCGCGAACGAGAGAATCGCCAGCAGGACGACGAGAAGCCAGGTCATCGTCCGCCTCCCCGGCGAAAGCGCCCTCGGAGCAAGAGTGCCGCCAGCCCCACGAGCACGAGCGGAATCGCAAAGAGGGGCCAGGTCAGGCGAGTGAACTGGGGCGCATAGCTGACATAGTCGCCATAGCGCTCGATCAGCCAGGCGCGGATCGCCTCCGGCTTCTCGCCGGCAGCGATCCGCTCGCGAACGAGCGAACGCATGGAGCCGGCGATCGGCGCATCCGAATCGGCGATCGATTGCCCCTGACATTGCAGGCAGCGCAGCGTTTCCATCAGTGCCCGCGCTTCCTGCTCCTTGGCCGCATCGTCGAGCTGCCGATAGGCGAAGGCCGCCGTCGATTTTTCCTGCTGCGCAAGCGCGGGTGTCGCCGTGCAAGGACCGAGCATCAGCAGGAAGGCGGGAAGGAGCCGCTTCATCGCGAGGCTTCCTGGAGTTTCTGCAGGATCATCGCCACGTCGTCGGGCCTGATCTCTCCGATGTGCTGGTAGCGGATCACGCCCCGGCCATCGATCACATACGTTTCGGGAACGCCGGAGGAGCCGAGCGCGAGCTGCACTTTGCCATCGTCGTCGGCGCCGATCCGCCAGTAGGGATCGCCGTTTTCCTTGAGGAAGCCGGTCAGCGCCTCTTCGCTGTCACGCACGGAAATGCCGGCGATCGGAATGCCCGCCTTCGCCAGCGCGCCGAGTTGCGGCGCCTCCACACGGCACGGAATGCACCAGGAAGCGAATATGTTGACGAGATGCGGCTTTCCAGCGGCCAGGTCTGCGCTCTTGAGTCCGGGCCTCTCCGGAAGCGCCGCAGGCAAGGCGAAGGCCGGCATCGGTTTACCGATCAACGTACTGGCAACCGTGCGGTCGGCAGGCCGATAGAGTCCGATCACCACCACAACCACGAAGGCAAGGAACAGCACCAGCGGCAACCAGATCGCCCAGACAGGCGCGCGGGCGGGCTTGGGAGCAGGCCGGCGTTCACTCACGGCTGCTCTCCAGTTGCGCGATGCGGCCCCGGCGATAGGCGATCTTCTCGCGCGCGAAGATGCGGCGAAGATCGCTGGCGACACGGCCGAACAGCGCCAGCACACCGCCCAAGGCGATCAGCAGGCCGCCGAGCCAGATCAACGGCACGAACGGTTTCCACCAGAGCCGCAATTGCCAGCGGCCATCGTCCGCTTCTCCCCCCAGGACGGCATAGAGCTGCCCGTTCCAGCGCGTCAGCAAAGCCGATTCGCTGGTCTGCTGCGGCGGCGCCCAGAAGCTGCGCGACTGCGGATCGAGCTGCATCACTTTGCCATGGTCGCCATAGCGTACCAGCAGTCGCGCTTCGAGTGCGGTCCAGTTGGGACCGGCCATCGGTTCCACCGCGTCCAGCTTGACCTGCCACGGGCCGACGCCGGTGGCATCTCCCATCTTGACCGCCACCAGCTTCTCGATCGAGAACGCGCTTTCGCAGCTCATGCCGAGCAGCGAAACGGCAATGCCGAAGTGGGCGACGACCATGCCCCAGATCGGCAGCGGCGTGCGGCGCAAGTTGCGCCCCTTCAGCGGCAGGACGCTGGCCCAACCAAGACCCAGGGCAAGCGCGAAGCCCAATGTCGGCAGCAAGGCTACGCCGCCGAGCGCGACCATGGCGATCACACCGGTTCCCACCAGCATGGCCGGAATGACCAGCAGGCGTCGGACGCGGGAGAACCTGTCGCGCCGCCAGCGCAAGAGCGGCCCAACCGCCAGAACGACGAGCATGGGCACCGCGAAAAGCGCGCCCATCGGGTTGAAGTACGGCGGCCCGACCGAAACCTTGGCGCCCATCGCCTCTGCCACCAGCGGGTAGAGCGTGCCAAACAGGACGATACCCAGGATGGCGGAGAGCATGACGTTGTTGAACACCAGGGCGCCTTCCCGGCTGACCGGCATGAAGCGCTCACCCTCGCTCACCGTACCGGCGCGCAGGGCAAAAAGCGTCAGGGCGCCGCCGATATTGATCGCCAGCAAAGCCAGGATGAACGAGCCCCGCTGCGGGTCCACCGCGAAGGCGTGGACACTGGTAAGAATGCCGGAGCGCACCAGGAAGGTGCCGATCATCGACATCGAGAATGCGACGACGCCCAGCATCACCGTCCAGGCCCGCAAGGCATCGCGCGACGCCAGGACGCTCACAGAATGGAGCAGTGCCGTAGCGGCCAGCCAGGGCATCAGCGAGGCATTCTCGACCGGGTCCCAGAACCACCAGCCGCCCCATCCCAGCTCGTAGTAGGCCCAATAGGAACCGGCGGTGATCCCCAGCGTCAGGAAGATCCAGGCACCCAGTACCCAGGGCCGCATGGCGCGCGCGAAAGCCGGCCCGACCTGCCGCGTGACGAGGGCGCCGATCGCGAAGCTGAAAGCCACCGACAGCCCGACATAGCCGAGGTAGAGCGTCGGCGGATGGAATGCGAGACCGAGATCCTGGAGGAGCGGGTTGAGGCCGTTGCCCTCTTCCGGCACGGGAGACAGCCGCTCAAAGGGGTTCGAGGCGATGAGCAGGAAAGCATAGAAGCCCAGGCTGACGAAGGCCTGTCCGGCCAGGGTCGCCAGCATTGCAGGTTCCGGCAGGCGCCGTTCGATCAGCGCCACGACGCCGCCCGCCATCCCCATGACGGTCACCCAGAGCAGCATGGAACCTTCATGGTTGCCCCAGGCCCCGGCTATCTTGAAAATCATCGGCTTGAGCGAATGGGAGTTCATCGCCACCAGCTTCACCGAGAGATCGGTATCCGCGAAGACCGCGATCAGCGCAAGAAACGCGACGAGCGCGAGAACGCCCTGCACCACGGCAACCGGCCGCACGATGCCCGCCAGCATGGCGCCGCGATCGGTCAGCGCCAGCGCCCCGGCGAGCAGTTGCAGGCCCGCAAGCGCTGCCGCCAGCCAGAGCGCGGCCAATCCGAGTTCAGCTGTCATCGCGCTGCGCTCATTTGGTTTCGCGCATGACCTGCTCGGCCTGATCCCGGGTCATGTCCTTCATTTCACGCGGCACATAGTTCTCGTCATGCTTGGCCAGAAGGTTGTCCGCCTGGAAAACCCCGTCGGCACCCAGGCGGCCCTCGGCAACGACCCCGGATCCTTCGACGAACAGCGACGGCACGATGCCCTTGAATCTAACCGGCACCCGCGCCCGGCCGTCCTCGACCGCGAAAGCGATCGTCACGCCGTCCGCCGCGGTCTTGAGCGATCCCCTGGTCACCATCCCGCCGAGACGAACCGAGCGACCCGGTTCAGGCGGTCTGGCGGCGATTTCGGCCGGGACGTAGAAGTAGCTGGCCTGATTGCGCAAAGCCCACGCCGCAAGCAACGCCGCGCCGATCAGCACCAACAGAGCAACGGCGAGCAGGACCAGCCGCTGGTGCTTTGCCTTGATCCGTCCTGCCTGCGCCACGCTCAACGCTTCCTTGCCGCATCGCGGCGCTTCTCGGCACGGCGCATCGACAGCAGCGACCAGGCGACCAGGCCCAGGGTCGCGCCCAGACCGACGACGTAGGAAGCGGCCACGAATGTCCAGGGGTCCATCGCTTCGCGCATCAGTGGATCGCCGTGGTCATGGTGTTCGATATACCTCGTTCAGGGCCTTGCGCCGCAAGCGCGCTTCGGCCTGCTGGTTCGCAAGGATAGCCCTCATCCGCGCCAATGCGCTGCCGGCGAAAACGAGAGTGAAACCCAGCGTCGCCAGCAGCAGCGGCCAGAGGAAATCGCCGGCCATGGCGGATTTTCCCATGGTGATGCTCGGCGCCTGGTGCTGGCTGTTCCACCAGATCACCGAATAGTGGATGATGGGGATATTGACCGCACCCACCAGCCCGAAAATGGCCGGCGCGCGGCTCTGACCGCCGTTGGAGTCCTCACTCGCCTGAGAGAGCGCCATCCAGCCGAAATAGAGAAACAGCAATACGAGCATGCTCGTGAGCCGCCCGTCCCAAACCCACCAGGTGCCCCAAGCAGGCCGGCCCCAGAGCGAGCCGGTCAGGAGGCAGACCCCCGTGAACACCGCTCCTGGGACTGCGCAGGCGCGGGCGGCGATGCCTGCCAGCGGATGGCGCCAGACGAGTTCGGCAAAGCCGGCTGCGGCAATGCCCATCCACCCCGCCATGCCCAGCCAGGCGGCGGGGACATGGATGTAGACGATGCGCACGGTTTCACCCTGAAGCCGCTCCGCCGGCGCGAAGAACAGACCCCAGCCCAGCGCACCCAGCATCACCACGAGCCCCGCGCTCAGGCAAAGCGGCATCAGCCAGCGGGCGATGCGCAGGAATCGGGCGGGATTGGCGAGGCCGTGCATGTCCGAAGGCGTTCTATCGTCCGCGAAAAAAGGAGCAAGGGGCCTATGTCGAAGGCTCGGGATTTTCACCCGGTCGATCCTGTCCGGCCATCCGTCGGCCCGATGCGTCAGCGAACTACGCTTGGCACGTTAAGGACAGGAAGAATGGGGCGATTGATGGGGTTCGAACCCACGACCTCCGGTACCACAAACCGGCGCTCTAACCAACTGAGCTACAATCGCCACACGAGAGATGCGGTGAAGACATCCTCCGAAAACCGCTTCCGTCTCGCTTCGTCGCGATCAGTGCGGAGGGCGCCCTTTGCACAAGGTTTCGCCTCTTGAAAAGCAAAAAATTCGATTACGCCGAAACTCCTGCGATTTTCCCGCCCGCCAGCCCCGTCTAAAGGGGAATTCATGACAGCTCCCGGCGAATCATCTGCTGACACCCTGCTCTCGCACCCCGGCGTGCGGCGCTTTCCTTCCTCGCAGCTCGACCTCTTCATCATGCGCGATTTTCTTGCGCCCGTGGAGTGCGATGCCCTGGCCGCGATGATCGAGAGGCAGCACCGTCCCTCGACGATCGCCAACTACAATGGCGACGACGCCTTCCGCACCAGCTCGACCTGCGATCTGGCCCCGGACGATCCCACGGTAGCGGCTTTGGCTGCGAAGCTGGCCGCGCTTTCGGGGATCGACATCGCCCATGCCGAACCGCTTCAGGGTCAGCGCTACGAGGTCGGCCAGGAGTTCAAGGCGCATACCGACTACTTCGAGCCCGATAATGCCGACTTCACGAAATATTGTTCGATTGCCGGGCAGCGAACCTGGACCTTCATGGTCTATCTGAACAGTGTCGAGGCAGGAGGCGCCACGCGCTTCAAGGCGATCGACAAGCTGATCCAGCCGGAACGCGGCAAGCTGATCGCCTGGAACAATCGCCGCGCCGACGGTACGCTCAACGGTGCGACGCTTCATCATGCGATGAAAGTGCGCAAGGGATACAAATACGTCATCACCCAGTGGTATCGCGAGCGCCCCTGGGGGTAAGCGGGGACGGTCCGCGAACCGCCCCCCAATCTCGTGGGCTTACTTCGGCTTGCTGATCACCGCGCACGCGATTCGGCCACCGGCATTGCCCGCCGGCTGGCTGGTGTAGTCGTCCGGATCGGCGTGGATGACGAGCGCCGATCCATCCGCATCCGCCAGGGTCTTCGGCCCCGCCGCCAGGGTGACGCCGGTATTCAGCACTTGCGCCTTGAGCACGCCGTCCGCCCCGACATGCTGATTCGGCATGTCGCCGCCGTGGGGCCCGCCCACGACCATGAGCCCGTGCTTGTGGTCGCCGCCGGTGAAGTGACCGCCTGCGGTCGTGAACTTCTGGCCCGATTCGCAGATGCCCTTCTCATGGAAGTGGAAGCCGTGTTCTCCGGCAGGAATGCCCTTGATGTCGGTGGTTACGAGAACGCCGGCGGGGGTATCCTGGACCATGGCCATACCCAGCGGCTTGCCGTCGACGCCTACCACCTGGGCATGGACCATCGGGCCCGCAGGGGCGGCGTCCTGAGCCTGCACTTGCCCCGCCAGAACAGCGGCGCCCACGAAGACGGCGCCGCGGGCGGCCAGGGTACGGAAGTTACGGTTCATTGCGCTTCTCCATCTGCAAGCCGATCGCTTGTCGGCTCTGCCTCTTTCCCCCGCCGCCGCCGCGCTGTCGCTCCGGCAGGTCTCGCGGTGACCCTCCGTTAACGGCTCCGAGGGAATTTGGCTCCGAATATCAACGGCCGAAAGGGACATGGCACAGGCGACACGCCGCCCGCAAGACTGAGGCTCCTGCCCCTTCGGCCGCTGCCTATACCGCGCGCAACAAAAAAGGCGGCCCGCAAGGACCGCCTTCTTCGTGTTCGAAGCTGTCTTCGCTCAGTTCTTCTTGAGCGAAAGACCGCCGAAACGCTTGTTGAACTGAGCAACGCGGCCGCCGTCCTGCAGCTGGGCCTTGCCGCCCGTCCAGGCCGGGTGCGACGTGGGATCGATGTCGAGGACCAGCGTGTCGCCTTCCGAGCCCCAGGTCGAGCGGGTCTGGAAGGTGCTGCCGTCGGTCATCTGAACGGTGATCATGTGATAGTCGGGATGCGTATCGGCCTTCATGTCTTGTCTCTCTTCGCATATGGCCGGTTCCGACCGGCCTGCTTCGGAAAGCGGCGCCCTTACCTCGACACCCCCGAAAAAGCAAGGGTAGAGACGAAAGCGCGCTTTCCTGGTGGTGTCAGGCGTCCGCGATCATGGCGGTGAAGTTCACTTCGCAGGTCACCTTGTCGCCGATCGCGGCCTTGCCCCAGAACTTGCAGACGCGCGAGCGCTTCTGGACGAAGCCGGCACGAAGGTCGAGCAGGTTGCCCGGGGTCACGGGGTTGCGGAACTTCGCTTCCTCGATCGCCATGAAGTAGACCAGCTTGCCGGTGCCGGCGAGACCCAGCGATTCGATCGCCAGAATTCCCGCCGCCTGCGCCAGAGCCTCGATCTGGAGCACGCCCGGCATGATCGGACGGCCCGGAAAGTGGCCCTGGAAGAAGTCCTCGTTGAAGCTCACGGCCTTTACCGCGTGGATCTCGTTCTCATCGAAGGAGACCACCCGGTCGACCAGCAGCATCGGATAACGATGCGGCAGGGCCGCAAGGATCTTCGCTGTGTCGTAGACGAACTCGGTCGGCTCGCTCATGGCCCTGCCGTCGCTTGCCTTAGCGGCCCGAAGCGGCCGGAGCCGGCTGCTGCTGCTGCGGGGCCGGAGCGGTCGTGTTGATCGTGGTCAGCGCGCCGTTCAGAGCGGTCAGCACGTCGCTGGTGATGTCCAGCGAAGGATCGTAGGCCAGGGTCTGCCCGACTTCGACGAGGGCATTCGCGCCGCGCTTCTGCATCGCCGGCTTGTAGAGGTTCTGCAGCTGCGCCTGGATCTGCTGGCCGACATAGGCCTGGTTGCGCTGGATCTGCTGCTGCTGGCCCTGGAGCTCCTGGCCGGCCTGCTGTTCCTTCTGCTGATAGGCCTGGATGCGGGTCTGCAGCGCGGCGTCCGGCTGCTTGCCGTTCAGCGCCTTGACGGCGGTTTCCAGGCTCTGCGCGTCGGGCTGCAGCGAGGTCTGGAGCTGGTTGCGACGCGCTTCGAAGGCCTGGATCTGCTGCTGCAGCGCCTGGTTGGCGGTCTTGCACGCGTTGCACTCACGCGCGACGCGGTCCAGATCGACTACGGCGACCTTCGACGCGGGTACGGCCTGCGCCAGCGCGGGCTGGGCCAGAGCGACAAACGCCAGGCCCGAGGCCAGAGCGGCGGACTTGAGAAGCATGTTCATCAGAATTGAGTTCCCACGTTGAAAGTGAAGGTCTTGGTGTTGTCGCCGTCGTACTTGAGCAGCGCCTTGGAGATGTCGATGCGGAACGGTCCGAAAGGCGAGTTCCAGTTTACGCCGAAACCGACCGCCACGCGCGGCTTCCAGGTGTTGCCCAGGAAGGTTTCGGTGAAATTGGTGTACGAGCCCTGGATCGTGTTGGGCTGAAGCGTAACCGGATCGACGGCATTGGTCGTCAGAGCGCCATTGGCATCCAGATAATACTGGTTTCCGTTGGCGTCGCGCTGACCGACGAAGCAGCCTTGCCCGGTATGGCACTGGTTCAACTGCGGCGACTTGATCGCCCAGACGGCGCCCGCGTCGACGAAGATCGAGGGACGCAGGCCCATCTCGCGGGCACCGGATCCCAGCGGAATCTCGAGCTCACCACGCGCCATGTAGTAGTAGCGACCGCCCAGAGCGTCGTCTGTATCCTGGCCCTTGACTGTGTATTCGTTGTTGGCATCCGCCGTGTAATACTGGCGGACGACCCGCGGGCCGACGCCGCGAATGCCGAAGCCGCGGATCTGCGGCTCGCCCAAGTAGAAGCGGTCGGTGAGGCGAATGTCATCGCCGCCCCAGCCCTTGATCAGGCCGCCCTCGCCCTGGATCGAGAAGATGAAGCCCTTGCCCAGCGGCCAGTACTTCGCCGCATTACCGCGCAGGCGGTAGTAGTTCACATCGCCGCCGAGGCCGGCCAGATCGACGTTGAGCGAAATTGTCTCCCCGCGTGTAGGACGCATGCGGTTGTCGAGGTTGTCGTAGACCACAGACAGGCCGAGGATTGAGCTCAACCGCTTGCCGATGGCGTCGCAGAGATAGCGACCGGCGCGGATGGGATCGCAGGTATAATCGCCGTTCTGATCGATCGAGTAGTAGGTCCCCTTGCCCAGCGTCACGTCGTCGTAGTTGAGCGTATAACGACCGATCGCCGTGAGGTATTCTGTCAGCGGCACGCCGGCGCGGACCTGGAAGCCGGTGGTCGACTGTTCGTAGGTCGTGTTGCGATCGGAGTTCGCGAAGTTGAAGCTGTTGTAGTCACGGCGATAGATATCGACGCCCAGCGACACGTTCTTGTCGAACAGATACGGCTCGACGAAGCTGGCTTCGATCGACTTGGAGTAGGACGAATAGCTGCCCGACAGGCCCACCGTCTGGCCGCGACCGCGGAAGTTGCGCTGGCGGATCGAGGCCTGGAAGATGAAGCGTTCAAGGCTGGAGAAACCGGCGGAGAGCTGGAGTTCGCCGGTCGGCTTCTCCTCGACATTGGCTTCCAGGGCGATGCGATCTTCGGCGGTGCCGGGCTTCTGCTCGACCTCGAACTTCTCCTGGAAGTAACCGAGCGACTTGATGCGGTTGGTGGAGCGCTTCACCTGCAGGGAGTTGAAGGCGTCGCCCTCCGCGAGACGGAACTCGCGGCGGATGACCTTGTCCTGGGTGAGCGTATTGCCGTTGATGTCGATCTTCTCGACATAGACGCGCGGGGCCTCCTGGATCACGAAGGTCAGCCCCATGGTGAGGTTTTCCTTGTCGCGATCGTACTGCGGGCGCACGTCGGCGAAGGCGTAGCCGAAGGCACCGGCGGTATCGTTCAGGCTTTCGATCGTGTCTTCGACGAGCTTGGCGTTGTACCAATCGCCCTTTTTGAGGGCGAGGTTCTTGGCCAGCTTCTCGCCGTCGAAGTCGCGCAGCTGGCTTTCGACCTTCACGTCGCCGAACTTGTAGCGCTTACCTTCCTCCACCACGTAGGTGATGATGAAGTCCTTCTTGTCCGGCGTCAGCTCGGCCACGGCCGAAACGACACGGAAGTCTGCGTAGCCCTGCGTCAGGTAGAACTGGCGCAGCTTCTGCTGGTCGAACGCCATGCGGTCGGGATCGTAGCTGGTGCCCGAGCTGAACAGGCGCGTGAAGCGGGCCTGCTTGGTCACCATCTGGCCGCGCAGTTCGCCGTCGGAGAAGTGCTCGTTGCCAAGGATGTTGATCTGGCGGACCTTGGACTTGTCGCCCTCGGTGATCTCGAAGACGATGTCCACGCGGTTCTGGTCGAGCATGACCATCTTCGGCTCGACCGTCGCGGCGTAGCGCCCCTGACGCTTGTACAGCTCGATGATGCGGGCCACGTCGGCACGGATCTTGGAGCGTGTGAAGATCTGGCGCGGAGAGACCTTGATCTCGGGCAGGATCTTGTCGTCCTTGATGCGCTTGTTGCCTTCGAGGATGATGCGGTTGACGACCGGGTTTTCCTTGACCTGGATGGTCACGACGCCTTTGTCGTTGCTGACCTGCACGTCCGAGAACAGTTCGGTGCCGTAGAGGTCCTTCAGCGCGGCGTCGCCGGCGGCCTTGGTATAGGGCTGGCCGACACGCAGCTGGATATAGGACAGGACGGTCTGCGCCTCCAGGCGCTCCGCGCCCGTCACCTGGATGGTCTGGATGGTTTCGCCTACCTCGGGCGCGGGAGTCGAAACGGGGGGCGCGGCGGCCGCAGTTTGCGCCAGAGCGATACCGGGCGCACCCGCCAGGATCGTCGATCCCAGAAGCACGATGGCAAGCTGAGGCGCACGGCGAGCTTCAGTGCGGCGACCCATTTCCAATCCGATCATTCTACGCAAATTCCTGTATTCGCTTTCGCGAGGACTTCGACCGACCCGCCAGGCTTCCCGTCATGACGACGGGTAATCGCGCCCATCTGCCCGATGGACGACGTCCAATCAAGCAGCCAATCCCGGCGGACATGTGATGGCTGACGAATTCTCCCGGCTATCCCCCGAAAATAGGGAGCGAGGCCAGATCGTTGACAGTGACGAACAGCATCAGGGCAAGCACCAGTGCCACCCCGGTCCGTATCGCCCATTCCTGACTGCGCAGTCCCAGGGGCTTACGACGAACCAGTTCGGCTGCGTAGAAAGCCAGGTGCCCGCCGTCGAGGCCAGGAATTGGCAGGAGATTGATGAATGCCAAGTTAATCGAGATCATCGCCACGAAGCCGACGAACGGCTCCCAGCCGAGAGAGAACTGCTCGCCCGAATACTTGGCGATCTTAATCGGTCCGCCCAGTTCCCGAACCGAGCGATCGCCCGTGATGATCTGGCGGATTCCCGTGACGATCGTGCCCATCAGGTCGAAGCTGCGATCGACGCCGATGCCCAGGGCCTCGATCGGCCCCACCGGCTCCAGCCGGCCGAACCCCGATTCGACACCGATCCGCCCTACGGTGACCGACTGCCCCTTCTCATCCTTCTGGACCGCGCTGCCGATCGTGATCGGCAGAACATGGGCCTCGCCTTCGCGCAGGACCGTGACCGTGGTCTTCGCGCCGGCCTTCGGCATGACCAGCGGCGGCACTTCGCGGAAACTGTCGATCGACGTCTCGCCCAGGGCGACGATCCGGTCGCCCACTTTCATCCCCGCGTGCTCGGCGGGAGAATCGTCCATGATCCCACTGACCACCGGCACCGCGAAATCGAGCCCGATATCGCCGATGCGCGCCCTGTTGCCGAAATTGTCGCTGACCTCCTCGTTGGCCAGTTTGACCGGCAGCACCACCGTTCGGCCTTCGCGCTGAACGGTGACATTCACCGTCTTGCCCGGGAAGTAGACGGTATGCTCGGGGATGTCGGTAACACTGGCAACCGGACTGCCGTCGATCGCCGTGATCCGATCGCCGATCTTCATTCCGGCGCTGCGCGCTGCCGAAGTCTCGGAGAAGCCGACGACCTCCGGTTCGGCAACGAGCCGTCCGTGGGCATAGACAAAGCCCGCGAGTATCAAAACGCAAAGCGCGAAGTTCGTCAGCGGACCGGCGAAGACGATGAGCGCCCGCTGCCACAAGGGCTTTACATGGAACGTATGCGAACGCTCTTCCGCAGTAAGGCCATCCTCCCCGGCGCTGGGTGCCGAAGCCGGATTCATGTCACCGGCAAACTGCACGTACCCGCCCAGCGGCAGGGCGGACAGTTTCCAGCGCGTGCCGCGCCTGTCGGTCCACCCGGCGATCTCCTTGCCGAAGCCGATGGAGAAGGCATCGGCTTTCACGCCGAACAGGCGGCCGACGAGATAGTGACCAAGCTCGTGGATCAGCACGAGCGGCCCCAGCACCAGCAGGAATGCGAAGATCGTCGTCAGCAGATTGGGCGATCCGGTCAAATCAGGGAATCCTTTTCGGACCGCGTGAAGTCACGCAGTCCCGGCCAACATGCTTGCCCTCGCTCGCGCCTCGTCGTCAACCGCCAGTACGTCCGACAGGCAGGACGGCGCGGGGGGCGAATAGGCTTCGAGCACCTCCTCCACTTGTGCGGCGATGCGGGTGAACGGGATCTGACCGCTTAGAAACGCGGCAACGGCGACTTCGTTGGCGGCGTTGAGAACGGCGGGTATGCCGCC
>NZ_ATHL01000128.1 GCF_000445125.1 Novosphingobium lindaniclasticum LE124
CGCATTGCCTCGCCTGAAATGCTCCCGGCAAACCTGCCGTTGCCTCATCTAAACTGCTCCCGGCATTGGCCGGGAGGGAACGATGCGGAAGGTGAGCATGGCGACGCGCAGGGAATTGATTGAAGCAGTCGGCGAGCGGTATCGCTCGGCCGATCGCGCGAGCAAGGGCAAGGTTCTCGACGAATTCGTCGCGATCACAGGTTTCCACCGGAAGCATGCAATGAGACTCTTGCGGGCGGAGCCGTTGATCAGGGAAACGACGCGACCCGAGCGGAGAATTTACAACGAGGCGGTGCGCGGAGCGTTGCTCGTGTTGTGGGAGGCCAGCGACCGCCTGTGCGGCAAGCGACTTCGGCCGCTTATCCCGATTCTGATCGAGGCGATGGAGGGCCATGGCCATCTTGATCTCGATCCGGCGATCAAAGGAAGCTTGTTGCAGATGAGCCCGGCCACGATTGACCGTGTTTTACAGACCGCGAAAGGGAACAGCCATAAGGTCCGGCGTCGCGGCGTGGCGGGATCTGAACTTAGGCGCAGTGTTCCGATCCGAACATTCAGCGATTGGGGAGATCCGGCGCCGGGACATATGGAGGCCGACCTTGTTTCGCATAGCGGTCCGGTGGCGAAAGGGAGTTGGACGTGGACGCTGACGTTGACGGATATCGCGACAGGCTGGACCGAATGCGCTCCGCTACTGGTTCGCGAGCAAACGCTATTGGTGGAGGTGCTCAAGGAACTGCGCAAGCTGATGCCGTTCCCGTTGCTGGGCTTCGATTCCGACAACGACAGCGTGTTTATCAATGAGACGGTGCGGGATTACTGCGCGGCGACGGAAATCGCCTTTACCCGCTGCCGACCCTATCGGAAGAACGATCAGGCCTGGGTCGAGCAAAAGAACGGTTCGGTTGTGCGTCGTCTGGTGGGCTATCGTCGGTTCGAAGGGCTGGAAGCAGCTGGGTTGCTGGCCGAGTTGTATGCGGCGGCGCGCCTGTTCGTGAACTTCTTCCAGCCTTCATTCAAATTGGCGGAGAAGCGCCGCGACGGCGCCAAAGTCCACAAGCGCTATCACGCTCCCGCGACGCCGTTCCAGCGTTTGATGGATGACCCGCGGACCAGCGAGCAGACACGCGAACGGCTACGGGACCTGGCCGCCAGACTGGATCCGGTTCGACTGCTGCGAGACATCCGCACCGCGCAGCAGAAACTGGTGGTCCTGGCCGACGCCGTCGTCTTGGCAGATCCGACCGAAACGTCACCCCCACCGCTGGGGGCGTTCCTCTCGAGCCTGAAAGTTTTATGGCAGAATGGTGAGTCGCGGCCTACGGCGGTTGATAAGACGCCGCGTAAGCGAGAGCGGCGCCGGCCGGATCCACTGCTTCAGGTTACCGACCAGTTGAAAGCCTGGTTCGAAGACGAGCCTTGGCGTACCGGGCGGGAGTTGCTGGAAAAATTGCAGGCCGAGCAGCCGGACATCTACCCGGACGGCCTCCTGCGGACTATCCAGCGCCGTCTGAAAGGCTGGCGCACCGAACACGCGCGAGCCCTGGTGTTCAGCCACTCTTCCGGGCTGGCCAGTGACGCGCCAGTCGACACGGAAACCATCCTTACAGCCATGTGACGGATTGCCGTTCCGCCTCGCCTACGGCTCAGCTGCACGGCAATCCGTCACATGCAATGGCAATGACGCACGAGGGTCTGTAAGGAACAATTACGTGAGGCAACGGTCGCGTTGTTCGGGAACATTTCTTCGCGAGGCAACACGAATCCTCATCCTGTTTGTCGCGCTACAGATAATCTGACCGCGCTTCAGGCTGAGTACCGCCACACCATCCTCAACGCGTAGTTCGCTACGCTCCCGCGCATCATCGTATCAAATCGCGAAGGTTCGCCATGGCTCATCGCCACCGCCGTCCTAAGCCCGTCTCCTGACTGATAAGAGCCCATGGTGCCAGAACCGCGAACAGTCATACTCAGTGACGGCTCTAACTTGCAGGCAGTGACATTTCTAACTTGCGCAACAGATGTTTTTTCTTGGCATAAACACTCCGAGTGTACAGCGCGCCAAAGTCACGGCAATTAATAGCGTATATCCGTCTCTGCGGAGCCGATTTTTTAGGTCTGTTCGCATCGGTCATAAGATTTCATAAATTTAATCCTGTTCTCGTGCGCACTAGTGCCAACATATTTGTGGATCGTGGCGATGGTCCAAACTTGAGAAAATTGAGATCGTTTCGCGTCGTGTGAGGCAACAGCGCAAGACGGCGCCACAGCGGTTGGCGCGCCAAAGCAACGAGAATTGGCCGGGCGGCTGAGACGTATGTTCAGGTCTGCGACTAAAGGTCTCAGCCCATGCCTCAAGGCACTGGTTTCCTCTCGCCCGGCTACCTTCCTGCAAACTGCGACTTGTCTTGACAGCTTCCATCAGTAAGAATGCCACTGCGTCGACAAACGGCGCGAAGGCGCACCAACCGCCTTTCAGGAAAAATCGCTCGGTGCGTGCATCCGGGCTGCTGACGTGAATGTCCAGGCCGTTTGGCTAAAGACGTCGGTAATCGATTCCTACTGTTGGCCCCGCTCGATGATAGCCGTGCGGGTTTCTACTGGAGAGCTGCCCATGGCTTTGGGCAAGCAGAACGCGCGCCATATGCGCGTATTCGATACCTGTGCGGTTGAAGATGGGGCGATGTTATGCGCCTGAACATAGACGACGGGTGTCTTGAGTGCCAAGGGATTGCCGAAGGCGCGCCCTTGCCACCGGAAGATCGGGTTCCAATTGCAAGAGGGCATTGGCTCGATCGCCTCTATCGGTCCCACCGGGACAAGTTGGTACGCTTTGCCGTGCAGCATATCCACACCGATCATGCTGCCGATATCGTCCAGCAGTTGTTCTCTCGTCTCGCAGTGAGAGGCCGAGGAAATCCGCTCGAAGTGGAAGCACCGGATGCGTATCTTCGGCAGGCTACGATTAACCTGATCCGGAGCGAGGCACGCTATGACCGGCGTCGCTGCAAGAACCTCCACGTCTGTTCGGACGATGTTCCGATCGTCGGCGTCGATGCTGTTGCGGCTTCCGAGGCACGCGACATGCTTGTCAGGCTGGAGGCGATCATGGCAGAACTCTCGCCACGGACCCGCGAGATCTTTCTGGCCCACCGCTTCGATGGCTTTACCTATAGAGAAATTGCAGCCCGGACGGGCCTTAGCGTCAAGACGGTCGAGAAACACATGACCCGTGCGATCGGTCATGTGACGCGACGTCTTGAGCCCATGATGGAGGATTTCAAACTCGTGGAAACCGAATGAGCCTCGATCAGGATGCCGATGACTGGTTTGTCCGGATGCGCGGGCCCGATGCTGCAGACGTTCGTGCGCAATTCGAAGAATGGCGTTCCGTTCCTGCTCATGCGCAGGCCTATGAGCGGCGGGTGAGATCGTTCGACACGATGATGTTCCTTGCCAGTACCGGCACCGTGCGGAAAAGGAATCTCGATATCGCCAAACCCTGGGTGCTGCGAACTGCGTTTCGCAAGTATGCCGCGGCGGCGATAGGTCT
>NZ_ATHL01000129.1 GCF_000445125.1 Novosphingobium lindaniclasticum LE124
CGCATTGCCTCGCCTGAAATGCTCCCGGCAAACCTGCCGTTGCCTCATCTAAACTGCTCCCGGCATTGGCCGGGAGGGAACGATGCGGAAGGTGAGCATGGCGACGCGCAGGGAATTGATTGAAGCAGTCGGCGAGCGGTATCGCTCGGCCGATCGCGCGAGCAAGGGCAAGGTTCTCGACGAATTCGTCGCGATCACAGGTTTCCACCGGAAGCATGCAATGAGACTCTTGCGGGCGGAGCCGTTGATCAGGGAAACGACGCGACCCGAGCGGAGAATTTACAACGAGGCGGTGCGCGGAGCGTTGCTCGTGTTGTGGGAGGCCAGCGACCGCCTGTGCGGCAAGCGACTTCGGCCGCTTATCCCGATTCTGATCGAGGCGATGGAGGGCCATGGCCATCTTGATCTCGATCCGGCGATCAAAGGAAGCTTGTTGCAGATGAGCCCGGCCACGATTGACCGTGTTTTACAGACCGCGAAAGGGAACAGCCATAAGGTCCGGCGTCGCGGCGTGGCGGGATCTGAACTTAGGCGCAGTGTTCCGATCCGAACATTCAGCGATTGGGGAGATCCGGCGCCGGGACATATGGAGGCCGACCTTGTTTCGCATAGCGGTCCGGTGGCGAAAGGGAGTTGGACGTGGACGCTGACGTTGACGGATATCGCGACAGGCTGGACCGAATGCGCTCCGCTACTGGTTCGCGAGCAAACGCTATTGGTGGAGGTGCTCAAGGAACTGCGCAAGCTGATGCCGTTCCCGTTGCTGGGCTTCGATTCCGACAACGACAGCGTGTTTATCAATGAGACGGTGCGGGATTACTGCGCGGCGACGGAAATCGCCTTTACCCGCTGCCGACCCTATCGGAAGAACGATCAGGCCTGGGTCGAGCAAAAGAACGGTTCGGTTGTGCGTCGTCTGGTGGGCTATCGTCGGTTCGAAGGGCTGGAAGCAGCTGGGTTGCTGGCCGAGTTGTATGCGGCGGCGCGCCTGTTCGTGAACTTCTTCCAGCCTTCATTCAAATTGGCGGAGAAGCGCCGCGACGGCGCCAAAGTCCACAAGCGCTATCACGCTCCCGCGACGCCGTTCCAGCGTTTGATGGATGACCCGCGGACCAGCGAGCAGACACGCGAACGGCTACGGGACCTGGCCGCCAGACTGGATCCGGTTCGACTGCTGCGAGACATCCGCACCGCGCAGCAGAAACTGGTGGTCCTGGCCGACGCCGTCGTCTTGGCAGATCCGACCGAAACGTCACCCCCACCGCTGGGGGCGTTCCTCTCGAGCCTGAAAGTTTTATGGCAGAATGGTGAGTCGCGGCCTACGGCGGTTGATAAGACGCCGCGTAAGCGAGAGCGGCGCCGGCCGGATCCACTGCTTCAGGTTACCGACCAGTTGAAAGCCTGGTTCGAAGACGAGCCTTGGCGTACCGGGCGGGAGTTGCTGGAAAAATTGCAGGCCGAGCAGCCGGACATCTACCCGGACGGCCTCCTGCGGACTATCCAGCGCCGTCTGAAAGGCTGGCGCACCGAACACGCGCGAGCCCTGGTGTTCAGCCACTCTTCCGGGCTGGCCAGTGACGCGCCAGTCGACACGGAAACCATCCTTACAGCCATGTGACGGATTGCCGTTCCGCCTCGCCTACGGCTCAGCTGCACGGCAATCCGTCACATGCAATGGCAATGACGCACGAGGGTCTGTAAGGAACAATTACGTGAGGCAACGGTCGCGTTGTTCGGGAACATTTCTTCGCGAGGCAACACGAATCCTCATCCTGTTTGTCGCGCTACAGTCTCGACGATCCCCGGGAGGATGGCGTTCACACGTATGCCTTTCGCGCCATATTCCGCCGCCGCCGCCCGTGTGATGCCCAGGACACCATGCTTAGCGGCGATATATTCGCTGGCTCCGGTGATGGCCACCTGCCCCAGCGCGGAGGCCGTGTTCACGATCGCGCCGCCCACCCCCCGATCCAACATGGCCATAATCTCGTACTTCATGCACAGGAAGACACCCGTGAGATCGATGTTGATCACCTTCTCCCATTCTTCCGTCGCAAGTTCATGAAGCGATTTCCCATGCTGTAGGACACCTGCATTGTTGAAAGCGCCGTCCAGGCGGTGAAGGTCGGAAGTAATCTTGTTGATCAATCCCGAAATCTCCTCTTCATGGGACAGGTCGGCTCGAACGAAGGTTGCGGCGCCGCCGGCTTCTTTGATCATCTCGACGACCTGTCCACCTTCCTCTTCCAGGATATCACTGACGACGACGTTGGCGCCTGCCCTCGCGGTGCGGATCGCGCTTGCCTGTCCGATCCCGCGGGCCGCGCCGGTTACAAGCGCAACTTTTCCTGAAAGTTCGTCCGACATACTTGTCCCTTCAATCTGTCCACGCTTGGACCGAGTGGCCGATGTTCCGTGATGCCGTTGAAAAAGTCGTCTGTTGACGTGACCGGCGGCGGCGATGGCTTGCGGGCAAGTGGAGGCTGCGCGCCTTAGGTCGTGACAGCCTGCCTCGCGAGGCTGATCTTGGCGAGCTTGCGGAGGTTCTGAGCGGCAGCGGCGAGATGGAACTCGTCTCGGGCGCCGCTGGGGCCACGTAAACGCAGCCGATCTAGCCGCAGGATGCGTTTCAGGTGAGCAAACAGCATCTCGACCTTCTTGCGTTCGCGGCGCGATGTGATCCACTCGTCTTCCTGCGCCAGGGTCCGGGCAAAGTCTCGCGCACCCTCATGGATCGATCGGGTCACCTTGCGAGCCGGCAGGATGGGGGTGCATTGCGGCTTCAGAGCGCAGCTGCCGCAGTCATGCTGCCGGGCTCGATAGCGGATGAAGCCGTCCTTGTCGGCCTCTGGCCGAGGCGATGCGAAGTTGCGGTTACGTGGGCGCAGGCGCTTGCCCGCCGGACACACATAGCTGTCGTCCTCGTGATCGAAGGTGAAGTCGCTGCGTTCGAAAGAGCCGTCGCTCCGGGTGGACTTGTCGAACACAGGTACGTGTGGCTCGATGCCACGCTCATGCACGAGCCAGGCGAGCATGTCGGCAGAGCCGTAGCCGGTGTCGCCAATCAGCTTGCGCGGCCACAGGCCATGATGGCCGGCCGCCCGCTCGATCATCCGCTTGGCAGCAGTGACTTCCGCCTGGCGGATCGCCGTGCTCGCCTCGACATCCACGATCACGGCGTTTTCGACATCGATCAGGTAGTTGGTGGAGTAGCAGAAATCCGCGCGTCCGCCATGTGCTGCGGTATAGCGGGCCGCCGGATCGACAGGTGAGACGCGCTTGGGCTCGACCGGAGTTGCGCCACCAAACACCGCATCATCCAGAACAGCAAGGTACTCCTCGACGGCACGTGTTTGCAGATCGGCGGAAAGGCTCTGCGTTCCTTCGACGTAGGTCTGCCGATTGGCCTCGGCGCGGATCAGGCTGGCATCGACCGCGAAGCCGTCGCCCCCGACCAGTCCTTCGTCGATGCAGCGCCGCACCGTGGCTTCGAACAGCTGGCGGAACAGATCACTCTCGCGAAAGCGACCGTGCCGGTTCTTGGAAAATGTCGAGTGATCCGGCACGTCGCCCTCGAGGCCGAGGCGGCAGAACCAGCGATAAGCCAGGTTGAGGTGCACCTCCTCGCACAGGCGCCGCTCCGATCGGATGCCGAAACAGTACCCCACGATCAGCATGCGCAGCATGAGCTCGGGATCGATCGAAGGCCGACCGATTGCGCTGTAGAACCCTCGCAGGTGTTCGCGCATGCCGGACAGGTCCACGAACCCGTCGATCGCCCGAAGCAGATGATCGGCGGGCACGTGCCGATCCAGGCTGAACTCGTAAAACAAGGCCTCCTGCGCCACTCGGCGCTCGCCCATCATCGCTTGGTACCCGTCAGCATCGCAATATTGAATCAGACGCTCACGACGACTTCAAGGCCGACTTTTTCAACAACATCCCGTCTGACCAGCCGGCTACTCGCCTGTTTTGCAACAGTCACGAGATACGCAGCGCGCGCCGACGCGACGTTTGCACGAGCATCCAAATGCCACACCAAGCCAATTTCCTTAAGTTCACTGTGGATGTCGCTCTAACTATGCCGAGCTACGTTGATGATCTTGCCTTGCGTGAATTCCTTCATGCCATCGATGCCCAGTTCACGACCGATGCCAGATTGCTTCGCACCGCCAAGCGGAATGTCGAACGGCAATTCGACAGGCTTGTTCACCCAAATTGTGCCAGACTGGATACGCATCGCAATCTCAAGCCCGCGATCCGTGGCGGCCGTCCAGATCGTTCCGCCAAGACCGTATTCGCTGTCGTTGACCCGCTCGATCACCTCATCGACGCTGTCATAGGCGAGGACCGGAATGGCCGGCCCAAACTGTTCTTCGCGAACCAGGCGAGCGCTGTCGGGAAGGTCCCGCACCACTGTGGGCGCGATGAAGTAGCCGGGGCGATCCAGCGCATGACCGCCAGCGATTACCGTGCCCAGGGTTTTGGCTTCCTCGATGATGTCGAGGACCTTCTCATATTGCTGCTTGTTCTGTACCGGGCCGATTTGCGTTCCCTGTTTCAGCCCGTCATCGACGACGGCTTTTTGGGCAAGCGTTGCCAACTCATCGCAAAGCGCGTCATAGAGTGATCGCGGTGCATAGATCCGCTTGGTTGCGAGGCAAATTTGGCCGGCATTGACTGTAGCCGCCGTGAAGACCTTGCGCGCGACTTCCGCGACGTCGACGTCATCCAGAATGATGGCGGCATCGTTACCTCCGAGTTCCAGCGTCACCCGTTTGAGCGTATCAGCGGCGCTTTCCATTACCCGCTTGCCAGTGGAGGTCGAGCCGGTGAAACTGATCTTGGCGACGTCTGGATGCGTGGTGAGCTTGCTGCCGAGATCGTTCGCATCAATGATGACGTTAAACACGCCCGGCGGAAGGATGTCTGCGGCGACTTCCCCGAACAATGAGGTCGTAAGCGGCGTCGACGGGGCGGGCTTTGCGACCATCGTGTTCCCAACCACCAGCCCGAGCGCCACCTTCACTGCAAGCAAGTAGACAGGATAGTTCCACGGCGTGATAGCGGCAACCACTCCCAACGGAGTTCGCTGCTCCAATACCCGCCCTTCCTCGGTGTCCTTGATCGTTTGGAGGGGCAGATCCTGAGTCGCGAAATAGCGCAGCGTCGCGACCGCCATCGCAATCTCGCCTTTGGACTGATTGAGAGGTTTGCCTTGTTCGCCTGTAAGCAAAGAGCTGAATTCGTCGAGCCGAGCCTGCACCGCATCCGCGAGGCGATCCAAACAGTCGCCACGCGCCGCCTGCGTCAGCGAGGCCCAGCCGGGAAAGGCGCGTTTTGCTGCGGCTATAGCCTGCTCGAGCTGGACCTCGTCGGCGCACGCACAGGTTTCAAAAACGGTGCCGCTCGCGGGATTAATCACGTCCAGCCTGGATGCGCCTTCAACAAGCTTTCCATCGATCAGAAGTCGAAATGCCATGATTTTTGCCTCTCCTATGGACAATGTCGAGCTATTACAATGATTGCATACCGCACTGCGCGAAAAATACCGTTTTCCATCCAGTACAAAGCGAATTACCTATAGAGTGGTATTGCATGTTATTTAAACCCAAAGCAAAATTATAAAGATATTACTGGAGCCGAGCCATTTCATCCGCTCTTTTCGAGCCGCCCTTTATTCAACGTCGCCAGTCATGGCGACAGTCGTGGCTTCCGCGACTTTGGCGTTGTCGGTCTTCCCGGATCCCGAGCAAACTACTCCATGCCAAACGAGTACGGACGGCGGAATCGGTCTTCGCATCAGAAATGTATTTTTCTATCGTCAGAACCGCGAGGATCTGTTCGGCAAGCAGTTCCTGAAGTGTCGATGTAAATGCATTGATGCCTGGCGAGACCTGAGCTCGCCCAGTCGGCTGAACGACCGGGTGGCACTCTCCGCCGCGGATGCTCGCCAACCAGCCGATCGCATCCCACAGGATGCCCGCCAATTTTCGTGCCGAGAACTTAGTCAATCTGGGGCCGTCTTCTTTTCCGATAAGACCAACTCTGAACGAGATCATGACGATGCCCTCCTCGCAGCGTGCCCCATCCATCGGCATGTCGCTCCGATCGCTGACACATATACTTCTATATAGAAGCGATTTCAAGGCTGCGCAGCTTTTCCTGTTCGGCTTCTCTCCAGACGAGAATGGGGCTCGGCAATAATTCGATGCGGACATCACCCCGCCCTTGGTCCGTGAATTCGTCCAGGCGGGGACGATGTCGGTATTTCCCGACGCGTGCCTATTGAGGTGCAAGGACAGGGGTAAGTTGAGAGTTCCCTCCCTAAGGCGCGCGTTCGACGGTCCTACTATCTTGAGCCGATCCTCCTACTGAGGTTCACAAACGCGCCAGCATCGCTCTCATCGCAGAGAGAACGCCACCACCCTCATCCGATCAGGTCGCCACCGCGATCCCTGTTGCCTAAGACTTTCAGGCTAAATTTGCTGAATGCCACTTTGAACAGCGGGGCGTTCTTTCAATCAGGCCCGATAGCATTGAGGGTCATGCGCCGTAACGAATCAGAGGGTCCCGGCTTGGACGTCACTCGGCCAGACCAAATACTCCCTGTGCATCCTCCCGAACTGCACCTTTAGCTCCGCGCATTTCGACCATCGAACTCAGAACGGGCAAGCTCTATGACTGCGGAGTTCGCCTCGGCCCAGCAAGCAATCTCGTTCAGCGGAATGGCAAGGGAATGTCCGAGCGCCGTCAAGCTGTATTCCACCCGCACCGGCATAGTTCGGATGACCGTTCGGTCGAGCAGTCCATCGCGTTGCAGCGCCTGAAGCCTGAGGGTCAGCATGCGCTGTGAAATCCCTTGCACCTTCCGCTTCAGTTCGTTGAAACGATGAGGTCGCTTGGAGAGGGCGGCAACAATGAGAATAGTCCATTTACCTCCAATCTGATAAATCGCATTATTCGCTTGAGAATATAAATTATTCTGTGCCACTGGATGATTATTATTCATGCTTCATCCAATATGCGAGAAAGGTCCAAATGCAGGTCGTGAATACTTGGAATTTGTATTTACGCGAGCTTGACCAGCATCTTCCCGATAACCTTGCCATCGAAAAGCCGAACCAATGCGTCAGGAGCACGTTCGATGCCCTCTACTATGGTTTCGCGCCATGTGATCTTACCTTGGGATATCCAAGAAGCGAGATGGGACCGATTCCGCCATCTTGTCGAGCTGCGCCAACAGCGTGACGCCCTCCATCCGCATCTGCTTTCCGATCATCAGCACGAGATTTCGCGGGCCTGACGGAGCTTCCGAGCCATTATAGGCCGAAATCGCACCGCAAAGGATGATACGGGCAGACGGCCGCCCGGCATTGATGGCCGCCTCCAGATGCTCACCGCCCACATTGTCGAAATAAATGTCGATTCCCTCTGATGCGACGGCTGTCAGGGCAGCGGTGAGATCGCCTGCGGCTTTGTAGTCTATAACTTCATCGACGCCGATCTCGCGTAGCAAGGCGATCTTGTCGGGACCGCCCGCCGAGCCGATGACTTTCAATCCCATCGCCTTAGCCATCTGGCACACCATCAAGCCCACCGCACCGGCGGCACTCGATACGAAAATGACCTCGCCATCCTTCGGTCTTCCAACGTGGACTAGACCGACATAACCAACCAAACCCGTGGCGCCGGCCGCGCCCAGAAAGGATTGCGGTGGCAGACCGCCGGGATCGAGCTTCTGCAACGATGAGGCCGGCGCATTGAAGGCCTCGCGCCAGCCCAGCCACGACTGCACCAAATCTCCGATGGCAAAGGCCGGGTCTCGCGAAGCGATCACCTCCCCTACAGCCCCGCCATCCAGGACATCACCGAGAGCGAAGGCTGGCGGCGCGATGTTCTGGTCATCGTTGCGATTCATACGCAGACGGGTGACAGGGTCGACTGACATCCAAAGATTGCGCACCTGGACTTCGCCCTTGTCCGGCGCTGCCAACTCTCGTTCGACGATTTCGAAATCATCGACACCAAGTGATCCCGCAGGATGTTTCCTGAGGCAAATTTCGCGTGTCCTGGTCACCTGACAACTCCTCACATGAAGCCGCTGCGGTTCAGGAAGCCTTGCCTGGCTGGTCGGCCCGGGTCAGGCCCAAACCATCGAGATTCTGTGCGACGAAATCCCAGTCGATCGCATTGCGCAGGATCTTGTCGGCATAGTCTGGACGTGCGTTGCGATAGTCGATGTAATAGGCATGCTCCCAGACATCGAGGATGAGGAGCGGCACCGCGCCATGCGCGACGGGCGTATCGGCATCGTGATAGGAGGTCACCTCCAGCTTGCCGTCCTTGAGGTTGAGCGCCGCCCATCCGCTTGCGAAATGGCCCACCGCTTCGGCCTTCAGCTTCTCAATCAGTGCGTCCACCGATCCGAACGCCTCATTGATCAGCTCGAGCAATGCGCCGGTCGGCTCCTTCTTCTCCGGGCTGAGGCCGAGCCAGTAGAAACTGTGGTTCCAGATTTGGCCGACCTGGTTGAACAGCCCCTTGGGACCGTGAGCGGCGGTCAGCTCGATCAGTTCGACTAGCGACTTGCCCTGCAGGGCTGGATCGGCGGCGACCAGTTCATTGGCCTTCACGATATAGGCATTGTGATGCTTGCCGTGATGATAGTCGAAGGTCTCGGGCGAGATCAGGTCGCCAAAGTCGTTCTTGGAATATGGCAGTGCTGGAAGAGTAAAGGTCATGGGTCTGCTCCTCGATCTTATGGAGTTGTGGTCAGGAAATCGCGATAGTCATGAGCGCCACCAATAAAAGGAACGCGGAAACACCGATCATGCCCGGTTGGCGATGGGCAAGCGCGCTGCCGATGATCGCGGAGAGGATTGCAATGGCGAGCGCTGCGCCCATCGCCCGCGTTGCGGGTAGCGCCACGAGGCCTGCCGCGAGGATTTCGCCCCCGGCCACGAGGTAACGCAGCCGGGGGCCGTATCCGAGGCGCGCATAGCGCCTGCGGATGCGTACCGGCGCTGACAGATTTAGAACGCCGCCCGCCATAAGGAGGACGGCAAGGATCCAGGGTAACAGGTGAGAGACGCTCAAGCTTCATGCCCTGCCCATGGATTTGCGTTGCGATCATGCTCCGGCACAGTCTCGACCGTGCTTCCTTCTTCGCGCGCAAGCGCGTGCCAACCCGCCAGGGCGCTCAGGAAAATGAGCGCGGCGGGTGTGGCGGCATGGAGATACTCTCCAGCCAGGATCAGCGTCGCCAGGGCTGCTGTCATGACCGCCGTGCCAAGGGCGGCGCCGATGAGGCGGGTACGCGCAAGGATCAGTAGAATGGCGCTGGCTCCCTCCATCGCCGCCGTGACATAGGGAAACCAGCGCGGATAGCCCCATGCGACATACTGCGCCATGGTCGCATCTGAAGCGGTGCCGTTGACGAGGCCGCCGATCAGGAAAAAGGCGGCCAGGCCCAACGACAGAGCCGCGTCAGCGATCCGCCGCATTGGCCGCTACCTCTTGTGCCGACGATGCCAGCGCAGGACTGGCCGCCCGCCTTGCTTGCGCCTGCCCGTCCGCACCGCTCTGCCATCCCCCGCCAAGCGCCTTGAACAGATCGACCCGCCCCGAGGAGAGTCGCTGGATCGAGCTCGCATAGCTGCTGCGCGCATCGAGCATCTCGCCTTGCGCCACCAGCACATCGAGGTAGCCGATCGAGCCGGCGCGGTAGCGCAGATCAGCAAACTTGTAGGCTTTCTCCGCACGATCCTGCGCTTCGCCTAGGGCGTCGAGCCGGCGTTGCTCGGTGGCGACGATCGTCAGCGCCTGCTCGACCTCCTTGAGCGCGGTGATGAGGCGGCCATCGAATGCCGCAAGTGACGCCTCGCCCTGTGCCTTCGCCTGCCGGATGCGCGCCCGCGCTACCGCGACATTGGGGAAACTCCATGAGATGAGCGGCCCCAGCGAGAAGGTGAAGCTGTTGTCTCCCCGAACGGAATCGTTGCGGAAGAAGTTGCCCGAGCCGCCCAGGCTGATCTTGGGATAAAGATCCGCGGTCGCCACGCCGATCCGCGCCGTGTCGGCAGCAAGCTGACGCTCGGCTTGCCTGAGGTCCGGCCGGCGCCGCAGCAAGGCCGTGCCGTCGCCGACGGGGATCGAGGCGGTGGGCTCGGGCGGCGCCGTGCATCTGTGCGCGGTCTCCGGCACCTGATCGGGTGTGGTGCCGAGCAGCGCCGCCAATTCGAACAGCGCGATCTGCTGCTGTCCTTCGAGCGCGGGGATGGCGGCACGTGCAGTTGCGGTCGCGGCGCCGGCGCGCTCGACATCGAGCTTGCCGACCGATCCCGCCTTCTCCTGCTCGGAGACAAGCCTGAGGCTTTCGCCGCTGGCCTTGTAGGACTGGCGGGCGACATCCAGCGCGTAAGCCCACGAGCAGGCGTTGAGATAGGCGCGCGTGGTTTCGGCCGCGACTGTGACCCTCACCGCATCACGAGCCGCCTCGACCGCCGCCGCGTCAGCCCGCGCCGCCTGGACCGCGCGGGAAACACGGCCGAAAAGATCGACCTCCCAGGACAGCGACATGCCCGCGAACTGCGACCATTGGGCGTCGCCCAGATTGCCGGGAAAGCCGGATTGGCCGCCGCCCTGGATGCCGTCACCATAGGTGACGCCGCCATTGGCGGTGGTGGACGGCAGTCTTCCCGCCCGCGCCTCGGTCAGCACCGCCCGGGCTTTTGCAAGGTTGGCGGATGCTACGCGCAGATCGCTGTTAGCGGCAAAAGCGCGGGTTACCAGGTTGTCGAGAGCGGGATCGTTGTAGAGCTTCCACCAGTCGTCGGGCAGAGCCGATGCCGGGTCGATCGCCGGCGCGGTGGTGACGAAGGCTCCGGCCGCTGTCGCCGGCGGCGCAGGCGGCCGGTAGTTGGGCCCGACCGCGCAGGAGGAGAGCGTCAGGCCGGCAAGCGGTGCCAGGACACAGGAGTATTTACGCATGGGCCAGCCCTCCTTCGAGCGGCGTGTCGGTGGGGGCATCACTCGGCTCACTTTCCGGCTTCGCTTTGGGCCGGTGGTCGGCTGCGAGCAGCGTGTAGACGGTCGGCAGCACGAAGAGGGTGAACAGCGTGCCAATGAGCATGCCCATGACCACGACGATGCCGATGGCAAAGCGGCTGTTCGCCCCTGCGCCACCCGCGAATAACAGCGGCACGAGACCTGCGACCATCGCGGCGGTCGTCATGAGGACTGGCCGCATGCGGACGGCGGCGGCATGACGGATTGCCTCCATCTTGCCCCACCCTTCGCTATGCTGCATCTCATTGGCGAAGGAGACCATCAGGATGCCGTGCTTGGAGATGAGGCCTATCAGCGTCACCAGGCCGATCTGCGTGTAGATATTGAGCGTGGTGAAGCCGAGGTAGAGCGGCACCAGTGCGCCGCACACTGCGAGCGGCACGGTGACCAGAATGACCAGGGGATCGCGGAAGCTCTCGAACTGGGCGGCAAGCACCAGGAAGATCACGATCAGAGCGAAACCGAAGGAAACGGTGAGCTGATTGCCTTCATGCACATATTGCCGGCTGTTCGAGAGCCAGTCGACGGTCATGCCCGGCGGCAGCGGCTGGCTCTTCAGGAAGTCGACCGCCTGACCCATCGTCACGCCGGGAAGCAGGACGGCCGAGAGGGTGGCCGAGTTCATCTGGTTGAACTGGGGCAGACGGTTGGGCTGCGGCCGTACCTCCACATGCGCTATGGTGGAGAGCGGCACCAGCCTGCCTGATGCTGCCTTCACATAGAAATGGCCGAGATTGTCCGGCGTCAGCCGCTTGCCCTGGGGCACCTGCGCGATAACGTCATAAGAGCGATCGTGCCAGTTGAAGCGATTGACATAATTCTCGCCCACCATCACCGCGAGCGTGTCCGCGATCGCGGACATGCTCACGCCCATCTCGCCCGCCTTGCCCTGGTCGATGCTGATGTGCGCCTCGGGGCTGTCGAAGGCGAGGTCGGTGTCGACGAAGGCGAACAGGCCGCTGCCCCAGGCTGCGCCCTTGAGCGCCTCGAGCGTCTTGTAGATCTCGGGGAAATCGTCGGCTGAGCGGATCACCATCTGCACGGGCAGGCCGCCACTGCCCGCAGGCAGCGGGCTGTCCTGGAAAGCGGTCGCGAACACGCCCGTTACGGCGCCTGTTCGACCGGCGAGCTCCGCCTGGATTTGATCGCCGTTGCGCGAGCGATCAGCCCAGTCCTTCATGACGATGCCGCCAAAGCCGCCATTGGCATTCTGGTCGCCGCCGATGCCGAAGAAGCTGTCCTTATATTCGGGAAGCGCGTGGAAGAGGCGCTCGACCTCGGCGCTGAACCGCGCCGTATAGTCGACATTGGCATATTGCGGTGCCTTGGTCTGCACGAAGACATAGCCCATGTCCTCCTGCGGCGCCAACTCGCGCTGTGCACCCGTGAACAGTACCACGATGGCAGCCATGATCGTGACGCCCACGATCAGCACGGCCGCCCGCGCGGCAAGCGTCTTGTCGAGCAGCCGCACATAGCCGCCCGTAACCTTGTGCATGCTGCGTTCGATAGTCTGGGCCAGACGCCCTTCCCCCATCTTCGAATGAAGCAGCGCGCCGCTCATCATCGGAGACAGGGTAAGCGCGATGATCCCGGAGACGATCACAGAGCCGGCCAGGGTGAAGGCAAACTCGCGGAATAGCGCGCCGGTAAGCCCGCCCATGAGACCGATCGGGGCATAGACGGCGGCTAGCGTGATGGTCATTGCGATGACGGGGCCGATGATCTCGCGGGCGCCGACCAAGGCAGCGTCAAAGGGTTTGAGGCCGTCCTCGATATGTCGATGGATGTTCTCGACCACGACAATGGCGTCGTCGACGACGAGGCCGATCGCCAGCACCATGGCGAGCAGCGTCAGGAGGTTGAAGGAAAAACCGAAGGCCAGCATCAGCGCCGCCGTGCCCAGCAGCGAGAGCGGGATGGTGACGACAGGGATGATGACAGCGCGGAACGTGCCAAGGAACAGGAAGATGACGACGATCACGATGACGATCGCCTCGATCAGCGTATGCTCGACTTCCTCGATCGAAGCGTCGACGAACTGGGCCCGGTCGAACACGTTCGTCACCTTGAGGCCGGGCGGCGCGACACGCTGGATGTCGGGGATCAGTGCCTTTACGGCCTTCACGATCTCAAGAGGATTACCATCAGGCGTTGGTGAAATGGCGATGGTCACGCTCGGCTTGCCGCCGGTGAGGAAGCTGCCGTCGTAATTCTGCCCGCCCAGTTCGACGGTCGCGACGTCGCGGACACGAACGACACTCTCCTGCCCCGTCTTGATGACCATCTGGCGGAAGGATTCGACGTCGCGCAGGTCGGTGCCCGCGGTGATGTTGATCGCGGTGCTCTCCCCCTTGAGCTGGCCGGGAGCTGCCTGCACGTTGTTGGTTCGCAGGGCAGACGCGAGGTCGCTGGCGGTAAGGCCGCGCGCCGCGAGCTTCACCGGATCGACCCAGATTCGCATGGCCAGCGGCGCCCCGCCGGTGACGGGCGCGGAAGCAACGCCGGGAACCGAGGTAATCAGCGGCTGGGCGACGCGCGTCGCGAAATCCGCCATCTGCGGCGCGGACAATGTATCGCTTGTGAAGGCGATATACTGGATGGCCGAGGCGCCATCGGTGATTTTGGCGATCACGGGATCCGTGACGCCCGCCGGAAGCCGGTACTTGACCTGCTGCACCTTGGCGAGGATCTCGGTCATGGAGCGATCGGCATTGGCGTTGAGGACCAGCTTCGCCTTGATCTGGCTCTTGCCTTGAAGCGAAGTGGAGGTCAAATACTCGATGCCGTTAGCGGTCGCGATCGCCTGGGCTATTGGTGTGGTGACAAAGCCCTGCATCACGTCCTGCGAGGCGCCCGGAAGCGACGTGTCGATCGTGATGGTCGCGCTTTCCATGCCCGGATACTGCCGGATCGGAAGCGCGAACATGGCGCTGAGGCCCACAAGGAGGATGAGCAGGCTGACGACGATCGCCAGGATCGGGCGGCGAATGAATATGTCGGTGAAGGCCATTTCAGCGTCCTCCGGTCTGAATGATCTTCGCGACCTTGAGCTCGGCCCCTGGCTGAACGCGAAGCTGGCCTTCCGAGACCACGACGTCGCCGCTCTTGAGCCCCTTCTCGATCACGACGTCGTTGCCGACGCGCCGTCCCGTCCGGACGGGCACGACCTCAGCCTTGCCGCCCTTGCTTGCGTCCGTGCCGCGGATGACGATGACGCTGTCACCCTGCGCGGAGGTCTGGATGGCTGTGGCGGGGACGACGATCGCGCCCGTCTGGGGCGACAGGGTGAGCGAGGCTGTCACGTACATGCCGGGCCGGAGCGTGCCGCCCGGATTAGGCAAGAGCGCCTGGACACTGACGTTGCGGGTGTCTTCGCCGATCTTGGGCTCGACCGCGTTGACGCGCGCGTTGAACGTCCGGCCGGGATAGGCATCGCTGGTCACGATCACGGATGAGCCGGGCTTGAGGCGCGCCAATTCCTGCTGCGGCAGTGCGAACTCGACATAGAGCTGGTCAAGTGCGGTCAGCGTCGCCACTGGATCGCCCGGGTTGAGATATTGGCCAAGGTTGACACGGCGGATGCCGATCTCGCCCGAAAAGGGCGCGCGCACCTGCTTCTGGATGATACGTGCATCGATCTGGCGCACGGCCGCGACCGCCTGGTCGCGCTCGGCGCGGCGCTGTTGCAGCAGTTCACGCGGCTCGGCGCCGGTGGGGGCAAGCTGCTCCGAGCGGGCCAGCTGGACGCTGGCGAACGCCGCCCTTGCCTGGGCGGCTTGCCGGTCGGCACGCTCGGGCCCGTCGAAAAGTTGCACCAGCAGCGATCCCGCACGGACCTGAGCCCCTGCCGTGATGTTGAGGGCCGCGACGCGGCCTGCAACCTCAGGCGAGAGCGTCACTTCGCGCACCGCCGTCAGCGTTCCCACCGCCTCCAGGCCTGCAGGAACGTCGCGGGGCGCAGCGACAACCGCCGCCACCGGAACCGCCTGCGGCTGCCACCCCTGCCCCTGCCCGGCCTTGATCGAACGCCACAGGAAGAGACCGCCGAGAAGAACGGCAAGGGCGACGAGCGTGATGATAATGGTGCGGATCTGGGGCCGCTTCGAGCGGTCCTGTTCGGGAATGTCGTGGAGCGAATCTGTCATGCCGTCACCTCGGGGCTGGAGGGATATGCGGCGCACGCGGCCAGGACCCATGATCCCGAATGCGGCTTGAATGCGGGAAGAATGGGCTTCATCGTCGCGTCTTTCTGTTCTGCTGGTTATCCCGCGCCGCTCTTGTGAAGACGTGCGAGGGGCGTTATTAAACAAGCTATGGCTTTGAAAACTGAATCACCTAATATGTCAAGCTATAGCTTGGAAAATTATGCCTGGCAGGTGAAGACGCCAGCCGATCGCATCCTGATGGCGTTGAAGATGCACGGCGCGCTCTCATCTGCCGCGTTGGGCAGGCAGCTCGGCATCACTGGAGAGGCCGCGCGTCAGCAGCTTCTGCGTCTCGCAGAGCAGGATCTCGTAACCTCGATCAGCGAGGCCCGGGGCGTTGGCCGCCCATCGCTACTATGGAACCTGACGCCTGCGGCACAGTCCCGTTTCCCCGATACCCATGCGAGCCTGACCACCCAGCTTCTCGAAATCATCCGGTCTCACATGGGCGATAGCGCGCTGGAGACGATCATCAATGTACGCGAGGCAGAGACCCGCGCGCGGTACCAGGACGAACTGTCGGGAAAGGACAGCCTTGCCGAGCGTGTAGCAGCGCTTGCCGCGCTACGTTCCGAAGAAGGTTACATGGCCCAGTGGCGGGAAGAACCGGACGGGTCGCTTCTTCTCATCGAGAACCACTGTCCCATCTGCGCGGCGGCCATCGCATGCGCCGGCTTCTGTCGCGCCGAACTCGAAGTCTTCCGGTCCGCGCTCGGTCCCGGCGTCTCCATCACGCGGGCTGAGCATATCATCGAGGGCGGGCGGCGATGCACCTATGTGATCCGGAAGGAGGGCTACACTTGAGGGGAGCGGCGCCTGTCCTTCGCTGCCTTTGCCCCGCGAAATTCCTGGTGAAGCAAGGAACCTCCGGGCAGAAGTATGCAATTCTGCCCAGAAGGCTTCTTTTCCGTCCTGCGTTTCTGACCGCGTGGTTCGCGCGCGAGCATAGCATTGCGCAAAACTTCGCAACGCCTCAAGGTGTTGATTGCCACTGAGATGTGACCCGGGGTTTCCATTGAGAAGTGACCCGGGTGGGTACGGGTTATGTGCTGCCGATGACCGGCAGGTTCAAGATGCTGGCTTCTCCTTTCTGGTTTTGGGCGCAGCGGTGCTGGCGCGGAAGCGGAAGCTATCGTTTCCGGTCTCCAGGATGTGGCAGTGGTGGGTAAGCCGATCGAGCAGCGCGGTTGTCATCTTGGCATCGCCGAACACGCCGGACCATTCGCTGAAGCTCAGGTTGGTGGTGATGACGACGCTGGTGCGCTCGTACAGCTTGCTGAGCAGATGGAAGAGCATGGCTCCGCCCGATGGGCTGAAGGGCAGATAACCCAGCTCGTCGAGGATGAGCAGGTCGAGACGTAGCAGGCGTTCTGCCAACTGGCCGGATCGGTTCATGGTCTTTTCCTGCTCAAGCGCATTGACCAGATCGACCGTGGAGAAGAAGCGAACCTTCTTGCGGTGATGCTCGACGGCCTGGACGCCCAGTGCCGTTGCGATATGACTCTTGCCGGTTCCAGGCCCGCCAATCAGCACGACATTGTCGGCGTTTTCCATGAAGTCGCCTTGGTGAAGCTGGCGGACGAGGGCTTCGTTGATCTCGCTGGCGGCAAAGTCGAAGCCAGCCAGATCCTTGTAGGCCGGGAAGCGGGCCGCCTTGATCTGATAGGCGATGGACCTGACCTCGCGTTCGGCCATCTCTGCCTTCAGGAGTCCAGCGAGCATCGGCACGGCAGCATCGAAGGCAGGCGCGCCCTGCTCGATCAGTTCGTCGGCGGCCTGAGCCATGCCGAACATCTTGAGGCTGCGCAGCATGACGA
>NZ_ATHL01000130.1 GCF_000445125.1 Novosphingobium lindaniclasticum LE124
AGGCATATCCGGCCATCGGCGAGGAAGGTGGTGAAGCCGTCCCAGTCGTTCTGGAGATAGGCGATGGCCTTGGCCACGGCATCGTGACGAGACAGTTTGCTGCGTGTCTCGCGCATCCAGGTCTCGAGTTCGGCAACGATGGGCGCGGATAATTCCCGGCGAACGGCGAGGCGCTCGGCGGCAGGCTTGCCGTTGATGTCGCGCTCGATGGCAAAGAGCCGGTCGATGATCTCGAGCGCTTCACTCGCCAGCGGCGAGACGAGCGGCGTGGCGCCCTTTTTCCGGCGTTTGAGTTGCTGCCTGATATCGACGAGCTTGAAGAACTCACGGCGTGCGTGAACCCAGCAGTTGGCGCGGGTCATGGGTTTGTCCGTCCGGCCTTCCTCGAACAGAGCATTGAAGCCGGCATACCGGTCGACCTGGAGGATCCCGGCATAGCCTGCCAGGTGAGCGCGGGGATGCTCACCTCTGCGATCGCTCGAGTAATAGCATAGCGCCACCGGCGGAGCCGTGCCGCCGAACGGGCGATCGTCACGCACATAATCCCATATTCGCGCTACGCTGGTCTTGAGCTTGGCGAGAAGCGGGACGGTGGTGTCGTCGGCATGCAGGCGGTCTGCGGCAAGCCCGTGGGCTTCCAGCAGCAGGAACAGGGGCTTTACCGCTACGCAGATCGCGCCGATCTGGTCTGCAAGGGTCGAGAGGCTCAAGGGGATGCCTTCGGCCTCGAGCCTGTCACGCTGGCTGTTCAGGGGCTGGTGCAGGCCGTACTTCTGGAACGCGAGGTTTGCCAGGAAGTGCGGCCCGAACATTCCGCGCGGGGTTACGTGGAAGGGCGCGGGTGGCTGGCTGATCTTCTCGCACTGACGGCAGGAGACCTTCTCGCGCACGGTCTGGATCACCTTGTGCCGGGCCGGAACGCGCTCGAGCGTTTCGGTGACCGCTGCGGGAAGCTGGCTCAGATCATCCGAGCCGCAGCATGGGCAAAGGTCCGGCGCGGGGATGACGACCTGCTCGCGCGGGAGATCGGCGGGGAAGTCGCGGCGGGTGGATCGCGTGCGGGTGAACGCCTGGACCGTGGTGGTCTTGGCAGCGGCGATCTGGCCGAGCAGCTCGGCCTCGCTGGCATTTGCCTCCAGTTCCTCGAAGGTCAGTTCGAGCTGATCCAGCAGGCGCCGGCTGCGCTCGGAACGCGCACCATATTTGTCGCGGCGCATCTGCTCGTTCATCAGTTCGAGATGAGCGTTGCGGGCCAGCAGGTCGGCATTGATCGCCCAGACTTTGGCGACTTCAGCCTCTGCCACCAGTGCCTGTTCGCGCACGATGGCAAGTTCAGCGCGAAGCTGCACAAGCTCATCGGATGCGTTGCTGGAGACCATGCGCGGATTATAACCCGCAAGTCCTCAGAAACCCAGCATTTACAGCACTTTTATGCCGCTCCTGCTGCTGTTTTGACGAGGCAAGGAATTACCCTACCTGCGTCGGGCGCCAGGTCTCCTGCGGGTTGCGCCAATCCACGCCTTCAAGCAGGCACGCCATCGCGGAAGCCGAGATCGCGATCGTCCCATCCTTTGCAGATGGCCAGACAAAACGCCCTCTTTCCAAGCGTTTTGCATATAACGACATCCCGAGGCCGTCATGCCACAAGATCTTGCACAGCGATCCGCTTCGTCCCCTGAAGACGTACAGATCGCCGGCATGGACGTCCTTGTTCAGGGATTGCTGCACCTGCAGAGCCAGCGAGCGCATTCCCCGCCGCATATCCGTATGCCCCAGCGCCAGCCACACCCTCATGCCGCTCGGGATCGGGATCATCGGGCCAAGGCCTTGATGACGGCCGCTGCCATGGTCGGCGACGCCGAATTGTAGATGCTCACCCGGGCGCCGTGGGAAAGCTCGACCAGGATCGCCGGCTGCACGGGCGTGGGCACGGAGCTCTTGTCTTCCAGCACGACAGCTTCGATGAAGCCATGGTCCTCCTGCGACGCGACGAGCGCCGCACTCAGCTTGCGCCGCCAGGTATAGACCAACGCAGTGGAAACGTCGTGCCGCCGAGCAACCTGTGACACACACGCGCCGGGGGCAAAGGCCTCTTCCAGAATGCGCCGCCGTTCCTCAGCACTCCAGCGACGGCGGCGTTCAGGCCCGCCGAAAACCGTGATCCGTCCCACAAACACCGCTCCTAAGTTCGCAAATAACTGCGACCTTAAGACCGATCCATCACTCCACCGGCAAGGCGCCGCTCAGCGGATGCGTACGTTGCGCCTGGCGGCTTCTGCCCAAATGCTTCCCGCCGGTCTCGACGGTCCAGCGCTATTTCTACGCCTGGCGCAACGCTGGTCTACTCGAGGCGATGAACACGGTTCTGGTCATGAACCTGCGCGAGATCGAAGGACGCGAGGCAAGCCCGAGTGCCGGTGTGATCGACAGCCAGTCGGTCAAAACCACCGAAAGCGGCGGCCCTTGCGGCTATGACGCAGGCACGAAGGTCAAGGGCCGCAAGCGGCACATCCTGACCGACACCTGCGGCTTCCTCATCTTCATTCTCGTGCATACCGCCGATATTCAGGACCGCGATGGCGCGGTCGATGTCCTTAAGGCCGGGCGGCGGCGCTTTCCGTGGCTGCGCCATGTTTTTGCCGATGGCGGCTATGCGGGCGACAAACTCCGCGATGCCATCGCTGGATCGGGGCAATAGACGATCGAAATCATCAAACGGTCGGACAAGGCCAACAGCTTCAAGGTCCTCCCGCGTCGCTGGGTAGTCGAGCGAACCTTTGCATGGCTCGGCCGATGCCGCCGTCTTGCCAAGGACTGGGAAACAACCATTGCCTCGTCCGCCGCATGGGCAACGATTGCCTCCATCCGCATGCTCACCCGTAGAACAGCAAGGTATTGCTATGCTTGGTGAACTTTCGAGTCAGGCACTGAGACCGTCCATCACATAGGCTTTCTTAACTGGGATTTCTTCGTCTGATCCTGAGGCGATGTTCACAAATGGGATCCTTACCGCCGTGGGTTACTCCTACTGTCTGCTCCGATCGCTCGCGTCACCTCGAAAAGTCGCCGCCCCTCTTTGTGGTTCCCTCCCCTGCCCCTCTGGCAAAATCAGCTACTGCGCCCTCAAATAATACTTCCTCAACTAATTAAGTCTTGAAAATTATTCTTGTAGATGACTTTTGACTAATTCCATTGCCAATTCCTTTACGGGCCCTATTTCCATATCCTCGTCCTTGATGCTTTCCTGCACGGCAAAGCCTCGCAAAACGCTAGCCAGGATGCCAAACGACTCCTCGGCCTTCTTCCGTTTGGCTCCGGATTTTACAAAGCGATCGATCCACGCCTGCTCGATGGCCTGGCGGCTTCCTGCAGAAATCGCCCGAATTCCTTCGCTGAATTGCTCGACGGAACGCGCTGAGATGACGAGCCGAAGGCTGACCTGGTATAGATCGCTCTGCTGGAACGTCTCGAAGTGCTTCGTAGCGCTAGATATTTCTTCGCCGCCCGCCGCGAGGTTGGCATCCTCATGCGCCGATTCGACTTCCTTTTCGAAAAGTGCTTCTATCGTAGCCTCAATAAGCTCCCCCTTCGTTGCGAAATGGTGTGTCTGCCCGCCTCGGGAGACGCCAGCGAGGGCCGCAGCATCGCCAATGCGGAAACGGGAGAATCCTTTTTCCTGGAGCAGCCGTATGGACGCATCCAGAAGGCGCGCCCGGGTTTCTGCCCGACGTTCGCTCTGCGATCGCCGACGCTTGATTTGCCGATCCTCAACCCGCTCCGACTTCAAAATTGATCTCCTCATCCCGCCATCTGGCACATAAAGGTTGATCATCCTGCTTAACACGCACTGCAGACACAGGCTAGCGCCGAGGATTCGTAAGCCAGAAAGTTGGCGCATTCGCCCACACCTTTCAAATTGCGATTGATTGGTACTTGTCGGAGATGGGCCGGCGCAACCGGTGTGATCAAAGCAGAGGGAACCGGGGGCTTGCGGACAGGGCGACCCATCTTGCAGGTGCCATGGGTTACTGCAGCCCTTCCCCTGAACATTACCCCCTTGCGCAGCCCGTCTACGGCATTTGCGCTTGACAAATTCTATATCGAAGTTATTTTTGACAGACAGGATATCCGGCATTGCACAAGATGCGGACGAAGTAGGCTGTGGTGTGTAGAAACATGCCCCGCTGGGTAGAGGAGAGTTGGGAATGAAGATCTCAGGCGTCCATCATATTGCGTTCTGCACCAATGATATGAAGTCGCAGATCGAGTTCTTCACTCAGGTCGTCGGCATGAAGCTCGTCGGACTTTTTCCCATGCACGGCACGGAGGGTGCCACGCACTGCTTCCTCGAATCTGGCGAGAACTGCTACCTCAGCTTTATTCAAATGCCGGGGCCAGGTGTGAGTCCGGTCATGGGCGTGAGTCACGCATTGGATGCATCCCACCCGGTGGCCGGTGGCGCTATGCAGCACATCTCGTTCAACGTCGACAGCTTTGAGGAATTGATGGACCTGCGCGATCGGTTACGCAGCAACGGCTACGCCGTGGTTGGTCCGCTTGATCATATGATCAGCCACTCGATGTACTTGGGCGCGCCTGAGGGAATCCTTCTTGAGTTCTCCACATCGGAAGGTTGCACGAAGATGACTGCAGCAGCGTGGACGGACCTACAAGCCGCGCAGACAGTCGGAATCGAGTTAGAAGATTTGAAAAGGTTCGCATCTCCTCCCGCCTTTGCGGGCCACCGGGGCGCGGTAGCACAGCCTGACCCCACTACGGCAATCTATCCAACCCCAATCCCGCGCCCCATGTACGAGGCGGTTGCGGAACTAAGCGACGCGGATATTCAAGAAGTTGTTCGTTACGATCCACCTGAGGGTGTAGACCTGGCAGCGTGATGACAACTTTCCGATCCACGTGCCGTCCTGAGCTTGCTTGAGGACCAACGCGTTTCGCCTTGCTGACTTGCGCTCTCATCGCTCACCTCGCGTCCTGGCTGCCCATACTCGAGGCGGTCTAGAACCCGGAAAGCAATCGTGGCCGCCTCTCGCGGCGCAAGAGCTTTCGTGCGATGATGAGCAACGGCCGAGGACGTCCACGTCCTCGGCGTCGGCCTCATGAGGATGTCTCCGCCATAGGTTTTCATATTGGTAGTCTATGGCGAACTCTCTTCGACAGGGCCAGCCTGTTAAATTCACTTGCGGCGGGATTGGCGTTTTCACGCCGCGCTTTGTCCACCGTCTCCTGCAAACCATCCTTGCCCTTGCCCAAACGGGGATCCGCCCTGCATCCCGTTACCGCGCAAGGCGGCTTCGGCGCCACGGTTACGCATTTATGATCAAGCAAGCCGCTGAGATCTCGGCTGCTATGTAATCGTCTCTAGGTAGCCAGATAACCCCCGTCGACGGGGATCGCTGCGCCGTTCACGAATGACGAGCCGTTCGACAGAAGCCAGACGGCGGCATCGCCGACTTCATCCGGTCGTCCAAAACGGCCGATTGGATGCCGCGACTTCAAACTTGACAACACTTGCCTGAGGTAATTGTCCAGAAGACCTTCATCATGAGTCTCGATGTCGCGCGACATTCAGGGTGAGAAACGCATTGCCTCGCCTGAAATGCTCCCGGCAAACCTGCCGTTGCCTCATCTAAACTGCTCCCGGCATTGGCCGGGAGGGAACGATGCGGAAGGTGAGCATGGCGACGCGCAGGGAATTGATTGAAGCAGTCGGCGAGCGGTATCGCTCGGCCGATCGCGCGAGCAAGGGCAAGGTTCTCGACGAATTCGTCGCGATCACAGGTTTCCACCGGAAGCATGCAATGAGACTCTTGCGGGCGGAGCCGTTGATCAGGGAAACGACGCGACCCGAGCGGAGAATTTACAACGAGGCGGTGCGCGGAGCGTTGCTCGTGTTGTGGGAGGCCAGCGACCGCCTGTGCGGCAAGCGACTTCGGCCGCTTATCCCGATTCTGATCGAGGCGATGGAGGGCCATGGCCATCTTGATCTCGATCCGGCGATCAAAGGAAGCTTGTTGCAGATGAGCCCGGCCACGATTGACCGTGTTTTACAGACCGCGAAAGGGAACAGCCATAAGGTCCGGCGTCGCGGCGTGGCGGGATCTGAACTTAGGCGCAGTGTTCCGATCCGAACATTCAGCGATTGGGGAGATCCGGCGCCGGGACATATGGAGGCCGACCTTGTTTCGCATAGCGGTCCGGTGGCGAAAGGGAGTTGGACGTGGACGCTGACGTTGACGGATATCGCGACAGGCTGGACCGAATGCGCTCCGCTACTGGTTCGCGAGCAAACGCTATTGGTGGAGGTGCTCAAGGAACTGCGCAAGCTGATGCCGTTCCCGTTGCTGGGCTTCGATTCCGACAACGACAGCGTGTTTATCAATGAGACGGTGCGGGATTACTGCGCGGCGACGGAAATCGCCTTTACCCGCTGCCGACCCTATCGGAAGAACGATCAGGCCTGGGTCGAGCAAAAGAACGGTTCGGTTGTGCGTCGTCTGGTGGGCTATCGTCGGTTCGAAGGGCTGGAAGCAGCTGGGTTGCTGGCCGAGTTGTATGCGGCGGCGCGCCTGTTCGTGAACTTCTTCCAGCCTTCATTCAAATTGGCGGAGAAGCGCCGCGACGGCGCCAAAGTCCACAAGCGCTATCACGCTCCCGCGACGCCGTTCCAGCGTTTGATGGATGACCCGCGGACCAGCGAGCAGACACGCGAACGGCTACGGGACCTGGCCGCCAGACTGGATCCGGTTCGACTGCTGCGAGACATCCGCACCGCGCAGCAGAAACTGGTGGTCCTGGCCGACGCCGTCGTCTTGGCAGATCCGACCGAAACGTCACCCCCACCGCTGGGGGCGTTCCTCTCGAGCCTGAAAGTTTTATGGCAGAATGGTGAGTCGCGGCCTACGGCGGTTGATAAGACGCCGCGTAAGCGAGAGCGGCGCCGGCCGGATCCACTGCTTCAGGTTACCGACCAGTTGAAAGCCTGGTTCGAAGACGAGCCTTGGCGTACCGGGCGGGAGTTGCTGGAAAAATTGCAGGCCGAGCAGCCGGACATCTACCCGGACGGCCTCCTGCGGACTATCCAGCGCCGTCTGAAAGGCTGGCGCACCGAACACGCGCGAGCCCTGGTGTTCAGCCACTCTTCCGGGCTGGCCAGTGACGCGCCAGTCGACACGGAAACCATCCTTACAGCCATGTGACGGATTGCCGTTCCGCCTCGCCTACGGCTCAGCTGCACGGCAATCCGTCACATGCAATGGCAATGACGCACGAGGGTCTGTAAGGAACAATTACGTGAGGCAACGGTCGCGTTGTTCGGGAACATTTCTTCGCGAGGCAACACG
>NZ_ATHL01000131.1 GCF_000445125.1 Novosphingobium lindaniclasticum LE124
GTACGCATCCGCTGAGCGGCGCCTTGCCGGTGGAGTGATGGATCGGTCTTAAGGTCGCAGTTATTTGCGAACTTAGGAGCGGTGTTTGTGGGACGGATCACGGTTTTCGGCGGGCCTGAACGCCGCCGTCGCTGGAGTGCTGAGGAACGGCGGCGCATTCTGGAAGAGGCCTTTGCCCCCGGCGCGTGTGTGTCACAGGTTGCTCGGCGGCACGACGTTTCCACTGCGTTGGTCTATACCTGGCGGCGCAAGCTGAGTGCGGCGCTCGTCGCGTCGCAGGAGGACCATGGCTTCATCGAAGCTGTCGTGCTGGAAGACAAGAGCTCCGTGCCCACGCCCGTGCAGCCGGCGATCCTGGTCGAGCTTTCCCACGGCGCCCGGGTGAGCATCTACAATTCGGCGTCGCCGACCATGGCAGCGGCCGTCATCAAGGCCTTGGCCCGATGATCCCGATCCCGAGCGGCATGAGGGTGTGGCTGGCGCTGGGGCATACGGATATGCGGCGGGGAATGCGCTCGCTGGCTCTGCAGGTGCAGCAATCCCTGAACAAGGACGTCCATGCCGGCGATCTGTACGTCTTCAGGGGACGAAGCGGATCGCTGTGCAAGATCTTGTGGCATGACGGCCTCGGGATGTCGTTATATGCAAAACGCTTGGAAAGAGGGCGTTTTGTCTGGCCATCTGCAAAGGATGGGACGATCGCGATCTCGGCTTCCGCGATGGCGTGCCTGCTTGAAGGCGTGGATTGGCGCAACCCGCAGGAGACCTGGCGCCCGACGCAGGTAGGGTAATTCCTTGCCTCGTCAAAACAGCAGCAGGAGCGGCATAAAAGTGCTGTAAATGCTGGGTTTCTGAGGACTTGCGGGTTATAATCCGCGCATGGTCTCCAGCAACGCATCCGATGAGCTTGTGCAGCTTCGCGCTGAACTTGCCATCGTGCGCGAACAGGCACTGGTGGCAGAGGCTGAAGTCGCCAAAGTCTGGGCGATCAATGCCGACCTGCTGGCCCGCAACGCTCATCTCGAACTGATGAACGAGCAGATGCGCCGCGACAAATATGGTGCGCGTTCCGAGCGCAGCCGGCGCCTGCTGGATCAGCTCGAACTGACCTTCGAGGAACTGGAGGCAAATGCCAGCGAGGCCGAGCTGCTCGGCCAGATCGCCGCTGCCAAGACCACCACGGTCCAGGCGTTCACCCGCACGCGATCCACCCGCCGCGACTTCCCCGCCGATCTCCCGCGCGAGCAGGTCGTCATCCCCGCGCCGGACCTTTGCCCATGCTGCGGCTCGGATGATCTGAGCCAGCTTCCCGCAGCGGTCACCGAAACGCTCGAGCGCGTTCCGGCCCGGCACAAGGTGATCCAGACCGTGCGCGAGAAGGTCTCCTGCCGTCAGTGCGAGAAGATCAGCCAGCCACCCGCGCCCTTCCACGTAACCCCGCGCGGAATGTTCGGGCCGCACTTCCTGGCAAACCTCGCGTTCCAGAAGTACGGCCTGCACCAGCCCCTGAACAGCCAGCGTGACAGGCTCGAGGCCGAAGGCATCCCCTTGAGCCTCTCGACCCTTGCAGACCAGATCGGCGCGATCTGCGTAGCGGTAAAGCCCCTGTTCCTGCTGCTGGAAGCCCACGGGCTTGCCGCAGACCGCCTGCATGCCGACGACACCACCGTCCCGCTTCTCGCCAAGCTCAAGACCAGCGTAGCGCGAATATGGGATTATGTGCGTGACGATCGCCCGTTCGGCGGCACGGCTCCGCCGGTGGCGCTATGCTATTACTCGAGCGATCGCAGAGGTGAGCATCCCCGCGCTCACCTGGCAGGCTATGCCGGGATCCTCCAGGTCGACCGGTATGCCGGCTTCAATGCTCTGTTCGAGGAAGGCCGGACGGACAAACCCATGACCCGCGCCAACTGCTGGGTTCACGCACGCCGTGAGTTCTTCAAGCTCGTCGATATCAGGCAGCAACTCAAACGCCGGAAAAAGGGCGCCACGCCGCTCGTCTCGCCGCTGGCGAGTGAAGCGCTCGAGATCATCGACCGGCTCTTTGCCATCGAGCGCGACATCAACGGCAAGCCTGCCGCCGAGCGCCTCGCCGTTCGCCGGGAATTATCCGCGCCCATCGTTGCCGAACTCGAGACCTGGATGCGCGAGACACGCAGCAAACTGTCTCGTCACGATGCCGTGGCCAAGGCCATCGCCTATCTCCAGAACGACTGGGACGGCTTCACCACCTTCCTCGCCGATGGCCGGATATGCCTATCCAACAACGCCGCCGAGCGTGAGCTGCGCAGCGTGGCCCGGGGCAGAAAGGCATGGTTGTTCGTCGGGTCTGATCGTGGCGGCCAGCGCGCTGCGATGATGTTCAGCCTCTTCGGTACCGCGCGCCTCAACGACGTCGATCCGCTCGCCTGGTTCACTGACGTACTCGCCCGGATCGCCGACATACCTCAGAGCCGCCTTCACGAACTCCTCCCATGGAATTGGAAGGCCGCTCAGCAGCAGCTCACACAGGAAATCGCTGCCTGACTTCCTCCAGCTCCGCGCCAGCTAGCGAATGCGTACGACCATCATGCGTGCGGCCCTCGACGAAGTCGTAAGACCACACGTGCCCCGGATACTCGGGCCGCAGCCGGATGCACGATCCGTCATGGAGCCAGAGCCTTCCGCGCTTCGGCTGCTTTTGCGGCACCTTGAGCCCCTCGCGGCGCCAGATGCGCTCGACCCGCTTACGGTTCACATGCCACCCCGCATCGCGCAGCAGGGCGGTCACCCGGCGATAGCCGTAACGACCATATTGCCGGGCGAGAGCGATGATGTCCTCCGTCAGTGCGGCTTCGTCGTCCGCCCCGCGTGGCGCCTTGCGCTGCGTCGATCGATGCTGCCCGAGCACACGGCAC
>NZ_ATHL01000132.1 GCF_000445125.1 Novosphingobium lindaniclasticum LE124
GTACGCATCCGCTGAGCGGCGCCTTGCCGGTGGAGTGATGGATCGGTCTTAAGGTCGCAGTTATTTGCGAACTTAGGAGCGGTGTTTGTGGGACGGATCACGGTTTTCGGCGGGCCTGAACGCCGCCGTCGCTGGAGTGCTGAGGAACGGCGGCGCATTCTGGAAGAGGCCTTTGCCCCCGGCGCGTGTGTGTCACAGGTTGCTCGGCGGCACGACGTTTCCACTGCGTTGGTCTATACCTGGCGGCGCAAGCTGAGTGCGGCGCTCGTCGCGTCGCAGGAGGACCATGGCTTCATCGAAGCTGTCGTGCTGGAAGACAAGAGCTCCGTGCCCACGCCCGTGCAGCCGGCGATCCTGGTCGAGCTTTCCCACGGCGCCCGGGTGAGCATCTACAATTCGGCGTCGCCGACCATGGCAGCGGCCGTCATCAAGGCCTTGGCCCGATGATCCCGATCCCGAGCGGCATGAGGGTGTGGCTGGCGCTGGGGCATACGGATATGCGGCGGGGAATGCGCTCGCTGGCTCTGCAGGTGCAGCAATCCCTGAACAAGGACGTCCATGCCGGCGATCTGTACGTCTTCAGGGGACGAAGCGGATCGCTGTGCAAGATCTTGTGGCATGACGGCCTCGGGATGTCGTTATATGCAAAACGCTTGGAAAGAGGGCGTTTTGTCTGGCCATCTGCAAAGGATGGGACGATCGCGATCTCGGCTTCCGCGATGGCGTGCCTGCTTGAAGGCGTGGATTGGCGCAACCCGCAGGAGACCTGGCGCCCGACGCAGGTAGGGTAATTCCTTGCCTCGTCAAAACAGCAGCAGGAGCGGCATAAAAGTGCTGTAAATGCTGGGTTTCTGAGGACTTGCGGGTTATAATCCGCGCATGGTCTCCAGCAACGCATCCGATGAGCTTGTGCAGCTTCGCGCTGAACTTGCCATCGTGCGCGAACAGGCACTGGTGGCAGAGGCTGAAGTCGCCAAAGTCTGGGCGATCAATGCCGACCTGCTGGCCCGCAACGCTCATCTCGAACTGATGAACGAGCAGATGCGCCGCGACAAATATGGTGCGCGTTCCGAGCGCAGCCGGCGCCTGCTGGATCAGCTCGAACTGACCTTCGAGGAACTGGAGGCAAATGCCAGCGAGGCCGAGCTGCTCGGCCAGATCGCCGCTGCCAAGACCACCACGGTCCAGGCGTTCACCCGCACGCGATCCACCCGCCGCGACTTCCCCGCCGATCTCCCGCGCGAGCAGGTCGTCATCCCCGCGCCGGACCTTTGCCCATGCTGCGGCTCGGATGATCTGAGCCAGCTTCCCGCAGCGGTCACCGAAACGCTCGAGCGCGTTCCGGCCCGGCACAAGGTGATCCAGACCGTGCGCGAGAAGGTCTCCTGCCGTCAGTGCGAGAAGATCAGCCAGCCACCCGCGCCCTTCCACGTAACCCCGCGCGGAATGTTCGGGCCGCACTTCCTGGCAAACCTCGCGTTCCAGAAGTACGGCCTGCACCAGCCCCTGAACAGCCAGCGTGACAGGCTCGAGGCCGAAGGCATCCCCTTGAGCCTCTCGACCCTTGCAGACCAGATCGGCGCGATCTGCGTAGCGGTAAAGCCCCTGTTCCTGCTGCTGGAAGCCCACGGGCTTGCCGCAGACCGCCTGCATGCCGACGACACCACCGTCCCGCTTCTCGCCAAGCTCAAGACCAGCGTAGCGCGAATATGGGATTATGTGCGTGACGATCGCCCGTTCGGCGGCACGGCTCCGCCGGTGGCGCTATGCTATTACTCGAGCGATCGCAGAGGTGAGCATCCCCGCGCTCACCTGGCAGGCTATGCCGGGATCCTCCAGGTCGACCGGTATGCCGGCTTCAATGCTCTGTTCGAGGAAGGCCGGACGGACAAACCCATGACCCGCGCCAACTGCTGGGTTCACGCACGCCGTGAGTTCTTCAAGCTCGTCGATATCAGGCAGCAACTCAAACGCCGGAAAAAGGGCGCCACGCCGCTCGTCTCGCCGCTGGCGAGTGAAGCGCTCGAGATCATCGACCGGCTCTTTGCCATCGAGCGCGACATCAACGGCAAGCCTGCCGCCGAGCGCCTCGCCGTTCGCCGGGAATTATCCGCGCCCATCGTTGCCGAACTCGAGACCTGGATGCGCGAGACACGCAGCAAACTGTCTCGTCACGATGCCGTGGCCAAGGCCATCGCCTATCTCCAGAACGACTGGGACGGCTTCACCACCTTCCTCGCCGATGGCCGGATATGCCTCTCCAACAACGCCGCCGAGCGTGAGCTGCGCAGCGTGGCTCGGGGAAGAAAAGCATGGTTGTTCGTCGGCTCTGATCGTGGCGGCCAGCGCGCCGCGATGATGTTCAGCCTCTTCGGCACCGCGCGCCTCAACGACGTCGATCCGCTCGCCTGGTTCACCGACGTCCTCGCCCGGATCGCCGACATACCCCAGAGCCGCCTTCACGAACTCCTCCCTTGGCACTGGAAGGCCGCTCAGCAGCAGCTCACACAGGAAATCGCTGCCTGAACCGTTAGACCGAGGCCTTGCGCCTTGCGCAGAACAGTCCATGAAATAGCCGCTCGCAGCGCTCACGGCCGGCTGAGGTCAACACTACCGACTTCGCCTTGCCCACGGGATTGTTGATCAATCCTCCCTCATACAAGCGTCCCAGCGCATCCCAATCAAAGGTCTTCCAGGCTCGACAAGTCCCTGACGTCCGATCCAGGTCGTGCAGCGTCAAGAACATCAGAGCCAGAACCGCCTCATCAATCCGGTCGGTATCGATATCCTGCTCGTCCATAGGCAGCTCCTCGCGGCGCTGCCGATAATCTCACATCTTGACCACCAGCTACACTGCGTCCGCTATCGGATGCGTACGGCGCAACCGCTCGCTGCGATGTAGAGCAATGCGTTCAGGACTTCGCGCATGTCCGTTGTCCGGCGCCGACCTCCCCGCTTGGCCCCAGGGATGAACGGCGCTGCCAACGCCCACTCCCTGTCCGTCATATCGCTGGAATAGCGCAAGCCTTTCCGGCTATGCTCCTGCCGGGCGATACCAGTCCATGCCATCATTCACTCCATCTCTCGCAGGACGGCGTGAATCACAACATGCTGGTATTGCTCAACAACTTTTGGGTCGGGCTCTCAGTCAACCGGGCGATCATATGGTCGTTACCCGGCTGCCGCTAACCTGATCAGGAGTTTCCCGTCGTTTTGGCCGCTGTACAATCTCTGAAGCGCCCCGGGAGCGTTCTCCAGTCCCTCCAAAATGTCCTCGCGATACCTGAGCCGGCCCTCCCTGATCCAATTCGCAAGCTGGGCCGCCGCTTCGTTGAAACGGTCGCTGAAATCAGTGGCGAGAAACCCCTGCATTCTGGCTCGCTTGACGATAAGATGCCGCTCCGGCCGTGGACCGGTATTCCAGGGATTCCAGCTCGGATAGGCAGCTGTGCCGCAGATTACGACGCGAGCTCCTATATTGATATGGCGCATGACCGCATCGCTGACCGGTCCTGATGTGTTGTCGAAGTAGACGTCAACGCCCCCAGGAGCGACTGATGCGATCGCGCCGTCAATGTCATTGGTAGACTTGTAATCTATTGCGGCCTCGTAGCCGAACTCATCCAGACATTGCCGGACTTTCGCCGGCCCGCCGGTAAAACCCACCGTCTTGCAGCCTTTGATGTTGGCAATCTGCCCGACGATGGAACCCACAGCGCCAGCAGCTGTTGAGACCGCGACTGTTTGCCCGGATTCCGGACAGCCGACCTCAAGCAATCCGAAATATGCTGTAATACCGTTCAGCCCCAATGCTCCTAACGCGAGTGAGCAAGGCAGATCACGTTCTTTCACGCGCAGAAGAACCGCATCAGCCGCCACGGCCGCATATTCCTGCCATCCAAATATACCCATGAGCATTTCACCCACCACATAATCCGGGTTCCGCGACATGAGTACCTCTCCAACGGCGAAGGCGCGCATGGTATCGCCGACCTTGACTTGCGGAAGATATCCTCGGGGATCGGCGATCCAGCCTCGCATGGCTGGGTCAACTGATAGATATTGGTTACGAACCAGGATCTCCCCCTCGGCAATGTTGGGGATCTCGACCTCACGAATTCCGAAATGTTCCGCATGCGGAATGGCCGTTGGACGCGATGCAAGCCAGACTTGACGGTTGTAGGTATCAGACAAGGCTCGGTCTCTCGGACATATAAGATGTTCCCTCGTAAGTTGGAAACTCGCTTCTGAAAAAGGCAGGTCAAGATGGTAAGGGAGCTGGAGCAGGTAGTTCCTGTCCATCGGAAGCCGAGGATGGCGTGGTCCGCCTGACTGGCACATTTCGGCGCTTTTTGGAGATATTGCTTCTTGCAGCGTTCATGGTGGAGATCGTCCGCAGGGCTCGCTGATTGCTGATGGAGGTTTGCGACACCGATTCACTCGCCGCAGGCGCCCACGCCGACGCGGATCGTCGAGGACGGTATTCGCTTGAGGCCACCGATCGCGCAGTCGCCTGTCTTCCAGAATGCAGCTCCCCTTCTACTGTTGGCAAGCTCAGATCTTTGTCCGACAAGGCGCTCTGCTCAGACACTCGACGCCGGCCGATGGACTGGGGTAGGGCGCCCGGTAGCCGAAGCATGCTCTCACGCGCCTCGATACCGGACACTCGGCAAATGTTTGTCACGATCTCATGCTCTGCACCGCCGCAAGCTCAGAAATATCGCTCTGCGCCGCCGGCTCCCGCAAGGCCTTTGCGTTAGGCTCTTAACCTTTGTGCACATTTGCACCGCCTACGGTTAGAGCTGGGTGGGCCACTTCCCTCTTAACCGAGGCGTGCCATAGCAGCACGATACTCTTCGCCTAATCGCCGTATGCGTTCGGCAGCCGGCAGGATCTCTTTCACCGTTCCTATGCCTTGCCCGCATCCCCAGATGTCTCGCCAGGCTTTGGCTCCGTCGCCATGTCCCACGAGATCCATGCGAGAGGGATCGCCCAGGGGCAAATTATCGGGGTCCAGGCCTGCCTGTCGAATAGACGGCTTCAGATAATTCGCGTGAATTCCGGTAAAGAGGTCGGAATAGACAATATCTTCAGCAGACGAGTTCACCACCATTTGCTTGTATTCAGAGGCAGCATTCGCCTCGTTCGTCGCGATGAATATGGAACCCAGATAGGCTAAGTCTGCGCCCATCGCCTGTGCGGCTAACATGGCGCTTCCAGTCGCAATTGCGCCGGAAAGGACAAGCGGACCGTCCCACCATTCCCTGATTTCCGCGATCAAGGCAAATGGCGACAGCCTGCCGGCATGCCCGCCAGCACCTGAAGCTACGGCGATCAACCCATCAGCGCCCTTCTGGACCGCCTTCTGCGCGAACGTGTTGTTGATCACGTCATGGAGAATAATTCCGCCATAGGCATGGATCGCATCGAACACCTCCGTATTTGCGCCGAGCGAGGTAATCACGATAGGGACCTTATAGCGGACGCAAAGGGCGAGATCTTCCTGCAGCCTGCCGTTCGATTTATGAACGATCAGGTTTACCGCAAAGGGGGCATCCCGATCAGTAAGTTCGACCGAGAGCCGCTGCAGCCATTGTTCAAGAACGCCGGAGGGCCTCGCATTAAGCGCCGGAAAGGAGCCAACGATCCCGGCCCGGCATTGTTCGATAACTAGATCGGGCTGAGAAATAATAAACATGGGGGCGGCGATCGCGGGTAGCGCGAGCCGGTCGGCGAGCAGTTGCGGCACTGACATATTCACTCTGCCTTGGCGATAGTGTAACTTAATAGCGCCGCCAGCAATCCGCATCGCGGCGACGTGGAGCCCCGGCGGCATGAAGCCGTGCCGCCGGGGCAATCGGCTTAGCGTTGCGGGACGCCAAGTAGCGCACGCATCTCGTTGGCGGTTGCCGGAGTTCGGCCGTGGAGGGCAGCAATCTCCTTGGCGGCCTTGAACATTTCAAGATTGCTCGAGAAGCGCTCATCGGAGTTGGGATATTTCCACTCGGTGTCTTCCGTCCCCACGCGGATGTGGAGCCCCAGCATCGTTGCCAGCGTCGTCATGTACATCGTCGCACGGCCGGCGGCGCAGACGTGTATGGGGGCCGTCGGATCAACCTTGCGGATCTGGTGCACCATCAACATCATCTGGCGGACCATGTCGTCAACGTCCGTCACCGAGTTCCCAGAGAGCAGCGTACGACCGACGTCGAAGGGCAAACCAAATAGAAGCCCCCAGTACACCGTACCCTTCAAGATTCCGGTGTCGATCAGCCGGCGCTTGGCCAGTTCGATCTCGCCCGAATTGTGGATCGCCAATGCCGGAACCACACCATTGGCAACGAGCGTACGGACCGCCGGACCCGCGAAGGATTCGGGATGTCCCGGCGCGCACGGCCCTATTTCCGCCAGTCCGGCGACAGCCGGGCTGAGGCACTCCTCGAACGTGGCGCCATTGAGCACGTTCAGGTCGGCCATGAAGCTATAACCATAGCGTTTGCGGAGCGGCTCCAGCACCATCGAGTAGGCCTCAACAGGGGGAATCTTGTCCAGCCGACGGCCCTTCTCGTCGGTTACCCAGGTGAAGTCAATGTGAACGGAAAAAGCACCCTCTTCAATGACCGCGGATGCCTCGTCGATATAGCGTTCGATGGAATTCGTCGTATGTCCGCGCTCGGAACCTTCCGAGAAGCGACTGGAGACGGCGCACGAAATTCCGATTTTGTTCGGTATATCCCACTTTGGCTGCTCATAGGAGCCGAGGAAGCTATAATCTTCCATCTCCCGGCGCGCTGCCTCCCAGAGCGAAGGAATTTCTTCCTGCACCGATGATACTGAACTCATCTATCCTCTCCTTTTGAAAAGCATTCATCACCCAGCGATGATAGAGACCGTTCATACTGCTTTTTTATGCTGGCGCAATCCTTGCGGAGAAAAATCTCTCCCTCCCTCTGCTGAGCGCCCCTATTGCGAACTGGGTAGGAGGTTGCTATTTACAAGCGGGATATCCTGTTTGCGTGTTGACTGGCCGTAGTGCATGGCGTAACGCCAGGTCCAGAAATCTTGGCTTCTATTCTGGCATGAATCGTAATTTTTCGGGTAACTATCTGAAAATATCAAAAATGAAAAAACTGCGAATGAAAATCTGAAGATAGAGCGTCAATAACCTAGCATCTTTCTTCGAGTAACAGGATCATATCGTATATTAGTATTTGGGGAGGATTGTTTTATGAGTATATCGCTGACATCCATCTTTATTTTTCTGGCTGCATTGATTACCCAAATCTCGGGGGCGGCCCTCATTCCTAGAACGGCAGGTTTCACCGATATTGGATGGACAGCGACATGCCTGGCCTCATACATCGCATCCACCTGGCTCCTGGCGATCCTCGTCCGCCAAGGCGTGGCATTGAACATCGTGGTGCCCTTCATGGCTGCGGCAGTGCCACTCTCTACGATTGCCATCGCTTATCTAGCATATGGCCAAAGCGTGTCTTTGCCGAAGCTGGGACTGTTGGTGGGGGCATGCTGCGCGATCGGCATCGCCGGGTCACTGAAGTAGGATCACGGCGAAGGACCAGCAGCAATGCGCGCCTGACAAACGCCTCGCCGCCTTGGGCCCATCAGTTTACCGACCTTGGGCGATTGAACAGCATGCGCGAACGACTTCTGGCATTGGTACTGCCATCGTGCCGCGAGCATTCAACGGATGTAGGGTGCGATATTAGGTTAGTATCGCGGGTAAGGCGCTGGTCTGCTGCAGTGCGGCAGCTTTAGCTCTCAGTTGTACCGCCAGCATTGATAAGAACTCATGGTGTCAACCGAACCGGGGATTTGACCCGTCGTGTTTCCAGGTTCGTCTGACACATGGACCCGTTGGCGTAGTCCAATCGGCATGATCCGCTACGTCGGATGTAGCGCCCCAGCAGCCCTTGGCCGGTATGTTGATCTGCTGATTTTCCTAACCCGATCTACTCGATCTTTCGCCAGTTCGGATCGTCGCCTTATCACTCCTCTTATCAAGCGTCAGTTGGCGGTACTTCCACCATGCGGCTGCGGCTTGGCCGGAACCTGATAATCTTCACTCTTCGTCAGCGGCGCTCAAATTATGTACCATCTTGTTGGCCGGTACGATCAGCGCGCGCGGGCACAGTCGGCTTGAAGCGACACGGCTTATGCCTGGGCCAATCACCAGCAAAAAGCGAATTGACAGGCAGGATGTACTGTTCCTAATAAATGGCGACGCTCGATGAAACAGAGCGAATCCAGCGGTTGGTCACTCAGCTGAAACGGTGCCCATCGCTTTGAAAATCCTGGGAGGGGAAGAAGAAATGAAGCGATTCAAGCTGCATACCGCACTCGGCCTGTTTCTTACGGGAACGGGAGTACCGGTCGTCGCTATTGCGCAGACTTCAGTGACGGATGCCGGAAGCGCGACCGCGTCTTCCCTGAGCGAAGACATAATCGTCACCGCGCAAAAGGACCGGCAGACGCTGCAGCGAACTCCCGCAGCGATCACAGCTATTCAGTCCACTGAAATCGTGACGCGCGGCATCACGGATCTTGTGAGTGTGCAGAACTTTGTGCCTTCGGCGCGCATCCAAGCCCAAGGTGCTTCGGTCGAGGTCTACATTCGCGGAATTGGCACGACCAACGATTTTGCCAATACCGAGCCGCCGGTCGCATTCGCTATCAATGGCGTATATGTGCCTCGCGAGGCCATGAGCACACCCTTTTTCGACATCGACCAGATCGAGATTCTGCCCGGTCCACAGGGCACGCTTTATGGTCGCAGCGCCATTGGCGGCATCGTGAACGTCACTCTGAAGCGTCCGACCCATGAATGGGAAACCCAGGCTATCGGCGAAGTTGGCAATTACGGGCTATTCCATGGGACACTGGTCCAAAACATTCCGGTTTCGGACAATTTCGCCCTGCGCGCGGGTGTCGACTACACGAACAGAAATGGCTATCAGAAAAGTGGCGCATCGGCTGCGGATGATCTGGCAGGCCGCCTCTCTGCCCTCTATACGCCGACGGAGAACTTTTCTGCCTATGTCTGGGGCTTCCTGACCCGCAAGCGCGGCACTGCGACGAACCTCGTCAACAAAGGCTTCAATCCAGTGACCGGGCAGGTTGACGGTAAGTCGTTCCTGCATAACGATCCGTGGGATGACACTCTTACGGGTCCGCTTCTGGAGCCATATACGGCACTCTTCGGGCCGGTCAAAAGCTTCCCAGTCGACTATGATGGTCTGTCTGTCGGCGCGCAATTCGATCTGACGCTCGGTGACGTGACGATTTCGGCGATTCCTGCCTATACGAGTGTCGATTCCAAGATCAACTACTTCCTCGGTTCTTTGTTTGCTGTCTACAATGCGAAGATTAAGGCATACTCGAATGAACTGCGAGCCTCCGGTGACAGCGGTCGCATGAAGTGGCAGGCAGGCGTCAACGTCTATCGCCAGGTGAACTCGGACGTGACCGGCATTCCTCCAATTTTCATTAATTACAATTACAGGAATCGCTCGAAAGGCGTGGGCATCTATGCACAAGCGACCTACAGCATCACTGACGAATTTCGTATCACTGGCGGCGGTCGCTACAGCTCCGACAGCCGCACGGGCCGGGGCGTAACGGCGCAAGCAGCTTTCGACTACAGCTCGAATGCGCCTTGGACTGCTGACGTAAAATCGAACCATCTCGACTGGAAAGTCGGACTCGAATATGATGCGACAGACAAAGTTCTGCTATACGCTACCGTCCAGTCCGGCTACCAGCCGGCGACATACAATTCGACCCCCGATACGGATTCCTTCGACAACCGCGTGGATTCCTCAACCATCATTGCCTACACTGCAGGCTTCAAAAGCCGCATGTTCGATAATAAACTGACCCTGAATTCCGAGTTCTTCTACTATGATTATAAAAACCTGCCGCTTCAGGGCTATGACCCCGATCTTCTTTTCAACCCAATTTTCAACTCGCAAAAAGTCGAAATCTACGGGAACCAGACAGACATCATATTCAGACCTACGCGTAATGACAATCTGAGCGCCTCGATCGGTTACCTCCATGCGCGCCAGACGGAGGCGATCGTTCCCAGCTCGCCTTTCTTTGGAAAAGCGGCGGGCCTTGACGTCAGTGGCCTGCAGATGATGAATGCGCCGACCTGGACAATCACGGCCAGCTATTCGCATGACTTTCAGCTGTCCCGAGGGTACGTACGTGCGTTTGTCGGAACCCGTTATGAGTCCGACTTCTACGGCTCCTACACTCATGGCATCGGATCGCGACAGAAGGCTTACTTCATGTCTGACGCAAACCTGACTTATCATGATGAGCAGGGAGGGTGGAGTTTGGGTGCGTGGATCAAGAATATCGAGAATGAGGCTGTTCAGTCCGCTCTCGGACTGGGCGGCACCCCAGGACCAGCAATAACCTTCCTGCAGGCGCCGCGTACCTACGGGCTGCGCGCGACCTTCGATTTCTAGAGTGTACCTGGGCGGATCGATACGTCTGTCAGGTCTGAAGTCCCGGACGAAGCCTTTGGGTAGCAGATAATACTTTCCGAAGCGGCCTCCCTCCGCCCAGACCTTAGTCCTCAGGATATAATCGATGCATTTGAAACGACTTGGCTTTCGTCTCCAATCTGGCCGCCGCAAGCCACCTTTCAACTCCGGACAACGTTCCGGAATAAGTGGGAGTATGTGACATGCCTGGAAGACTGGCTGGTAAAGTCGCTATCATCACCGGTACGGGCAGCGGTATGGGACGGGCTGCGGCAGTGGCCTTTGCCCGTGAAGGCGCGAAGGTGGTGGGATGCGACATTAATGAGGCGCGTGGTGAGCAGGTCGTTGCAGAAGTGACCGCCTTCGGTGGCGAGATGGTATCGTTGCAACCTGTGGACCTTTCTGTTCCCGATGGTGCTAGTGCCTTGATCAACTTCGCGCTCACGCAATACGGCGGAGTAGACATTCTTTATAATAATGCGGCGATGGCCTATTTTGACTTCTTTCCCGCGATGACTTATGAAACGTTCTCGCGAACGATGCGAGAAGAGGTCGATATCGTCTTTCTTCTCACTCGCGAGGCTTGGCCGCATATGGTGAAGCGGGGCGGGGGATCCATAATCAATACTGGCTCTATCGCGGCGAGGGTCGGATCGAAAAGTCAAGGGTCTCTTGCCCATACCACTGCGAAGGGCGCAGTGGTGGCCATGACCCGCCAGCTTGCCGCGGAAGGTGGTCCGCACGGAATTCGTGTCAACTCGATCTCGCCGGGTTTCATTCGATCGGCGCAGACTGAGCCCTTTATCGCCGATACTAAGGTCATGGATATGATCAGCGAAAATTTCCTCATTAAGCGTGCCGGCGAAGCAGAGGAGGTCGCATCCTGTGCGGTCTATCTTGCTTCCGATGAGAGCGGTTACGTGACGGGGGCTGATTTCCTCATCGATGGCGGTTTCACGGCCATTTAGCAGGCGGTCTGGCTGCCGGTGCATGAGGCTACCGAAACGGCTCGTATCACCAATTTGAAAGACCGGATATACCGTTTGTTTGTGCGTAGTGATTTGTGGCATTATCGTCGACGGTTCGGTGATCGCAGCAGGTGTCATGTGCAATTGTCAGTTAGGTGACTCGGAAATCTATCGTCGGACCGGAAAAGTGAAGGGCGGTGCCTCAGAGCGCAAAAATGATCGGAGAGATGTCATGGTTCATGATAAGAAGTCTGCAAAAGTTATAGCTAAAATGTTTTCATCAATCGAGCAGGGGGATATGGAAACATTCCGCACCTGCTTCGAAGCAGGCGCCATCATTTGGCACAATTTTGATCAAGCTGAGCAGACCGTCGAGCAAACGGCGGATATCCTGCAATACTTCTGCTCCTCAACGGTATCTCGTAAATATCAGCAGCAGCGGATATCGTGGGCCGACGACGCGGCATTTTCTCAGCATTTTCTGACAGCAAAATTCCCGTCCGGTTATGAAATGCGACTGCCTGCGCTCATGCGTATTGTGATTGGCGCTAACGGTTTAGTTTCGCGGATCGATGAGTACTTCGATCCAAAGGACTCGGTGGTCCCCGAAGTCGAGCAATCTGACCTGGTCGCGTCGAACTAGAGGCGTGGGGTAGCGTGCGACGGAGACATCGCCGCAGTCCAAGCAATGGGAGAAAGGAAGGCAGGACATAACCTGCAACTTGCCTGCGCCCCGCAACACAAATCGAGGAATTTGCTATGTCAAAGATCATTATCAGCTGCGCGGTCACAGGCTCGGTTCATACTCCGACGATGAGTCCACATCTGCCTATCACACCCGATCAAATTGCGCAGCAGGCCATCGAGGCTGCCGAAGCAGGTGCTTCCATTCTTCACCTTCATGCCCGCAATCCGGAGACTGGCGAGCCGACCCCGGATCCTGCCGTTTTCATGGGTTTTCTGCCTCGGATCAAGCAGGCAACTGATGCAGTCGTCAACATCACCACTGGCGGTGGGCAGAATATGGCGCTGGAGGACCGGTTAGCGGCAGCTGAGCATGCCTCGCCGGAACTATGCTCTCTCAACATGGGATCGATGAATTTCGGTCTCTACCCGATGATTGACAAATACAATTTCAGCCAGGAATGGGAGGGGGCCTATCTAGAGGCATCCCGCGACAGGATATTCCGAAATACCTTCAAAGATATAGAGAACATCATTGAACGTCTTGGTGTGCGACATGGTACGCGCTTTGAGTTTGAATGCTATGACGTGGGGCATCTCTATACGCTGGCCCACTTCCTAGACCGGAAGCTGGTCAAGCCGCCGCTGTTTGTGCAGTCGATCTTCGGTATTCTCGGTGGCCAGGGTGCAGACACAGAGAACCTCCTTCACGCCAAGCGAATCGCGGACAAACTATTCGGCGACGACTATCAATGGTCCGTAATGGCTGCGGGCCGTCACCAGCTTCCTTTCGTGACGATGGGCGCATTGAATGGCGGCAATGTACGCGTCGGTCTGGAGGATTCTCTTTACGCCGGGAAAGGGCGTCTCGCAACCTCCAATGGGGAACAGGTTCGTATCATTAGATCGGTTCTCGAATCGTTGTCTCTGGAAGTTGCGACGCCGAGCGAAACGCGGAGCATCCTCGATCTGAAGGGCGGAGACAATGTTTCGTTCTAGTGGACGTTATGGATGAGAAATGATCGTGGGGAAGGACTCCAACAGATGAACTATCAGACGATCAAGTATGAGATCGACGAGACGGGCATTGCTCTTTTGCTGCTTAACCGGCCCGATCGACTGAACGCATTCACGGTTGAGATGTGCCAAGAACTCGAGCACTTCTATCGCGCGGCCAGCTTGGATGATTCCATTCGGGCAATTATCGTATCCGGTGAGGGAAGGGCATTCTGTGCAGGCATGGATCTTGGCGTCCAGGGCAATGTCTTTGGTCTCAGTGAAACGCTGCAGCCTACGCTTGAGGACATGAACAAGCGGCTACACGACGAAGCGATCCGGGATGGTATTCGCGATACGGGTGGCCGCGTCACGCTGGCCATGTACGACTGTCTGAAGCCCATCATCGGTGCGATCCATGGTGCAGCCGTGGGTATCGGGATTACCATGACGCTGCCCATGGATATCCGCTTGGCCACCAGGGACGCCCGGATCGGCTTTGTGTTCGGCCGGATCGGCATCGTGCCGGAAGCCTGCTCCAGTTGGTTTTTGCCGCGGATCGTCGGCGAACAGACTGCCCTGGAATGGACATTGACCGCCGATATCATCGATGCGGACACGGCACATGCCGGCGGGCTTGTTCGGAGCGTCTATGACGATCACGCGACAATGCTGGAGGAGGCTTATGCCCTGGCCCGTCGCATGACCCAGAATCGTTCGCCCGTTGCGGTCGCGCTCACGCGCCAGATGATGCGCCGGAATCCGGCGCTTCCGCACCCGGTCGAAGCCCATAAGATTGATTCTCTTGCCGTCCTTCACGCGAGCAGGCTGGAAGGCAAGGAAGGTGTGAGCGCTTTCCTCGAAAAGCGTGAGCCCCGTTTCACTGGCAAAGCCTCGGAGCTGTCCTTCTTTCCATGGGAGTTGACCGACCGCTGAATCTCTATGAACCGCACCCGGTTTGCCGGAGGCTCCAACTCCTGAGAAGGTGGAGTCGGTATGAGCAAGACGACGAAAAAGTTTGCGCCGGAAGTTCGCGAACGCGCGGTACGAATGGTTTTCGGCCACGAGCGGGATCATCCCTCGCGATGGGCCGAGGTGGTGTCTATCGCGGAGAAGATCGGCCGCGTTCCGCAGACGCTGCATGAGTGGGGTGAAGAAAGCTGAGTTCAACAGTGGCAAGCGTGCCAGTGTCCCGGCCGAGGTTGCCGACAAGGTGAAGGCGCTTCAGCGCGACGTCCGTGAACTGCGGCAGGCCAACGAGATTTTGCGCAAGGCGTCCGCATATTTTGCGCAGGCGGAGCTCGACCGCCCGTTCCGGCGATGATCGCGTTCATTGACGGTCACCGCGATTCCTATGGGGTCGAGCCGATCTGCCGCTTCCTGCCGATCGCCCCATCCACTTACCACGAGCGCTTCATCCGTCCCCGGGGATCACCGGCGCTGCGTGGTAAGATCGCACCGTACTTCATGAGATCGTCACAGCCGACAACATGGTGGCTGACGGCTGCGCCAAACGGGTCCCACGCGACGATCACAGATGCTGGCTTCGCGTTAGCAGCGTTGCCAGTGGGATACCTCTTTGGGCTGGCGGCAGAGACAGGGCAGCCGTCACCTCTAGCCTTCGGCTCAAATGGTGACTAGGAATCTCGGACTAACACCAGTCTGTCGTGAAGGTAATTTGATGGGAAACTACAGTGTGGCAGCGGAAGGAAGATCGGGTTCCTTCCAAAAGGCGCGGGGACAAACCGCCCCCGCCGCCGCGCATGCGACGTCTATCTGCTACGGTTCCTTTTCGAGGCCGATCCTTTGATGGCGAGGCATGTCAGCGAAGAAGAGGCCTTGCCAGTACGACAAAGCGACCGAAGTGCTATCACACGCAACAAGCTGATGGACGCAACTTACCGCATCCTTCGGGACGTTGGGCATGCTGGACTGCGATCAGCCAATATTTCCTCCGAATCCGGAGTGTCACGTGGCGGCTTGCTTCATCACTACCCCTCTAAGGAGGAACTTGTCGCTGCAGTTTATGAGCGCATTCTCGTGGACATGGAACAAAACGCCAGAAGTGCCTTGGTCGGCGTCCGGAATGAAGATGTTTTGAAGCAATTTGTCGGCGTCGCGCAAAGGCGGTTCTTCGACGAATCGTACCGCATCGTACTTGACATACTCGTCGCGTCGGGCTCCGAAGAACCTGTGATCAAGGTGCGGGAGGCATATTCCTCTCCCAATTACCGCATGGCGAGACTGGATTGGGCAGAGAGGCTTGCGGACACCGGCATCGCCTTCGACCAGGCAAGCATTGTGACGCGGTTCCTTTGGGCCACGGTTAAGGGCACCGCTATTCGTGCGCTGGTTCGCAGGGATGATGTCCTGGAGGATCGCATCATGAGATCGGCTCTTCGCCTCGCCGAGCAGCACTGTGATGCATTGAGAAGATCAGCCTGACTGGCCGATGGCAGCCGAAGCATTTCCAATCGGTGAGGCAGTTGCGGTGAGCCATGCTAAGCGGCTGCCGGGTCCGGCATCGCCGTGGCGCCGAGAGCGCATAGTTTATCACAATTCCGCAGCTGCCTTGCTTTGCGTAATTAGAGCGGTTTTCGACCGTTCTGAATCGGTCTGGGATTCCCTTCGGGCGCGATTTCTGATTCAGAATCCGTGCTGGTGAAGGAGGCCGGCATGGATGGCTCTTTCGATGGATTTGCGCACTCGGCTGTTGGCAGCGGTGGACAGTGGATCGAGTTGCCGTGCTGCGGCGGCCCGGTTCGGTGTTGCACCATCAACGGCGGTCCGTTGGCGGGCACAGCAGCGCGAGACGGGTGACATTGCCCCAAAGCCGCGCGGCGGGGATATGCGCTCGCGGCGGGTGGAAGAGCGGGCAGCGGACATTCTGGCCATTTGGGAGGAGCGTAGGGACATCACCCTCGAAGAACTACGTCTGGCGCTTGCGGACAAGGGCATGGCCGTTTCCGTGGCCGGGCTACATCGCTTTTTTGTTCGCCGTGGCCTGACGCGCAAAAAAAGACAGGCCATGCGATAGAGCAAGATCGACCAGACGTCCTGAAACAGCGTCAGGACTGGTTCGAGGGGCAACTCGATCTCGAACCGGAGCGCCTGGTCTTCATCGACGAAACCTGGACCGCCACCAACATGACCCGCAGCCACGGTCGTTGCCCGAAAGGCGAGCGGTTGCGGATGGGCTTCCCGCACGGCCACCGCAAGACCACCACCCTGGTCGCTGGCCTGCGCATGACCGGCATGGTCGCGCCTATGGTGCTCGATGGACCGATCAACGGCGACTGGTTCGAAGCCTACGTCGCTCAGGTCCTCGTCCCGGAACTGCGGCCCGGCGACGTCGTCATCATGGACAACCTATCGAGCCACAAGCGCGCATCGGTGCAAGTGCTCATCGAGGCCGCAGGCGCAACCCTGCGCTTTCTCCCGCCCTACAGCCCCGACTTCAACCCGATCGAGAAAGCGTTCTCCCGCCTCAAGGCCATGCTCCGCAAAGCGGGCGAGCGAACGGTCAGCGGCCTGTGGAGCTTGATCGGCAAACTCGTCGATATCTTCCAGCCTCAGGAATGCGCCAACTACTTCAGATCGTGCGGCTATGAACCAGAATGATCGAAAACCGCTCTAGG
>NZ_ATHL01000133.1 GCF_000445125.1 Novosphingobium lindaniclasticum LE124
GCGAAGCTCTGATCCGGTTTCGAAGGCATGGAGATAGACGCACTCGTACTTCAGGGATCGCCAGAGGCGCTCGATGAAGACGTTGTCCATCCAACGCCCCCGACCATCCATGCTGATGCGAACCTCGGCTTTGCGCAGTACGCTGGTGAAGGCCTGCGACGTAAACTGGCTGCCCTGATCCGTGTTGAAGATCTCGGGCTTGCCATAGCGGGCAAGCGCCTCCTCCAGCGCCGCGACGCAGAAGCCAGCATCCATCGTGTTCGACAGCCGCCAGGCCAGCACCTTGCGGGTCGCCCAATCCATGATCGCTACCAGGTACAGGAAGCCACGCCGCATCGGGATGTAGGTCACGTCGGCGCACCACACATGATTGGGCCGCTCGATCGCCAGCTTGCGCAGCAGGTACGGATAGATCCGGTGCTGTGGATGCGGATCGCTTGTGCGCGGCCGCTGATAGATCGGTGTCAGGCCCATCTTCGCCATCAGCCGCCGCGCCCGGCGGCGACCAACATCATGGCCTATCCGCTTCAGATGCCGGGCCATCTGGCGGCTGCCATACCATGGGCAATCAAGAAAGGTCGCATCGATCACTTCCATCAACGCCAGCGTCTCATCCGTCTCGGGCACTGGCGTATAATAATAGGCCGATCGGCTGATCGAAAGCAGCCGGCATTGGGCAGAGATTGACAGGCGTTGGTGAGCAGGATCGATCTTCGAGCGCCTCCGTGCCACGCTCATCGACCGGAGGCTTTCGCTAAAAAATCCCGCTCGATGACGAGTTGCCCGATCTTGGCATGAAGCTTTTCCAACTCGGCCTCGCTGGTCGATTTCGTCGCTTCGCCTGCCCCTGAGAAGGTCGTTGCCATGCCATCGACCGCCTGACGCTTCCATGCCGCGATCATCGTATGATGCACGCCATGCTTGGCGGCCAATTCCGCCAGCGTCAGATCACCACGGATCGCCTCCAGCGCCACCTTCGCCTTGAAGTCTGCAGAATACCGCTTTCTCGTCGTCTTCATTCCCGTCCGTTCCTCACGTCGGGATTAGCTTAACATCATGTCCAGAAAACCGGCACCACCTCACTGTGCCTGCGCCGTGCCCTTCTCGCGCCGGATCGCGCGCAGCCGCAGCTTCACGAGATCAGCCTGGGTAGGATCTTTGAGGTCGAGCAGCTTATGGATCTTGGCGATCGACGCTTTGTAGGGGGCACCTCAAGGTTCGTTCGCCAGACAACGCTAAGCCGGAGATGTCTCTGAAACTCTGCAATAACCTTTTTGCATGCCTGCCCCATTGCGCGGGTCTAGCCTGACCGATTGGGGGGTCATTCCGACTCAGGCGGGGTACAACATGGCGCGGCGCAATTTACTGACGCGGGAAGAGCGCGAGCGGCTATTCCTACCAAGAACCGACCACTTCTCGATCATCAGGAACTACACGCTGACGGTCGAAGACCTGGATATCATCGGAAAGCGACGAGGCCCCGTTAATCGGCTCGGTATTGCTGCTCACCTTGCCTTACTGCGGCATCCTGGGTTTGGGCTGCGCACGAACTCGGACATCCCCGATGCTATACTCAACTACCTGTCTGCGCAGCTTGGCGTCGCTCCGGGCACATACGGTGCCTATGGCCAACGTCCGCAAACGCGAACCGACCACAGCTCAATTGCCGCTGATTACCTCGGTCTTAGGCCGTTCACACGCGCGGATGTTGCCCACGCTATTGAACTTGCAGCCCGTGCAGCCATGCGCAGTGACCGCGGAGAAACAATTGCCAGATCCTTGATGGATAACCTGAAGGCGGAGCGCTTTATTCTGCCCCCGCCCGACACCCTCGAGCGGGCCGGGCTTGCCGGGAGAGCACGCGCTCGTAAGCGCGCAGCATCGGAAATCGTCGCCGAACTGGGCGGCAGTACATTGGAGTTGCTCGACGCACTCCTGATCAATGACCCAGCCCTTGGTATGACGCCGCTGGCTTGGTTGCGGGATATGCCCGGATCTCCGTCAACCAAGAACATGAATGCGCTTCTCAAGCGGCTGCGGTTCATACGTGATCTCGGGATTGAACCGGCAATCAGCCTAGCAACCACGGGCTTCCGCTTTGGCCAATTCGTGCGCGAGGGCAGCGTCGCTCCGCCGTTTCTGTTGGCCGACTATTCCCACAATCGCCGCAGAGCGACGCTGGCAGCCGCGGTCGTCAATCTCGAGGTCAAGCTTGCAGATGCCGCAATCCTGATGTTCGAGCGCCTCATTGGCGGGCTGTTCACCCGAGCCAAGCGTGGCCAGGAACGCCGCTATCAGGACACAGCACCTTCGGTCGGCAAGCTCATGCGACTGTTTGGTGCAACGATCGCGGCGCTGGATATGGCAGAGGAAACTGGCGGCGATCCGCTGGTCCTGGTCGATGAGATGGTGGGCTGGCATCGCCTGATGGCAGCCCGTCCGCACGTCGATGCCTTGGCGGATCTCGCTCAGGAGGACACTCTGGTTCTTGCAACCGAGCGATACGCTACACTGCGCCGGTTCTCCCGCAACTTCCTCGACACATTCACGTTCAAGGCCTCGGGCAGCGGGACCAACCTGCTCTCCGCTCTCGATCTCCTCAAGCAGGCCAACGGCAGTTGGGGTACGCAGTTGCCAGCAAACCCGCCGATGCCCTTTTCCAATCGGCATTGGTCCAAATTGATAATGGAGGGAGGAAAGGTCAGCCGTCCGCGCTACGAGACGGCCGTGCTGGCGACACTTCGAGATAAACTGCGAGCGGGCGATGTCTGGGTCGAAGGAACGCGGGCTTACCAGCGTTTCGACGCCTATCTGCTCCCCCGCAAGGCCGCACAATCGGCAATCTCCGAACTGCCGATCAACGTGAATTCCGGAGAATATCTGGCTCATAAGAGCGCCGAACTTGATCGGCGATTGCGTCACTTCGCGCATCAGCTGCGGACCGGCCGCTTGCCTGGCGTGACGCTCGTTCGCGAAAAGCTGAAAGTCGTTCCGCTGCAAGCGGCGACTCCACCAGAAGCGGAAGCTCTTGACCGCAAACTCGATGCCCTACTCCCGCGCGTCCGAATTACCGAACTCCTGCTCGAAGTCGCTGAACGTACCGGATTTCTCTCTGCATTTCGGGATGTCCGCTCGGGCAAGGAGCACGATAAGCCCGCTGCCGTGCTCGCCGCCATTCTGGCGGATGGTACGAATCTCGGCGTCGAACGCATGGCCAACGCCAGCCAGGGCGTCACATATGCGCAGCTCGCCTGGACCCAGAACTGGTATATCTCGCCCGATAACTACGAGGCTGCTCTGGCCCAGATTGTGCGCGAACATCACCGCCTCCCGTTCGCGCGAAACTGGGGCGAAGGTGTCAGTGCATCATCCGACGGCCAGTTCTTCCGCACCGGCCGGATCCGATCGGGCGCAGCCGAGATCAACGCAAAATACGGTCACGAGCCAGGTATCAAAATTTACTCGCACCTTTCCGACCATTTTGCCTCGTTCAGTTCGCGCATCATGTCTGCCACCGCAAACGAAGCCCCATACGTGCTCGACGGCCTGATGCTAGGGGCCCGCGAATTGCCACTGAAGGAGCTGTATACCGATACCGGCGGTGCGTCGGATCACGTCTTTGGCCTGTGCCACCTGCTCGGGTTCCGTTTCGTCCCTCGAATGCGTGATCTTGCAGACCGGCGGCTCGGAACCATCGTATCCGGTGCAAACTACAAAGGCATCGAATGTCTGTTCGGCCAGGCGATCAAGGTCGGCACCATTGAGGCAGAGTGGGATGATCTCGTCCGAATGGCCGCCTCAATTCGGGAAGGAACTGTTGCTCCGTCTATCATCCTGCGCAAGCTTTCCGCCTATCGCCGGCAGAACAAGCTTGACCTTGCCCTTCGCGAACTTGGCCGCATCGAGCGGACGTTGTTCACGCTCGACTGGCTGGAACAGCCTGATTTGCGCCGCGCCTGCCAAGCCGGATTGAACAAGGGAGAGGCCCGGCACGCTCTGGCAGACGCCGTCTACACCAACCGCCAGGGCCGGTTCACCGATCGAACTCTTGAGAACCAGCAATACCGCGCATCTGGGCTCAACTTGCTCATCGCCGCCATTGCATACTGGAATGCCCTCTATCTCGGCCGGGCCGCCGATCACCTGCGGTACTCGGGAATTGAGATCGACGAAACACTGCTAGCGCACGTCTCACCTCTGGGTTGGTCGCATATCGGCCTCACAGGTGACTACCTTTGGGAAGATGCATCTTTCAGCGGCAACCGCGGGTACCGAGCACTCCACGACCCGAACGGCAGACTTCGGCTCGTCGCCTAGGATGTTCTCAGTATTTCCAGCTTAGCGTTGTCTGGCGAACAAATCTTGAGGTGAGGCCTAGAACGGCTCGTATGTCCCCAGCAGGTGCCCGAGCTTTGCGGCTCTGAAGTCGAGCCCGACAGACGCACTTTTGGGCCTCACGCCCCTTTTTGCAGGTAGCGCGTTCAGCCCCGTTGAGGGCGTGTACGTTTTCGGCCGCCGCGTTTTGGGGCGCCCCCCTTCCAGGAGACCAGACGGAGGTGCCCGAACTCCAGTGGTAAGAGCCGCCGTATCGGGGCGATGTCGAGCACCTGCGCCGTTGGAACTGCTGCGGCAATATTTCGGCCTTGACCTTGGACCATGGTCCTGCCCGTAAGAGGCCTCCCCAATAGCGGTGCCTTTGCGGCGCGGCACTCCAGATCGATCCGAGGAGTATGGGGAACAAGCGCGTCGTTCACATCGTCGATGACGAAGAGACAATCCGAAAGGCACTGCGATTCACGTTGCGTACCGCCGGCTTCGCCGTCGAGGCCTACGCTTCGGGGCCGGAGTTTCTGTCGGCCGCGGGTGACGCTAAGAAAGGCTGCGTGATCCTCGACATGCACATGCCGGACATGGACGGCCTTCAGGTCCAGGTGGAGCTGACGCGACGCGGGATTGATATGCCTGTCGTCATGCTCACCGGCAATGGCGATCCCACGCTCGCCGTGCAGGCAATGCAGGCGGGCGCTGCCGACTTTCTCGCCAAACCGGTCGAAAAGGCCGCATTGCTTGGCGCGATCGACCGCGCCTTCAGCTCGCTGGAGAATATAACCGGGCGTGCCGCAGAACAGGCCGACGCGCTGTCGAAAGCCGCGAGACTGACGCAGCGCGAACGGGCCGTTCTTAGAGGGATTGCGCGAGGCTATCCCAATAGCTTTATCGCAGATGAACTCGGTACCACGCCGCGCACGGTCGAGCTGGATCGAGCCAGCCTGATGGTCAAACTGGGAGCCCAAAGTTTGCCCGACTTGCTACGGATCGCGTTTGCTGTGGACCTGAACGGATCGCCTGAGGACGATCGCCATTAGGCTTCACCATCCTGCGACATCGGACGTTATGCGGATCGGCCCGTGGCGAGTTCGGCAATGATCGGACAATCCGGCCGCGCGTCGCCGTGGCAGCGTTCGGCGAGATCGACCAGCGTGTCGCGCAGCGCCGTCAGCGCTGCCGCCTTGCGCTCGAATTCCTCGGCACGGGCCAGCGCAAGCCGCTTCACCTCGCCACTCGCGCGACCCGTATCCGCCCAAAGGCCGAGCAGAGTGCGGATCTCCTCGATCGGAAACCCCAGATCGCGCGCATTGGCGATGAACCGCAGGCGATGAAGATCGCGCTCGTCATAGTCGCGATAGCCCGCACCCCGGCGCGGCGGCGCCGGGATGAGGCCTATCTTCTCATAATGGCGGATCATCCGCTCCGAGACGCCGCTCCGCCGAGACGTCTCGCCGATGTTCACAGCGCCTTCCGGTTGAGTCGCAGCGCGTTGGTGACCACGCTGACCGAGGAGAGCGCCATGGCGGCGGCCGCGATGATCGGCGAGAGCAGGATGCCGAACAGCGGATAGAGCGCGCCCGCCGCCACCGGCACGCCCGCGACATTGTAGATGAAGGCGAAGACGAGGTTCTGGCGGATGTTCGACATGGTCGCCTGGCTGAGCTTACGCGCCCGGACGATGCCGGTGAGGTCGCCCTTGAGCAGGGTCACGCCCGCGCTCTCGATGGCGACGTCGGTGCCCGAGCCCATGGCGATGCCGACATCGGCGGCGGCCAGCGCGGGGGCGTCGTTGACACCGTCGCCGGCCATGGCGACCACCCGCCCCTCGCGCTTGAACTTGGCGACCACGGCGCTTTTCTGATCGGGCAGCACCTCGGCTTCGACCTCGTCGATGCCCAGGCGCCGGGCGACCGCTTCCGCTGTCGTGCGGTTGTCGCCGGTCAGCATGACCACGCGAATACCCTCCGCCTTGAGCGCGGCGAGCGCTTCTGGCGTCGTGGCCTTCACCGGATCGGCGATGGCGAAGGCACCGCCGACGGTGCCGTCGATTCCGATGAAGATTGCGGTGGCGCCATCGCGTCGCAGTGCGTCGGCCTGGCCGGCGAGCGCCTCGGTGGCGACGCCCTCGTCGGCGAGGAACCGCGCATTGCCGAGGACGATGCGCCGCCCTTCGACCGTACCGAGCGCGCCGCGCCCGGTCGGCGAGTCGAAGTCGGTGACGTCGCTCGTGGCGATGGCGCGATCCTTCGCAGCCTCGACGATCGCCAGCGCGAGCGGATGTTCGGAAGCCCGTTCGACCGAGGCGGCAAGCCGCAGCAACTCGGCTTCGTCGAAGCCGGGCGCCGGCACGACCTGGGTGACGGCAGGGCGGCCTTCGGTCAGCGTGCCTGTCTTGTCGACGACGAGCGTGTCGACCTTCTCCATATGCTCGAGCGCTTCGGCATTCTTGATAAGGACGCCGAGTCCGGCGCCGCGGCCGACGCCCACCATGATCGACATCGGCGTGGCGAGACCCAGTGCACAGGGACAGGCGATGATCAGCACGGCGACCGCCGCCACCAGCCCATAGGCGAAGCGCGGCTCGGGGCCCCAGATACCCCAGGCGATAAACGCGACCACCGCAACCGCGATGACCACGGGCACGAACCAGCCCGACACCTGATCGGCCATGCGCTGGATCGGCGCGCGCGAGCGCTGCGCCTCGGCGACCATCTGGACAATCCGCGCAAGCATGGTGTCGCGTCCGACCTTGTCGGCGACGATCACCAGCGCACCGGTCTGGTTGAGCGTGCCGCCGATCACCGTGTCGGCCTTGGCCTTGGTGACGGGCATGGATTCACCGGTGACCATCGACTCGTCGAGCGAGGAGCGGCCGTCCTCGACTACGCCGTCGACCGGCACCTTCTCGCCCGGCCGCACGCGCAGGCGGTCGCCGACCGCGACCAGATCGAGACTGATCTCCTCTTCGCTCCCGTCGGCGGCGATCCGGCGCGCGGTCTTGGGCGCGAGGTTGAGCAGCGCCTTGATCGCGCCCGAGGTCCGCTCACGCGCGCGCAGTTCGAGCACCTGGCCGAGCAGCACGAGAACGGTGATCACCGCGGCGGCCTCGAAATAGACGGCAACCATGCCGTCCTCGCCGCGGAAGGCAGGCGGGAACAGCTGAGGCGCGAGCGTCGCGACGACGCTGTAGATCCAGGCGACCCCCGTCCCCATCGCGATCAGGGTGAACATGTTGAGGTTGCGGGTCTTGAGCGAGGCCCAGCCACGCTCGAAGAACGGCCAGCCCGCCCAGAGCACGACAGGCGTCGCCAGCACGAACTGGATCCATACCGAGGTCGACATCGGCACGAGGCGATGGATCACAGGAAACAGGTGCGCCCCCATCTCGAGGATCAGCACCGGCAGGGCCAGCACCAGGCCAACCCAGAAACGCCGCGTGAAATCGACCAGCTCGTGGCTGGGACCGCTGTCGGCGGTCACGGTCGCGGGTTCGAGCGCCATGCCGCAGATCGGACAGGACCCGGGATGGTCCTGCCGGATCTCGGGATGCATAGGGCAGGTCCAGATCGTGCCCACGGGCGCTGCGAACGGCGGTGCCGGCGGGCCGAGATAGCGCTCGGGATCGGCGATGAACTTTGCCCGGCAGCCCGCGCTGCAGAAATGATAGCGTTCACCGCCATGATCGGCATGGTGCGCGGTGGTCGCCGGATCGACGGTCATGCCACAGACCGGGTCCTTGATGCCGGTCGCCGCTTTCGCGCCGCCGTGGCCGCCGCAGCAACCGCCGCCATGCGCCGCTCCATGTGTCTCGTTCATCGCCTTGCTCCTTTCGACGCCTGACGATCTAGGGTCTGACACCGTGTCAGGGTCAATACGTAATCGCCTAAGCGGCCAAATCGGCGTACCCGGTCGCTCGGCCGGGATCAGCCAAGGTCGTTCGCAACCGTAAGGCCCTGGGCCTGCGCCGGTCGATGCGCGGTAAGCAATTCGATCGCGCCGGTGATGGTCAAGAGCCGAAACGTCTCGGCCACATGCCTGAAGCCGGCCGCCGCGATCAGGCCGGGGAGCACGCCGTCGGCGTTGGGTCGGGTATCATCGATGCCATCGAGTCGCTGCACGGTCAGGCGAAAGGCGAGCCGCATGAGACCGTGCTGGCGGCCATAATCTGCGATCACCAGGCGGCCACCCGGGCGCAGCATGGCGAACATGGCGCGCAGGGTTGCCGCCTTCTCCCTGACCGGCATCTGATGCAGCACGAGACTCGATACGACAGCGTCGGCGGTGCCCGGGGCCACGTCCCTGGCAAATCCCTGACGCCAGTCGATATCGGCCTGCCGCGCAGCGGCCTTGTGCCGCGCGATGTCGAGCGCCTCGGCATCGGGATCGAGACCGATCACCTGCGTCCTGGGCTCGGCTTGCTTGAGCATCAGCGCGAAGCTGCCGGTGCCACAGCCGACGTCGACGACCGTCTCACCGGCTTTGGGCGCCAGGGCGGCGAGCATGGCGGCACGCCACCGCTTCTCCCGCGTCCACAGGCGGATCGCGCGATCATAGTCTTTCGTCGATCCGGTCCCGAGCGGCGGGGTGTAGGATTGCATTGGCTTCTCCCAACGCGAGGCGTCCGAAACGATAAGCTACATCGACATGGGTGGCGACAGTGTCCCCAGCCAGGCGACCAGCCCGAGAATGACGATCGCAAGACCGCCTTCGACGACGAGGCTCGCGCGCAGCAGCGCCTGCGCCCGTGGCGCGTCCTCTTCCTCGATCGCCTGCGCAAGTGCCGGGGTCAGGCGATAACGGTTGAGCGCGGCCAGGCCCAGCATGCCGGCGAAGAGCAGCAGCTTGGCGATGAGCAGCAGGCCGTAGGTCGACTGCCCGAGAGACGCGATGTTGCCCGGGCCGACCAGGAACCAGCCGTTCACCGTCCCGGTCAGGATCAGCAGGGCGACGATGATCGTGCCGACGAGGGAGAAGCCCCGCAGCGCTTCCTCGGCGAGCATGACCCGGTCCATGTCTTCAGTGGCGAGATCATCGGTTGCGAGCCTGGTAAGAACCAGCGCAAGGAATGCGGCAAGCGCGCCGACCCAGGCGCCCGCGGCGAGCAGATGGATGAGATCGGCCCCCAGTTGCAGCCAGCCCGCCTCGCCTTCGCCGGCCGCGCCATGCCCGCTCCAGGCGAGGGTCGCGAGTGCGACCGCGCCTGCCAGAGTGGAGGCGATGAAGGCAGGACGGGATTGCCGGCGATAGAAGGGGATGGAGAGCAGAAGAACGAGGAGCGCGACGAGGCGCGCCTTCAGCGCCGTTCCCATGGACGTGCCGTTGAACAGCTCTGCGACCATGGAAAGATCAGGCTGGGTGAGCGGCAGCCCGGTCATGGCCGCTGCCTGCAACGCGAACCCCAGCGCCGACAGCAGGAGGGCGAGACAGGCGAGACCGGCCACCATTGCTACCATCGGCAGATGCCGCTGTACCATCCGGCCGCCGCCGGGCGCATAGAGCGCGAACAGCGGCAGGCCGAACAACAGGCCGAGATCGACGTAGAGCGCCCAGCGGACGGCGACGAGTGCCACGTCGTTCATGGCGTCACTTGACGGTAAAGGCGAGATTGCCCTGGATGCGGTGCGTGTCGGTCGAGACGACGTGCCAGGCGACCTGATAGCTGCCCGCCATGAGCGGCTTGGCGAGCGTCAGCACGAGCGTCTTGTCGCCTTCGACGGACGTCTTGAAGCCGGTTACCGCCATGCGGTGGTTGGGCATGCCGGGCATGCCGGTCATCACGATCTCGGCGCCCGACAGCTTCGGCATCAGACCTTCACTGAAGGTGAGCGTGATACGCGAAGGCGCCGAGACGCTGGCGTTCGCGGCGGGCGTCGAGGACACAAGCTTGGGATGCGCGTAGGCCGGAGCAGAAACACTCAGGCCGACGGCGGCGATAACTGCGAGAGGCGAAAAGAAACGCATTGGAACATTCTCCTGTAGATCCCATGAGACAATACGCAGCCCGAGCCCCCACCCCTCGCAATTATTCTTTTCAATCTACAGCAAGGGTTCCTGGACCATCGTGCGTATTGAAGGATGAAGACGGAGAAGCACCATGGATGAACTTGACCACCTGCTCTCGCGGTTGCGCGATGCGCCTCTCGATCCCAGGCTCGGCGGCCTGGAAAGCCGGGTCATGGCGGAAATAGCGCGCATCCGGGCCATACCAAGCCTTGGCGCTATGACGTTCGGCATCGCGGCCGCAACCGCGCTGTTCATCGGAATTGCCGGCTCGGCAGTTCCGACACGGTCTGCTGATGCCAAACCGCTATCGCCCTTCGATGCTCGGCTCGCGCTTGCGCCCTCGACGCTGCTGAGCTCGCAGTGATGCGCGACCGCCGCCGGCTCCTGCTCCTCGTCCTGGTGACCTTCGCCGCGGCGATCGCTGGCGTTGTCATTGGCCGCGTCTATGTGGTTCCAGTGCGCCCGGTCGAAAATGAGCTGCACGAGCTGCTCCATCGCGATCTGAAGCTGAATTCAGCGCAACACAGCCGACTCGAGACAATCGAGAAGAACTACGCGATCCGGCGTCAAGCGCTGGAGGCCGAATTGCGCGCCGACAATGCGCGTCTCGCGGAAGCGATCGAAGCGGAGCATGGCTATGGCCCGCAAGTCGCAACTGCGGTGGATCGCTCGCACCAGGCCATGGGCGCGCTGCAGAAAGAAACACTTGAGCATATCTTCGCGATGCGGGCCGTGCTGCGCCCGGATCAGACGGACAAATTCGACGACGCCGTGGTGAAAGCGCTGACGGCCAAATCCGAATGACCGCGTGCCTCCCCGACTGCTCGGACGGGGAGCTCGCGGCTCTGGCGCTTGGAGGCCGGCAAGCGGCCTATGGCGAGCTGGTCCGCCGGCATCAAGGTTGGGTTCACCGGCTCGTGCGCAGCCATGTCGGATCTATGGATGAGGCATTGGATGTCACCCAGGCGAGCTTCGTCGCGGCCTTTGCCGCACTCAACCGCTATGACGTAACCCGACCCTTCCAGGTCTGGATGTCCCGGATTGTCATCAACAAATGCCATGACTGGCGGCGTCGGCGAGCGGTTCGAAATTTCTTTGCCCTAGCCCTACCGCTCGGCGAGGCGGACGGCGTCGCCGACGACGCACCGCTGCCCGATCAGGCGATCGGGGCCGAACAGCAGCTCGCGCAAGCAATGAAAGCGATTGCTGCCCTGCCGTCTTCCCTCAAGGACACGCTTATTTTGCGTACGATCGACGAGAAATCGGAAGCTGAAACCGCCGAAATTCTCGGGATCAGCCAGAAGGCGGTCGAAACGCGCCTCTATCGAGCTAGGGCACGCCTTTCGGAAATATTAAAGAAAGTTTGAGGGGGATGAGGCCATGCTGCGTATTCCCAATAGGTACGCCCTCTTTCTTAAAGCTGAGACAACCGAATGATTTCTGCTCTCGACCGCCGCCAGTTCCTCCGCGGCGCGGCCCTCGCCGGCGGCGGCGCAGCATTGTCAGCCTGGCTGCCGGCCTGGGCGCAGACGATCTCGCCGGGGATGCGACCGACGCTGCCGACCGTGTCGGGCGAAGACATTACGCTCACCATCGCCCGGCAGTCGATGACCATCGACGGGCGCAAGTTCCGGGCAATCGGCCTCAACGGCACGGTCCCCGCCCCGCTGATCCGGCTGCGCGAGGGCCAGCGCGTGCGGCTCAACGTCATCAATCAGCTGGAGGAGGACAGCTCGATCCACTGGCACGGGCTGATCCTGCCGGCCAATATGGACGGTGTGCCGGGCGTGTCTTTTCCGGGCATCAAGCCGGGCTCGAACTACCTCTACCAGTTCTCCGTCGTGCAAAGCGGCACCTACTGGTACCACAGCCATTCAGGCCTGCAGGAACAGGAAGGCCATTACGGCCCGATCATCATCGATCCCGCCGGTGCCGATCCGGTCGCCTATGACCGCGAGCATGTCATCGTGCTCGCCGATCACAGCGCGCTCTCGCCGCAGGCGATCTTCCGGCGCCTCAAGGTCAACCCCGGCCATTTCAATTTCCAGCGCCAGACCCTGGCCGGGCTCCTGTCGGGCAAGGATCAGCCGCTCAAGGACCGGCTCGACTGGGGCCAGATGCGGATGGACCCGGCCGACATCTCCGATGTGACCGGATCCACCTACACCTATCTCGTCAACGGCCATGGTCCGATGGACAACTGGACCGCGCTCTTCACCCCGGGCGAACGGGTGCGGCTGCGGGTCATCAATGCGTCGGCGATGACCACCTTCAACGTCCGCATCCCCGGCCTGCCGCTGACCATCGTCCAGGCCGACGGGCAGAATGTGGTGCCGGTCACCGTCGACGAGTTCCAGATTGGTGTTGCCGAGACCTACGACGTCGTTGTCAGCCCAGGCGATGACAAGGCCTACACCCTTGTCGGCGAGGCGATCGACCGCTCGGGCATGGCGCGTGCCACGCTCGCGCCGCGCGCCGGCATGGCCGGCGAGGTTCCCCCCTTACGCAAACGGCCGCTCGCCGACATGAAGGACATGGGCATGGACATGTCCTCGATGCCGGGCATGGAAGGCATGGACATGTCGGGCGGCGCTATGCGGGGCGTCGATCCGACGGCCGAGAAGAACGCGTCCGCGCGCCTCGCGACCGGCGCGGCGGCAGCGATGGCGACCATGGACAATAGCGCCATGGCAGGCATGGATCATTCGGGGATGGATCATTCCGCGATGAGCGGGATGGACCACGGCGCGATGGGCGCCGATGGCCAGATGGCGGGCATGGACCATGGCGGGCACGCGATGGGGTCGATGAAGATGCGAGACTTCTCGAACGCGCCGCAGGTGAAGCGCGACCCGAGCGTCCAGACCATCTCGCCGATGCCCGTCGACCGCACCGGCGAGCCCGGCCAGGGCCTCGCCGACGTCGGCCACAAGGTGCTTGTCTACAGGGACCTGATGGCGCTCGATCGCAATCCGGACGTGCGCGCGCCGAGCCGCAGCATCGACATTCACCTCACCGGCAACATGGAGCGGTTCATGTGGTCGTTCGACGGCGAAAAAATGTCGGACCATCACGAGCCGATCCCCTTCATCGAAGGCGAGCGGGTGCGCGTCAATCTCATCAACGACACGATGATGGGGCATCCGATCCATATTCACGGGCATTTTTTCGAGCTGGTGACGGGGCATGGCGATCATGCGCCACGCAAGCATACGGTAATCGTCCAGCCCGGCGGCAAGGTGACCTGGGACTTCACCGCCGACGCGGTCGGCGACTGGGCCTTCCACTGTCATCTCCTCTACCACATGCATGCCGGGATGATGCGGGTCGTGAGCGTCCGTCCGAAGGGAGACGCGTAATGACCCGCATCCTCACGCCGCTGGTGAGCGCGATCGCCCTTTTCGCTGCCGCGCCCGCCTTTGCCCAGGATCATTCAATGCACGGCATGCCCGGCATGGCGCCGCCGGGCGAGGTGCCGCCGGCGCAGGAGAAGAAGAAGGACAAGGCCGCCGCCAGGCCGCGCGCTCAGACACCAGCGCCAGACGCCACCTCGGCGATGGACCATTCGCAGCACCAGGCCAGTCCTGCGCCGCAGGGAGATGCGGCCGGTCAGCCGCAACCCGCGTCTCCCGCGATGCCGGACATGCCGGGCATGGACCACTCCCAGCATCAGGACGGCGCGATGCCGGACATGCCCGGGATGGACCATTCGCAGCATGGCCAGACCGCCATGCCCGGCATGCAAATGACCGGCACGGCGCTTCCGGCCGGCAATGCGCCCCCGCCGCCTCCCCCCAGCGACCACTTCGCCGATCGTGATTTTCCCGGCGCCGAGATGGCGCGCTCACGCGACATCATGATGAAGGACAGCGGCGGCAACAATTTCGGGCAGGTGCTGCTCAACCTGTTCGAGTATCAAGCGCATAGCGGTCGCGATGGCTATCGCTGGGATGGCGAAGGCTTTTACGGCGGCGATATCAATCGGCTCTGGCTCAAGAGCGAGGGCGAAGGCGAGTTCGGCCGCGGCATCGACAGCGCGGAGGTGCAGGTGCTCTATAGCCGGGCCATCGACCCCTATTTCAATCTTCAGGGCGGTATCCGCCAGGACTTCGGCCGCGGGCCCGACCGCACTTACGCGACGGTCGGCGTCGAGGGCCTGGCTCCCGGCATGTTCGAAGTCGAAGGCGCGCTGTTCCTCTCGACCAAGGGCGATGTTCTGGGCCGGGTCGAGGGCTATTACGACCAGCGCATTACCCAGCGCCTGATCTTGCAGCCGCGCGCCGAGGTCAATTTCGCCGCGCAGGATATTCCGGAGAACGACATCGGTTCGGGGCTGGTCAACATAGAGCTCGGCGCGCGCCTGCGCTATGAGTTCAGCCGCCAGTTCGCACCCTATATCGGCGTCTCTTATCTGCGCAAAGCCGGCGACACGGCGCGGCTGTCGAGGCTTGCCGGCGAGGACGTCCATGCGACCAGCTTCGTCGCCGGCGTTCGCTTCTGGTTTTAGCATCAGGACGGCTGATGGCGGGGGCGAACAGGAGAGCGGGGCGTTACACTCATACCCAGGTCGGCCGGCGCCGAGCGAAGGAGATACGCCATGGACCATTCGTCCCACATGAACACCCGGAAGATGGGCGCCTATTGGAGCCTTGCCGTTCAGACCGTCATCAGCGGCGTCATCATGTATCTGGTGATGTTCGTCATGATCGACGGGCTCGACAGCTTCTACAACAACCTCAACATGCTCTACATGACGCTGATGATGGTCGCGCCGATGGTGGTGCTGATGATCGTCGCCATGCGGCACATGTTCGCGTCGAAAGCCGCCAACATCGCGCTGATCGCCGCGTCGCTGGTCGCCTTCTTCGGCAGCTTTGCGCTCATCCGCACCCAGACCACGATCGGCGACACGGCCTTTCTGCGCTCGATGATCCCGCATCATTCCGGGGCGATCCTGATGTGCCAGGAAGCAAAGCTCAGCGATCCGGAAGTCATCCGGCTTTGCGAAGCGATCAAGCGCTCGCAGCGGCAGGAAATCGACGAGATGAAGGCCATACTCGCGCGGCGCTGAGTGGCACGGTCGGGCTACGCCCGGATCCGTGCGCCCGGCCAGGCATGTGAGCCGGGACGATGGTCGACACGAGGCGCGGGCCGGACGAGATTGCCAGCGACGTAGCGCGGCTTGCGCCGCTGTTCCTGCGACAGGCTGGCGGCCACGTCCTGACGCTGCTCGATCCTGCCGGGATCGTGCTGAGCTATAATGAAGAAGGCGAGCGTGCCGAATGCTGGCCCCTCGATCGCGTCTTGGGACAGCCCCATGACCTGTTCTACCCGCCCGACGAGATTGCGGCCGGCCGCCCGTGCGCAGACCTGGCGGCCGCCCTTCACGAAGGCACGCTGGAGCGCGAAGCGTGGCGGGTCTGCGAGAACGGCGCGGAATATCTCGCGCGCCTGACGATCAGCGCCCTGTTCGAAGGCGACGCACATCGAGGCTTTGCCTGCATCAGTCGCGATGTCACCGACGAGGCGGCGGTCCGGGCGTCAATCGAGACCCGCGAGCAGCATCTCCAGTCGATCCTGGCGACCGTCCCCGATGCGATGATCATCATCGACGAGACCGGCGCCATCACGTCGTTCAGCGCGGCCGCCCAACGCCTGTTCGGCTATTCGGAAACCGAGCTCGTCGGCCGCAACGTCTCCTGCCTGATGCCCCAGCCCGATCGCGACCGGCACGACGAATATATCGCGCATTATCTCCAGACCGGCGAGCGCCGGATCATCGGCCTCGGCCGCGTCGTGGTCGGCCAGCGCCGCGACGGCTCGACCTTCCCGATGCAGCTGTCGGTTGGCGAGGCCGGTGAAGACGGGCAGCGGTTGTTCACCGGCTTCATCCGGGATCTCACCGCCAAGGAGCAGGATGAGCTCAGGCTCAAGGAACTGCAGGCAGAGCTGGTCCATGTCTCCCGGCTGAGCGCGATGGGCACGATGGCCTCGACCCTCGCGCATGAGCTCAACCAGCCGCTTGCCGCGGTCGCGCTCTATCTCGAGACGATCCGCGACATGCTCGACGAGCGGGACGACGAACCCTTCGTGTCGCTACGGTCGTTGATGGATGATGCGGCACAGGAAACGCTGCGGGCCGGCCATATCGTCCGGCGCCTGCGCGATTTCGTCGCCCGCGGCGAGGTCGACAAGAGCCTCCACGAGCTGCCGCGGGTCATCGCCGAGGCGAGCCAGCTCGCGCTGGTCGACGCCCGCGAGCGCGGCATCCGCAGCTTCTTTGCAGTCGATCCCGCCGCGACGCCGGTCCTCGTCGACAGGGTGCAGATCCAGCAGGTGCTGGTCAACCTGATGCGCAATGCCATCGAGGCGATGGCGGAGTGTCCGGTTCGCGACCTCAAGGTGGCGACCAGGTTGCGCCCTGACGGGCTGATCGAGGTGACCGTGGCGGATACCGGCCCCGGCATCGCCGACGAGGTCCGGGAGCAGCTCTTCACGGCGTTCAAGTCGACAAAGGCCGACGGCATGGGCCTCGGCCTTTCGATCTGCCGGACCATCATCGAAGCGCATGGGGGCCGTATCTGGATGGAGCGCCCCGACCGCGGCGGCGCGCGCTTTCATTTTACCTTGATCCATGCGCGGGCGGAGGAGGAACATGGGGGATAGACGCGTCATCCATCTGGTCGACGACGAGGAGAGCATCCGCAAGGCGGCGAGCTTTGCGCTCAAGACCGCGGGCTACGACGTCGTGACCTATGCCTCGGGCGTGGAGTTTCTCAAGGAGGCGAAGTCGGCGGCCGTCGGCTGCGTCATCCTCGACGTGCGCATGCCCGAGATGGACGGTCTCGAGGTTCAGGCCGCCATGGCAGCACGCGGGGTCAATATGCCGGTCATCGTCCTGACCGGCCATGGCGACGTGTCGGTTGCGGTGCAGGCCATGAAAGGCGGCGCGGTCGACTTTCTCGAGAAGCCCTTCGAGAAAGCCGCCCTGCTCGGCGCCGTCAGCCGCGCGTTCGCGCGTCTCGACGATGTCGACTTTCGCACTCTGGAAACCTCTGAAGCCGGCGTGCGGGTCGCTGCACTGACGCCCCGGGAGCGTGAAGTGCTGGAAGGGCTGGCGAACGGCCTGCCCAATAAGACGATCGCCTATGACCTGGGCTGTTCATCGCGAACGGTCGAGGTCCATCGCGCGAGCCTGATGGCCAAGCTCGAGGTCCGCAATTTGTCCGAAGCCCTGCGGATCGCCTTTGCCGCGGGCATGGGCCGCAAGCCGAAGTGACTGCGACCTCTACGTAGCGACGGGACGAGGCGCGATATGCGATCGATGGTGCAATCGTCACACGGGTGTCCGCTTCTCGCAATGCCATCGGTCCGTTCCACTCAGCATGATGGCAGATACACCATCCTCGTCTCCGACGACGATCCCGGCGTGCGGCGTGGCCTCCAGCTGCTGCTGAGATCGCGCGGCTATGCCGTGTGGGGATATACGACCGGCCACGCGCTGTTGGCCGACCCCCGCGCGAAGGAGGCAGACTGCGTCATCCTCGACTATCGCATGCCCGACATCGACGGATTCGCGATGCTGCGTCACCTTCGCGAGATCGGATGGTCGGGACGCGCCATCATGATCTCAGGCTTTCACGACACGCTGCTGGCCTGGCGGGCCGCCGAGGCGGGCTTCGATCACGTTCTCGCAAAGCCTTTGATCGGCAGGGCTTTGCTCGATGCGTTGGACCGGCACCGCGCCGAGGTTCTGCGAAAGCATTGAGTTATGGCGGCCGGCCCCCGGCAGCCTCAGCCCGGCGCGATGTGGAAAGCCGATCTGCGCCGTCAAAGCCAGTGGCTACGTTTGAACCGGATGTAGAGCCCAATGCAGACCGCAGCGATGACGCCGAGGATGACGAAATATCCCCATTGCGTCTTCAGTTCGGGCATATTCTCGAAATTCATGCCGTAGATTCCGGCAATCGCGGTAGGCACCGCGAGGATCGCAGCCCGGGCGGCAAGCTAACGGGTGATCGCACCTTGGCGCTGCTGTTCGAGCAGGTGACTCGCCTCGAACACCGAGATCAGGATGTCGCGGATGCCGGTGATGGCGCTCTCAACCCTGAGCATGTGATCGTCGAGCTTCGAAATCTGGTGGCCGTTGTCGGCACCTTCCATGGCAAGCGGGTGAAGGCCGTAATTCCCGGCGATGTCGGCAAGTTCTGTTTCGCTGGGCTGGGACATTTTGATCCACACGAAGTCATCCTTGCCGACGTGCTCGCACGCCGGATCGATCAGGGTCGCCGGCCGTAGCCGTTTGCCATTGTGACAAAGAACGGCGGCGGCGACCGGAAGCCGTGTGCCTCGCCTATTGAGACGCGCGCACAAACACTCGTCATTCTTCAAGCCCAATCGCAGGAAGAAGAAGGCGGCGCGCAGCAATTCGAGCGAGAGCTTATAGAAAATGCGGCGGAGCGTTGGGTTTCGCAGAAGGCCGCTCCCGTTCATGACGCGCGTGGCTGGGCGGCGCGCTGCCACATCAAGGGCACGCAGACTGCGAAGGTCTGCGCACCCTTGATTGGCGACCGCGAGGGTTTTCCTCTCTTGCGATGGTACCAAGCGATTGCCCGTGTGGCGCCTCTGCAATCGTGTCGGATGACTATACCTAAGTATCGGATAACGGCGCTGACGACAGGGTTGCCGGGCCCCGGTGAGGCGCGTCGCACCGCGCGGAGACGAAAGCTGGAAGACGGAAAAGCTCAACTGTCGAAAGCGACCGAGCGCGCGAGCGCTTCCTGGGACTGCAGAAAGGCGAGCCGCGATTGCAGCGCCGCCTGGACAACGCCGAAAGCGTCACCCCCCAGAGTCACGCGCAGCGGCGGATGGTCGCTGGTTGCGACATCAACGATCGCTTGCGCGATCTTTTGCGGGTCGAGCGTGTAGAGCTCGTTTCCGGCGGTCTCGAACATCTTGCGGATATGGCCGGCGGGCGTATCGCGATACGCGGCGATCTCGCTGGCGAATTGCAGATTGTGGCTGAAGCTGGTGCGCGCCCCGCCCGGCTCGATCAGTGTCACGAACAGGTTGAAGGGTTCAAGCTCCTGGTGGAGGCATTCGCTGAAGCCCTCCAGGCCCCATTTGGCCACATGATAGAGACTGCTCGTCGGAAGCGAGCCCTGACCACTAGCGCTGGAGATCTGGATGATCCGGCCGCTCCCGCGCAGCCGCATGGCGGGGACAAAGGCGCGGGTGATGTGGATGGGCGCCATGAGATTGAGCGCGATCTGGCCTTCGACCTCGGCGTCCGACATCTCTTCGGTGGCGCCGATCACGCCGCCGCCGGCGTTGTTGACCAGAATATCGACGGGTCGACGCGCCTGCGCCCGGGCCACGACCGCAGCAATATCGTCCTTGACCGTGACGTCGAGCGCTTCGACGCGCAGCTGGCTCGGATATTTCGCCGCGAGATCATCGAGGCTTTCGGGCTTGCGGGCCGTCGCGGTAAGGTCGTCGCCAGCGGCCAGGATCAGTTCGGCCAGATGGCGGCCGATGCCGCTGGACGCGCCCGTGAGAAACCAGTGATTGGACATATGTTACTCCATATATTACCAACTGGTAGGTAACTTGAAACCTGGAATGCGTCAATGCTTGGAGGTGTGATGAAGCAACGAACCCGGCGGAATGCCGCACAGAGCCGCGAGACGCTCCTGGCTGCAGCGACCGAGGAGTTCGCGTCCCATGGGCTGGCGGGCGCGCGGATCGACCGGATTGCGCAGGCGGCGGGTATCAGCAAGCCGATGCTCTACACCTATTTCGGGGACAAGGAGGCGCTCTTCGATGCCGCGCTGACGCAGGAAGTGATGGACGCGGCGCAGGCCGATCGCTTCGATCCCAATGATCTTGAGGGTTATGCGGGGCGCACCTATGACTTGCTGGTCGAACGCCCGCGCCTGTGGAGGCTGCTGACCTGGCATCATTTGGAGCGTGGCCAGGATGTTCTGATGCTCCCGGCCGGCGAGGTCCTTCTCGGGGAGAAGCTGGACGGGATCGCAGCGGCGCAGGCCGAGGGGCGGATCGTCGCCGACTTCACGCCCCTGGATGTCGTCCGGCTTGTCGCCGCCCTCACCCAGCTCTGGTGCATGACCGGAGCTGCACGCGACGCTGCCGAGCACGCGGCGCGCCGGGCGACGATCATGCGGGCGGTGGGGCGACTGCTGCGCGTGTGATCGTGCGAGGCGCGAGCTGCACGCCCGCGCGCCGACCGGGACACAGCAAGCATTTTTCGCAACCTGCCGTACTGCCCAGCGGCAAAATCAGGGCGGCTCATGCACAAGCCGGCCTGTCGGCTCCGCGGATGCGATCGACGTTCGAGGACTGCGCCGCCACTGCCGAACCGGATTGGATCATCGCCAAGTGACCCAGTGGCTGCGCGACGATCTCAGGTCGCCGGACTCGTCGCACGACGTTTCGTCAGGAGTCGTTTCATCTGCCTCAAAAGGCGAACCTGCGGCTCAATCCGGAAGAAGGCGCGACACATCCAGGAAACGAGGATCAAATGCGGTCCGCATCGGTATTACTTTCCCTGGCGCGTGCAAGCTCAGCAAAGGACTAATGTTCCCGGAGCATCTCTAGCGCTATACCTAGGTATATCACGCCGACACCAATAACATGTGATCATGCCGCTTCGCATTCTTGCCGGCCAAATGTCCCGATCATCAAATCGAAGCGTGCGAGGCTGTATTACGATATGATATTCTATCTCCTATCTCAGCAGCTTTGCAAATGAGCGCTCGCAAAAATATCTCTTCAGTCATGAGGGTTCGACGTCTGGCGTGCGTATTATAGCTATATCTATGTCTAAATTTCACGAGAATAAGGTATTGGAAAAACAGGAAAAATACTGTTGACCTGTATATACAACTGATGTTGTCTGTGGCTGTTCTAAAACGTCAGGGGGATTGCACATGACCATCAGGATGGCCCTGCTCGGCAGCGCCGCCATCGTCGCGGGCTACGCCGCGCCGGCTCTCGCTCAGGCCGATCCGACACCGCAGCCAAAAGCACAAGTCCTGGGGGATGACAGCGACATCGTCGTTACCGGCTCACGAATCCGTCGGCAGGATCTGGCCGGGGTTGGACCGGCCACCGTGGTCACCGCCGAGCAGATCCAAAATACCGGCATCGTCAATATCGAAACCGCCTTGCAGCGTTTGCCGGCCAATGCCGGCTTCGCGGGCAACCAGACATCGGCCTACTGGACCAACAACGGTTATGGCACTGCTCAGGTCAATCTGCGCGGCCTCGGCATCAAGCGCACACTCGTGCTCCTCAACGGCCGACGCCTCGTCGCGGGCGGCACCGGCGCCAATTCCTCACCCGATCTCAACATGATCCCGGTCGTGGCGCTGGCACGCACCGATGTCCTCAAGGATGGCGCGTCCGCTATCTACGGGGCCGATGCCATGGCCGGCGTGGTCAACCTTGTCACGCGCACCGATTATGAAGGCCTGGGTCTCAGCGTCCGACAAGGCATTACCGAGCGCGGCGACGGCTCCGATCTCACCGCGGACCTACTTTGGGGCATTCGCAACGATCGTGGCGGGTTCATGGCAGCAGTCACCTACCAGAAGACCAGCGCCGTCAACATGGCCTCGCGTGCGCCCTGCTCGCTCGCTGAAACGACGCCGGGCTCGCTGAGCTGCGTCAACAGCGCCTCGACGATCGGCGGACGCGCGGTGCTGCCCAACGGCCAACAGATCAACTTCAACCAGGTACCCGGAGGGAACGGGAACTTCTACGAGCCTTACAGTCCCGCCAAGCACAACTTCAACTCGAACCCGTTTCTCAATGCGGTCAGCCCAGTCGAGCGCGTCAGCACGGCCTTCTTCGCGGACTATGCGCTGACCGACGGTATCCAGGCGTTCGGCGAGTTCCTCTATACGTTCCGCAAGTCGAATCAGATCGCGACACCCGGCACGCTGCGCAATCTCTCGATACCAGCCAGCAATCCGACCAATCCGACCGGCCAGAACCTGGTCCTGGCCCAGCGCCGCCTCGCCGAACCCGGCGCGCGCCACTTCTTCCAGGAGACCGATACCTGGCAAGGCACCTTCGGGCTGCGCGGCAAGCTGGCGAACGACTGGGCCTGGGAAGTCGCGGGCAGCTTCGGGCGTAACACGGCCGTCGACGGCTCGACCAACATCGCCAATCTCGAGCGCGTCGCGAACACGCTCGACAGGAGCAAATGCTCCAGCACGGCGGGCGCGGCCATCCCCTGCGGTGACTATCTTGGGTTCGGAGACCTGACACCTCAGGTTCTGGATTATATTCTGTTCACCTCGCGCGATCGCGGAGGCAACGAACTCGGCACGGTCACGGCTGACCTCAACGGCGATCTCTTCTCCCTTCCAGCCGGCGCGGTGTCCTTCGCCACCGGCGTGGTCTATCGGCGCGAAAAAGGCTGGCGCGATCCCGACCCGTTGACGGTGCTCGGCGTGGCGAACGTCAATCAGCAGGATCCTATTTCGGGCTCGAGCACCGCCAAGGAAGCCTATCTCGAGCTATCGGTGCCGGTGCTTGCCAACACAGCTTTCGCCAAGGCGCTCACGCTCGATGGCGCAGTCCGCTACTCAGACTATAATCTCTTCGGGAGCGACTGGAATTACAAGCTCAGTGCCGACTGGGTAGTCAATGACAGCATCCGTCTGCGCGGCACTTATGGGACGGGCTTTCGCATTCCCAACGTGCCGGAGCTTTTCGGCGGCGTCTCGGAAGGCAATCTGACCACGACCGATCCCTGCTCGCGCTACACCTCCAGCGGCAACGTGACCTTGATCGCCAATTGTCAGGCGTCCGGTGTGCCGGCCAACTATACGCAGCTCGGCACCACGATCCTCACCACAGTGGGCGGTAACCAGAGCCTTCGGCCCGAAAGCTCCACGACCTGGACCGTTGGTACGGTGATATCGCCGCGCGGCATCATCCCAGGGTTGTCGCTGACGGCAGACTGGTTCGACATCAAGATCAAGGACGCGATCCGGGCCATTCCCGGCTCGACCAAGCTCGCAGTCTGCTATGCGAGCCAGAACCTGTCGCACCCGTTCTGCAGCGACTTTACGCGCAGCGCGCTGACCGGCGAGGTCACTTACCTCTCCGCCCAGCCCATCAACACCGGCCGCGAGGAGATGAATGGTCTCGATCTGGGTCTGGTGTACAGTGGTGCGGTGGGCGAGGTGAAGATCTCCTTGGATCTCAACATGACCTATCTCAACAAATATGTCGTAAACCCCTTCCCCGGCGGCGCGCCGATCTATTTCGACGGGTTTATCGGGGGCGGCAATGGCGGCTATCCGAAATGGCGTGGTTATGGCGTGCTGACGGCGGAAAAGGACGGCATCAGCGCGACCTGGTCGACACAATGGATCGGCAAGGCGACCGACTTCAACGCATCGGCCGGCGACATCGGCTACCGCACGCCGAACGTCTTCTACCACAATCTTCAGCTTGCCTTCGCGATCGACGAGAAGACACGTTTCCAGATCGGGGCCGATAATCTGTTCGACCGCAAGGCGCCCTATATCCAGAGCTTCACCGATGCCAACACCGACACGATGACCTATGATCTGCTCGGACGGCGCTTCTACGCCGGCTTCCGAACCGCGTTCTGAAGGGCAGCACATGGCAATTCGCTGGCCTTTGGTCATCCGCCGGACGCACAAGTGGCTGGCCCTGATCGTCGGCGTCCAGGTTCTGCTCTGGACGCTGACCGGCTTCTATATGGTGGCCGTCCATATCGACATCATCCATGGCGACGATCTGGTCCGCCCACCGGTCGTCGCCCCCATCGACCTTGCGAGCTTCGTCCCGCCGGCGCGGATTGTTCAATCGGCTCCCGACGCGTCCGAGATCCGCCTGCAACGGTTCATGAATCAGCCCGTCTGGCGCGCGCAGACCCCGGCTGGTCCAAGACTCTTCGATGCAGGTTCGGGACAGCCCATCCCCGATTTGAGCGAGGCACAAATCCGCGCCGCCGCTCGGCGCATCTACAGCGGCACCGGGGACATCGTCGCAGCCCGGCTGCTGACGACGGCGCCACTGGAAATGCAGGCGCGCAAGCCTCCCTATTGGCAGGTCGAATTCGATGCCTGGAACCGGCCAACCCTGTATCTCTCTCCGCAGACCGGTGAGCTGATCTCGCGCCGCCATGCGCTGTGGCGCGTGTTCGATTTCGCGTGGATGCTGCACATCATGGACTATGACGATCGCTCCGACGTCAACAATCCGCTGCTGCGCGTGGCGACCTGGAGTGCCCTTGCCATGGCGCTGGCCGGGGCTTGGCTGCTGCTTTGGTCGTTCCCGCGGCGCAGGAAGAAGAAGGCATGAAGAAAATCCGGTTCACCCCGCTCTTTTTTCGGCGCATCCACAAATGGGTCGGCCTGATCCTGGGCGTGCAGTTTCTCCTTTGGGCTCTGAGCGGCTCGATGATGGCCTTGCTCGATCAGGAGAAGGTCGGCGGACACAGTGCGCAGGCCAGCCATCAGCACGCCCTACCTGCCGGTGACTATATTGCGCCGGCAAAGCTCGCTCTTGATGGTCCCGTGCTCGGCATCGCCTTGCGGTCCCTTGCCACACGCCGCGTCTACGAGCTTCGATCCACCACGGGCACGCGGCTAATCGACGCGACGAGCGGCGCCCCGGTTCGGGTCGACGAGCAGGTCGCGCGCGACGTCGCGACGATGGTGAATGAAGCACCGATCCGCAAGGCAACGTTGCTCGCCGAACCGAATGTGGAAGCGCGCGAGCACGAAGGCACCATGTGGCGACTGGATTTCGCGGACGCAGAGAACAGCAGCGCCTACATCTCCGCCGACACCGGCCGATTCCTGGTCATGCGCGGCGACACATGGCGCACCTGGGATTTCTTCTGGATGCTCCACAATATGGACTATGTGAACCGCACCAGCTTCAATCACCCGCTGATCGTCTTCGTTGCGTTCGGTACTTTGTGGCTGTCGGGGACGGGCTTCTACCTGCTGTTTAAGAGCTTCAGTCGCGCCGACGTGCGATGGTTGCGGCGCAGGCGCAAATCGGCCGTCAAGTTGGGCGCGGGCTGATCGCTAGGTCCCAACAGAAAAAGCCGCCGATAGCTCGAACCGATTGCCCGGGTGCGTGAGCCAAGCGTGCGATACGAGACGTCCGCGACTCCAGGTTCTGCGCGTCATCATTAGCACTGGTTCTCCTTCAGCGAGGCCCAGCATTGTTCGCATGGCTGTATCCGGCATCGCCGCGCACACCCGGTGCTCTACTCGCTCGAGCGGGGCAACACGTGTCAGATATTCATTCGGCGTCGAGGCGCTGAAATCCCTCTCTCCGTAGCGTGGCGCAGCAGATGCCAGCACAAAGCGCTCCTCGACCTGAATTGGGAATTCGGTCTCGTGATGGACGATAAGCGAATGGAAGAGGCGCGTGCCCAAGCCGACTTCCAGCAGAGCTGCCCTTTCCGCATCAGCCCGTATCTCGATATTATAAATGACGCGCGCGCGATAGGCGTGGCCCCTGCCGCGCACCTCCTCCGCGATGTTGCGGATCTCGATCAGCTGCCCGATCGGCCGGGGCTCGGCGACAAAGCTGCCCCGCCCCGCCCGCCGTACCACGACACCGGCCGATTGCAGTTCCCGCAACGCCCGGTTTGCGGTCATGCGCGAGACTTTGAACGTCTCGACGAGCTCGGCCTCTGACGGCGTCTGGTCGCCGGGCTTCAGGCGACCTTCCCGGATGTCCTCGAAAATGCTGTCTTTGATCGCCACATAGCGAGGTTGCTTCTCCGCACCGGCAGCGTCGACCGCGGGTTCGCCCACAGAAGCAGCTTTCGTCCGGGGAGCGGATGCGCGGCTATGGGGGCGAGCGGGAGCATGCATCAAATGACTATACAGGTGGGGGCGAGCAAGTCCCAGTCATTCAAACAGGAAATCACCAGCGAGAGCCGAGGCGTGCGTGATCAATGCCGCGCGAAGACCTTCTGGCCCGAACTGCCGAACGACACCACCGCATAGGGTTGGCGGGCGGCGCCTGCCACTTCCATGCCCTCCGAGCCGATCGGCATCCCCGCCACCGCAATGCCTCTGACGCCTACGGGACGGGTTGCCAGCAGGCGCTTGATATCGGCGACCGGGACATGGCCCTCGATCAGATAGCCATCAACCATCGCGCTGTGGCAGGATGCCAGCGTGCCCGGCATGCCGGCCCTCCGCTGAAGCGCCCCGCGCGACGCATCGTCGCGCATGACGACCGTGCGGCCCAGCTTCGCGCGAAGCGCCTGGGCCCACTTCTCACAGCATCCACAACCCGGGTCCCGGTGGACGACGACATCATTCGCCGCAAGCGCTGCGCCGGGCAGGGCGAGGAACAGCAAGGCGGCAGAAAGACGGGTCTTCATGAACGGCTCCCGGAAGCATGCGATAGGGTTCCTAATGATCTATACGCATTGATGCCCCCTACCCCTCATCACGCTGAAGATTTCACGATGGCGCGCGGCCTCCAGGCGAGCGGCAAGGACACAAGCAGCGCCAGCGACAGACCACCAATCCCCCACAAGACTAAGTGCTGCGCCCCGGGAGCGACGACGGCGATCGCCAGCGGCGCGAGCGCCTGCCCGATGCTGGCGGCGGAATGCTGGAGACCGAGCTTCAGACCCGAAGGGGCTGCCGCACCGCTGATCCAGAAGCTGGTGACCAATCGAAGGGTTGCCGAGCTCCAGCCGGCAGCAACGATGATCCCACTGAGTTCGGCCATGCTCGCGGCGACAGGGAACAGGAAGAGCGCCGCAGCCAGCAGGCCGAGCGTCAGCCCCGCAAGCCGCCTCGGCATGGTCACCAGCCAATCGAGCCTCGCATGGAAGATCTGTGCTGCCAGCATGCCCAATCCGCAGAGACTGAGCATCCAGGCGATCTCTTCGCGGCTCAGCGAAATGACGCTCCGCGTCACCAGGAGATTGACATGCATCGCCGCCAGCCCGCCGCCCGCGACGATCGTGACGAAAAGCAGGATGAGCGTCGCGCCGAGCGTCGGCGCGGGCAGGTCTCCGCCATCGATGCAAGGTGCACACCAGCGCGGCAGACGCACGGCGCAAAGCGCCGCCCCGACGGCACCGATGCCGAAAGCGAGGATCATGAGGGGAGCGCGGGGCAGGATCGCGGCCGAGACCTCCGCCACCAGCGGACCGGCGAGATCGCCCAGAAACAAGAAGGCGGTCAGCCAGGTGAAGCGCCGCGCCTGGTCCGCGCGCTCGTTTGCGGCAAAGCTCGCGCAGAGCAAGCCCAACGGTATGATGGCGGCCGACGCCATCCCCGCCACCAGGCGCAATGCATAAAGCTCAGGCAGCCCGACGAGGCCGATCGGCGCGGTCACCAGGGCGAGGATGACCAGCGCTGCGCGCAACATCGCCCGATAGTCGACCCGGTCCGCGATCCAGCCCCAGAGCGGCGCCGCCAGCAAGGCTGCCAGGGGATGGACCGCGGTCAGGCTCGCGACATGAAAATCATGAGCGCTTGACGATAGCGCGCCACGAGCCGGGTCGACCAGTGCCGGAAGGAAGGCGAGAATGGCCGTCTGTCCCGCCGACGCCGCAGCCGCCGCGAGCAACAAGACGAAAAAGGAGGCCGGCCAGCGACCGTTGGCTTGCGATCCAGCCTTGTCACGCGGCGCGTTCGCGGTCGACCCCTCGAGTGGCCATCCGCGGATCACCACCAGGCGCGCAAGCCGATCACCAGCCTGTGTTCGGAAGGCCCTTCCCCGCGCAGGCGACGGAAATCGGCCGTGCCGTCAAATGCGCGCTCCCAGACGAAGCCGATATAGGGCGCGAACTTGCGCGACACCTCGTAGCGCAACCGTCCGCTCAGCTCGACATTGCTGAAGCCGCTGCCGAGCTGCCGATCGCTCGACCGCTTCGAATAGATATTGGTCTCCACCTGCGGCGTAAGGATCAACCGATTGGTGAACAAGACCTCATAGGACGCCTTGGCGCGCGCCGCGAGACGCCCATCGGTTCCTACATAGCCGGTGAGCTGGACGTCGAACCAATAGGGCGCCAGTCCCTCGACGCCGGCGGCCAGCCAGGTGGTCGCACCCTTGCCGAGATCCTGCCTGACCCCGAGCAGCGTGCCCCAGAACGGGTTCTTGCTGTGCCACCACAGCGCCTCGACGCTGCTCTCCGGATCGAGACGTTGGTCGCGGGAGTTCTTGAGCCCCTGGCTGCGCAGCCAGAGCTTGTCATTGTCCTGACCCTTGGTGACGAGCACGGTCCAGCCCACGCCCTGACCCTCGTTGCCGCTGGTGAACTCAAGCTCATCGACAAGTATCTTGGGGATTGAGAGCTTGTCGGCCATCTCATAGTCCGGCAGCGTCGAGTTGCGGTAGCCGTCGGCATAATCGTCCGAGTTGCGCGCGTCCGGCGGGGCCTGGCCGCCCTGCATCGAGCCCATGTCCATCGTGGCGCCGTTACCGGACGCCTTCGTGTCGGTCATATCCATGCCCGGCATGTCCATGCCCGCATGGTCCTGAGAGCCTTGCGCGGAAGGGGTGTGCTGAGCGGGAGTGGCCGTTTGGGCAGGGGTGGCGGCGGGCGACGGGGGCGAGGCATCCTGCGCGAGGGCGGGAGCCGTGATCGCCGGCGCCAGGAAGAGGGCAGCGCCAAGAGCGATGCCGCGCGAGGGGAAAATCCGGATCATGCGACCACCACCTCCCGGAACATGCCGGCCGCCATGTGATAGAGCAGATGGCAGTGGAAGGCCCATCGGCCCATGGCGTCGGCGGTGACGCGGAAGCTCACCCGCTGGGCGGGCTGGACCACGACCGTATGCTTGCGGACCTGGAAGGCGCCGTCCGGGCCTTCGACATCGCTCCACATGCCGTGCAGATGCATCGGATGCGCCATCATCGTGTCGTTGACGAAGGTGACGCGCAGCCGCTCGTTTGGCTTGAAATGAAGCGGCCTGGAATCGTTGAGCTTGATGCCGTCGAGCGACCAGATGAACCGTTCCATATTGCCCGTCAGATGCAGCTCGATGTCGCGCTCGGGCTCGCGCGGGTCGGGATCGCCGCCCGGCGTGCGCAGATCGGCCAGCGTCAGCACGCGCCAGCCGCGCCCGCGCAGCCCGGCGCCGGGATCGTCGAGATTGGTGCGCGGATAGTCGACGCGCATGTCGGTATTGGCGCCATATTCGGTGCGGGCGTGCCGTGCCCTGGCCGGCATCTCGGTCATGCCGTGCCCGGCATGCGCGTCGCCTCCCATTGCGCCCATCGTCGCCATCGCGCCCATCATGTCGACCGGCTCGAGCCAGGTCCGGGCATCGAGCGGCGGCACGGCTGCCGCCATGCCCGGGGCCGGTGCGATCGTGCCACGCGCATAGCCGCTCCGATCGATCGCCTGCGCGAAGATGGTGCGGGCGCCGCCCTCGGGCATGGTGAACTCGACGTCGTAGGTCTCGCCCGGGCCGATCCGGAATTCCTCGACCGTGACCGGCTCGACCGGCTGCCCGTCGGTCGATACGACCGTCAGCTCGACCCCGGGGATCCGCACGTCGAAGAACGTCGCCGTCCCCGCGCCGACGAAGCGCAGGCGCACGCGCTCGCCGGGCGCGGCGATACCGGTCCAGTTGCCGGCGGGCGGCGCGCCGTTCATCAGATAGGTGTAGGTCGCGGCAGAGACATCGCTGTAGTCGGTCGGGTTCATCCGCGAGCTGTTCCACATCCGCCGCCGCTCGAGCGCCTTGCCCAAGCCCATGGTGCCGACATCCTTGAGGAAATCGCCGGCGGTCGGCTGCGCAAAATTATAGTAGCTGCTCTGCTTCTTGAGATTGAGGAAGATCTGCAGCGGCGGCTCGTCCGACCAGTCGCTGAGCACGATGCAATAGTCGCGATCGGGCGCCCGCGCCGTCGGCACCTGTTTTGGCTCCACGATGATCGCTCCATAGAGTCCCGTCTGCTCGGCGAGCGTGTGAGCGTGATACCAGTAGGTTCCGCTCTGGCGGACCTCGAAGCGATAGGTGAAGGTCTCGCCCGGCGCGATGCCGGCAAAGCTGATGCCGGGCACGCCGTCCATCTCCGCCGGCACGATGATGCCGTGCCAATGGATGCTCGACATCTCCTTGAGGCCGTTGCGTACGCGCAGCGTGACCGTGTCGCCTTCGCGCAGGCGCAGGACCGGCGCGGGCACGCTGCCGTTCACGGCGGTCGCGATACGGCGTTTGCCGGTGAAGTTGACCGGCAGCTCGGCGATCTCGAGGTCGAACTCGGTCCCGCTCAGCTCAGCGGGCAAGGTTGGTGCGGATCGCGCGAGAAGCGCCGGGGCGAAACCGGCGACCGCGCCGCCGATCGCCAGCCCCTGGACGAAACGGCGCCGCGCGATCGGCCGGATATGTAAGGGAGACATGAACTGTACTTTCGCGAAGTCGGCTTCAGGCGAGGTCGAGGACGATCCGGCCCTCGATGTCGCCATGATGCATGCGGGAGAAGACGTCGTTGATGTTCTCCAGCTTGTCTGCATGGACCGTGGCCTTGACCTTGCCCTCGCCGGCGAACGCCAGTGCCTCGAGCAGATCGAGCCGCGTGCCGACGATCGAGCCGCGCACGGTAATGCCGTTCAGCACGGTGTCGAAGATCGACAACGGGAAGTCGCCCGGCGGCAGGCCGTTGAGCGCGACCGTGCCGCCGCGCCGGACCATGCCGAGCGCCTGCTGGAACGCCTTGGGCGAAACGGCGGTCACCAGCGCCCCGTGCGCGCCGCCAATGGCTTTCTTGAGCGCTGCCGAAGGGTCCTCGTTGCGCGCGTTGACCGTCAGTGTGGCGCCAAGGCGTGTAGCGAGGTCGAGCTTGCTATCGTCGATGTCGACCGCGGCCACATTGAGACCCATGGCTCGGGCATATTGCACCGCCATGTGGCCGAGCCCGCCAATGCCGGAGACGACCACCCACTCGCCGGGTCGGGCCTCGGTGGCCTTCAATCCCTTGTAGACGGTGACGCCCGCGCAGAGGATCGGCGCAATGTCGAGGAAGTCGACATTGTCGGGAAGGTGACCAACATAGTTGGGATCGGCGAGGACATATTCGGCAAAGCTGCCATTGACCGAATAGCCGGTGTTCTGCTGTTCGTGGCAAAGCGTCTCCCAGCCACCCAGGCAATGCACGCAGTGCCCGCAGGCGGTGTAGAGCCAGGGCACACCGACCCGGTCGCCTTCCTTCACATGGGTGACGCCGGCACCAACGGCGGCGACATGCCCGACGCCCTCATGGCCAGGAATGAAGGGCGGGTTGGGCTTGACCGGCCAGTCCCCTTCTGCCGCGTGCAGGTCGGTATGGCACACGCCGGTTGCCGCAATCTTGACCAGGACCTGCCCGGGGCCGACCGTCGGGATCGGCGCGTCCTCGATGACCAGGGGCTTGCCAAATTCGCGGACGACCGCCGCCTTCATGGTTTTCGCCATGTCCGTTTCTCCTTTTAAGCGGGGGGTCAGAATAGGCCGAGCGCGTGCTCGTCATAGGAGACGAGCAGATTCTTGGTCTGCTGATAATGATCGAGCATCATCCGGTGGTTTTCACGCCCGAAGCCCGATGCCTTGTATCCGCCGAAGGCGGCATGGGCGGGGTACTGATGATAGCAGTTGGTCCAGACCCGCCCGGCCTCGATCGCGCGGCCGAGCCGGTAGGCGGTGTTGCCGCTCCGGGTCCAGACGCCCGCGCCAAGACCGTAGGCGGTGTCATTGGCAAGTGCGATCGCCTCCTCGACCGTCTTGAACGTGGTGACCGACAGGACGGGACCGAAGATCTCCTCCTGGAAGATGCGCATGTGGTTCTGACCCACGAACACGGTCGGCTGCACGAAATAGCCCTGGTCGAGCGCACCGCCCGGCAGCGCCCTGGCGCCACCGACCAGACACTGCGCGCCCTCGGCCTTGCCGATATCGATATAGCCCAGGATCTTGTGGAGCTGGTCCTCCGACGCCTGCGCGCCGACCTGGACCGACGGGTCGAGCGGATCGCCCTGGCGGATCGCGGCGACGCGCGCCACGGCGCGCTCGATGAAGCGGTCGAAGATCGACACATGGATCAGGGCGCGCGACGGGCAGGTACAGACCTCGCCCTTGTTGAAGGCGAACAAAGTAAAGCCTTCGAGCGCCTTGTCGAAGAAGGCATCGTCCTCGTCGAGCACGTCCGCCATGAAGATGTTGGGCGACTTGCCGCCAAGCTCCATCGTCTGGGGGATCAGATGGTCCGCCGCGGCGTGCATGATCTGCTTGCCGGTGACGGTCTCGCCGGTGAACGAGACCTTGGCGATGCGCGGATTGGCGGCGATCGCCTGGCCAACGGTCCGTCCCGGGCCGGTAACGACATTGAGCACGCCGGGCGGCAGGATGTCGGCGGTGAGCTCGGCGAACATCAGCAAGGTGAGCGGCGTCTGGGATGCGGGTTTGATGACGGTGCAGTTGCCCGCCGCCAGCGCCGGGGCGATCTTCCACGCCGCCATCAGCAGCGGGAAGTTCCACGGGATGATCTGGCCGACGACGCCGAGCGGCTCGCGGAAATGATAGGCGATGGTGTCCGCATCGATCGTCGAGATGCCGCCTTCCTCCGCCCGGATGCAGCCGGCGAAGTAGCGGAAATGGTCGATCGCGAGCGGCACGTCGGCAGCGCGCGTCTCGCGGATCGGCTTGCCATTGTCGATCGTCTCGGCAAGTGCCAGCAACTCCAGATTGTCTTCGAGCCGGTCGGCGACGCGATTGAGAATCCTGGCGCGTTCGGCGGGCGCGATCCTTGCCCATTGATCCTTGGCGGCGTGCGCCGCATCGAGCGCGCGCTCGACATCTTCCGGCGTCGACAGCGCGAACTCTGCGATCTGGGCGCCATTGATCGGGCTCGTGTCGGCGAAATACTCGCCGCCCGCAGGAGCGCTCCAGCGGCCTCCGATGAAATTATCATAGCGGTGTCGGAAGGAGGCCGCCGCGTTAATGGTCCCGATCGCCTTCTCGAACATAACCTGACTCCATCTCTATCGATGGCCTGACGGAGTAATCTCTTTGCCCGGGTGGCCTATAAGTAAGTTCCGCAGAAGGTAGTCTGGTATCGGGGTCGCGGGCTTGAGGGTCAGACACGCCAACAGAGCCGATGACTATTCATCGACTCCTGAACGTATTCGCGCACGCCTGATCGGAATTATGCCGAGACAGGCGTTACTCGGCCGAGTCTTCTTTTGGCGAGGGCGGCGCTTGGCATTCCAATTCTGGCGTTACGCCCGGACGCGCTTTAGGCTCACCCAATCGCCTTTCTGAAGCGTCCCGTCCCTCACGCGGAAATGAGCATAATGGTCGTCGAAAATCTGGTCGACTTCGACATGACCGACAAGACGGCGGTGGCGCGGCGTTGCGTGATAGACTTCGAGTATCTGCCCGATGTGCGCGCCATCGGCCTTACCCAGGCAGGCCACTGTGCCGCCCGCATCCATACGGACGATCTTGCCGCGCATGAACAAGCTATGGCCGATACCCTGTGCGAGGAGCGGCGTGCTGCCAAAGAGCAGAAAGCCAACAGCAGCACCGACGCCAAGATGTTTTCGCATCGCTGTTTCCTCTGTCAAGTCAGACGCTCGGACCCGGTTTTGAAAGCTGGGAGCACGGGGCGACGCTGGGCATCGTCAAAGAACTGGCCCGCCGAGGGGGAACGGCGGGCCCTCAGCCCCTGGGGTCTGTTCTCGGGGCTGGAAACCTCACATGTCGCTCATCGGCTTGTCGGCCATGGGCTTGGCGGTCTTCTTCTTCGCCGCCGGCTTGGCCTTCTTCATCGGCATCTTGCAGCAGCCACTCTTCGCCTTACCGGCCATGCCCGAGCCGTTCGATGCAGGCGAGCCGCCGGACATGCCGGCCATCCCCGACATGCCCTGTTGATCCTGCTGGGCCGGTTGCCCCTGCTGCTTCTGCGCGCCGGCCTGATGATCCTTCATCATCTGATCGTGCATCTGCTGCCCGCCATGATCCATGCCCTGCTGGTGGGCATGGGCCGGCGCAGCCTGCGCGGGCGCGGGCGTCGACTGGGCGAGAGCGGTGCCGGCGGCGAAGGTTAGCGTCGCGAAGAGGCTGACGGGCGCCGCGAGAAATGTCGTCTGTCGCATTGAGGGTCTCCGAGTGTTCTTCCTGTTGCCCGATCGACGTTCCGATCCCGGCAATTCCGAAGCTTCAATGCTGCTAGCGAGACGCTGTCTGTATACGTAAGTTACGAATCGAAATCCGATCGGCCGTGTGCCTGCTGGAGCAGGCGCGTAAAATGATGATCCGGGATCGATCAAAAATGTGACCCGGCCTGGTTTTCTCGTCCTGAGACCGGCCAGAAAAGCGATTGGCCCGCCGTGGGAACGGCGGACCAAGGCTTCGGTTGAAAGCGGCCATGATCTTGTCCGTCAACCTTGTCGTCTGATGGAATGATGGCAGGGTCAGCAACCACCGTCCGACCTGTGTGACATGCCGGAGGCGCCGTCCTGGTCCTGCGAATCCCGCATCGCCATTCGATGGCCCTGCATCATCTGGCCGTGCATCTGCTCCTTACCGTGAGCCATGCCCTGCATGTGGGCAGGATCGGGCTGGGCAGGCGCCGGCCTGGCCTTGAGGGTCTCCTCAAGATCGGGCATGCCCGGCGGCATCCCGTCCGCCAGCACCGGTCCGGCACTGACGGCGAGGAAGCCGAGAGCTGCGAGCGAAGCGATCATTGCCGTCTTCTTGCGCAAGTATCCATTCCTTCAAGTCTGGGTTTCCCGTTCGATCGAGCATATGCCCGGTCGATTGTCGCCCCTTCCGGAGCTTGCCCGTGAAATGGTGTCACCTTCCGCCTTGCTGTATACGTAATGTGCGAAGTCCGTCTCTGAGATGGCCATAAATTATCGCACTGGCATCGTTGTTGTGCCGATGTGTAACTATGGTTCCGACTCGAGAGCAGGACAGGTCGGCAACAGTGACTAATCCATGGCGGCCAGCAGACGCTCGAGAGGAATAGTGGCAAAAGTGGTGAAGCTGTCAGCAATGGCATAAGGCAGTACCAGCACCCGATTATGTACCATCGCGCCGCAGCTGTAGGCTACGTTTGGCACATAACCTTCGCGCTCATCCATGTCCGACCGCAAAAGCGGTAGCTTCGTCCGCGCCAGCAGCTTCGAGGGATCGTCACGGTCCAGCAGGCACGCCCCGATGCAATAGTTCCGAACGGCGCCGACTCCATGAGTTACGACCAGCCAGCCTTCGTCGATCTCGATCGGCGATCCGCAATTACCGATCTGGACAAACTCCCAAGGCCAGCGAGGTTCGATGGCTTTCGCTCCGCCACTCCAGTCGTGAATGTCCGCGGACGTCAGGAACCAGATATTTTCGTTATCCTCGCGCCCAAGCATGGCAAAGTGCCCGGCAATGCGTCGGGGGAAAAGCGCCATGCCCTTGCTACCGGTGGCATCCCCACGCAGCGGTCTGAGTTCGAATGTCCGGAAGTCCGGCGTGGACAACAACTCCTGCCGGACGGACTGGCCGCTAAATGCCGTATATGTACCGAAATAGGTGGCTCGGCCATCGTCGTCCAGGAAGCGGACCAAGCGAAGGTCTTCGATGCCACCACGCTGGCTGGGGGTTGTCGGAAAGATCACGATCTCCGAGAGATCGTGGCTGCCATCGCACTTGATCCGAATGCCCGCGTCCGGCCCGTCCTCGCCGGAGATGTTTTCAGTCTCCAGCACGAGCGGCATGGGGCTCGGAGGATTGATTGCTATGGTTCCGTCCGCGGCGCAAAACCCGGTGCGAAAGGTGACGGAGGAGATATGCCCCTCGCCCACGCCTCGCAGGGAAAGAATGAATCGGAGAGAGTTTTCAGGTACAGCAGACTGATCAGGATGCAGGACGATGCTCGGATTGAAAAGCGCTGCTGCCTCATAGGAATATTCGTTGCAAAAATGGGCACCGATCAAGAGCGCCTGTTCATGGGTGACCTCGCAATCACAGACGATGATGCCATCAACCTCGTGGAACCGCCGCAAAAACAGGGACGGAACCTCACGATGCCTTCCCGAGAAATCATCAAGAATGCGTTGCAACTCATCGTGGAGCGATGCTGGGTCGAGCGCCAGGACGCGGTCGGCGATGCGCTGCGCACGTGGCTGATCCGGTACCGCATATTTATAGGTTTCCGTCGACGGCATATAGGGTCTGATCACTACCCTTGCTGGATTGGGGCGGAGCAATTCGGGTAGCCGGTTGACAAATTCGGCGGTTGACACTGACTTCTCCAATACAGATCGACCGTGGAGCGTTCACGCAATCGTAAAGATGGTGCTCGGCATTACCCGACTATCGGGTGGCGGCACGGAAGGCTCCGGCGATGGCGGGTGCGATGATTTCCGCCGTTGCCGGATACTCGGACTTTGTGCCACGTGCCATGATCGCTGTCCTGGCGTAGTTGTCGGACACACAAGCTGTGACCGGGGGCTCTGGCCTGAACGTGACTATGTGGGGCACGTGCGAAGCGCGCCGCTCAGCTCGACATGTCCGCCATCGTTCGGCAGCTCGCCGCGCATTTCTTGCAGGTGGCCGAGCAACGCGCGATCCGCTGGTCCGCGCTATGGCGTCCGCATTCCTCGGCGCAGCGCTCGCAAGCGTCGGCGCAGGCGCGGCAGACGATGCGGTGCAGGGCAGATTCCCGCAGCATCGAGTTGGCGGTCGCCTGGCACAGTTCCGCACAGTCGTTCAGCATGGCGATCAGCGACGCCGTAGCTGACGCGCCGCCTTGCTTCGTCAGCCAAGCGGCGGTTTCCAGGCACATGCGGTGCGAAGCCACGCAATCGTCGATGCAGTCCGTCATCGACATCGCCATCCCTTCCATTCGATGCTGCTGCGCCGCCGCCGGCACAGCCAGCGTTCCGGCGGCGGCAAGGCCGGCGCCGGCCATCAGCAATTCGCGTCTCTCGATCATCATGCACCTCCCATCTGCTATCCCTTGAGCGCTGTGCCGCATCCGGCGGCCTCAGCCGTCGCAGGCGACCCATCCGACGCCGCACGCGCCTTCTCCCGCGCCATCCGGGTTTCCTCCCAGGGCCAGTGGCCGTTGATCTCGACCCCGAGCGAGATGCTCAGGAAGGTCCGCACCAGCACCAGCCCGGCCAGAACGATGAGATCGTCGAGCGTTGGGTTGATCACCAGCGACTTGACGATGTCGCCGGCGACCAGAAATTCCAGGCCGAGCAGGATGCTGCGGCCGAGCGCCGAGCGGAACGCGCTATAGGCCTCGGTTCGGTCGCCCGCCCTCGCCCGCCGCGCAAACAGAAAGGTTGCGAGCCCCGCGCCGACCAGGATGGTCAGCGTGCCCGCCAGTTCCAGGCCGATCACCGCGAGCCGGAAGAAGGCGCTCAGCCAGTCGGCCTCAATGGTGATCATACCAGCCTCGCTTGCGGATATTGTTGAAGCTGTCGGTGGCGTGACAGGCATAGCATTGGTCGACGCGCGCCTTCGATCCGGCTGCGCGCTGCGAGACCATGCTGAAATGCTCCATGAAGTGACTCGGCGGCGCCTTGTGGCACTCGGCGCACTGCGTCGAATTGACCGATGGATGGCGGTAATTGGCGATCTTCCAGCTGTCGGTCTTGTGGCAGCTCGCGCAGTCGGTGCCGAACAGGCCCTGGTGCGGATCGCGGAACGCATGGCAGCTCGCGCAATTGAGCGCGGTCTCGGGGGTCAGGCTTCGAGTGTTTGTCGACATGCCCGCCAAAGGCTGCCGCCACTTCGCCATGTCGAGCAACGCGGCGTGATCCATGCGGATGATGCCGCGCTCTCCCTCATGTTCGACGTGGCAGGAGGTGCACTGCGTCGCTTTCGCGTGGAACTGCGTCGACTGCTTCGTCCCGAAATCGGTGCCCGCATGGCAGGTGAGACAGGTCCGGGTTTCGACGCCCTTGCCCGGCGTGTGGCAGGCCGTGCATTGGCCGGCAAAGGACTGGTGCGCGCTCGAGAGCGGGCCGGGCGAGACGAGCTGCGCCACCAGGCCGGCATCCCTCGGCGCGTCCGATCGCATCCGGATCGCGACCGCGGCGACCATCACCAGCAGGGCTGCGATGAAGACGGCGTAGGAAAGACGCTGCCAGCTCATAGCCAGCGCAGCCCGTAATAGATCGCCGCGCCGACGTGGAGCGCGAGCAGCGCGAAGATGAGACAGCCCAGCAGGATGTGCAGGAACCGCCACCGCGCGAACAGGGTGTTGGTTGCCTCTTCGGCACGGATCGCGAATTCGGTATCGGCCAGCGCTGCGGCGATCCCCGCCTTGTCCTGGGGGCGCTGGCCCGCGGACGCATCCCCGGCGACGAACAGATAGCGCTTCCAGCCCGACAGCGGCGGGGCTGCGGTATCGGCCTGCGTCGGCGCCGCCGGCTCCTCGAGGAAGGCGGCGCGAAGCGAGGCCAGTTCTGACCTGCGTCCGCGCAGCGCCCGACCAAGCTGGGCAAGCAGGTAGCGGCCGATGAAGCCGGTGATGACCGTCATCAGCAGGAGGACGGTCAGAAGCAGGCCGACCGGGCTTTCGAGCTTGTGCGCGGCGTGGACCAGACCCAGGATCGGCGCCAGCACGCCGGCATAGATGTGGATGGCGAGCAGGGTTGGCTTGCTGACGACCCGGGAGAGCGCCTTGTCGACCCAGGCGATGTGCTTGGCCGCGACATAAGGAAGCGTCAGCAGCATCAGCACGAGCGCTGCGATCCCGATGATCCCGCCGGCCAGGCTACCCGGAAAGCGGGGCGACACATGCACGAGATAGCCGAACGGGAACAGCAGCAGGAACGCGACCAGCAGGCCCACGGCAATGTCGCTGCGTTCGCGCATCAGGCTTCGACCACGAGCGGCGTGCCCGTCCCCTTCGCCTGGCACGCGAGCACATAGCCTTGCGCCTTGTCGGCGGGCGCAAGGCCGGATTCGACCTCCATCGTCACTTCGCCCTGCAGCAGCTTGACCACGCAGGCGCCGCATGTGCCCGCACGGCATGCATAGGGGATCTCGACGCCCGCGCCCTCGGCCGCCTCCAGCACGGTCTCGTCCGCGGGCAAGGCCGCCGACACCCCCGACACGGAGAAGGTCACCGTGCTCGGCGCCACCTCGGCGCTCGGGGCCGGCTTATCCGCTGGCGGGGGCGCGGGCTTGACCTCGAGATCCTCGTGGTCGGCCGGCAGCGAGGCCGGACCGAACGCCTCGGTGTGCAGCTGCGCTTCGGGGACGCCGAGTTCCGCCAGCACGCCGCGCATCGCGCCCATCATCGCCGGCGGGCCGCACATATGGATGCGCCGGCTCGCGATCTCCGGCACCGCGGCCAGGATCATCTCGCGCGTGATCGGCCCTTCGGGGCCCATCCAGACGGTGCCGGGCGCGCGCTGCATCGCGGCGACGACATGGAGGTTGGGAAAACGGCGTTCGAGCCGCTCGAGCTCGTCGCGGAACACGAATTCCTCGGTCGACCGTGCGCCGTAGAAGAAGAAGATATCACCCTTCCACGCGGTGTCGGTGAGATAGCGCAGCACCGACATCATCGGGGTGATGCCGACCCCGCCCGCGATCAGCACGATGCTCTGGGCATCCGTTCCCGTGAAGGTGAAGGCGCCGAACGGTCCGCTGACCTTCAGCAGATCGTCGGCGACGACCTTGTCGTGCAGGTATCGCGAGACCACGCCCTGCTCCTCGCGCTTGACCGTCAGTTCGACATAGGCCCGCTGGGTCGGCGAAGAGGCGATCGTGTAGGAACGGCGCGCGGTCTTGCCCGCTTCGGGCTCTACCTCGACCTGCAGGAACTGGCCCGGCAGGAAGTCGAACGGCAGCCGGTCGGCGGTCGGGTCCGCGAGCCGGAAGGTCAGCACGCTCGGCGTCTCTCGCACGATCTGGACCACGCGCAGCTGCCCCGCCCAGCTTTTGGGCTTGCGCAGCGACGCCCCAGCGGGTGCGGCCGCATTGCTCGGCGCGAGCCCGGCGCTGTCGGCAACGGGTGCAGGCGCGGGCGCAACCCTGGTAGCGGGAGGGGCAGCCTTCGGCTCCGGCTTTGCTGGAACCTTGGCGGTGGCGACACCGCCGGCGATCGCCCCGATCCGCCGCAGGCGGAAGATCTGCAGCGCGATAAGCGTGGCGCTCACCAGCCCCAGGAACAGCATGAGAAGGAGGTGCGAGGGCGAGATGCCGAACCAGTGATCGGCATGGCCGGGCGCGGCCTGGTCGATGTCGAGCTGATCGCGCAGCCAGGCAAGCCCGACCTCCCGGGGCGGCTGCAAGCCCCCGATCGCGCCCTGCGCGGCGGTGCCGGAGCGGAACAGGTCGGTTCCCTCGCGCAGGCGCCGCGCCGCATCGAGCCGGGCCGAGACCGTGGTCGCACGCGCGCCGTCGGCCGAGGCGGCGTTGATCATCGCCAGACCCGTGCTTACCCGTTCGCCGGCCTGCGCAGCGACCCGCTGCCTTGCCGCTTCGTCAAGCGCGGGAAAGGCGAGCAGCTGCGAGATGAAGCCGGTCCGGCGCGATTCGTGGCCGTGCTCATTCTCCCCTTCCCCATTGATCATGCGATCCATCATGGGGTTCATCATCTTCGCCATGTCCGACGACCCCGGCTCTGCCGGTGCGGACATGCCCCCGCCGGCCGGCATGCCTGCGCCATGATGCGCGGCATGATCCTCGCCCTCCTGCGCGCCCGCGCTCGCGGACAGGCTGAGAGCGATTGCGCAGCCGAGGCTCAAGCGTCGAAGGCTGATCCGCCTGGACATCCTCATCCCCTTAGTGTGCGAGCCTACATATCCTTCATCGGCATCGCCGCATTGCCCGGCGCGGGATCGGGTGCCGGCGCGGTCTGGTTGCCGGCCCCGGCGCGCATCGCGTCATGGTCCATCGCCTGACGGTGATGCCGCTCCATCTCGGCCTGGTTGCTCATCGCGTCCATCGGCGCCGCGTCTGCAGCGTTGCCGCTGTCGGTCAGGACCGGGGTGGCGGCGACGCTGTTCGCCGCGGGCGGCACCGTCTGGTCGGCCTGGCGGTCGCAGCCCGAAAGCGCGAGCGCCAGCAACAGGCTTCCGCCGACAAGTGGAAGGGCTTTCTTCGCATGGTCGATCATGGCTTTGCTCCTTGGCTTGAAAACTGTGTCCGGGCGCCATCCCTGGCGTCCGGACCGGCTCATTGCGCGCTGCGCAGAATCCGGAGACACCGGTCGTGCGAGAGGTTCATCGGGTTGCGCCCCTGCCCCTTCATCTCGCCATGATCATGCGGCGTCTGGAGACCCATATTGCCCTCCATCGCCCGGCAACTCTCGACCTGCGCCGAGGTCGGCCGCGTGGTCACACAGGCGCCTAGAAGCAGCGCCGGCGTGAGGACGGCGATCAAACGCATTTTCTTCATGACAAAACCCCTTTCGCTCGTGGTGATCGTTCGTCCTGCGCTGCCTGATGTTTCTTGTTATGCTGCTGGTCTTTCCGCCGCGCCGTCAGGAAGGCGAGGATCGGGCAATCGGAGACCGGCACTTCGCCCGGGCATTCGTCGGCGAGCATCCGCAGCATGTCGCGGATATCCGACAGGCGCTCGAGCCGGGCTTCGGCGTCCGCGATCTTGGCAAGCGTGATATCGAGCACGGCCTGGGCATGCGCGGTGTCCGACGCCCTGAGTGCCAGCAGCTGCCGGGCCTGTTCGAGTGTGAAACCAAGCTCCTGCGCCGAGCGGATGAAATTGACGCGCTCGAGGTCGGTCGCGTCGTAGAGCCTGTAGCCCGCTGCCGTGCGCGCGGGCTCGCGCAGCAGGCCCATCCGCTCATAATAGCGGATCGTATCCCGCCCCACGCCTGCGGCCGCGGCCAGTTCGCCGATCTTGAAATTGCCCATGTCATCCGCTCGATCATGCCGGTTGGACCATGGTCCAGGGTCAAGCGGTTTCGCTTTGACCCCGAACGGTCTCCTCGTCGCCGGCGGCCCGCTGCCCCGACGCGTCGCAGGGCAGCCCGTGCCGCCGGGCCACCGGCTTGTCAGTTCTTGCGAAGCTCGACGATGTCGTGCCTGGCAGGCGTGCCGTCGGCGACGGACACGTGCGCGAAGTGATCGTCAAAGATATGGTCGATCGTCACATGGCCGACGAGCTGGCGGTGATAGGTCGGCGCCACGCCCTTGGACGGACCCGGATGGGTCACGACGCGATAGACCTCGAGCTTCTGGCCGACCTCGGCGCCATCGGCCTTGCCGATGCAGACGACCGTGCCGTTGCTGCCCGTGTCGACGATCGAGCCGCGCATGAACAGGCTGTGCCCGATGCCCTGGGCCATAGCGGGGACGGCAGCAAGCATCGAAATGCCGGCAAGCGCGACCATGAGAGTTTTTCTGACCATATTCACCTCCTTGGATGGTAAGCCACCGCCCGGACTTTGCCGAGGGGAAGAGCGTCTCTTCAGGCTTGGGACTACGGTCCCGGGTCCAGCCTCGATATACGTAGAGGCCGCAGCCGATCTTCTTCCCCGGGCCGGATCTTTATTGACGCGGAGTTGACGGAATCAGCCGTCAGCACTTCAAAATCCGCGCGGCGCGAGACTTTGGTTGGCTGCGCCCGCGAAACCCGCTAGATATCGAGGCCCGTGAAACGCCTGCTCGCCCTCCTGCTCGTCATCGGAGCGCTGTCCGGTCTCTTCGGAGCCCAGATGGCGGCCGCGCACAGCGTGCCGCAGGCGGCAGGCGCGCCGCTGGCCAAGGGCATGGATGCGGACTGCATGGCGATGATGGCCAAGCAGCAGCCTGCGCCCAGCGAAAAGCCCTGCAAGGGCCTGACGCTCGATTGCATCGCCGCGATGGGGTGCGTGATCCCGCTGGTCGCAGCGGACCTGGCAGGCGGCGTTGCGCCTGCGCGTCTCTACGACGCGCCCAGCTTCTGGACGACCGACACGATATTGACCGGCAAGGCGGTTGCGCCCGAGCCGGATCCTCCCACCAGCCTTGCCTGATTGAACGAGCACGGGCTGCGCGCATCGATCGATGCGTGCGCGCCCGGTTTCCTTCTTTTCAGTCAAAGGTTTTCGTGATGATCAAACTGCTTCCGGCCGCCCTTGTGGCGGCCCTCAGTCTCGCCGCGCCTGCGCTTGCAACCGACGCGAGCCGCACGCCGCAAGGCCATTGGGAATGGCGGTCGGCGCCGCAATATGGTCCGCGGGCGACTGGCCCTGCGCGTGTCCGCATATGGGTGCCCGACAGCCGGGACATGGCCAGCTGCGATTGCGCGATGATGCAGGCAAGCGCCGCCGACTGCATGCGCGGCGCAGTCAGGTCGGACAAGGGCTAAACCCGCTCCGGAGCGGCGCGTCACATCTTGGCGCGCCGCCTCTGTCATGAGGGGATGATATCCATGATCATGATGCCGAGGCGCGCTGTGCGACGCCTGTTGCTCTCTATCGGTGCGACGCTTGCGAGCGCCTGGGCCGTGCCGGTGTCGGCCGGCCCGCTCACCTACGAGCAGGCAGTGAGGCTCGCTGCCGCCAACGCGCCAAGCCTCAAGGCGCGCGCGGCGGCGACAGCCGGCGCCCGCTCTTCGGCGGTCGCGGCCGATCGCCTGCCCGATCCGACGCTCGACCTGGGCCTGCAGAACTTCCCGGTGAGCGGCCCCAATGCCGGCAGCTTCACGCGCGACGATTTCACTATGGCGACGATCGGGTTCAGCCAGACCTTCCCCAATCTCGCCAAGCGCCATGCACGCGCCGCGCGCGCCGCGGCCGATATCGGTATCGCCGAGGCGGGCGAGCTGGTCGAAGGCCGCAACGTGCGGCTCGAGACCGCCCTCGCCTGGGTCGATCTCTATTATGGAGAACGCCGGCTCCGGCAGCTCGACCTGCTCGATGCCAGCCTCGACGACCTGCAGAAGACCGTGACCGCACGCCTGGCGTCGGGCAGCGCGCGCCCGAGCCAGGCGCTCGAGCCCGACCAGCTCCGCGCCGCCATCGCCGATCGCCGCGCCGAGATGGCTGCGGTGGT
>NZ_ATHL01000134.1 GCF_000445125.1 Novosphingobium lindaniclasticum LE124
GCGAAGCTCTGATCCGGTTTCGAAGGCATGGAGATAGACGCACTCGTACTTCAGGGATCGCCAGAGGCGCTCGATGAAGACGTTGTCCATCCAACGCCCCCGACCATCCATGCTGATGCGAACCTCGGCTTTGCGCAGTACGCTGGTGAAGGCCTGCGACGTAAACTGGCTGCCCTGATCCGTGTTGAAGATCTCGGGCTTGCCATAGCGGGCAAGCGCCTCCTCCAGCGCCGCGACGCAGAAGCCAGCATCCATCGTGTTCGACAGCCGCCAGGCCAGCACCTTGCGGGTCGCCCAATCCATGATCGCTACCAGGTACAGGAAGCCACGCCGCATCGGGATGTAGGTCACGTCGGCGCACCACACATGATTGGGCCGCTCGATCGCCAGCTTGCGCAGCAGGTACGGATAGATCCGGTGCTGTGGATGCGGATCGCTTGTGCGCGGCCGCTGATAGATCGGTGTCAGGCCCATCTTCGCCATCAGCCGCCGCGCCCGGCGGCGACCAACATCATGGCCTATCCGCTTCAGATGCCGGGCCATCTGGCGGCTGCCATACCATGGGCAATCAAGAAAGGTCGCATCGATCACTTCCATCAACGCCAGCGTCTCATCCGTCTCGGGCACTGGCGTATAATAATAGGCCGATCGGCTGATCGAAAGCAGCCGGCATTGGGCAGAGATTGACAGGCGTTGGTGAGCAGGATCGATCTTCGAGCGCCTCCGTGCCACGCTCATCGACCGGAGGCTTTCGCTAAAAAATCCCGCTCGATGACGAGTTGCCCGATCTTGGCATGAAGCTTTTCCAACTCGGCCTCGCTGGTCGATTTCGTCGCTTCGCCTGCCCCTGAGAAGGTCGTTGCCATGCCATCGACCGCCTGACGCTTCCATGCCGCGATCATCGTATGATGCACGCCATGCTTGGCGGCCAATTCCGCCAGCGTCAGATCACCACGGATCGCCTCCAGCGCCACCTTCGCCTTGAAGTCTGCAGAATACCGCTTTCTCGTCGTCTTCATTCCCGTCCGTTCCTCACGTCGGGATTAGCTTAGCACCCTGTCCAGAAAACCCGAACCACCTCAGTAACTGATGGCGCACAAGGCCCGACGGTGAGCCTGAGGCCACTGGCGTAACAAAGCCATTGTTCATTCTTCCGGGTCGGTGCTAAGGCGCCCGCGAAACCCAGGTTGTCGAGTTCATCTGAGTATGTCATTGAAGAATTCTGTTTGCCTGGCTCTCCTTGTGAGCCTTGCTGGTTGCGCCACGCTGCCTACGAGCGGTCCGACTGGCAAGCAGGTCGAGCGTTCGGCCATTGACCCCGACACCACGTTGCCGATCGAACTGGTGAATGTGGAAGCGTCAACGGACCTTCCGGCGCTAGAACCCGTGGCAGCGTCCCTGCGCCTTGCGCAGTTACCGCCGCCGCCAACAGATTTGGTCGGCCCTGGCGATGTGCTTGATATCACCATTTTTGAGGCGGGGGTTACCTTATTCGCCGGCAGTGGTTCGACTCCGGGATCAAGCGGTGGAGCGGTTCCGGGGGTACAGGCGCAAAGAATGCCTCCGAACCGGGTGGACGACGATGGTGACATTACAATTCCGTATGCGGGTAAGTTGCATGTAGTTGGACATACTGTGAGCGAAGTCGAGGCGATGATCCGGGCGTCGCTGCGGGGGATTTCCCAGAACCCTCAGGTCATGGTGAATGTCCAGCAACCAATTACCAACACCGTAATAGTCAGCGGTGAAGTGGCGCGCCCGGGCCGCCTGCTACTGCAAACCAACCGTGAAACGCTTTCGGACGTGATCGCTCTCGCTGGTGGTTATCGGGGTAACACAAAAGATCTTGTCCTGCGGGTCATTCGCCGTGGAGACAGCACCGACATAGCCATTAACGACCTGATCGAGACTCCCTCGCTCGATGTCCGCGCCTACCCTGGCGATCGGCTAATGCTCATCAACAACCCCCGAACTTACTCTGTCTTGGGTGCTCCTGGGTCTGTCCAGCAGTTTCCTTTCGCACGCTCACGGGTGTCGTTAACGGAAGCGCTCGCCACGGCGGGGGGGACCAATCCGACGCTTGGCGATCCTGCCGCGATTTTCGTGTTCCGCTATGTTCAAAATGAGCAGCGCAACGAAGTGCCGGTAGTTTATCACTTCAACATGATGAAAACCGGGTCATATTTTCTGGCGCAACGCTTTGCCATGAAGGACAAGGATGTGCTTTATTTCGGCAATGCTGCAGCCAACCAGCCTAGCAAGGTCGTACAGCTGATCAGTCAGCTTTTCTCCCCCATTCTAACTGTGACGAGCGCCGTGCAAACGGTCCAGAACAGCAACCGCTAAGGCCGCTGCCGGTCATAGTTAACAAAAGGGAATCCATGGAAGTCAAGACTTATCCGATTGCCGATGTCACGCTTCTAGTGCCTCGCCACATCGGCGACGAACGCGGCTATTTTGCCGAAACCTTCCGGGCCGATATCTTTGCCACTAACTGCGGTGAACACCGCTTCGTCCAAGACAACGAATCGCTGAGTGCAAAGGCCGGTACCATTCGCGGCCTGCATTTCCAGAGCGATCCGCATGCGCAGGGGAAGCTGGTGCGCTGCACCGCAGGCGCGCTCTTCGACGTGGCGGTGGATATCCGCGTTGGCTCACCCACATACGGACAGTGGGTGGCTGAGACGCTGACGCCGCAGAACGGCAAACAGTTGTGGATCCCGGCTGGCTTCGCGCATGGCTTTTGCTCGCTCGAACCCGATACGGTGATCTGCTACAAGGTGGCGGGCGGCTACTACAATGCCGAGTGCGACAAAGGGCTAGCCTGGAACGACCCCGCCATCGCCATTGCTTGGCCCAGTGGTGCCGACGCCGAGACCCTCTCGGCCAAGGACCGCAAGCAACCACTGCTAGCCGATCTTCCCTCTTACTTTACCTGGAGTGCATAACGCCATGCGCGTCATCGTCACCGGCGGCGCCGGCTTCATCGGCTCGGCGCTAGTCCGCTATCTTGTGCTCGAAAAGCGTTATGATGTGCTCACCATCGATGCCCTGACTTATGCAGGCTGCGAGGCTTCACTTAGCGTGGTCGCGAACAAGCCCAGCCACCGCTTCCTCAAGGCCAACATTTGCGACCGTGCAGCAATGGACAGGGCTATCTCCGATTTCCGCCCTGATCGTATAATGCACTTGGCTGCCGAAAGCCACGTCGACCGCTCGATCACCGGCGCGGCCGATTTCATCCAGACCAATATGGTTGGAACTTTCACCCTGCTTGAAGCCGCACGCGCCTATTGGAACGAACTGCAGGCACCGGCCAAAACCGCGTTCCGCTTCCTGCACGTGTCCACGGACGAAGTGTATGGATCGCTGGGCGATGACGGGCTATTTACGGAAACGACACCCTACGATCCCAGTTCGCCCTACTCGGCGTCCAAGGCTGCGTCCGACCACCTTGCTAAGGCTTGGCAACGCACGTATGGCATGCCCATCGTAGTGTCGAACTGTTCGAACAATTACGGTCCTTATCACTTCCCTGAGAAGCTGATCCCGCTGACCATTCTCAACGCGTTGGCCGGCAAACCGCTGCCGGTGTACGGCAAGGGCGATAACGTGCGCGACTGGCTTTACGTGGATGACCACGCGCGCGCGCTGGACATCATAATTGAAAAGGGCCGGGTCGGTGAGACGTATAACGTGGGCGGCCGCAACGAGCGACGCAACATCGACGTCGTGCGGCGCATCTGCGCTGTGCTCGATGAACTGCTCCCTGCCGATGCTCCGCGCGATGAATTGATCACCTTCGTCACCGACCGTCCTGGCCACGATGCGCGTTATGCTATCGATGCCTCCAAGTTGGAGGACGAACTGAGCTGGCGCGCGGCTGAGAACTTCGACACTGGAATCGAGAAGACCGTGCGTTGGTATCTCGATAATGCTTGGTGGTGGCAGCCCCTTCGCGACCGCTACGACGGTGAGCGCTTGGGTCTGAATGCAGGTTCTCCTGCGTGAGGATCGTTGTCACTGGCAGGACCGGGCAGGTCGTCACTAGCTTGGTTGAGCGCGGGACGGCTGCGGGGCATGACATTGTCGCGCTGGGCCGGCCCGAACTGGATCTTGCCGACCCTCTGTCCGTCGCGCGTGCACTTCAGGCAGCCGCGCCTGATGCTGTTGTTTCCGCCGCGGCTTATACCGCCGTCGACAAGGCAGAGAGCGAGACCGAACTGGCTCATGTCATTAACGGCGCAGGCGCAGGCGCCGTGGCGCAGGCGGCAAAGGCGCTCGGTGTGCCGCTAGTCCACATTTCCACCGACTATGTATTCGACGGAAAACTCGACCGGCCCTATAATGAGGACGACGCGACCGGCCCAACCGGCATATACGGCGCTTCGAAGCTGGCCGGTGAGCAGGAGGTGCTGAGTGCTTATCCCGAAGGCAGCGCCGTGTTGCGGGTGGCTTGGGTCTACAGCCCGTTCGGTGGCAATTTCGTCAGGACTATGCTGCGCGTAGCGGCTGATCGCGATGAGGTTTCCGTCGTTGCAGACCAGGTAGGGAACCCTACCAGCGCGCTGGACATAGCGGACGGCATACTTGCAGTGGTTACCAATCTCGCCGCAAATGATGACGCGGCGTTGCGAGGCGTATTCCATATGACCGCCAGCGGAGAGGCCAGCTGGGCCGATTTTGCCGAAGCGATATTCGCCGCTTCCGAGACGCACGGTGGTGCTTCCGCTCACGTGAACCGGATCACCACGACGGACTATCCAACACCCGCTATCCGGCCGGCCAATTCGCGGCTCGATTGCGGCAAGATTGCACGGGTCCACGGTGTAGCGTTGCCTGACTGGCGCGGGGCACTAGAAACTGTCATCACGCGCCTGCAGACGGTTTCAGCCTGAATTTATAGAAAGACGAAATTCATGAAGGGTATCATTCTGGCAGGGGGCAGCGGCACCCGTCTCTATCCGATGACGTTGTCGATCTCGAAGCAGCTCATGCCGGTCTACGACAAGCCGATGATCTATTACCCGCTAAGCACCCTGATGCTGGCGGGCATTCGCGAGGTCCTTATCATTTCAACCCCGCGCGATATTCCAGCATTCCGGGCGCTTCTGGGCGACGGGTCGCAATGGGGCATGACATTCGAATATGCCGAGCAGCCAAGCCCCGACGGACTGGCGCAGGCCTATGTCATCGGCGCCGATTTCGTTGGCGACCAGCCGTCTGCCCTCATTTTGGGTGACAATATCTATCATGGCCACGGGCTGCCGGAACTGCTGGCAAGCGCCTCTTCGCGCAAGGCAGCGGGTGCCAGTGTCTTTGCCTACCATGTGAACGATCCCGAACGCTACGGCGTGGTCGCATTCGACGATGGGATGAAGGCGGTCTCGATTGAGGAAAAGCCCCAAAATCCGCAGTCCAACTGGGCTGTTACTGGGCTTTATTTCTACGATAAGCAAGTGGTTGAGATTGCTGCCAATCTCAAACCTTCGGCGCGCGGTGAACTCGAAATCACCGACGTTAACCGCATCTATTTAGAGCGCGGAGAACTTTCCGTAGAGATCTTGGGTCGTGGTTATGCCTGGCTCGACACCGGCACTCCCGACAGCCTGCTGGATGCCGCCGAGTTCGTGCGCGTCTTGGAAAAGCGCCAAGGGTTCAAAATTGCAAGCCCAGAAGAGATCGCTTTTCGTCAAAAATTCATTGATGTAGGTGAAATGGAGAAAGCAATCGGTAGACTGGGGAAGTCTGATTACGGCCGATACTTGAGGTTGGTTGTCGAGCAAGAGTAAATCCTGCTGCCTGCCGTTTCTGCAATGTTGAGCCGGTGTTTTTGAGACGGGATCGTGCGTCTTGCGGATCTCGTCAGTTGCCGCCCGGACGGTTTGGCATTGCTACAAATCCTTCCTCGACAGAGGGACGGTCCGTTGTCACTGCATCAAGGCGACGGTGGTCGGTGGGAGAGATGGTAAAGGATACTCAGGTGCGCATGCTGTTCAATGGTGCGCACCGTTCCGCAAGGGCATTCCTCAGGACTCTTCCGTTAAGTAGGATTTCTAGGTCCTACATGCGCATCGGCTCAATGATACTGGTCAGTCCCAGTACGCGGTGATAAGGGGGGGGGCGAAGACTCCGCGGCTCGTTGGGTGCAATTGCCAATGCGATTTATCGATGATCTTGCCCACCAATAGACGTCTTGCCAAACTGCCCTACCTCAAGACGTTTCTTGCAGACTGCCCAAACGCTGTAGTGGGTTGGGGGCGCAAGCTCTCGGGTCGTCGCGCGGAATGGGTCGCGCGGTTGTTGCGCCGACCTTTAGCTCTGCTCGAAGACGGCTTTGTCCGGTCATTCGAGAGAGGAGCCGCAACTCGCTCAATTATAGTGGATGATTTGGGCGTATACTACGACGCGCGCAGTCGGTCCCGGATGGAACAGGTGATTGCGCAAGGTGTAGGAGATGCGCAAGCGGAGCGCGCTCGTTTTTTAATTGCTGCATGGCAGGCGGGTGGCATATCCAAATACAATCATGCTCCCGAATACGATGGTGAACTCCCTAATAGCTACGTTTTGGTTGCCGATCAGACCTATGGCGACTTGTCGGTGTCTGCTGGCATGGCTGAACAGGCGAGCTTTGAGGCGATGCTGCAAGCGGCCCTAGACGAGAATCCAAATGACCCGGTGCTGATCAAAATTCATCCCGATGTGCTGACACACCAAACGTGGGGCTGGATCAGCGAGGATATGCTCACGCATCCACGCATTCGTATAATCGGAGATGGCTCGCACCCGGTACGTCTGCTCAAACACGCTTCGGCAGTCTATGTAGTCACATCGCTCATCGGTTTTGAGGCCCTGCTGTGGAACCGCCCGGTACGCTGCTTTGGCATGCCATTCTACGCAGGTTGGGGGTTGACCAAGGACGCCTTGCCAACACCGCATCGTCGCGGGCAGGCGCGTCTTGAAGACGTTGTCTATGCCGCATTCGTGGCACAAGCGCGGTATGTCGATCCGCGAGATGGGGCGCTTTGTCAGGCGGAGCAAGCAATCTCTTATATGGCTGAGCAACGCGCGCTGAAATTCGGCTTTCCGGCACAGACTAGCGTATGACATCACGCCTACCAACGACGGACCTCTACTTCTTACACGCCTGCGGGGACTGGATTAATCGTTGGTGGTCGCGTGGCCCGGTCAAGGCATTGGGTAAAAATTGCTTTGCCGTCGGCGAAACGATGATTTTGATCCGTCGTGACGATGAGGAACTGATGTGCCGCGCGCTGGATTGGCCAGGGCGGTTGATTTACCTAATCGACGACGATATTGCTGGGGCGACCGAAAGTTCGGACTTACCGCAAGATTATCGGGGTAGATTGGAGAAGTTCAACAGCCGTTTTCATCGAAAGTTGTTGGAACGCGCTGACGAACTATTGGTCTCTTCGCCGCGACTGGAAGTTCTGTTCGGTGGAGATTCAGGTATCACTGCGCGAATAAGGAGGGTGATGCCTTACTGGCCCATGCCTTTCGCAGATGCCGATCACTTCGAAGACCTGCAGCACGGTAGGTTGCTGAAGATTGTCCATTTGGGGAGTGGCAGCCATGCCGGCACCTTCACCGCGCTGGCGCCAGCAGTGATGGACGTGATCGCGCGGCACGAGAACGTACATTTCAGCTATTTTGGTCGGGAGGCGCCGCCGGCTTTTCCTGCAGACCACCCTCGAATAGTCCGAATTGCGCCAATGCGTTGGCCAGCTTACAGACGCTGGCTAGCTCGTCAGCGATTCCATTTGGCGCTTTATCCGTTAGACCAAGGCCGCTTCGACAGCGCGCGTTCACCCAACAAGATCATCGAACATGCGGTGATAGGGGCAGTCGGACTTTACCCTGAAAACTGGGTTACAGCCAGTCTGACCGGTGGCGGCAGCATTGCTGCACCGGTTGATCCGGCTGACTGGGCAGGTGTTATGCGACGGGCGGTTGAACAAGGTTCAGAGTTGGCGAACTTGGCGCGACAGGCCCGTCGATCGCTTGCCCTAGCAAATGATCAGACCGCGCAACGCGTTTTATGGGCTGAACTGCTGGGGCTGCGGGTTGAGTAAGAGTCGGGACGCGGGTGCGTCCTTAGAATGCTTTCTTCTTGCCGCATCGAGACAAACCGCTATCGGCATTCGCGATGCAATCGAACCAGACGGATGCGGGAATGCCCAAGCGTGGGCCTGGGGCTTGGCTGATGCTGCGGCTTCACCTCGACGCGATATGTCTCGCCCCCCGGACTTGGTTGGCGGCGGGTTGGTGGCGCCTCCTCGGCAAAAGAGTGAGAGCGCGCAAGCGATTCGCTTCAGTCATCGCCGCTTCGCCACGTGCCTATCGTCTGTGGCTGCTTGATGAACCGGCCCCCGCTTCGGCAGGACCAAGTGCGCAGAATTTGCTAATTGCCTTGGTCGGTGAGGGGCAGGGGCAGGAAGAGACCTTGCGCAGCCTTGAGGGTCAGGGTGCAACGGTACTGGCTCTTGGTGGGTCCGGCCTTGCTACCCCGAATGACGCCAGGCAGCATATTGACTGGTCAGGTGATCCTTGGCTGATGCCACTTGCTGCCGGGGATGTAGTCGCTCCTGGGGCCATAGCTGCTTATCGCGCAGCAACAGCCACGGCACTTCAAGCTAGGATCATTTACGCCGACGACGATCTGCTGGATGCAAAAGGACGCCGCTGTGCTCCGCATTTCAAACCAGCTTGGAATCCCGAACTACAGCGTCATTTCGATTATTTGACCGGGTCTTGCATCATACGTGCGTCCCAAGTCGAACTGGCTGGATCAACCGGTGTCGACTGGGCCAAGCGGCTTGTCGCGAAGGTGGCGAGTGGAGAGGGAGCGGCGCCGATTCGCTTACCGTATGTGCTGCACCATCGCCGCTGCCGCCCCGCGCCACAAATTCCGGTCATGTTGCAGGGCCCAGCGTCCTCGCTACCCCGAGTCAGTGTTATCATACCGACCCGCAATCGGCTCGATCTGCTCAAAGTGTGTATCGAAGGTCTGGCACGCACCGACTATCCCGATCTCGAAGTGATCGTGGTGGATAACGGCAGCGACGATCCGGCCGCGTTGGCTTACCTAGCGGGCCTTGATCCTGCGCGCTATCGCGTGCTGCGCGATCCCGGCCCGTTCAATTATTCGCGCCTCAATAATTATGCTGCACGCGAGGCAACGGGTGAACTGCTGTGCCTGCTGAACAACGATATTGAGATGTTATCATCCGATTGGTTGGCGATCATGGTGCGCCAGGCGATGCGACCGGAAGTCGGAGCGGTGGGGGCACAACTGCTATACCCCAACGGTCGTATCCAGCATGCCGGCGTCGTGATGGGCATATGCGGTGGGGCGGCTCATGCTCATCGTCTGCTTCATCCCGATTCAGAGGGGTACTTCTATCGGCATGCACTGCCGCAGTTCGTCTCGGCTGTAACCGCGGCCTGTCTCATTGTACGTCGAGCGAGTTTCGAAGCCATCGGTGGGCTTGATGAGATGAACTTTGCGGTTGCCTTCAACGACGTCGATCTTTGCATGAGGCTTAACGCGAAAGGCTGGCAGTCATTTTATGAGCCGCGCGCCAAACTGATTCATCATGAGTCCGTGTCTCGTGGGAAGGATCGCGACCCCGTGGGGGCGGCACGGATGCGGCGAGAACTGGCCGCCCTTCAAACAATGTGGCATACCGATCGTGAAATTGATCCCTACCACCACCCTCAATTGAACCGATTTTCTGAGAGCTTCGTAGTGCGGATTTGATCTGATTTTTCTGATCAAAGCCTTCTAATGTGTTTCTTTCGCTAGCCATGTCAGGCTAGAACTCACGCAACAACAATGCGCGAGCGATTTCTTGTGACTAATCCAATCCCTGGGCTTCCCTTAGTGGAGTCCCCGCTATTTTCTTCTCTCAAGGCAGAGCAGGGATTCACTCCAGAAGAAGAGCGCATCGCCAGCGAACTGCATGAGAAAGGCTTTGCGGTTCTTGACTTCCCGGATGTGGACATCAATGCTAGGATTGACCGGATTAAGGCTGCGCTAGGCCCAAAGTATGGCATTCACTTTGCCGATCCCGAAAGCGACAAGACGACCGGCGAGCGACGCATCCAAGACGCCTGGAAATTTGATGCGGACGTTCAGGCGATCGCTGCCAACGAGACGATACTCGACCTTTTGAGCAAGTTGTGGGGGCGCCGGGCTTTCCCGTTTCAGACGCTAAATTTCCCTGTCGGCACGCAGCAAGATGCTCATTCCGATTCGGTCCATTTCTCGAGTTTGCCTGAGCGCTTTATGTGTGGTGTATGGCTGGCGATGGAGGATGTCGGGCCGGATGCAGGGCCGCTTTTTTATTATCCTGGGTCGCATCGTTGGCCCATTATGACGAATGGGCTGATTGGGCGTCGTGGCTACGGCAAGCACTTGGGGTCGGCGCAGGACCCTTACGCATCGGCTTGGAACGCAATGATCGAAGCCCATGGCGCGCACGCGAATACGTTTCAGGCCCGCAAAGGCCAAGCACTGATTTGGTGCGCAAACCTTCTGCACGGCGGCAGTCGCCAGAACGACTCTCGCCTGACCCGCTGGTCGCAAGTGACGCATTATTATTTTGAAGATTGCATCTACTACACTCCAGCCTTCTCTGACGAGTCGATTGGACGTCTGCAATTACGAAATCTCGTTTCAGTTGAAGACGGAGTCCTGCGAGCAAATTCATACTTGGGCGAGCCAGTGCAAGATCCAAAAAGCAAGCTGCAGTTTCCCAGTTCGCTTTTGCGCCGATTGGTAAGACACCTACGGTGAAGGGGGGGCTTCCTTGCCAACTAATTCCCGTATTTGGCACCCGCATCACCCTAGCACTATATTCACACCTATCGATTTCACGTCTTTTTAGAATCTCCGACTTTCAGTCAGATACTGGCTCTTGCACCCCGCGCCGGGCGCGAGGGTCACCAACGGGTGCTGTCCCGCGATTACATCTTCATGTTTCTGGGGAAATCCTGGCCCTTGTGTTGGCCATTTGTTTTGTTCGCAAGGCCGGCGCGGCTTATCGCCAAGAATGCACAAGTAGTTCGACCATATCTGCAAGTGATCGCGGGAAATTTCTTTGCCAATGGCACTGCGTTTTGACCTGTTCTATCAGCATTATCAATGACATCCTATGCGGTATTGCGACAAGCATGCCAGCAAGTGCGGCTCGAGATCCACTTCATGATCCTGCCTGCGACAGCCGGCCCGTCATGCAGCCTAGCGAGCTCTCGTTTCTGTGTATCAAGGTTGGAGGCGTTCGGCTCCGTCTTAACTAATGACGGTTGGCTTGCTGCATTGCTTCGGACGCACTAACGCGCTCCCACACCATGCTGCGCGAAACAGCCAAATAGAGTCCGCCGCGAATTTCGGCGATTGTGGATACGGAGTGCTTTTCCTGAATGTCGGATATTTCCATCACCACTGCAGGAGCCGCTTCGATGTCGGGCAGTCCCCGTACCGTGCTCCTTCTGCAGGGGCTTATGGGGCCGCTATTCCGTCGGCTCGGCCAAGGGCTGATCGCGCGCGGACACACTGTTTACAAGGTTAATTTTAACGGCGGGGATCGGGCATTCTGGCGCCTTCCGAATGGCATCGAGTATCGCGGCTCTCCTAACGACTGGCCCGGCTTCTTTACTCAGTTGCTTAAGGCTAAGGGGATCACTGATGTCGTCTTGTTCGGGGACTGTCGCGATCACCACATGCCTGCCATTCGTGTTTGCCAAGAGCAAGGCGTGCCGCTCCATGTTTTCGAAGAAGGGTACATCCGCCCGGACTGGGTTACGTTTGAATTGGGCGGCGTAAACGGCCATTCTTCGCTGCCTCGTGATCCGGCGTGGTATCGCGAGGAGGCTGCTTCCCTACCGCCACTACCGCCGCATCACAGGTTTACTGCGTCTTTTCGTCGCCGCGCCAGTGAAGGGTTCGCTTACAATTTTGCGGATGTACTGACACGCTGGCACTATCCGGGCTGGAGCAATCACCGTCCTTGGCACCCGGTGGTCGAAGGCATTGGTTGGTGGCGTAAACTGTCTCGCCGCAAAGAGCGCGAAGCGAGTGCAGGGGAACTGCTGGCCCGTCTTCAAACGATGGGGGAGCCCTACTTCCTGTTCCCCCTTCAACTCGACTCCGATGCCCAAATCCGGCTTCATTCTCCTTTTGCTGGTATCGCTCATGCTATTAGGTTGGTTGTCAGCTCGTTCGCTGCACATGCGCCAGCCGGGACACGCTTGGTACTCAAAGAGCACCCGCTCGATAATGGCGTACGCGATTGGCGCCAAATCACGACCGACATGGCCGCATTGTTCGGTGTGGAGGACCGCGTCGACTATCTGGCTTGGGGCGATATCCAAGCCGTAACGCGAGGATCGCAGGGTGTTGTCACCATCAACAGCACTAGCGGGACTTTCGCGCTGGCAGCCGGGGTGCCGGTCGTTGTTCTAGGCCATGCCGTTTATGACATTCCAGAATTAACCTACCAAGGCGGACTGGACGGATTCTGGAGCGCGCCCATGCCTCCAGATCCAGAGACGTTCGCTGCGTTTCGGCGCGTCCTAGTTGAACGATGCTTAATTCCCGGGGGCTTTTTCTCGGAAGACGCTCTTGATAGCGTTGTTCACCATGCAATCGTTCGACTCGAAGGAAGGAACATCAAGGCGGACTGAGCGTCTACCTCGCTTATCGATTTGTAGGCCTGATAGGCAACTCTAAATGGTGATCAATTCGATTCTGCGTTTAAGAATTGAACCAAGTATTTCTTTCTTGACAAGGGTACTATCAATGGACCGAGCTGATAAAACTTTTTCGAGAATCGCGAAAAGTCAGCTACCTATACAGGCGTTGCGGATCACGCTACCCGCTCCAGTGCGCGTCTCAGGCGTACCCAGAAACACCCGTAAATGGCTGTTTTCTGCGATTTTCCAGTGATACACTGTCCGGGCAGTTCCGGATATGTTCCATGCCGTCTC
>NZ_ATHL01000135.1 GCF_000445125.1 Novosphingobium lindaniclasticum LE124
TAAGCTAATCCCGACGTGAGGAACGGACGGGAATGAAGACGACGAGAAAGCGGTATTCTGCAGACTTCAAGGCGAAGGTGGCGCTGGAGGCGATCCGTGGTGATCTGACGCTGGCGGAATTGGCCGCCAAGCATGGCGTGCATCATACGATGATCGCGGCATGGAAGCGTCAGGCGGTCGATGGCATGGCAACGACCTTCTCAGGGGCAGGCGAAGCGACGAAATCGACCAGCGAGGCCGAGTTGGAAAAGCTTCATGCCAAGATCGGGCAACTCGTCATCGAGCGGGATTTTTTAGCGAAAGCCTCCGGTCGATGAGCGTGGCACGGAGGCGCTCGAAGATCGATCCTGCTCACCAACGCCTGTCAATCTCTGCCCAATGCCGGCTGCTTTCGATCAGCCGATCGGCCTATTATTATACGCCAGTGCCCGAGACGGATGAGACGCTGGCGTTGATGGAAGTGATCGATGCGACCTTTCTTGATTGCCCATGGTATGGCAGCCGCCAGATGGCCCGGCATCTGAAGCGGATAGGCCATGATGTTGGTCGCCGCCGGGCGCGGCGGCTGATGGCGAAGATGGGCCTGACACCGATCTATCAGCGGCCGCGCACAAGCGATCCGCATCCACAGCACCGGATCTATCCGTACCTGCTGCGCAAGCTGGCGATCGAGCGGCCCAATCATGTGTGGTGCGCCGACGTGACCTACATCCCGATGCGGCGTGGCTTCCTGTACCTGGTAGCGATCATGGATTGGGCGACCCGCAAGGTGCTGGCCTGGCGGCTGTCGAACACGATGGATGCTGGCTTCTGCGTCGCGGCGCTGGAGGAGGCGCTTGCCCGCTATGGCAAGCCCGAGATCTTCAACACGGATCAGGGCAGCCAGTTTACGTCGCAGGCCTTCACCAGCGTACTGCGCAAAGCCGAGGTTCGCATCAGCATGGATGGTCGGGGGCGTTGGATGGACAACGTCTTCATCGAGCGCCTCTGGCGATCCCTGAAGTACGAGTGCGTCTATCTCCATGCCTTCGAAACCGGATCAGAGCTTCGCACTGGCCTTGCCCGGTGGATCACCTATTACAACACCTTGAGGCCGCACTCGGGTCTGGCCGGGCAAACCCCGGCAGAGGCCTATAGGCGGATCACGCAATCAGATGATGGGGGGCATGCCCCCCATCATCTGATGACCAGAATGGCGGCATGAACGACAAACCGGATTAGCTTAAATCAGACGCCAAACTGTCCAAGAAGGCGGGACCACCTCACAATTCCATGTCTTCGATCAGACGCTGGCGCAGTAGGTTGATGGGGGCGGCGGAAATAGAATCGATCATCGTTCGGCTCCTTGCTTGAAAGGAGCCGGAATGCTCGACCTACCGCCCGCGACGCTCGATACCCGGGCGACCCACGATCCGTGCAGGAACCTCGCCGATTACGCCCTCTGCGAAGCGGTTCGTGCACCAGACCATATTCCGCCGATGGTGGGGCGAGGTTGGATCGGCGGAAAGAACGTCCGGTCTCAGGCTCACGATCTGGGCCCAGAACTGGCCGATTTCGGAACGACGGCTTATTGGTCCAGCTCGGCAGATAGCTGCCCGTCACCTTCGGTGTGAGACATCGTCGACGAGGGAGATTTCATGCCGGTCGGCAGACGCCCCATTGCGGACATTTCTGGGCAGGTGACGACCGCAACGCTATTCTGTCCGCCATGATCTCCCGTTCAACAGATTCGTTCTTCTGGCCCGCCTTGCTCGGGTCTTGGATGGCAGCCGTTGTTGCTGGGCTCATCGCGATTGCGCCACTGACATTTGCGGCCCTCACTTTGCCCGTCGCAGCGTTTTTGGGTGCTTTGGCAGCGGTTATGTTCTTGGTCGCCCTCTTTGATGGAGCAACACGCCAAACGGTTGAGGCCTTTAACCAGCGCTCCAAGGGACAATGGCGCGACATGTCGTGGCGTGAGCGCTTCTTTTCCCGCAGCTACGGCGACCTCCGGTTGCTCATCATCAATCGGCTAATTGCTCTGGAAATGTTGGTCTTCATCTTTACCGGAAATCAAGGTCAGCAATTTGCGCTGATCGCTTTCATCGGCTTCGCGCTATCGACTTTGATGTTGATGCTGATGATGAAACATCAGCCTGACATCGTCATGCAGAATGGCAGGTAACCACCCATCATCGCCTTTCCGGAGCGCTGATCGCATCGTCTGGTGAGGTATAGCCGCCCGACCGTTTTCAGGCAGTCCAAATCCGCAGCTTTAGCGGCGATGATGGGTGGCTAGTTGCCGTTCCGCTTGTCGCGCCAAGAACGAACTTTTGCGATCAGCAAATTGACGCACAAGGCAAGTCCGATTGCGACAGCAACTACAGCCCCCATCATGATCCACATGGGTGTGTAGTCGCCAACGCAAGGCGGTTTCCGTCCTTCGCACCCGCCGCCGCCCATGATGCCCGCGATGAACACGATAATTGTGCTTTCAGTCGCTGTCGTTCACAAGTGACAGATGGCTGCAAATATGAAAACCGGAAACACTAAGACGCCACGACGCCCGCGTGATGTCCCTACGATCAGTGATGTAGCACGCCATGCCGGTGTATCGCCGATGACGGTTTCCCGTGTGATCAATGATCATGAAGCGGTTCGATCGGTGACCCGCGAGCGGGTCAAGCAATCGATTGAGGCTTTGAACTATGCCCCAAGCGCTGCCGCAAGAACGCTCGCCGGCGGGGATGAATTGCGGATTGGCCTTGTCTACAGCAACCCTTCGGCGTCCTATCTCAGCGAGCTGCTCGTCGGAAGTCTCGATCAGGCCCGCCATAGCAATGTGCATCTCCTCGTTGAACAGTTCGAGGAAGAAGCATCCATCGCGGAGTTCGTGCAGCACCTTCAGCGCGGCCGACTGGATGGTATCATACTTCCTCCACCCCTTTGCGACCTGCCGGAGATGGTTGCTGCGCTTCAGGCTGTGGATCTGCCGATCGTGTCGGTGGCCACCAGCTACAGCCCGGAGGGAATATCGGTCGTGAGCATCGACGATTTCAGCGCTGCCCGTGAAATGACGCAGCACCTGATATCTCTTGGGCATGCGCGGATCGGCTTCATCAAGGGCAACCCGAACCAATGCGCCACTGAGCGAAGGTACGAAGGCTATCTGGCGGCGTTGAGCGAAGCCGGTTTGGAACTGGAGCCGTCGCTCGTTTCGCAGGGCTTTTTCACGTACCGATCCGGTCTCGATGCAGCGGAACAGATACTCGATCTCAGCGAGCCGCCGACGGCCATTTTTGCCAGCAATGATGATATGGCGGCTGCCACGGTAGCGGTAGCGCACCGCCGCGGGATGGACGTTCCCGGCGATCTTACCGTCTGCGGGTTCGACGATACTCTGATGGCGACTGCTATCTGGCCGGAACTGACGACAATCCGGCAGCCGATCCAGGCCATGTCCAGAGCAGCAATGGACCTGATAGTTAAGTGTTTGCGTGGGACATCAGATCAGTCCGCGCAGAATGGCGCGCAGCTTCTCGGTTACTCACTGATTCGGCGGCAATCGGATGCAGCACCGCGAAGAAGACCGCGGCATAGCAATCGCGAGAAGTGATAGCGTTAACATTACTTGCTTGCGATTAAGTACAGTTCGGGGTTTCGACCCTGAGTGAGCAGAGGTCGCGAAGTGTCGACGCGTCACGTCCTTATGCGCAGATGATGAGAAAAATGTCTTTTTTCAGTAGCTTGCGTAATGCGGACCCAAACGTGGCTTGGCGACGACCCCGTTGGAACGCTTTGGCCATTCGGGAAGGCACGGGATGAAAAAGCGGGCGGAAACAAAATAAAAAGCCAAGAAGGCAATAACGACCCCTCGACAGTTAGCGTTGGTAGCGGTACCAAATGTGAGAGGAGCCGACGGGGGGCGACGTCATGTGGCGCGCTACGACGGCAGAGAGAGGATGCCCTTGAACATGCGACATGATCGCGACATTCAGGCGAATTTAGACGCTTCAGGCGTTCGCCTGTCGGAATTCCAACGAAAATCTAAACATATCGATCAGGCTGGCGGACGGCGCGGCGGTTGCTACCGCAGCGCTAGTCCCTTCCTGGTCACGAAATTGAATGGGAGCATCCGGATTATGATCTGTAAGGGCAAGAGCGGCCTCGTGCGCAAAACGGCATTTGCATTGGGCCTGTCCTCGATGGCGTTTGCCGCCGCCTCGGCATCGGCCGCGCCGATGGCGCTGCTCGATCGCAACGGCAGCCGCGTGGCCGTCGAGCCCTATGCAGAGAATATCGTCCGTGTCACGATCGCGCTCGATCCCGAGCTGGCTTCCGCGGCTCCCGGCGAAGGTCCCAATGCACAGCCGAATGCTGAGGGCTGGACGCATCGCGCCGATACCACCGGAGACGTTTTCGCCTCATCTGCGCTGACGCTGACTGTCGATGCGAAGCCCTATCCCCCCGCGCCGACGATGATGGAGCGTTATTTCGCGCCGTCGCTGCCGCCGGTCAGCCTTTCGGTGAAGGATGCGGACGGCGCCGTGCTGGCGCGCATGACAGGCTGGGAAATGGCTCCTGTCACCGTCAACGGCGAGAAGACCTTCAAGATGGGCGCCTCTTTCGAGGCGGAGGCCGGTGAGCATTATTACGGACTCGGCCAGAACCAGGAAGGGATGCTGGACCTGAAGGGGCGCCAGATCGACTGCGCGCACAACTACGACGCCCCGGCGGGCGAGACCGTCTGTGTGCCGTTCATGGTGACCAGCAAGGGTAACGGCAAGTTCTGGGGCATCGTCTGGGACAACCCGGCGCGCACCACCGTGTGGCCGGGCCTTCATTCGAGCACGCGTTTCCAGTCGCAAGTCGGCGAGCGCGTGTCGTTCTTCGTCATTACCGGCAAGAGCACCGATGAGCTTTATGCAGGCTATGCGAAGCTGACCGGCCAGACGCCGCTGCCGCCCAAGGCTGCCTTCGGCCTGATCCAGAGCAAGGCACGCTACGAGACGCAGAAGGAACTCATGGACGTCGCGCAAGGCTATCGCCAGCGCGGACTGCCGCTCGACGTGATGGTGCTGGACTGGTTCTACTGGTCGCGCATGGGGCAGCTGGACATCGACCGGACCTATTTTCCCGATCCCAAAGGCATGAACGATCAGTTGAAGGCGCTGGGCATGCGCTCGATCATCAGCGTCTGGCCGCGCTTCGAGCGGGAATCGCGTTACTTTGACATGCTGTCCACCAAGGGATGGCTGCTCAAGGACAAGGACGGCAACGTCGTGGACGGGCTTCCGGTCCGCTCCGACCGCGCCGGGGCGCTGATCGACAGCACCAATCCCGAAGCGCGTGAATGGTTCTGGGGCAAGCTGCGCGACAATATCGCATCGGAAGGCTTCGACTGGTTCTGGCTCGACGAAACCGAGCCCGATCTGGTGCCGGACGGCTATTTCTATTCGATCGGCTCGGGCGACCGCTATCACAATGTCTTCCCCCTCGTGCATACGAGCGGCGTTGCGGCGGGCGTGGAACGCGATCGTCCGAATTTCCGCAACCTGATCCTGTCGCGCGCGGCCTACCTCGGCTCGCAGCGCACCGGCAGCCTGTTCTGGTCCTCGGACGTGAAGTCGACATGGGAAGCGCTGCGGCGCCAGGTGCCGGCGGGTCTCGGGTTCACCGCCTCGGGCCTTGCCTATTGGGGCAGCGACATCGGCGGCTGGCAATGGCCGAGCGGACCCAAGGCCGAGCACCCGATCCTGGTCGACCCGGCGGGCGCGACCGCCATGGGCGCCGACTACCCTGACTATCCCGAACTCTTCGTGCGCTGGTTCCAGTACAGCGTCCTCACCCCCACCTTGCGCATCCACGGCCAGCGTCCCGGCACGGCCCTGTGGGAATACGGCAGCGCCGCCGAGCCGATCCTGGCCGATTGGCTGCGCCTGCGCTATTCGCTGATCCCCTATCTCTATTCGCTGGGCCGTGGCACCTACGAAACCGGCGCGCCATTCATGCGCGGGCTGTTCATGGACTTCCCGAACGACCCCAAGGTCGGGGCGATCGGCGACCAGTACATGCTCGGCAAGGCTTTCCTGGTCGCGCCGGTCACCGAGCAGGGCCAGACGAAGCGCTCGGTCTACCTGCCTGCCGGAACCGGCTGGTACGATTACTGGACCAACCAGCGCTTCGAAGGCGGCCAGACCGTGGAAGTGGACACGCCGATCGAACGCATTCCGGTGTTCGTCAAGGCCGGATCGATCGTTCCCATCGGCGCGCAAGTTCCGAGCACCGCGACGAAGCAGGCGATCGAGAGCATCCGCGTCTACCCTGGCGCCAATGCCACTTTCACGCTCTACGACGATGACGGCACCACCAACGCCTATCGCGGCAAGAGCGGCGGCAAGAAGGCGGAACTCGTGTGGGATGATGCCGCCGGCAAGCTCACGAGCCAGCAGGCCTTGCCGACCGGCCAATCGCTGAACGGCCTCATCAGGATCATGGGCGCGCAGTAAGACGCCGCGTTCGCCAAGACTTCAGGAGATATCACCGATGACCGGAATCAATCGCCGCCAACTCGGCATGGGCCTGGGCGCTGCGGCGCTCGGCGCGGCCCTGGGTGGCCGCGCCTCTGCGCAGACCACTGCCGCCGGTGCCGCCGGCTCCCCTGCGGCTGCCACCGAAGCCCTGTCCTTCCCGGCCGACTTCCAATGGGGCTGCGCCACCGCCGCCTACCAGATCGAAGGCGCGGTGAAAGAGGACGGCCGGGGCGAGACCGTGTGGGACGTCTATGCCCACACCCCCGGCAAGACCACCGATGGCGGCACCGGCGACGTCGCCTGCGACAGCTACCACCGCTATGGCGAGGATATCGCCCTGCTGAAGGCGCTGGGCGTCAAGGCCTATCGCTTCTCCGTCGCCTGGTCGCGCATCTTCCCGAGCGGCAAGGGCAAGCCGAACCAGAAGGGCC
>NZ_ATHL01000136.1 GCF_000445125.1 Novosphingobium lindaniclasticum LE124
AGCCCGATCACCTTCCACGCCATCATCCAGTGGTCCGAAGCGCTCAACAACGGCGAGATGCAGCTGCGCGAGATCCTCGATCTCGACGCCATGCTCTCGAAGGAGCCGGCGCCGGAAAGCCTGTCCGAGGACGGTGAAGGCGACGACGACGGCGAGATCAGCGAGAAGACCGCCGGCCCCTCGTTCAAGGACGAGGACGATTCGGACGAGGACAACTCGGAAGAACTGGACGAGGACGGCAACCCGATCCCCAAGCGCGAAGCCGAGGAAGAGGAAGAGGACAACACCCTCAGCCTCGCCCAGATGGAAGCGGCGCTCAAGCCCGAGGCGCTTGAGAAGTTCATGCTCATCACCGAGCTGTTCCAGGCCTTCGAACGCCTTCAGTCGGAACGTCTCGACGCGCTGGCTCTGGGCATCGATTTCCCCGCCGCCAAGGAAGACCAGTACCAGCAGCTGCGCGAAGACCTGACCGCTCAGGTCGAATCGGTGAAGTTCCACGCGACGAAGATCGAATATCTCGTCGACAACCTCTATGCCTTCAACCGCCGCCTGACGACGCTGGGCGGCCAGATGCTGCGCCTGGCTGAGCGTCACAAGGTCAAGCGCGCCGACTTCCTCGATACCTACGTCGGCCGCGAACTGGACGATACCTGGCTTGCCGAAATGTCCAGGAAGGACAAGAAGTGGGCGGCCTTTGCGGAAGCCGAGGCCGATCCGGTCGAACGAATCCGTTCGGAAGTGTCGGACATCGCCGCCGCCACCGGCATGGCGCTTCCCGAGTTCCGCCGCATCGTCAACATGGTCCAGAAAGGTGAGCGCGAGGCGCGCATCGCCAAGAAGGAAATGGTCGAGGCGAACCTGCGCCTGGTGATCTCGATCGCCAAGAAGTACACGAACCGCGGCCTTCAATTCCTGGACCTCATTCAGGAAGGCAACATCGGCCTGATGAAGGCGGTCGACAAGTTCGAGTACCGCCGCGGCTACAAGTTCTCCACTTACGCCACCTGGTGGATCAGGCAGGCGATCACCCGCTCGATCGCGGATCAGGCCCGCACGATCCGCATCCCGGTCCACATGATCGAGACGATCAACAAGCTGGTCCGCACCAGCCGCCAGTTCCTCCACGAGCAGGGCCGCGAGCCCACGCCCGAGGAAATGGCCGAGCGCCTGTCCATGCCGCTCGAAAAGGTGAAGCGCGTGCTCAAGATCGCCAAGGAGCCGATCAGCCTCGAAACACCGATCGGCGACGAGGAAGACAGCAGCCTGGGCGATTTCATCCAGGACGCGAACGCCGTGATCCCGGTGGACGCGGCGATCCAGGCGAACCTCAAGGAAATGATCACGCGCACGCTGTCGACGCTCAGCCCGCGCGAGGAACGCGTGCTGCGCATGCGCTTCGGCATCGGCATGCACACCGACCACACCCTCGAGGAAGTCGGCCAGCAGTTCTCGGTCACCCGCGAACGCATCCGTCAGATCGAGGCGAAAGCCCTGCGCAAGCTCAAGCACCCGAGCCGCAGCCGGATCATGCGCGCTTTCCTGGACTAGGCGCGTCTCCCGGCACTGCGACAAAGTGACGGTGCATCGTCAAGACGATGCACCGCGCTAAGCGGTGCAGCCTACACGAGGCGCACCGCTCCGGTCCTTCGTCAGGCGGTAAAGCGACGCTCGTTCCACTTGACCGAGAGACCTTCGCTCGTGGTTCCGGCCGTGGTGCGCTGAGCGATGGTGCTCAGGAAGTGCCATTCGCCGCGCACCTGCTCGGGCGTCATGTGCAGCGACACATAACCTCGGCGGCTGGTGTCCGCGTAGGCGAGCCCGGGATTGGCGCCGCGCAGCGCCTTGGCCAGATCGGCGGGTGCCAGGGAGGGCAGGTATGCCTCATAGCCCGGCGACGTGACCGAGTGGCCTGCATATTCGACGCCGGCCGGCGCACCGTCCACCGATAGCTCGCTGCCCCAGGCGTTGTGGCTGTCGCCCGCCAGCACCACGAGATTGCAGTCCGCCTGCCGCGCCGCCCGCAGCAGGCGTTCGCGCGCGGCGGGATAGCCGTCCCACGAATCCATGTTGAACGGCAGGCCGACCTGCGACGCGGCGGCGATGGCCGTGAGCGCCTGACGGACCTTGGGATCGCCGCCGCTCGGGACCAGATCCGCCATCTGCGGCGGCGCCTTGAGCGAACCCATGACCACCTGCTGCGCCAGGATCTGCCACCGGGTGCCGGACTTGACGGAATCCGCCAGTCCCTGGGTGAGCCAGGCTTCCTGCTTCGCGCCCAGCAAGGTGCGGTCCGCCGCCCTCCACGGCCCGTCGCGGAACTGCGCCAGAGCCTTGGCGACTTGCGCCTGGCCGCCCTTCGCAGCCTCTGCGATCACCGCGCCGAAGTCCAGCTGCTCCATTCGCGCGCTCACGCGCGTTTCTGGGCGGAACAGCTTGGCCAGAGTGCCGATCTGGAAGCTGTCGTAAAGCGCGTCCGACACCGGCATCCATTCGCGGTAGGCCTTCTCCGCCGCCGCGCGGCGTATCGACCATTCGCCTTCCTTGTCGGGCTGATGGTTTTCGGCCCCGCCCTTCCAGGTGTCGTTGGCGAACTCGTGATCGTCCCACTGGGCGATCATCGGGAAGCGCTGGTGGATGCGGCGCAGGTCCGGGTCGAGGCGGTAGCTGGCGAAGCGCAGGCGATAGTCGGCCAGCGACACGGTTTCGTTCTGCGGCTCGATCGGACGACCCGCCATCGGATTGTCTGGGTAATGACCGTATTCGTATTCGTAGAAATAGTCTCCGACATGGACGATCAGGTCCAAGTCGTCGCGCGCGGCGGCGTGGGCATAGGCGTTGAACCAGCCGAACGGCATGTTGGAGCAGGAGAACAGGCCGATGCCGAAGCGATCGATTTCGCCCACCGGCAGCGTGCGGGTATGGCCGACGTCGCTCTTCGTGCCGTCCGGCGCGATGAAGCGGTAGAAGTACCACTGGCCGGGCGCCAGGCCGGAAACCATCAGCTTGGCGCAGCTGTCATGCGCCGGCGACGCGATCACCTCGCCGCCGCCCGCCACTTTGCGGAAGCTCTCGTCTGCCGAGACTTCGCAGCGCAGCCTGGTGTCCCCGCTGCCGACGTAGCGGGTCCAGAGCAGGACCGAATTCGCCGCCGGCTCACCGCTGGCCACGCCGTGCGTGAAGCCCCGCGCAGTGAGGATCTGGGCGACACCCGGCGTCGACAGGGCGGCAAGCCCGAAGGCGCCTGCCTTGAGCAGCAGGCGGCGGTCGAGATGAAGGGTCATTTGCATTCCTTGAGACAGATCGATCAGTAGCGCGCAGTAATCTCGATACCGTAAGTGCGCGGCTCGGCCGGGATGAACGTGGGATAGCCGAACGAACCCCCGGTATTGCCTGCGTCCAGCAGGTACGTCTTGTTCGTGAGATTGCGGGCATAGCCGGCGACCTGGAACTTGCCGTCCATCAGCGACACGCCGCCGCGCAAGTTGACTTGCGTGACCGGGGCTTGGCTGATCGCCTCGCTGTTGGGGATCTCGAAGTAGATCTTGCTGCGGTAGGTCACGCTGGGGGTCAGGAACAGGCTGGTGTTCTGATCGATCGGCGCGTTCAGGTTGAAGCCGGCGGCCCATTGCCACTTGGGCTGGAGGCGGAACTGGTTGCCCGCGAAGACGCCGTTCGCGGCCTTGTCGTCGATGCCGCCGCTGATGAAGCCCAGGTTGCCGAAAGCGCTCAGCCAATCGGTGACGCGCGCTTCCAGTTCGGCCTCGACGCCGAGGTTGGAGGCCGTGCCGGCGCTGCGAGTGACGGCGCGGCCGTTTTCGATGACCGAGACCTGGAAATCGTCATACTTGTCGTAATAGACGCCCAGCGAGCCGGAGAACATGCCGACCGCGCCCTTGATGCCCGCTTCGTAGTTCCAGACGGTTTCGGAAGGAATTTCCTCCGCGAAGGCCACGGTGTTGCGCGCATTGGGAAGCTGCACGACCGGGGAACGCCGTCCCTTGGAGATCGTGGCATAGAGATTGAGGTTCGGCGTCAGGCGATAGAGCGCGTTGAGGCGCGGCAGCACCGCCGCATAGGAACGCCGGGAATAGACGGTTTCGCCTGCCGTGTCGGGATAGGGCAGCAGGATCGCGCCGTAGATCGGCGCGACCGGCTGGTTTGAGGCGTATCCCGAGCGGCGGTTTTCGATCAGGACGCGCGCGCCGCCGGTCAGTTCCAGTTCCGGGACCGGCGTCCACGAGACGTCGCCGAACATCGACCAGGTCTGGTTGCGGCCATAATTCTTCGTCCAGCTCGAATAGGGCACCGAGGTCAGCAGGCCGCCGGTAACCACTCCCGCCGTCGCCGAAGCGGGCACGCTGTTGTTCGGCGCGACGCAGCCCAGGCCCGGAACTAGCTTGGCATAGCATTGCAGGAACGTGCCCAGCTCGGTCGAGAACGGGACGTACTGCGAGGAGTCCTCAATGAAATAGTTCCACCCGAACGAGGCGCGCCATTGCGGATCGCTATAAGTGAAGCGCCCTTCATGGCTGGCCTGCCACCCCTTGGCATGTTCCGCGAATTCGAGGAACCAGGCGGCGGAACCGTCGGCATCGAAGACTTCCAGGGCGTCGAAATGGCGATAGCCGTTGACGGTGGTGAAGTTCCAGCCGTCCGCGAAGTCCCAGGCGAGCGTCAGGTTGGCATCGTAGACGTCGCGGTCGAGGCCCAGCTTGTCGGAGCCCAGAAGCTGGCCGGACAGCGGCGAGCCGCCGAGATAGGCGCGGTCGTAGAGCCCCTCTACGGCGGTCGAACCCAGGTTCTTCGAGAGGAAGGGCGTGCCGGAATTGCGCTGGCGATCGTACGTGAAGACCAGATCCGCCGTGAAGTCGCTGGTCGGCGTGTAGCGCAGCGAGCCGCGCAGGCCGAGCTGGTCCTGCGCGTAGAGATCGTCCTGGCCGGGTGCCAGGTTCTCGATATAGCCGTCGCGCTTCTTCCACTGTCCGGCGATGCGCGCGGCGATCACGTCGTTGCCGGCATTGACGAAGCCCTCCACCCGGTAGGCATCGAGATTGCCGTAGGAAGCGGTCAAAGCCGCCGAAGTGCCCGGCTGCGGCTTGGTCGAAACGAAGCTGATCGCGCCGATCGTGGCTGCCGTGCCGAACAGGGTGGCCTGCGGACCTTTCACCACTTCCACGCGGTCGAGGTCGTAGATGCCCTGGTAGGCGCCGCGTGAGCGCGAGATGTCGATGCCGTTGTAGTAGAGCGTGACGCGCGGTCCCTGCTGGGCCGAACCGCTGTCAGAGGTGATGCCGCGAATGACGAAGCCGGGATTGTTGGCGCTCTGTACCTGAACGTTGAGGCCGGGAACGTAGTTCGACAGCTCGCCGATGTCGGTGACGCCCAGTTCCCGCATGCGTTCGCCGGTCTGCACCGAAAGCGTGATCGGCACGTCCACGGCGCGCTGCTCGATCTTCTGCGAGGTGACGATGATGGCGTTGGGATCGCTGCTTTCGGTCCCCTCCGCCTCGGCGGCGCTGGCGATGGCGGGAAGCCCCGCAAGCGCGGTTCCGGCGAGAAGAGTTACTACGCAAGTACCGAATTTCATTACCGTTTCCCCTGGGCGAGTTCGCTTACGGGCGGCGGGGTAACCTCGGCAGATGAAGGTTGGATGGCGTTCCTGTGACGGTTCTGCGCAACTAGGGCCGCGATTTGGCGATGCGGCTTTGCGATCATCCGTCCGGCTTGAACTTTGTCGAATATTGGATTACCCGTTCTAATATATCCAAGCCGGCTGCGGAAAATGCCAGCGGACAATGGGAGAGAATGTGTGATCGATCGCCGTACCCTCTTGGCTGCAGCGAGCGCGGCAGCCGCCACGGCCACCACCCCGGCACTCGCCCGCAGGGCTCGCCCGGCCGATCCCCGGTTTCCGGCCGGCTTTCTCTGGGGCGCGGCGACCGCAGCACACCAGGTCGAGGGCAACAACGTCAACAGCGATGTCTGGGCCATGGAGCACACCCGTCCTACCGTCTACATGGAGCCCTCCGGCGATGCCGCCAACAGCCTCGCGCTCTGGCCGGTGGATCTGGACCTGGTGAAGGGGCTGGGTCTCAACACCTACCGCTTCAGCCTGGAATGGGCACGGATCGAACCGGCAAAGGGGCAGTTCTCCATCGCCATGCTCGATCACTATAAGGCGATGATCGAAGGCTGCGGCGAACGCGGCCTGCGACCGATGGTGACGTTCAACCACTTCACCACCCCCGCCTGGTTCGCGGCGCAGGGCGGCTGGTCCACCGCCGAGGCTCCCGCCCTCTTCGCCCGCTACTGCGACCGTGCCGCCCGCCATCTCGCTTCAGGCATCAGCCATGCCCTGACTCTCAACGAGCCCAACCTCAGCGGCTTGCTGGACGTTGTCCTGCCGGGCGACATCGGTCCACGCCTGCTGGGAGCCGACAAGACGATGCAGGAAGCCGCCGCGCGCGAGCATGGGGTCGCTCGTTTTCTGCCGGGAAATCCCCTTTATGTCGCCGATCCGCAAACGGTGCAGGCGAACCTGCTGGCCGGCCACAAGGCAGGGTGCGAGGCGATCAAGGCGGTGCGCGCGGACTTGCCGGTCGGCGTCAGCCTGGCGGTGATCGACGATCAGGCGGCAGGCCGGAACAGCCTGCGCGACGAGATGCGCGCCAAGCTCTACCGGCCCTGGCTGGAAGCGGCGCGCGGCAACGACTTCGTCGGCGTCCAGAACTACGAGCGCGCCGTCTGGAACGACAAGGGCCGCCTGCCTGCCCCTGAAGGCGCCGAGACCAACGATGCGGGATCGGAAGTCTATCCCGCCTCCCTGGCCGGCGCGGTGCGCCACGCCCATGCGGTGAGCGGCGTGCCGGTCATGGTCACGGAACATGGCATCAATTCCGCCGACGACACCAAGCGCGCCCGCCTGATCCCGGCGGCCTTGGCCGAACTCAAGCGCGCGATGGAGGACGGGGTGCCGGTGCTCGGCTACATGCACTGGTCGCTGGTGGACAATTTCGAATGGGTCTTCGGCTACAAGCCGCAGTTCGGCCTGCACACTCTGGACCGCACGACCTTCCAGCGTACCGCCAAGCCGAGCGCCGCCGTGCTGGGCGGCATCGCCCGGCGCAATTCCCTTTGAGGACGGCGCGCGAGCATCGTCCGGTCAGGCCGGGACGACACCCTGATGAATGGTTCCGAACGGCGCCCATCCGGCCGGGTTGCGGCCTTCCATCCGCACCGTGTCGCCATAGGCCATGAAGGGGGTGGACGGCCCTCCGTCGCGGATGATCTCGATGGCGCGAACTTCGGAAATGCAGCTGGAGCCGACTTCGGCATAGTTTGCGTTGGAAACCGTGCCGGAGCCGATCACCGTTCCCGCCACCAGATCGCGGGTCAGAGCGGCATGGGCGATGAGGTCGTGGAAGCCGAAGTCCATCGCCGCCCCGCTCGCCTTGCCGAAGCGGCGCCCGTTCATGTCGATCACCAGATCCAGGCAGACCCGGCCGTCCTGCCAGGCTTCGCCCAGCGCCTTGGGCGTGACGGCGAACGGCGCCATCGAACAGGGCGGCTTGGCCTGGATCCAGCCGAACCCGGTCTTCATCTCGATCGGCGCGATCGTGCGCAGCGACCAGTCGTTGATCTGAACCACCAGCTTGACGTGCTTCAGAGCCTCGGCGGCGGAAGTTCCCATCGGCACATGGTCGACGATCACGCCGAACTCGCCTTCGAAGTCGATGCCATGGGCAGGATCGGCGAACGGCACGGGATCGGCGGGGCCAAAGAAGCGATCCGATAGCCCCTGGTACATCAGCGGACGGTCGGTCTCGACGGGCGGCAGGCCGAACGCGATCTGCATGAGTTGGCCGTGGGTGCCGAAAGCCGAACCGTCGAGCCATTGCCACGAACGCGGCAGCGGCGCCCGCAGGCGCGCCAGGT
>NZ_ATHL01000137.1 GCF_000445125.1 Novosphingobium lindaniclasticum LE124
AGCCCGATCACCTTCCACGCCATCATCCAGTGGTCCGAAGCGCTCAACAACGGCGAGATGCAGCTGCGCGAGATCCTCGATCTCGACGCCATGCTCTCGAAGGAGCCGGCGCCGGAAAGCCTGTCCGAGGACGGTGAAGGCGACGACGACGGCGAGATCAGCGAGAAGACCGCCGGCCCCTCGTTCAAGGACGAGGACGATTCGGACGAGGACAACTCGGAAGAACTGGACGAGGACGGCAACCCGATCCCCAAGCGCGAAGCCGAGGAAGAGGAAGAGGACAACACCCTCAGCCTCGCCCAGATGGAAGCGGCGCTCAAGCCCGAGGCGCTTGAGAAGTTCATGCTCATCACCGAGCTGTTCCAGGCCTTCGAACGCCTTCAGTCGGAACGTCTCGACGCGCTGGCTCTGGGCATCGATTTCCCCGCCGCCAAGGAAGACCAGTACCAGCAGCTGCGCGAAGACCTGACCGCTCAGGTCGAATCGGTGAAGTTCCACGCGACGAAGATCGAATATCTCGTCGACAACCTCTATGCCTTCAACCGCCGCCTGACGACGCTGGGCGGCCAGATGCTGCGCCTGGCTGAGCGTCACAAGGTCAAGCGCGCCGACTTCCTCGATACCTACGTCGGCCGCGAACTGGACGATACCTGGCTTGCCGAAATGTCCAGGAAGGACAAGAAGTGGGCGGCCTTTGCGGAAGCCGAGGCCGATCCGGTCGAACGAATCCGTTCGGAAGTGTCGGACATCGCCGCCGCCACCGGCATGGCGCTTCCCGAGTTCCGCCGCATCGTCAACATGGTCCAGAAAGGTGAGCGCGAGGCGCGCATCGCCAAGAAGGAAATGGTCGAGGCGAACCTGCGCCTGGTGATCTCGATCGCCAAGAAGTACACGAACCGCGGCCTTCAATTCCTGGACCTCATTCAGGAAGGCAACATCGGCCTGATGAAGGCGGTCGACAAGTTCGAGTACCGCCGCGGCTACAAGTTCTCCACTTACGCCACCTGGTGGATCAGGCAGGCGATCACCCGCTCGATCGCGGATCAGGCCCGCACGATCCGCATCCCGGTCCACATGATCGAGACGATCAACAAGCTGGTCCGCACCAGCCGCCAGTTCCTCCACGAGCAGGGCCGCGAGCCCACGCCCGAGGAAATGGCCGAGCGCCTGTCCATGCCGCTCGAAAAGGTGCGCAAGGTGATGAAGATCGCCAAGGAGCCGATCAGCCTCGAAACGCCCATCGGCGACGAGGAAGACTCGCACCTGGGCGATTTCATCGAAGACAAGAACGCGATCATCCCGGTCGACGCGGCGATCCAGGCCAACCTCAAGGAAACGGTCACCCGCGTTCTGGCCTCACTCACCCCGCGCGAAGAGCGCGTGCTGCGCATGCGCTTTGGCATCGGCATGAACACCGACCACACCCTCGAGGAAGTCGGCCAGCAGTTCTCGGTCACGCGCGAACGTATCCGCCAGATCGAGGCGAAGGCCCTGCGCAAGCTCAAGCACCCGAGCCGCAGCCGCAAGATGCGCTCGTTCCTCGATCAGTGAGGAACCCGAAACGGTAAGAGAAAAGCCCCGCCAAGGCGGGGCTTTTTTTCGCCTATTGCCCGCAGGGACCTTGATCGACCACGTTGTAGCCCTTCGCCCGCGCCATGCAGGCATTGCCGAAAGTCTGCCGCTTGCCCCGCTTCACGCCGCAGACGGGCGCATATTCCCTCGTGCACATGGCCGGCTTTTCCGGTCGCGGACGATGCGGACGGTCCGGTCCCGGCATGGTTTCCATGCAACCGGCAAGCAACACGATGCCTGCGACTCCCAATGACGATAGCAAGATACGCTTCATGGGCACTCTCCTCACCGGTCCCTCCCGGCGCCCGCGAGATTGGGCCAGGGTGACATTTACCGCAAGCCGGTAGCCGGTGCCGGCCGGCATACCCTTATCCTTACCCGCCTGGCGCCGGAACCTGCTCGTAAGCGGCAATACTCGCAGCTGGAGTATCCCACCGCACCCAAAGCGCCACTCCAACCGCCAGAACCAGCAAGGTCATGCTCAAGCCCTTCATCAGCCCCTGCGACAGGGGCGCCCGAAGCGGCACGAGAACCGGCATGACCATCATCAGCGGTAGGATGCAAACCATCGGGAGGCCCGTCCCTACCGCCTGCATCAGCGAGTAGCCGAGCAGCAGCGCATATCCCGTCACGAGTCCGGCCACGGCCACGGCTGCGACCCCCAGCCCGCTGCCCGCCCCTGTTGCGCGCATCAAGGCTACGACGCCGCTCAGCAGCAACGGCACCGTCAGCACATAAGCCGCCGTCGGCGCGAATGCCTGGAAAGCGGCGGCAGCCAACCACACAGGCAGCACCAACCCCACTTCTCCGGCAACAGATTCCGGTCTGCTCCCCAGCAGGAGCACTGATACTGCAGCGGTACCGCACAAGGCGATCGCCTGAAGCCGAGGGATCGCGGCCAAGCGGTCGTAGTAGTTCACGGGGCCGTCCGCGCCCGAAACCATGTTGAACGCCCATAGCAGCCCTCCGGTCAGCGCCAGGAGCGCAAGCATCCGCGCAGAGCCGACGAACATTTCCGGGAGGTCCGGTCGCCGCATCACCAGCGCACCGTAGCCTAGGAAAGCGACGGCCAGCATCGCCCAGCCCCACCCCGGCGCATAATGAATCGCGAACAGCCCGAACGCGTCGAAAAACACGATATCCGGTGCTCGGCGCGGCAGGTCGGTGGTCTTCGCCAGAGCGCGCGCCAGCCCCAGCGTCTGCTCGCCCATCTGCTGGAGCGATCCGCGATCGAGATTGGGGGCCGTAGCCAGAGGCGAATGATAGAGCCCCGGCCGTCCGATGAACGCGAAGTTCCATGCCGGATAACCATGCGGCAGAGCCACGGTCAGGTCCGTATCGTTGGGCAGGATGCTATAGATGAAGGTCGCCAGCGACGTTCCCGCAGGATGCGGCGCGGTGCTGGCCCAGAGCCTGGCCACATCGCCATTGAGAGCGGATGTCTGGAACAGGTTGGCCTTCCCGCCACCGCCGCGCGTCTCGAGATTGATGATCGCCCCGATCCGCCGCGCTTCCTGTGCCTGGGCGAAGAACATCCTTGCGCCAAGGAGACCCGATTCCTCGCCGTCGGTCAGGATGACCAGAACGTCGCGCTTGCGCTCCCGATCGAGCGAGAGCGCCCGCAGCGTCTCCAGGATCGAGGCGACCCCCGCCCCGTCGTCGCCAGCGGCAGGCGAGCCCGGGACGCTGTCATAATGCGCCATCAGCGCCGCGGCGGGGAGATTCGACTCGGTTCCGCGCAGCAGACCAAGCACATTGGTCAAGGGGACGTGCTCCTCCGACTTGCCGTTACGCCGGTTCAGTTCCGAGCGGGCATCGGGCGGAAACGCGCCTTGCTGGATGCGCACGGTCAGCCCCAGCTCGCTCAGCCGCTGCATAAGGTATCCGCGCAAGGCCGCGTGCTCGGCCGAACCGCTGGGATGCGGCGCGCGGGCGATGCGCTCGACGTCCACCATGGCCCGTTCGGCCGAAAATTCGTCCTGCGGCGCATCGGCCGGTGCCGGCCTGGGCGGAGTCGTGCCGAGAACGGCTAAGGCCAGCCCCAGCATCAGCGAAACGATGAGCAGCCTTGTCGATTTCACTGCCACCCCCCTGACCAGACGCTGAAAGCATCCCCTTCACGACGATCGGTGTCAATTCTTGGCTTGCTGCCCGACCACAAGTGAGAAATTGCGCCGGTTTCAGCTACTCTCTCCTGATTTCCCCAGCATCCCCGCCAAAAGGCTGCCAATTCACCCACTTCCGGCAATTGCACTCTCTCATCACCAACAATGGTGGCAATGCGACGAACTCGCGACTAAGGGGAGGCGCAACGAATCTCCGCATCAGGACAGACATCCCATGCGCATTGCGATTGCTTCAGACCACGCCGCCGTTGATCTCAAGGCGACCTTGCGTGAATATCTCATCGAGCAAGGCCACGAAGTCGCCGACCTCGGCCCAGAGACCGCCGACCGCGTCGATTATCCCGACTATGGCTACAGGCTGGCTTCGGTCGTGGCCGAAGGCACCGCGCAGTTCGGCGTTGCGCTCTGCGGCTCGGGCATCGGCATTTCGATCGCCGTGAACCGCGATCCTGCCTGCCGCTGCGCGCTCGTATCGGAGCCGCTCTCGGCTGCGCTTGCCCGCGAGCACAATGATGCCAACGTCATCGCCATGGGCGCGCGCCTGACCGGCGAGGATATGGCCAAGGCCTGCCTCGACGCTTTCCTCTCGGCCGAGTTCGGTGGCGGACGCCACGCGGGCCGCGTCGAAAAGCTTTCCAACCCCGTCTTCTGAAACGGAGAAGCCCGAACATGACCGTAGACACCGCCATCCGTTCCGCCGGCTTCTTCTCCGAGGGCGTAGCCCAGAGCGATCCCGCCGTCGCCAAGGCCATCGGCCACGAGCTGAAGCGTGAGCGCAAGCAGATCGAACTGATCGCCTCGGAGAACATCGTCTCCAAGGCCGTGCTCGAAGCCCAGGGTTCGGTGCTGACCAACAAGTACGCCGAAGGGTACCCCGGCAAGCGCTACTACCAGGGCTGCGAGCCTTCGGACGAAGTCGAGACGCTGGCCATCGAGCGCGCCAAGCAGTTGTTCGATTGCGGCTTCGCCAACGTCCAGCCGCACTCGGGCGCACAGGCCAACGGCGCCGTGCTTCTCGCCACCGTGAAGCCGGGCGAGACCATCCTCGGCATGAGCCTCGACGCCGGCGGCCACCTTACCCATGGTGCGCGTGCCGCGCTTTCGGGCAAGTGGTTCAACGCCGTGCAGTACGGCGTGACCAAGGACACCCACCTGATCGACTACGATGAGGTCGAGGCCCTTGCGAAGGAACACCAGCCCAAGCTGATCATCGCCGGTGGTTCCGCCTATCCGCGCGTGATCGACTTCAAGCGCATGCGCGAAATCGCGGATGCCGTGGGCGCACTGTTCCAGGTCGACATGGCGCATTTCGCCGGCCTCGTTGCGGCGGGGCTCCACCCCTCGCCCTTCCCCCACGCGCACATCGCCACCACCACCACGCACAAGACGCTGCGCGGCCCCCGTGGCGGCATGATCCTCACCAATGACGAGGCGCTGGCCAAGAAGATCAATTCGGCGGTGTTCCCCGGCCTGCAAGGCGGTCCGCTGATGCACGTCGTCGCCGCCAAGGCCGTTGCCTTCGGTGAAGCGCTGCGCCCCGAGTTCAAGGACTACGCCGCGCGCGTCATCGAGAACGCCAAGGTTCTGGCCGACACGCTCAAGGCGCGCGGCGCGGCGATCGTCTCGGGCGGCACCGATACGCACCTCGCCCTGATCGACCTCTCGCCGCTGGGCGTGACCGGCAAGGACGCGGATGAGGCGCTGGAGCGTGCGGGCATCACCTGCAACAAGAACGGCATCCCCTTCGATCCGCTGCCGCCGATGAAGACCAGCGGAATCCGCGTGGGTTCGCCCGCGGGCACCACCCGCGGCTTTGGCCCGGAAGAGTTCCGCGAAATCGGCGAGATGGTCGCCGACGTGCTCGACGGTCTTGCCAAGTGCGGCGAAGCCGGCGACGCTCAGGTGGAGCAGAACGTGCGCGCGCGCGTTGAGGCTCTGTGTGATCGATTCCCGATCTACGAGGACTGATTTCAGGAGCCTGGCTATCATGACCGACCCGAACCACCCCAACGACAACGGTGATTTCATTTCCGATGCCCGCCACGAGCTGGCCGGAATGCTTCAGGACGGCCTCGACCATCCGTCGACCAAGCCGGTGCTCGCCTGGGGCGCGGCCGGGGCGGTCGCCGGCCTGGTGCTGCCGTTCGTGTCCATCCCATTGGGTCTTGCGGTCGGCGCGGGATACCAGTTCTACAAGCGCGTGCGCCCCTGAAGAACTGCTTCCAAGAATTGAGAGTAGCTGATTGAATGCGCTGTCCTTTTTGCGCCCACGATGATTCCCAGGTCAAGGACAGCCGCCCGACCGAGGACAATACCGCGATCCGCCGCCGCCGCCAGTGTTCCAGCTGCGGCGCGCGGTTCACGACCTTCGAACGTGTCCAGCTTCGCGAGATCACCGTCGTCAAGAGCGACGATAACCGCGAGCCATTCGATCGGGCCAAGATCGAGCAGTCCGCCACTCTGGCCTGCCGCAAGCGCGGGATCGAGCGCGAGCAGATCGACCAACTCGTGTCCGGCGTACAGCGCCAGGTGGAGACTCTCGGCGAGGCTGAGGTCTCCTCCCGCGAAATCGGCGAAATGGTGATGGAAGGGCTGCGTCAGCTGGATTCCGTCGCCTATATCCGGTTTGCCTCGGTCTACCGCGCCTTCAACGAAGCGCGCGATTTCGAAGAATTTGCAGGGACCGTGCGCGATGTCGCGGGTCCAGGCACCATGGAAGGCCACAGCGATGACTGACGTACAGAAGCCGGTCATCGTGCTGGTGCGCCCGCAACTGGGCGAGAACATCGGCAAGGCCGCGCGCGCCATGCTCAACTTCGGCCTGACCGAGATGCGCCTCGTCGCTCCGCGCGACGGCTGGCCCAATCCTTCGGCCGGTCCTGCCGCTGCCGGCGCCGACGTGGTGCTGGAATATGCCGAAGTCTTCGAGACGCTGGCTGAGGCCGTGGCCGATTGCGCCAACGTCTACGCCACCACCGTCCGCAAGCGCGGCGTCACCAAGCCGGTCGTCACGCCCGAGGAGGCCGCGCGCGAGGTTCATACGGCTTCAGGGCGTTCGGCCTATGTGTTCGGCCCCGAGCGATCGGGTCTCGAAACCGAGGATGTCGCCCTCGCCCGGGCCATCCTGACGGTGCCGATCAATCCCGAGTTCGCCTCGCTCAACCTGGCGCAGGCGGTGATCCTCTGCGCCTACGAATGGTCGAAGGGCGCCATCGGCTCCGGCCAGCTCGCGCAGCCCACGCAGGAGGACCTGCTTCCCCCTGCCCCGCAAGAAGAATTGGAAGGCCTCATCGGCCACTTCGAGCAATTGCTCGAACCCAAGAACTATTTCTGGCCCGAAACGCGTGCGGCGGCCAACCGGCTGACCTTGCGCAACCTTCTCACGAAGCCGGGCTGGAATCACCTCGAAGTGCGCACCCTTCGCGGTGTGCTCTCTGCCCTCGGAAACACGCGTCGCCCGCGGGATTGATGGGTTCTCCCACCACGCCTGCTTGACATTCCTGCCCGAGCCCGTATGGGGCACCCCTTCACATGGCGCCTGCCTTCTTGACAGGTTCGTCCATTCGGCCCCGCACCCCGGTGAAGCGGCGGCCGCATTCCGCACATTAGGCGGAATGGTGCGCCCCGGGACAACATGGACCGCTTCCACCCCGGCAGCGGCAGCAGAAAAGGAGAACGACTTATGTCGAAGCGTAAAAGCGCCAAGTACAAACTCGACCGCCGCATGGGCGAGAACATCTGGGGTCGCCCCAAGAGCTCGGTCAACCGCCGCAGCTACGGCCCCGGCCAGCACGGCCAGCGCCGCAAGGGCAAGCTGTCGGACTACGGTCTGCAGCTGCGCGCCAAGCAGAAGCTCAAGGGCTACTACGGCGACGTGACCGAGAAGCAGTTCAAGGCTACCTACCAGGAAGCCTCGCGCATGAAGGGCGACACCGGCCAGAACCTGATCGGCCTGCTCGAGCAGCGTCTGGACATGGTCGTGTACCGCTCGAAGTTCGCGCCCACCATCTTCGCGGCTCGCCAGATCGTTTCGCACGGCCACATCCGCGTCAACGGCGTGAAGTGCAACATCGCTTCGCGCCGCGTGAAGGTCGGCGACGTCATCAGCCTGGGCAACAAGGCCAAGGAAATGGCGCTGATCATCGAAGCCCAGAACCTTCCCGAGCGTGAAGTCCCCGACTACGTCGCTCAGGACGGCACCGACAAGGTGACCTTCGTCCGCGTTCCTTCGCTGGACGAAGTGCCCTACCCGGTGAAGATGGAACCGAACCTGGTCGTCGAGTTCTACTCGCGCTAAGTTTCGGGTCCTCGGACCACAAATAGGAAGGGCGGCTACCTGGTGGGGCCGCCCTTTTTATTTATGCGATGAGGCGACTGGAAACGCGCTGAATCGCTGGAGTTGTAAGGGAACGGACATGGAACTTGTGCATTGGATCAGCACCATGTCCCGCTATCGATTCATCACCCCCAAACGCACCGGCAAATGGTATCCAGACCTCCAGACCGCGAAGCAGTTCGCGGCGGAGATCGGTGCAGGTTTTCTGGACTCCCGCACCGGTCGCTTCGTCGCCTATGTCGGCACCAAACTCGAAATCGGCGCGCTGCACGACGATCTGCAAGAAGGCCTCGAACCGGCCTGACAAAGCCGGATAGAAATACACCCGAGAAGCGCATCGCTTCCCGGGTGTTTGATCACAGCCGCAGCGTTGGCCCGGCTATCCGCTGCGTCCCTGAAAATAGTCGCGCCGGAAGTCTGCAGCGAACTGCGCGAAGGTTCCCGCGGCGATCGCGTCGCGCATGGCCTGCATGAGCTGCTGGTAGAACGAGATGTTGTGCTCGGTCATCAGCATCGAGCCGAGGATCTCCCCCGAACGCACGAGATGATGCAGGTAGGCCCTGCTATAGGTGCCGCAGGTCGGACACTTGCAGCGCTCGTCCAGGGGGTTCTGGTCTTCCGCATGGCGGGCGTTGCGCAAGTTCAGCGGCCCGTTCCAGGTGAAGGCCTGGCCATTGCGGCCCGAACGGCTGGGCAGCACGCAATCGAACATGTCGACGCCGCGCTCCACTGCACCTACGAGATCGTCGGGCTTGCCGACGCCCATCAGATAGCGCGGACGGTCTGCCGGAAGCTGGCCCGGTGCGAACTCCAGCGTGGAGAACATCGCCTCCTGCCCCTCGCCTACGGCCAGGCCGCCGATGGCGTAGCCGTCGAACCCGATGTCGATGAGGGCATCGGCCGAGGCCTTGCGCAGACCTTCATCGAGCGCACCCTGCTGAATGCCGAACAAGGCCGAGTTGGCGGCATGTTCGCCGCCCGCGTCGAAGCCGTCGCGGCTGCGCTTCGCCCAACGCATCGACATTTCCATCGAACGCGCGATCACGTCGCGGGGCTGGTCGATCTTCGGGCATTCGTCGAAGCACATGACGATATCGGAGCCGAGCAGCCGCTGGATCTCCATCGAGCGCTCGGGCGTCAGCAGGTGGCGCGATCCGTCGAGGTGGCTGGCGAAAGTCACGCCGTTCTCGGTGATCTTGCGCAGGTCAGACAGGCTCATCACCTGGTAGCCGCCGCTGTCGGTCAGGATCGGGCGGTCCCAGTTCATGAACTTGTGCAACCCGCCCAGCCGCGCGACTCGCTCGGCTCCGGGGCGAAGCATGAGGTGGTAGGTATTGCCAAGGATGATGTCAGCGCCGGTGGCGCGCACATCCTGCGGCTTCATAGCCTTTACGGTAGCGGCAGTTCCCACCGGCATGAAGGCGGGCGTGCGGATTTCGCCGCGGCGCATCTTGATAACGCCGGTCCGGGCCTTGCCGTCGGTGGCGTGGATGGAGAATTCGAAACGGGGGTTCATGCCCCGCCCGTTACAGCCTTCAGAAGCCGTAGACCAGTGAGAAGCGCGAGATCGTGTCGGTCTTGAGCGAGCCGTCCGGCGGCGAGGTTTCGTGCTCGATGGAATAGGACAACCGCGTCTTCAGCCCTCTGCCCATGCCGATTTCGAAGCCCGTCGCGGAAGTGAACGTACTGTTCCCGGTCTCGATATAGGACGACGCATCCTGGGTGAGCTTCATCGTCGGCAGGATCTGCCAGTCGAAATCCACCGACGTGAGCCCCGACCAGGTCGTCTCCTCCGGCACTTCGACGTATCGGGTGCGACGCAGCGCAGGACCGACTTCCATCGACAGCGACACATTGTCACGTTTCAGGATGCGATAGCCGAGCCCGCCGGACAGCGAGTAGCGGTCGAGATAACCCTGGATCCGATCCTTTTCGTACTGCACGCGGCCGTAAATGAAGAGGCCGTCGTTCAGCGTGAAGCGGGGCTGGTAGCTCGCCCCGTATTGTTCGCGCGATACGTTGCCACGATCCTTCTGGTAATCGGCGTTCAGTTGCACCGTGTGCTGCCAGTTCAGCCCCTTGCGGTCCAGCTTGACCGCGCCGGTATAGCCGAAGTTGCTAGTGTTGCCCGTGGCCCGGAAAGCCCCGAGTTCGACTTTGCCGGTCCAGAGTTCCAGCAAGGCGGCGCGGCGGATCCGCTCCCGCTCGGCATTGGCCTTTTCAGCAATCTCGCGCGCGTTCGCATCCAGGAAAGCCTGGTGCATCGCGCGAATTTCTTCCTTGTCGTCAGGCTGGGTGGAAACCGCGGCCTTGACGACAGCAGAGACGACCGCCGAATCCTTCGTCCGGACTGCGGCCTCGATCATCGACTTGACGTTATCGGGAAGGCGCGGAGCAGGCACGTCTATCAAGGGTGGCGGGGCGACGTAATCGGGCAGCACGAGGCGCAGCGGCAGTTGCTCCACGGGATCCACCGGCAGCACCTCGATATCGGGAAATGCGTCGAAGCCGAAAGGCTGGAACTGTAGCGTACGGGGTGCCTGCGCCTGCGCCGAAGCGGAAATCAGAAGAACAGGTACACTGACACAAACAGCCAAACGCATTGTCATGAAACGATTTCACCTACTCAGGCGCGCAGGCGCCAGCCCGTGCGGAAGATCCAGGCGACGATCGCCACACACAGCACGAGGAAGCCCAGCGTCATGCCCAGGGACAGGCCGATGGGGAAATCGGAACTGCCGTAGAAGCACCAGCGCAGACCGTTCACCAGATAGACCACCGGGTTCGCCATGGCGACCGAGCGCCAGGGCTCGGGCAGGAGATCGATCGAGTAGAACGTGCCGCCGAGGAATGTCAGTGGCACCATGAACAGCACCGGAACGATGCCCAGTTTCTCGAAGCTGTCCGCCCAGATGCCCAGGATGAACCCGAGCAGGGAGAAACTGGCCGAAACCAGGAGGATGAACCCCAGGGCGTAGAATGGATGAGCGATCGTGTAATCGACGAAGAAGGTCGCCGTGATCAGGATGATAGCAGCCAATATGAGCGACTTGGTAGCCGCTGCTCCCACGAAACCGATCAGAGTCTCCGCCACGCCGACAGGCGCCGAGAGCAGTTCGTAGATCGCGCCGGTGAAGCGCGGCATGTAGATGCCGAAGCTGCCGTTCGAGGTACTTTCGCTGAGCAGGGTCAGCAGAAGCAGACCCGGCACGATGAAGGCGCCATAGTTCACCCCGGCCATGCCCGAATCCATCTTGCTGCCGATCGCGGCGCCGAAGACGATGAAGTAGAGCACGGTCGTAAGCACCGGGGCCAGGATCGACTGCATCGCGGTGCGCAAGGCCCGCAGGACTTCGCGCTTGTAGATGGTCCAGGTGCTGCGCGCGTTGAAGGCGATCATGCCGCCGCTCCTTCCAGAAGATCGACGAATATGTCTTCGAGGCTCGATTCGCGGATGTCGATCGAAGTGTAGTCGATGCCGTTGGCCACCAGGTCCTTGGTGAGCTGCGCAACCTCGGCTTTGCCGCCCCCGTACCCGTCGCCGCCGCGATAGAGCAGTTCGTGCCCGCCTTGGGCGAGGGAGAGATTATAGCCTGCCAGCACTTCGGGAATGCACGCCAGCGGCGTCACCAGGCCGATATGCGCTTCGGTACGACCCAATCGCTTCATCAGGGAGCGGGTCTCCTCGACCATGCGAATGCTGCCGGCCTGGATGATGCCGACGCGGTCCGCCATCTCTTCCGCTTCCTCGATGTAGTGCGTGGTCAGGATGATCGTCGTGCCCCGATCGCGAAGCTTGGCGATCTGCGCCCACATGTCGCGGCGAAGCTCGACGTCGACGCCGGCGGTCGGCTCATCGAGGAACAGCAGGTCGGGTTCGTGGGCGAGCGCCTTGGCGATCAGCACGCGGCGCTTCATGCCGCCGGAAAGTGCACGGATCTGCGCCTTGCGCTTGTCCCAGAGGCTGAGAGCGCGCAGGATCTCCTCGATCCGCGCGGGATCGGGCGCAAGGCCGAACAGGCCTCGCGAGTAATTGACGGTGTGAAGGACCGTCTCGAACATATCGGTCGCCAGTTCCTGCGGAACCAGGCCGATCCGCGCGCGCAGGCTGCGCCAATTGCGGGTGATGTCCTCGCCGAAGACCCGCATGGTGCCGCTGCTGGGCCGCACCAGGCCGCAGACGGCGCCGATCAGCGTGGTCTTGCCCGCGCCGTTCGGCCCGAGCAACGCGAAGATCTCGCCCTTGTTGATCGTGAGGTCGACGCCCTGAAGCGCGGTGAAGCCCCCGGCGTAAGTCTTGGTAAGACCGCTGATTTCGAGAATGGGTTCCATGGACCGCGTGATGCGCGAAACCGGTGACAGTTCCAAGTCCCTTCAGGGCAAAAGAAGACTGGAATCGCCGTAGGAATAGAAGCGGTATGCCTTGCTGATGGCATGGGCGTAGACTTCCTGCATCCGCTCCAGCCCCATGAGCGCGGAAACCAGCATGAACAGCGTCGACTTGGGCAAGTGGAAGTTGGTCATCAACCCGTCGATCGCCTTGAAGCGGTAACCCGGGGTGATAAAGATCGAAGTGTCGCCTTCGAAGGGACGAATCATGTCATCCTCGCCGGCCGCGCTTTCGAGGAGGCGCAGGCTGGTGGTGCCGACCGCGATGACGCGCCCTCCCGCCGCGCGTGCGGCATTGAGGCGGTCTGCGGTGGCGGCATCGATACGGCCCCATTCCGCATGCATCTTGTGGTCGGCCGTCTCATCGGCCTTGACCGGCAGGAACGTCCCCGCACCGACGTGGAGGGTCAGGGTCTCTCGCTTGATACCGGCCGCATCCAGCCGCTCGATCAGTTCCGGTGTGAAATGCAGCGCGGCAGTCGGCGCCGCGACGGCGCCTTTCTCGCGCGCGAACATCGTCTGGTAGTCGCTGGCATCCTGCTCATCGGTCTGTCGCTTGCCCGCGATATAGGGCGGCAGCGGCATGCGCCCTGCCCGTTCCAGCAGGACTTCCACCGGCTCATCACCCTCGAAGAACAGGGTCCAGCTGCCGTCCTCGTGGCGCTCTTCGGCGAGCGCGCTGACGTCTGCAGGAAATTCCATGCGGTCCCCGGCCTTCAGTCGCTTGGCGTTGCGGACGAAAGCCTGCCAGCGGCGAAGATCGATGCGCTTGTGGAGCGTGGCGCCGATCTTCGCCTCGCCGCGGCGTCCTTCGAGCTGGGCGGGAATGACGCGGGTGTCGTTGAAGACCAGAACGTCCCCGGCGCGCAGTTCGCCGGGAAGATCGCGCACGACGCGCTCGACCAGCGGTCCCTGGTCACGGCCCTGCACCACCAGCATCCGCGCCGAGTCGCGCGGGCGCGCGGGGCGAAGGGCGATATTCTCAGGTGGAAGGTCGAAGTCGAAAAGGTCAACGCGCATGGAGCGCCCCTCTAGAGGCGCGCTCCATGCGCGTCATCCATTTTTCGAGCGGATCAGTTCGACTTGGAATTGGTCAACTGGTCGGCGGTGATCTTGGTCGAAGCAGGCGCAACCGGAACGGGGGGCGGGGGCGCCTTGTTATCGGAGGCCAGCGAAGCCTGGACGATCCGCGTCGGATTCTGGGGCGGTTCGCCGCGCTGGATGGCGTCGACATACTGCATTCCCGAGATCACGCGGCCGAAGTTGGTGTACTTGCGATCGAGCGAGAAGCGCGGGTAGAACACGATAAAGAACTGGCTGTTGGCACTGTTCGGCTCGTTGGTGCGGGCCATCGACACGGTGCCGCGAACATGCGGCATCGCGTTGAATTCGGCCGTCAGGTCGGGAAGCTGGGAGCCTCCCTGCCCGGTACCCGTCGGGTCGCCGGTCTGGGCCATGAAGCCGTCGATCACGCGGTGGAAGATCTGGCCGTTGTAGAAGCCCTGCGAGGCCAGCGTCTTGACCCGCTCGACATGGTGAGGCGCCCATTCCGGCATCAGACGAATGGCCACGCGGCCACCGTCCGAGAGATCGAGCAGGAGCACGTTCTCGGGCTGGTGCGTCACGTCTGGATCGACGAAAGTCGGCAGCGCCGCCGCCGGCGGGGTCGGGGTCGGATCTTCCTTCTTCTTGGCCAGAGCAGGCGTAGCTGCCAGCGCCAGGCCGATCATCGTCGCGTTAAGGGTCAGGCGGAACTTCATCGAATACTCACAGGAAGGAAGCCGTTCAGGTCAGGGGCGATAGTGCCCCGGTGCTGACGTGACAATGAATGAATTTGTCGCAAGGGCGTCTCGGCGATGTCTCGGGCGCGCTCAGTAGTCTCCGAGAAGCCCGGTCTCGGCGATGCGGCCGACCACGTCGTCGCGCACGGCGGGGCTGACGAAACGGGCGATATCGCCGCCGAACAGGGCGATCTCCTTGACGAGCTTGGAGGCGATCGGCTGGAGGCTGACATCCGCCATCAGGAACACCGTCTCGATGTTCGGATTGAGCTGCTGGTTCATGCCGGCCATCTGGTACTCGTACTCGAAGTCGGCGACGGCGCGCAGTCCCCTGACGATGACGCTGGCTCCCTGCTTCTGCGCAAACTTCATCAGCAGCGCATTGAAGCCGGTGACGGTGACGTTGCTGATCCCCAGCGACGCCACTTCGCGCTCGACCATCGCCATGCGCTCTTCCGGCGTGAACAGCGGGTTCTTGGAAGGGTTGGTGGTCACCCCGATGATCAGCCGATCGACGAGCTTGGCGCCCCGCCGGATAATGTCGGCATGACCCAAGGTGATGGGATCGAAAGTTCCGGGATAGACCCCGATGCGTTCAGTCATGCGATCTTCCCCGTTTTCCTTGATCGTGCCCGGTCGTTCTCACACCCACGCCCGTGCCGCCGGCAGCATCGCGTCGGCGCTTCTGGCCTGGCAGCGCTCTTTAGTGATCCCGCTCGACGATATAGCGCGCGACGGCCCGCAGCAGGTCGGCTTCCTTGCCGTGCTGCGCAAGGTGGCCGATCGCCTGTTCGACCAGCATTCGCGCCTGTTCGCGGGCGCGGGCCGGGCCGAGCAGCGAGACGAAGGTTTCCTTGCCCGCATCCGCATCCTTGCCCACAGCCTTGCCGGCCACCGAGGCGTCGCCCTCGTGATCGATGAGGTCGTCCGCGATCTGGAACGCGAGGCCGATGTCGCGGGCATAGCCGCGAAGATGCGCGCGTCCTTCCGGCGGCAGACGGCCCAGGATCGCGCCCATCTCCACCGCCGCGCCGAGCAGCGCGCCCGTCTTGAGCTGCTGGAGCCGGGTGACGGTCTGAAGGTCGAACTCGCTGGTTTCGGCCACGAGATCCATCATCTGGCCGCCGGCCATCCCTTGCGCCCCGCTGGCATGACCAAGCGCCTGCACCAGTTCGATCCGCGTGAAGGGATCCGCGCTCGTGGCGGAATCGCTCAGCACTTCGAAAGCGAAAGCATGAAGCGAGTCTCCGGCCAGCACCGCCGTAGCTTCGTCGAAGGCGAGGTGCAGGGTCGGCTTGCCGTGACGCACGGCGTCATCGTCCATGCACGGCAGATCGTCGTGGATCAGCGAGTAGACATGGATCGATTCGATCGCGACGGCGGCGCGAATGGCCGCTTCCCGCACGACGCCGTACATCTCCGCAACAGCCGTCAGCAGCAAGGGCCGCAGCCGCTTGCCACCGCCGATCGCGGCATAACGCATCGCCTCTACCAAACGGGCCCGGGCATCGCTGGGCACCGGCAGCAGCGCGTCGAAGGCGCCGTCGATTTCTTCGGCGATACGAGCCAGACCTTCGGAGAGGACCGGATCCATCACGGTGACCTCGGCCACGACTCAGCGATCCGCCGTGTCGAACGGCTGGGTTCCAGTCGGAACCCCGTCCGGCCCGGCGACGATGCGCTCGATGCGCGCCTGCGCGGCGTCCAGCCGCTTCTGGCAATGCTGGCGCAGCGCATCGCCGCGTTCGTAGAGCGTGATCGAATCGTCGAGCGGCACGTCGCCGCTTTCGAGACGGCGCACCACGTCTTCCAGCGCGCGCAGCGCATCCTCGAAGCTCATCCCAGCGATTTCGCCGATTTCGGCACTCTTCTCAGTCATGAAGCCTGCAATGAAGCGCCCGCGTTCACCGGTCAAGGCGGGACTGGAGGACATCGCGCCGAAGCCCGCGGTCGGCCGCTGTAAAATCGCCTTGTTTTTCGCTCTAGCGAAGCGTCCCACTCGGCGCTAAGGCGCGTCGCATGTCCGAAATCACCCCCGATGTCGTCGAGGCCCACGGCCTCAATTCCGAGGAATACGAGCGGGTCCTGAACGCGCTCGGCCGAGAGCCCAACCTGGTTGAGCTCGGCATCTTCTCGGTCATGTGGTCCGAGCACTGCTCGTACAAGTCGAGCCGCTTCCACCTGAAGAAGCTGCCCACGACGGCCCCCTGGGTCATCTGCGGCCCCGGCGAGAATGCCGGCGTGATCGACATCGGCGATGGGCAGGCCGCCATCTTCAAGATGGAAAGCCACAACCACCCTAGCTACATCGAGCCTTTCCAGGGCGCCGCCACCGGCGTCGGCGGCATCCTGCGGGACGTCTTCACCATGGGCGCCCGCCCGGTCGCCAACATGAACGCGCTGCGCTTCGGCCGTCCCGACCACCCCAAGATGAAGCATCTGGTGCAGGGCGTGGTCGAAGGCATCGGCTCCTACGGCAACTGCGTGGGCGTGCCCACCGTCGGAGGTGAAACGAATTTCCACAAGGCCTACGACGGCAACATCCTGGTCAACGCCATGACCGTGGGCGTCGCCGAGACGGACAAGATCTTCTACTCGGCCGCCACGGGCCTGGGTAACCCGATCGTCTACGTCGGTTCGAAGACCGGCCGCGACGGCATCCACGGCGCCACCATGGCCTCTGCCGACTTCGACGAGAAGTCCGAGGAAAAGCGCCCGACCGTGCAGGTAGGCGACCCCTTCACCGAAAAGCTGCTGATCGAGGCCTGCCTCGAACTCATGGCCACCGACGCGATCGTCGCGATCCAGGACATGGGCGCGGCCGGCCTCACCTCCTCCTCGGTCGAAATGGCCAGCAAGGGCGGCGCCGGCATTCGCCTGAACATGAACAAGGTGCCCTGCCGCGAAGAGGCGATGACGCCTTACGAGATGATGCTCTCGGAAAGCCAGGAGCGCATGCTCATGGTGCTTCAGCCCGGCAAGGAAGCCATGGCCGAGGCGATCTTCAAGAAGTGGGAACTGGATTTCGCCGTGATCGGCGAAGTGACCGATACCGGCCACATGGTTCTCGAGTTCAACGGCGAAGTGGTCTGCGACATTCCCCTGGGTCCGCTGGCCGACGACGCGCCGGAATACGAGCGCCCTTACGTTTCTCCTGAGGAATACAAGGCCTGGGCCAAGGTTCCGGCGCTGGGCGAGGTGGCGGAAAGCGCCGACATCGGCGCCGACCTGCTCAAGCTGATGGGCACGGTGGACCTCGCCTCGCGCAAGTGGATCTGGGAGCAGTACGACAGCCAGGTCGGCGGCGACACCATGCAGAAGTCCGGCGGCGACGCGGCCGTGGTGCGCATCCACAATACGCAGAAGGCGCTGGCGATCAGCACCGACTGCTCGCCCCGCTATTGCTACGCAGACCCCTACGAGGGCGGCAAGCAGGCCGTGGCCGAGACCTATCGCAACATCAGCGCCGTGGGCGGCCTTCCGCTGGCCATCACCAACTGCCTGAACTTCGCGAACCCGCAGCGCCCCGAAATCATGGCGCAGATCGTGGGCTGCCTGAACGGCATGGGCGACGCCTGCCGCGCGCTCGACTATCCGATCGTCTCGGGCAACGTGTCGCTCTACAACGAATCGAAGGCGACCGGCGGCGGCTCGGCGATCCTGCCGACCCCGGCCATCGGCGGCGTGGGCCTGCTGGCAGACCACGAGAAGATGGCGACCCTCGCGTTCAAGAACACCGGGGACGAGATCTTCGTGCTGGGCGGAAACGGTTCGCACCTCGGCCAGTCGCTCTGGCTGCGCGAGATCGCGGGTCAGGAAGCCGGTGACGCGCCGAAGGTCGATCTCAAGCTGGAGGCCGAGAACGGCGCCCTGATCCGCGACTGGATCAATGCCGGCAAGGTCACGGCGGTCCATGACGTCAGCGACGGCGGCCTTGTCGTCGCCCTTGCGGAAATGGCGCTTGCCAGTGGCCTCGGCTGCAATCTCGAAGTGGAACTGTCCACCGCGGAAGCCTTCGGCGAGGACCAGAGCCGCTATGTCGTCACGGCGCCGGCCGGCACCGAGCTTCCCGGCGCAGTTCGCATCGGCACGGTTGCAGGCACCAAGGTCCTTGGCAACGAAGTGACCGCGCTTCGCGAAGCCAACGAGGCTTTCTTCAAGGACTGGATGGAGGCCTGATCGCCTTCCTCCGCTTAGAGAAACGAAAGGGCGCCTACAGGGCGCCCTTTTTTCATCCCCCTCCCCACTTTGGTCATCTGCGAGAAATGGATGTAGTTCGCCGCGGTGTTGCCTCAGGTCCCGCCGCTGGAGGATGCCAGCACATTAACGGTCAGCGCCAGAATGCCGAGGTTGAAGGCAAAGGCGAATAGCCCGTGGAACGTCGAGATCCGGCGCACGGCGGAATCGGTGATCTCTATGTCCGCCGTCTGACAGGTCATGCCGATCACGAAGGCGAAGTTTACGAAGTCCGCGAAATCCGGCGTGCACCCGCCGGGAAAATCCAGCCCTTTGCGATCCGCTCCCTCCCGCGCGGAATAGTAGAGACGAGCGTAATGGAAGGCGTAGATGAGGTTGGCGAATGTCCAGCAGGCCAGCAGCGTCACGACAAGAAGCGCGATCTCGCCAGGAACGAGGCTCTTGTTGTCGAGCACCAGAGTGCCCAGCGCGGCCAGGATCACGGAGGAGATCAGTCCCGTCAGCAGGAGCAGCAGGACCTGCCCGGCGTCGTCACGCTTCGCCTGTCGGCGCATGACCTCCGGGTTGCCGTCCCGCCACAAGGGCACGCACGATAGGACGAAGACGATGACCGCAAGATCGAAGGCGGTAACCACCGCCTCGACCGCGCCGATCACCGCCAGCAGCGGCCAGACGGATGTCGCCAGGACGGCAAGGAACAGAAGATAGCGAGGGTGCGACAGCCGGTTCAGGATCGAGGTTCCACTGCCCGCCATCGCCCCTCGCTCCTTCAGCCGCGAACCCATTCCTGCTCGTCGATGCCGAGCAGGCGCAGAACGCTGGTAAGGTCACCCCGGTCCACCCAGCCGTTGGCCGCCGCGCGGGCTTTGGGCTTGGCGTGATAGGCGATGCCGTAAGTCGCCGCTTCCAGCATCGGGATGTCGTTGGCACCGTCACCCGTGGCAAGGCTGGTGACATGGCCGCCGAGCGCTTCGACTTCGGCCAGCAGGGTCGCCTTCTTGACCGAACTGTCCACGATCGGCCCGGCAAGGCCGCCGGTCAGCTTGCCGTCCGCGACTTCCAGCCGGTTGCCCACCACATGTTCGAATCCCAGCCGCTCTGCGACGGGGTCGGCGAAGTGGTGGAAACCGCCGGTCACCAGCACGGTGCGGCAGCCGAACTTCTTGAGCGTCTCTACCAGCGTGCGCGCGCCGGGCATCGGTTTGATGCGGCTCGCCAGGCATTCCTCGACCGCATCGACCGAAAGCCCCTTGAGAAGTCCGACACGCTCCCGCAGCGCCTGTTCGAAATCGAGTTCGCCCTGCATCGCCCGCTCGGTGATCTCGGCGATGCGCTCCTTGAGGCCGGCAAAATCGCCTAGTTCGTCGATGCACTCCTGGCCGATCATGGTCGAATCCATGTCGGAGATGAAAAGGCCGGGAATCGTCGGTTCGTGATCGCAGACGAGACCGTCGGTCGGCGCGAAATGGTCATCCAGGGCTTTGCGCAGAGCGGCCGCATCCTCGTCCGGAGAGGCGATCTGCATTGTCGTTTCGCAGAAGTCGAGCATCGCCGCCGATGCGAGCCGAACGCCGCTTTCCTGCATTTCTGCCCGAGCCGCATCGATTCTTGCCGAGAGGTGGTCCGGTTCTGCTATCAGCCGCGCAATGAGCACTGCGAATTCCCTTGAAGCTGCGTATGAAAATTCCACCGGCGGCGCGTCCGCGGGACACAAGCCGCCGCTCGCGCTCATCGCAGGGCCGACCGCCAGCGGCAAGAGCGATTGTGCCGTCGCGCTTGCCCAGGAGCTGGAACGGCGCGGTCGGCGGGCCGTGGTGGTCAATGCCGACAGCTCGCAGGTCTATGCCGACCTCACCGTCCTTAGCGCCCGCCCTACCGCCGAAGAGATGGGCGGCATCGAGCACCGGCTGTTCGGTGCCTGGGACGGCACCGCGACCTGCTCGGCGGCGCAATGGGCCCGCGCCGCGCGTGAGGCCATAAGTGCGATCCATGCCGAGCAGGCCGTGCCGGTGCTCGTCGGCGGAACCGGCCTCTATATCCGCACCCTGCTGGACGGCATTGCACCGGTTCCCCAAATCGCGCCCGATATCCGCGAGGCCGTGCGCGCCCTGCCCGTTACCGAAGCCTATGCGGCCCTCGCGATCGAAGATCCGGAACGGGCATCTCGTCTGGCCCCGGCAGACACCACACGTATCGCCCGCGCGCTCGAAGTCGTGCGCTCCACGGGCCAGTCGATCGGCTACTGGCAGGCGCAGACCAGCGGCGGCATCGGCGACCAAGTCTCGGTTCACGCCGCCATCCTGCTGCCTGAACGGCAGGCCCTCTATGGCCGCTGCGACATGCGTTTCGCGCGCATGATCGAACGCGGCGCACTTGCGGAAGTCGAAGCCCTGCTCGCCCGCGATCTCGACCCCGACCTTCCCGTCATGCGTGCGATCGGCGTTCCCGAACTGGCCCAAGTGCTGCGCGGCGAAACGACGCTGGAAGAAGCGACGGCGCGCGGCTCCCAGGCCACCCGCAACTACGCCAAGCGCCAGTTCACCTGGCTGCGCCACCAGCCTCCGCAAGAATGGACAAGGATCGAGTTCGAATATTTCGACGAAAATTCTCCTAGAGATAGATTATTTCATGTTATGGGGTTGACGTAACATTTTCGTCCCCTTAGAGCCCGCTCATCCGCTGATGAAAGTATGCGGGTGGGAGAGGGAGGACCCGGCATGGCACCTGCTGCGCCGGGTCTGTTTTCATCATAGTTCGCTTCAGGGCGAATCTTGGTTTTTTGGTAATGCGGGCCGAAATCGGCGCGCAATATTCGAAGGGCAGCCCACCTCTCGGGAAACGCCCACGAATCGGTAAAGGAATGTGTTGTGACTGAAGAGCGCAGCGGCGCGAACATCCTGGTCGAAAGCCTGGTCAAGCAGGGGGTCGAATTCGTATTCGGCTATCCCGGCGGTGCCGTGCTACCGATCTACGATGCTCTATTCGGCGACGAGCGACTTCGGCACATCCTGGTCCGTCACGAAGCCGGCGCCGCCCATGCCGCGGAAGGTTATGCGCGTTCCACCGGCAAGCCCGGCGTGGTGCTCGTTACTTCCGGTCCGGGCGCGACCAATGCCATCACCGGCATCGCCGACGCCTTCATGGATTCGATCCCGCTGGTCGTCATTACCGGACAGGTTCCCACGGCACTGATCGGCTCCGACGCTTTCCAGGAAGCGGACACCGTCGGCATCTCGCGCCACTGCACCAAGCATAATTATCTGGTGAAGGATCCGGCTGAGCTGGCGGGCATTATCGACGAAGCCTTCCAGATCGCCACCTCCGGCCGTCCCGGCCCGGTACTGATCGACATCCCCAAGGACGTCCAGATTGCCAGCGCCCTCTGGAACGATGCGCCGGCCCAGCGCCGCCAGCGCTATTCCCCGCGCACCGAAGGCACTGCTGACGAAATCGCCCAGGCCGTCGAGATGATCGCTCGTGCGAAGGCGCCGGTGTTCTATACCGGCGGCGGCGTCATCAATTCGGGGCCGCGCGCCACCGCCCTGCTGCGCGCGCTTCAGGAAAAGATCGGCGCGCCCGTCACCTCGACGCTGATGGGCCTCGGCGCCTTCCCGGCCGATCATGCGGACTGGTTGGGCATGCTGGGCATGCATGGCACGTACGAAGCCAACTTCGCGATGAACCAGGCCGACCTGATCGTCTGCGTCGGTGCCCGCTTCGACGACCGCGTGACCGGCCGCCTCGACGCTTTCGCGCCGAACTCGGAGAAGATCCACATCGACATCGACCGGGCCTCGATCAACAAGACGGTTCGCGTCGACCTGCCGATCATCGGCGACTGCGCGACCGTGCTCGACCAGATCCTGACGCTCTGGGGTGATCGCAAGGGCCAGGACATTTCCGCGTGGAAGACCCGCGTCGAGGGCTGGCGCGAGAAGAAGAGCCTCTCGTTCCCGCTGTCCGACAAGGCGATCATGCCGCAGCTCGCGGTGCAGCGCCTGTTCGAATTGACCAAGGACAAGGATCCGGTCATCTCGACCGAAGTCGGCCAGCACCAGATGTGGGCTGCGCAGTATTTCCACTTCTTCGGTCCGAACAAGTGGCTGACGTCGGGCGGTCTCGGCACGATGGGCTACGGCCTGCCCGCCGCGATCGGCGCGCAGCTCGGCAACCCGGACAGCCTGGTCATCGACATTGCGGGCGACGCCTCGATCCAGATGAACATCCAGGAACTGGGCACCGCCACGCAGTATCGCCTGCCGGTGAAGATCTTCATCCTCAACAACGAGTGGATGGGCATGGTCCGCCAGTGGCAGGAATTGACGTACGAGAGCCGCTTCTCGCAATCCTATTCGGAAAGCCTGCCGGACTTCGTGAAGCTGGCCGAGGCTTATGGCTGGAAGGGCATCCGCATCGAGAATGAAAGCCAGCTCGATGCCGGTATCCAGGAAATGATCGACTACGACGGCCCCGTCATCGTCGACTGCCTGGTCGCCAAGGAATCGAACTGCTTCCCGATGATCCCCTCGGGCGCGGCGCATACCGAAATGATCCTCTACGGCGACACCGTGGCCGGCACGATGGACGACGAAGCCAAGGCTCTGGTCTGAGACGCGCGCGCAGGATCCGAAAGACATATCATGATGCACATCAAGCAAGAGGCCGAGGAACGCCACGTCCTCACCATCACCGTCGATAACGAGGCGGGCATTCTCGCCAAGATCGCCGGCCTGTTCACCGCGCGCGGCTACAACATCGACAGCCTGACCGTGGCTGACATCACCGAGAACCACGCGGTGAGCCGGATCACCATCGTCACCCACGGCCCGCCGAGCCAGATCGACCAGATCCATGCCCAGCTCGAACGCCTGGTGCCGGTGCACAAGGTGGTGGACCTCACCGAAGTCGGCCCCCACGTCGCCCGCGAACTGGCGCTCATCAAGGTGGCGGGCCTGGGCGAGAAGCGCGTAGAGGCGCTGCGCCTGGCCGACATCTTCCGGGCCAAGGCCGTGGACACCACGACCGAAAGCTTCATCTTCGAACTCACCGGCGCGCCGGACAAGATCGATACTTTCGTGCAGCTGATGCGCGATCTCGGCCTCGTCGAAGTCGGCCGCACCGGCATCGTCGCGATGATCCGCGGGCCGCACGAAGCGTAACACGTAATCCGTCGTCCCGGACCCGATCCGGGACCGCTGGCAGGGCCCACCCGCTTCCCGAACGAAGCCCCGCCTGAAGACAGACACCGATCCCGCACGAAGTCCGGGATGACGAATGAGGAAAGACAAATGAAGGTCTATTACGACGCCGATTGCGACATCAACCTGATCGCCGACAAGAAGGTCGCGATCCTGGGTTATGGCAGCCAGGGCCACGCCCACGCGCAGAACCTGCGCGATTCGGGCGTCAAGAACGTCGCCATCGCGCTTCGCGAAGGCTCGGCTTCGGCCAAGAAGGCCGAGGCCGCCGGCTTCAAGGTGCTCGCCAACGCCGAAGCCGCCGCCTGGGCCGACGTCCTCATGATCCTCGCACCCGACGAGCATCAGGCCGCGATCTACGCTGCCGACATTCACGACAACCTGAAGCCCGGCGCGGCACTCGCCTTCGCCCACGGCCTCAACGTCCACTTCGGCCTGATCGAGCCCCGCGCCGACATCGACGTGTTCCTGATCGCGCCGAAGGGCCCCGGCCACACCGTGCGCGGCGAATACGTCAAGGGCGGCGGCGTGCCCTGCCTGATCGCGATCCACCAGGACGTGACCGGCAACGCACAGGACGTCGCTCTGGCCTACGCTTCGGGCGTCGGCGGCGGCCGTTCGGGCATCATCGAGACCAACTTCCGCGAGGAATGCGAAACCGACCTGTTCGGCGAGCAGGCCGTGCTCTGCGGCGGCACCACCGCCCTGGTCCAGGCCGGTTTCGAGACGCTGGTGGAAGCCGGCTACGCCCCGGAAATGGCCTACTTCGAATGCCTTCACGAGCTGAAGCTGATCGTCGATCTGATGTATGAAGGCGGCATCGCCAACATGCGCTACTCGATCTCGAACACCGCCGAATACGGCGACATCAAGACCGGCCCGCGCATCATCACCGAAGAGACCAAGAAGGAAATGAAGCGCGTTCTGGAAGACATCCAGTCCGGCCGTTTCGTGAAGGACTTCGTGCTCGACAACCGCGCCGGCCAGCCGGAACTGAAGGCTTCGCGCATCGCCGCCAAGCGTCACCCGATCGAGGAGACCGGCGCGAAGCTGCGCGCCATGATGCCGTGGATCGGCGCCAACGCGTTGGTGGACAAGGCAAAGAACTGATCCCCATCGCGCTTTTCGCGTTTGACGGAAGTTCAGAGGCGGCGCAGAAATGCGCCGCCTCTTTTCTTTGGAGCAGATCCATGCGCCGTTCGCACATTGCCATCGTCCTCGCCGCCGCAGCCGCCCTCGGCGCTCCCGTGATCGCCCAGTCCGGCCCGGGCGGAGGCCCCGGTGGCGGTGGGCGTGAGCGGATGGAGATGCTGCGCGGATCGGGAACCCCCGCCGACGTCAAGGCCGGCACTTACGCGCTCGAGCCCGGCCACACGCAAGTCACGTTCAGCGTCTCGCACATGGGCATCTCGCCTTACGCCGGGACGTTCTCCGGCGGCAGCGGTTCGCTGACGCTCGATCCGAACAAGCTGTCGGCCACCAAGCTCAGCGTCACCATCCCGGTCACTTCGGTGCAGACCACCAGCGACAAGCTCACCGAGGAACTGCGCAGCGCCGACTGGCTGGACGCCGCCAAGTTCCCGACCGCCACTTTCGTCGCCACTTCGGTCACGCCGCGCGGGACTGACTCCGCCGCGATCGAGGGTACGCTTACGCTGCACGGCGTCAGCAAGCCCGTCACCATCGCCGCGCGCTTCTTCGGCGCCGCCCAGAATCCCATGAGCAAGAAGGACTCAATCGGCTTCATCGGCCGCGTGCAGATCAAGCGCTCCGAATTCGGCGTGACCAAGTACGTGCCGCTGGTGTCGGATGAGACCGTCCTGGTCATCAACGCCGCCTTCGAAAAGCAGTAACCCCTCAGGCGCCGTTCAGGGCTGGAAGCTCAGAGACGGCGCCGCGATACATTCGACAGGAGATCGGCATGAAGAACAGACTGACCGCCCGCCTCGCCCCGGCCTTTACGCTGGCGACGGCGATTGTCGCCCTTTCGGCCTGCTCCAGCACCGGGAGCGACAACATGGCTGAAGCACCTCCCCCGCCCCCCTCGATGGAACCCAGCTGCGGCGCCGACCAGCTCGCGGCCTACGTGGGCCAGCCCGCCAGCGACGAAGCGATCGCCGCGATCACCGCCTGGCGCGGCGGCAAGCCGATGCGCGTCCTCAAGCCCGGTACGGCGGTGACGATGGATTTCCGACCGGACCGCCTGAATGTGCAGGTCGACGAACAAGGCAAGATCAAGGGCTTCACCTGCACCTGACGAGCCTGTACAAGACTTTCGGATATCTTGATCCGGGCGCCGCTGTCGGCCAGGCATTTCGGCTTGATCTCAGCAGGGCCCCCGGATGACCGACATAGACGAAATCGAGCGCGACAGCAGCCTTGCCCGTGTCGAAGCCTTCTCCGACGGCGTGCTGGCCATCATCATCACGATCATGGTCCTGGAGCTGAAGTCCCCGGTCACCGAGGGACTCGAAGCATTCTGGCCGCTCTGGCCGACATTCGTCGCCTATGTGCTGAGCTATGCCTATGTCGCGATCTATTGGGTGAATCACCACCGGCTGCTGGGACACGCCCGGATTGTCACGGGAGGACTGCTCTGGTCGAACATGCTGCTGCTGTTCGCGCTGTCGCTGATCCCGTTCTCGACCGCCTATCTCGGAGAGCGTCACTTCAGCCGCGAGGCGACGCTTCTTTACCTTGCAACGATGCTGATCCCTGCGTTTGCCTATATCCTGTTGCAAGCACGGGTCGCCGCCACGGGAGCGAAGACCGTCGCCAGCCGGCGCTATCACAAGGCCTCGCATCGTAAGGGGCTTACGGCTGCGGCGGTCTATGCTCTCGGTATTCCGCTCACTTTGCTGTCACCCTGGCTGGGCATCGCTTGCGCCGCGCTAGTGGCAGTGTTCTGGATCCTGCCATGGAGCGGGCTCGACCGGCTGTTCCTGGACCGCCATCCTCCAGCCGAGAGCCGGTAGCGACAGTTTGTTGCGCGATGCGGCTGCCTTCAAGCAACGGCAGGCCTTTTGTGCTTTACATCGGTGCTCCCAATGCTCATAGGCTGCGGCATGACCCTTCGTCTTGGCCTAACCCTGCGACTTATCCGCCCTTGGGCGTGAGGTGACGCGTCGGTCCTGCGGCGCGCTCGGCGCTCAAGGGGACCCGGAAAAGACCGGCCAGAACGGACCGGCAAGCCAGTGTAACGAAGATCATTTCCGAGCGAGATACCCCATGACGATGCTGCAAGACCCCTCGGTCAAGTACCGCCCCTTCCCGCAGATCGACCTGCCGAACCGCCAGTGGCCCTCGCAGGTCATCACCAAGGCGCCGCGCTGGCTCTCCACCGATTTGCGCGACGGCAACCAGGCGCTGATCGATCCGATGGGCGCAGAGAAGAAGAACCGCTTCTTCGATCTGCTGGTCAAGGTCGGCCTCAAGGAAATCGAAGTCGGCTTCCCCAGCGCTGGCGCGACCGAGTTCGATTTCATCAATGGGTTGGTAAAGAACGATCGCATTCCCGAGGACGTGCTGGTTCAGGTGCTGACCCAGTCGCGCGAAGACCTGATCACCCGCTCGTTCGAGAGCCTGGAAGGCGTCCACGCCGCGATCGTCCATCTCTACAACGCGGTTTCGCCGCTGTGGCGCAACGTCGTGTTCGGCATGGAACAGCATGAGATCAAGGCGATCGCGACGAGCGGCGTCAAAGTCATGCGCGATCAGGCCGCGAAGTATCCGGACACCAAGTGGCAGTTCGAATATTCACCGGAGACCTTCTCGACCGCCGAACTCGATTTCTCGATCGAGGTCTGCGAGGCAGTGATGGAAATCCTCCAGCCTACGCCGGAAAATCCGATCATCCTCAACCTGCCGGCCACGGTCGAAGCGGCGACGCCCAACGTCTATGCCGACCAGATCGAGTATTTCTGCCGCAATCTGCCGAACCGCGAGTCGGCTGTGATCTCGCTGCATACCCATAACGACCGCGGCACCGGCGTCGCCGCCGCCGAACTGGGCCTGATGGCCGGCGCCGACCGGGTCGAGGGCTGCCTGTTCGGCAATGGCGAGCGCACCGGCAACTGCTGCCTCGTCACCGTGGCGATGAACATGTACACGCAGGGCGTTTCGCCGGGCCTGGACTTCTCGGACATCGACGAAGTCATTCAGACGGTCGAATATTGCAACCAGCTCAAGGTCGCCGAACGCCATCCCTACGGCGGTGAACTGGTCTTCACCGCCTTCTCCGGCAGCCACCAGGACGCCATCAAGAAGGGCTTCGCCGCGCAGGAAAAGCGCAACGACGAGATCTGGGCGGTGCCCTACCTGCCGATCGATCCTGCCGATCTCGGCCGTGACTACGAGGCGGTGATCCGGGTCAACTCGCAGTCCGGCAAGGGCGGGTTCGCCTGGGTGATCGAGCAGGACCAGGGTCTCAAGCTGCCCAAGCGCATGCAGGCGCACTTCTCGAAGCATGTCCAGGAACTGGCCGACGAACTCGGCCGCGAGCTCCAGGCGGCCGACATCTGGGACGTGTTCCGCAAGACCTACCGCATCGACGATCCGCAGCATTTCCAGTTGATCGACTGGGAAGAAGCCAAGGCCGCCGACGGCACCCGTGTTTTCGCCGGCAAGATCGGCGTCGAAGGCAAGGAGCAGTCGGTTTCCGGCCGGGGCAACGGTTTGATTTCCTCGGTTGCCGCCACACTGGCGGAGAGCTTCGGCGTGGCGCTCGACGTGCGTGACTATGCCGAGCATTCGATGGGCCAGCACACCGATGCGCGCGCTGCCGCCTATGTCGAATGCGTCACGCCGGACGGTCGGGTCGTCTGGGGCGTCGGCATCGACGAAGACGTGGCGACCGCCAGCGTTCGCGCCGTCCTCAGCGCCGCCAATACGGTGCGCGCCGTCTGAGCCTTGCTGCCGAAATGAAATCGATTAAGGGCGGGGGTTCACGAACCCTCGCCCTTATTTGTGTGCACTAAGAACGCTGCCACACTGTCGACCATGACCGAGACACGGCTCATCTTGCGTACGCAAATTAACGATGTTCCGTGAGGAACCGATTATAACCGCAGCCAATTTTTCCTGGAAATCCAGTAGGAGCCGGGATGTCCATACAGTTCTATCTTGCAACCTCGTTCATATTCCCCCGCTCGCTGAGACTGAGGTTGTTCGCGATCTGCTTCGTCGCCACGCATCTTCCCCTGCTTGGCTATTGCGCCTGGGGTCTGGCGACCGGGCGGATCGCACTCTTCGAATTCGTCCTGCTCACCCTGGCGACGGTGATCGGCACCGGATTGGCGCTTTACGGGATCGGCGCGCTGCTCAACCCCATCCATGCCCTGGCGAACGCGCTCAACAGGAGTGAAGAGGATCGAGTTGCCCTTCCTGAGGTCGGCGATGTGATCCAGACGCTCTACGCTGGAGTTCACCGCGCAGCCACGGCTACGCGCGCGCAGATGGAAGACCTCAGCATCGCCGCGCTCGAGGATCCGCTGACCGGGATCGCCAACCGGCGCGGCTTCCTCCGGCAGTTGACCGCCCTGCCCGCGCCGCAGCGAAAAGGCTGCGTCGCCATCGTCGACATCGACTTCTTCAAGCAGGTCAACGACAAGCTGGGCCACGATGAAGGCGACCGCGTACTCTGCGCCTTCGCCGATCGGCTTTCCTCGCAGATCCGCCGCGCCGACATCGTCGCCCGCTGGGGCGGCGAGGAATTCGCGATCCTGTTCCACGAATGTATCGAGGATGAGGCCGACTGGACCCTCTCCCGGATCGCCGCTCGCATGCGGGAAGAGCCGATCGCCACTGTCGAGGGGCGGCCGATCACCTTCTCCGCCGGGCTCTGCTGCTGGAATGGTGAGGACATCGAGGCCGCGCTGCATCTGGCGGATGAGGCGCTCTACGAAGCCAAGCGCGACGGGCGCGATTGTATCTGCCGCGCTCTTTCCGCTGGCGATCCCCAGACCACGGAATAGCGGTTACGCTTCAGTGGAACCGAAAAGGGCGGCCCGAAAGCCGCCCTTTTCCTTTATGCCTAGCGCATAGCCGCCGATCAGTCGCCGGTCAGGATGCGATCGACCAGTTCCTTCACCGTCGGCGTGTAGCCGTTCGAATAGAAGGGATCCTGCTTGAACTTGTAGGCGGCATGACCCGCGAACATCAGGTTCTCGTCGATCGGCCCGCCGTGGGCGATGTCCTGGAGCGTCTTCTGGATGCAGAAGCTGCGCGGATCGGCCAGACGCCCGGTGGTGTAATCGTCATGATCCTTCCACGACGAGAACCCGCAGTGCGACAGACAGCCCATGCAGTCGGCCTGGTCCTTGCGGATTTCGTCGCGCTCGACCGGGTTGACGAAGATGATCGTGTCGTCGGGGGTGCGCAGGCCGTCGGTGAAGCCCTGGGCCGACCAGGCGCGGGCACGATCGAGATCCTTGGGGGCGACCCAGAAGTTCTTGCCTTTCACGCCGACGTCCAGGCGCACGGTGTGCTCGCCGGCCTCGACCTTCGAGTAAGGGATCTGACGCTCCGAGCGCGCTTCGAGGTTGCGCAGGAACGGGTTGCGCACGGCCGACGAGTAGAAACCGGTCGGCGAGAAGCGGTGCAGCAGCACATCGCCCGGCTCCAGCGTACGCAGGTGATCTTTCCACGCCTGCGGGATCGGGCTTTCCTGGGTCAGCAGCGGACGAGTGCCGTACTGGAAGGCGATCGACCCGAGTTCCGGATTGTCGATCCAGTTCTCCCAATCGCGCAGGAACCAGACGCCGCCGGCCATGACGATCGGCACGCTGTCTGCGATACCCTCGGCCCGCATGGTGTCGCGCAGGGCTTTCACGCGGGGATAGGGATCTTCCGGCTTGAGCGGGTCTTCCGCGTTCGAAAGGCCGTTATGACCGCCGGCCAGCCACGGGTCCTCGTAGACGACCGCGCCCATGAGGTCCGGGACTTTGTGATAGGCCCGCTTCCAGAGCGCGCGGAAAGCGCGGCCCGAGCTGACGATCGGCAGGTAGTTGACGTTGAAGCGCGCCGCGATCTCCGACAGCTTGTAGGGCATGCCCGCGCCGCAGGTGACGCCGGTCACCATGCCCCGCGTCTTGTTCAGCACGCCTTCGAGAATCGTCTGGGCGCCGCCCATTTCCCACAGGACGTTGATGTTGATCGCGCCTTTGCCGCCTGAAATGTCGTAGGCGCGGCGCACCTGCTCGACCGCGCCGTCGATGGCGTAATCGATCAGTTCCTGATGGCGTTCCTTGCGCGTCAGGGCATTGTAGACCTGCGGGACGATCTTGCCTTCGGCGTCGTAGCTATCGGCATTGACGGCACTGACCGTGCCGATGCCGCCGGCCGCGGCCCACGCGCCCGAACTCATGTGGTTGGTCGCGGCAACGCCCTTGCCGCCCTCGACGAGCGGCCAGACTTCGCGTCCACCATAGACAATCGGCTTGAGACCCTTGAAACCCATCTTCTCTTTCGTCTTTCCCCCGGCGCATGGCACGCCGGTTCAGCGGCCCTGTATACGCCCTGTGCTACTGACGCACTACTTTTGCGTCATGGTGTTGCCGGATAACCGGCAAGGTACGATGTTTTCCGGCTCCGGCCTTGGGCCGGCAACCTCGAACTGCGCGTAGTAGCCCTGAAGCTCCGGCTTACGGACAAATTCCGTCAAGCGAAAGCCCATGGACGCAAATTCGCAGAAAAGCAGTTGCGGCGGGATACCGTGGCTGTCGCTGGCGCGATCTACATCAACAACCACGACACGCCCACCCTCGCGCAGGGAGGGCCGCAAGTGCCAGAGGAACGCGTAAGGCTCGGCGACTTCGTGATACATGTGGACCAGGAAGACGCGGTCGAAGCTGGCTTCCGGTAGCTTGGGATCGTCCTGCGTGCCGAGCTTGATGGAGACGTTCTCCAGTTCCTCGCGCATGACGCGGTTGCCCAGGCGCTCGTTCGCCTCCCTGTCGATGTCCTCGGCCAGCACCCGCCCCTTGGTGCCGACCCGCTGAGCAAGACGGACGGTGTAATAGCCCTCGCCCGCGCCGAGATCAGCCACGCTCATGCCCGGCTCGATCTTCGCCAGATCCATCACGACTTGCGCTTCGTTCAGGCTGTCGCGCTGGACTTCGCTGCCCACCGCGCCGTCGGGCGTCCTGGAGACCGGCCGATCCGCCACCGGGAAAGCGCGCGCGCTTTCGGGCCGCGATTCGTCCACCGGCTCGCGGTGGCACGCTCCCAGAGCCAGCCCGGCAGCCAGCGCCGAGGCCATCATCGCGGCACGACAGGAAAAGCGGAAGGACAAGCGCATGCGGCCCTTTAGCGGCTGGGCCCGCACTTGGCAAAGTCATGCCAGGGGCGGGCCGTTCGCGACCTCAGTCGACGTCTTCCACTTCGACCTTCTCACCGGTCACGCGCTGCGAAAGCGCGGCCGCCATGAAGGGATCGAGCGCGCCGTCGAGCACGTCACCCGGCGCAGTGGAGACGACGCCGGTGCGCAGGTCCTTCACCTGCTGATACGGCTGAAGCACGTAGGAGCGGATCTGGTGGCCCCAGCCGATGTCGCTCTTGCTGGCGTGTTCGGCGCTGGCCGCTTCCTCACGCTTGCGCATTTCCTCCTCGAACAGGCGCGCCTTGAGCATGCCCATCGCGATCTCGCGGTTCTTGTGCTGCGAACGGTCGATCTGGCTGGCCACGACGATGCCGGACGGAGCGTGGGTGATGCGCACCGCCGAGTCCGTGGTGTTGACGTGCTGACCGCCCGCCCCGGACGCGCGGTAGGTATCGATCTTCAGGTCGGCCGGGTTGATCTCGATCTCGAAACTGTCGTCGATCACCGGGTAGACCCAGACCGACGAGAAGCTCGTATGGCGGCGCGCCGAGCTGTCATAAGGGCTGATACGGACCAGACGGTGGACGCCGCTTTCGGTCTTGGCATAGCCGTAGGCATTCTCGCCCTTGATCAGCAGGGTGCAGCTCTTGATGCCGGCGGCTTCACCGGCGTGATAATCGACCAGTTCAACCTTGTAGCCGTGACGCTCGGCCCAGCGCGTGTACATGCGCTGAAGCATTTCGGCCCAGTCCTGGCTTTCGGTGCCGCCGGCGCCGGCATGGACTTCGAGGTAGGTGTCGTTGGAGTCCGCTTCACCCGAAAGCAGCGCGGTGACCTTGTCCCGGTCCGCGCGCTCGGCCAGTTCGGCCAGAGCAGCGAGACCTTCGTTGATGGTTTCCTCGTCGCCTTCCATCTCGCCCAGTTCGACGAACTCGACGGCGTCCTGCATTTCGCGGCCGATCTCGTTCACGGCGCCGATCGCGGCTTCCAGGCGGCGGCGTTCCTTCATCACCGCTTCCGCTTCTTTGGGCTTGTCCCAGAGCGTGGGATCTTCGACGCGCGCGTTCAGCTCGTCGAACCGGCGCAGGGCACGGTCCCAGTCGAGGAACTTGCGGACCAGCGCGAGGGCCTTCTCGATACGCGCAATGTGGGCCTGCCCTTCGGCACGCATGACTTGAAACTCCCAAGAAGCGACAGCGCGCGCATAGCGCAGCGACGGCCTATGTAAAGCACCCGCGAACACCGCACGGAACAAACGGCGCTCTTACGCGCCAATGGGGGGCTTGTTCAAGGCAGGAAGTGATCGCCTGCCCGAACGGCCTGCTCAGCGCCTGCGCGCCTTCAATGCTTGAGCTTCTTCACCGCTTCGAGCGTCAGCTTCACATGATCGCGGTAGTCGAGTTCGGAATGGACCATCGTGATCCGCCCGTCCTGCGCGATCACATAGCTGGTCCGGTCGGTCATCCCGGCGGGTGCGCCATCCCGCTTCAGGGCAACGTCGTAGGCCTTGATCACGGCGGGCGTAGCGACGGCCACGGCGAACTTGTCGCGGCAGGCCTCGGTCGAGAACTTCTGGAGCGTGGGCAGGTCGTCGTTCGACATGCCGACCACGGTGGCGCCGAACCTGGAGAAGTCCTGGGTCGCGTCGGCGAAAGCATGGGCTTCCAGGGTGCAGCCCTGGGTGAAGGCCTTGGGGTAGAAGTAGAGCACGACCGGCCCCTTCTTCAACGCCGCCTTCAGATCGAAGCGCATCACCTTGCCGCCCTTGGCACCCTGGGTGGAAAAGGCCGGCGCCTTGGCTCCGACCGGCAGAGCGGCCTGTGCAGAACCGGCGGAAACGACCAGGGCGAGAGCCGCGGCGGCGGCAGGCAGGATCTTGCGCATGGCAGCAATCTGGACCGCTCGAACACGCCTGTCCAGCCCCCTCGCATCTTCCGATCGGCGGCCTGGCCTCTGTAGCCCCCGCCCCCGTAATGTCCCCGATTTCAAGGTGCGAGCTTCCGGCGCAGGATGGCGATCCTGGGACGAGGGAGAGACCGACAGGATGCCGCAATCCGACGATCAGCCTGGCCTCCGCCCGCGATGCGCGGTCGTGACCGGCGCCGGTTCGGGGATCGGGAAAGCCGCCGTCATGGCTTTCGCCCGCATGGGCTGGCATGTCATCGGCACTGGACGTGGCGCCGAACGGTGCGCAGCGGCCGAAGCGGAGATTCGCGCAGCCTGCTCTGCCTCGGCCCGCATGGACATGGTGCGGGGCGACTTCTCCGAGATGCACGAGGTGCGCCGCGTGGCCTTGGAAGTCCGCGACTTGACCGCCGAAGTAGACGTTCTCGTCAATAATGCAGGCGAAGTGCGATGCCTTCTACGGCACGTCAGAGGGCCTGAGGCGACATTGGCCGCGAACCATCTGGCGCCTTTCCTGCTGATCCGCGAACTCCGGCCGCTGTTCGAACGCGCGGCGGGAGATGCGCCGCCGGGGCTGGTGCACGTGATCGCCGTCAGTTCGAGCTGGCACCGGACCTGTCGCGGCATGCGATGGTACGACCTGATGATGAGGACCGCCGTCGATCCCGGCGCGGCCTATCGCCAGGCCAAGCCGGAACCAACGCCGCATGCCCCGGAGACCCGGCCATGCCGACGTCCCTCGCCGCCTGCGCCGCGCCCGAACGCCCGGCCCGCACGATCGTGTGGCTGGGGACCGATCCCGAACTCGGCGGCAAAGGCGGCGACTACTTCCACGACCTCGCCGGGGAGCAGCCAGCGCCTCAGACCATGGACGATGCGGAAGCCGAAAAGCTCTGGCGGGAGAGCGAGCGCATTCTGGCCGACGTTCTCCAAGTTGCAAGCTGACCCGCTGCAAGGGCCGCCCCGCGCCGCGTCTTGACGAAGCGGTCGCGAGACGGCGTGCGACCCGTAAAGGGCTATCGCAGCGCGGACCGAAAAGTTCCGGCCTGCGCGGCCGACCGCAACGGAGGAGGAGCGATCGACAACGACGCAGGCGTCCTACAGGAGTTCCCGAACGATTGCACCCCGCCCGAGCCTATAAAAATAGATAGGGATCAATTTTTCTCCCGGCCCGAACGTCGCGCATGCCGCCCGCAATCCCGCGCCTGCGCTCTTGACCTGCCGGCACCTCTTTCGCAAAGCCTCCGGCAACCGAGAGGGAAACCGACGATGAATGCCTTCGCGCAAGACAACCGCCCGCGTCGCAGCGCGCTCTACCTCCCCGCCTCCAATGCCAAGGCCATCGCCAAAGCCCGTACGCTGCCCTGCGACATGGTCGTGCTCGATCTCGAAGATGCCGTCGCGCCCGAGGCAAAGGCCGAAGCCCGCGCCGCCGCCATCGCCGCGGTCGCCGAAGGCGGCTTCGGACACCGCGAAGTCGCCATCCGCACCAACGGCATCGACACCGAATGGGGCGCCGCCGACCTTGCCGCCGTCGCCGCCTCACAGGCCGATGCCGTGCTCGTTCCCAAGGTCAATTCGCCCGAGGACATCGCCCGCTACGACGCCGCCCTCTCCCCCGCACACGATCGGATGCAGCTCTGGACGATGATCGAGACCTGCGAGAGCGTCGGCAACCTGCCCCGGCTCGCCGCGACGGCGCGCACCACGCGGCTGTCGCTCTGGATCATCGGCACCAACGATCTCGCCAAGGAGATGCGCGCGCAGCTTACGCCCTGCCGCACGCCGTTCCTGCCCTTCCTCGCGATGGCCGTAGCCGCCGCGCGCGCGCATGGCCTCACGATCCTCGACGGCGTCTGCAATGAATTCCGCGATCTCGACCTCTTCGAGGCCGAAGCACGACAGGGCCTGATGTTCGGGTTCGACGGCAAGAGCCTGATCCACCCCGCTCAGATCGAACCCTGCAACACCGTGTTCTCCCCTAGCACGGACGACCTCGAATGGGCGCAAGGGGTGATTGCGGCTTTCGGCTTGCTCGAGAACCAGGGCAAGGGCGCGATCCGGGTCGATGGCAAGATGACCGAACTGCTGCATCTGGAGCAGGCGCGGCGGCTGGTTGAGGTTGCGCAGCGGATCAAAGCGATGAAGTAAAGGGAAGTCCTGGGGGGTGATCCCCCAGACTCTCGAAAAGTCGGCGTTGCGCACCGCTTTGCCTCGCGCGTTCCTTGTCGGGTAGCGGATGCGTCTTCCGGCGGGGATAGATCTCCCTGATACTTCGTCATTGCGGGGAGGCGAAGCCGACGCGGCAATCCAGAGCGGCCGACACACCGCTCTGGCCGCTTCAAAGAAAGCGTCAGCCCTCGCCCTTCGACCCGGGCACGCGCGCGATCTCGCCCGGCTCGTTGGCGATGACTTTCAGAACCGCCGTCCAGGCATCCACGTTCTGCTGGAGCGCCGCAGGATCGACTTTGTCCAGCGTGTCGTCCGGCGTGTGGTGCAGGTCGAAATAGTGCATGCCGTCCTGACCGAGATCGACCACCGCCAGTTCCTGCTTGGCGATGATGCCGGAGACATCCGCGCCGCCGGTAGCCGCGCCCTCGTGATAGACGATGCCCATCGGCCAGAGCGCGGCCTTGATCTTGTCCGCCGTGGGCTTGTTGCGGTCGCCCAGGGTCAGGCGGAACTGCCAGACCTTGTCGGCACCGAAATCACTCTCCATCGCCACGGCATGGGGCTCGTTGCCGTGCATCTCGGCGTAGGCCTTGCTGCCCCCGCCGGTGACGCCCATTTCCTCGTTGCCGGCCCAGAGCACGCGGATGGTGCGCAGGGTCTTGCCTTCCTTCTGCGCCGCCAGCGCGGCGGCGGTGACGATGCCGCAGCCCGAAGCGTCGTCGATCGCGCCGGTTCCCAGATCCCAAGAATCGAGGTGGCAGGCCAGCACGATCTTCGGCAGCGAGGGATCGCGGCCGGGCAGATCGGCGATGACATTGCCCGACGGTGCGTCCGGGAACGGCTTGCCGAGCAGGGTCAGATCGATCTCCATCGGCTTGCCGCGCTTGGCGATCCGCGCGATCAGATCGGCATCGGGATTGGACACCGCCCCAGCCGGAATAGCGGCGACATCCTTGGCGAAGACGGTGACGCCGGTATGCGGATTGCGATGGCTGTCCGTGCCGGCCGAGCGGATGACGATCGCCGCAGCCCCCTTCTGCGAGGCGATCGACGGACCGCGGCGGCGCACGTCGCCATAAGGACCATAGCCTGAACCGTCCTGCGCCGCGCGCATGGCATGATCGACGAAGGCCACCTTGCCCTTGAGCGAACCTTCCGGCGCGGCGCGCAGTGCATCCAGCGTCGGGAAGTAGACCATTTCGGCCTGGATGCCCTTGGCAGGCGTCGGCGCCGACAGACCCAGCGCGGCGATCGCCAGCGGCTGCGAATAGGGTGCCGTGAGCTTCGCGCGTTCCTCGCCGCGTTTCCAGGCAAGCGTCTTGAACGGCTCGATCTTCACGTTCTCGAAGCCCAGCGCGATGAGCTTGACCTCGGCCCAGGCGCGTGCCTGCCCTTCCTGCGGCGACCCGGCCAGCCGGGGGCCGATTTCCGTCGTCAGGCCCTCGACGATCTCCCAGGCAACCCCGGCCCCCTCGGTCGGCGCGGCCTGCGCAGGAGCCAGGAGCGGAGCGGCAGCGAGGAGCGGAGCGGCAGCGAGGAGCGGAGCGGCAGCGAGGAGCGGAGAGGCGGCGAGAGGCGCCGCACGAGAGAATCTGCGTTGCATTGCAGATGCGTAACGCCCCCGGTCGCTTCTGCCAACCGGCCTGAAAGTGTCTTCGCACATCGGTCGGCAAGGCCTGCCGAAAACCGCCTGCGGCGCGCTGTCCGGCGGTGCCCTTGGCAAGGGGCTCTCGCACCTGTAGAGCGAGCGGCAACTTTTCCGATCCAGATCCTATTTCCAGAGGAAACCGATGGCTGCCCAATACGCCTTCGTCATGAAGGGCATGACCAAGACCTTCACCGGCGCCCCGAAGCCGGTGCTGAACGACATCAACCTGCAGTTCTACCAGGGTGCCAAGATCGGCATCGTCGGACCGAACGGCGTCGGCAAGTCGACCCTGATCAAGATCATGGCCGGCATCGACACAGATTTCACCGGCGAAGCCTGGGCGGGTGAGAACATCACCGTCGGCTATCTCGAGCAGGAACCGGAACTCGATCCGACCAAGACCGTGCTCGAAAACGTCAAGGACGGCGCCCGCGCGACCGCCGACATGGTCGAGCGCTTCAACGCGATCGGCATGGAGATGGGCGAGGAAGACGCCGACTTCGAAGCGCTCGGCGCGGAAATGAGCGAACTGCAGGACAAGATCGACGCGGTGGACGGCTGGACGCTCGACAACCAGCTCGAAATCGCGATGGAAGCACTGCGCTGCCCGCCGGGCGACTGGCCCGTGGAAAGCCTCTCGGGCGGTGAAAAGCGCCGCGTGGCCCTCACCCGCCTGCTGATCCAGAAGCCGTCGATCCTGCTGCTCGACGAACCGACCAACCACCTCGACGCCGAATCCGTCGAATGGCTGGAAAATCACCTCAAGGAATACGCGGGCGCGGTGCTGATGATCACCCACGATCGCTACTTCCTCGACCACGTGGTGGACTGGATTCTCGAACTCGACCGCGGGAAATACTTCCCCTACGAAGGCAACTACTCCACCTATCTGGAGAAGAAGGCCAAGCGCATGGAGCAGGAGGACCGCGAGGAATCCGGCCGCCAGAAGGCGCTCAAGGACGAGCTGGAGTGGATGCGGCAGACCCCCGCCGCCCGCCAGACCAAGTCGAAGGCGCGTATCCGCAAGTTCGAGCAGCTTCAGGAAGCCCAGGCCGGCCGCAAGCCCGGCAAGGCCCAGATCGTCATCCAGGTGCCGGAGCGCCTGGGCGGCAAGGTGATCGAGGTGAAGAACATCTCGAAGGCCTTCGGCGACAAGCTGCTGTTCGAAGACCTGTCGTTCATCCTGCCGCCGGGCGGCATCGTCGGCGTCATCGGCCCGAACGGCGCCGGCAAGTCCACGCTGTTCAAGATGCTCACCGGCAAGGAACAGCCCGACAGCGGCTCGATCGAGATCGGCTCGACCGTGCACCTCGGCTTCGTAGACCAGAGCCGCGACCACCTCGATCCCAAGAAGAACGTCTGGGAAGAAGTGTCCGATGGCCTCGACTACATGAAGGTCAACGGTCACGACATGTCGACCCGCGCCTACGTGGGCGCGTTCAACTTCAAGGGCGCCGACCAGCAGAAGAACGTCGGCAAGCTTTCGGGCGGTGAACGCAACCGCGTCCACATGGCCAAGATGCTCAAGGAGGGTGGCAACGTCCTCCTGCTCGACGAACCGACCAACGACCTCGACGTCGAAACGCTGGGCGCGCTGGAAGAAGCCATCGAGAACTTCGCGGGCTGCGCCGTGGTCATCAGCCACGACCGCTTCTTCCTCGACCGTCTGGCGACCCATATCCTGGCGTTCGAGGGCAACAGCCACGTCGAATGGTTCGAAGGCAACTTCGAGGCTTACGAGGAAGACAAGCGCCGCCGCCTCGGCGACGCGGCTGATCGTCCGACCCGGCTGGCCTACAAGAAGCTGACGCGCTGATATCCTGCCCGGTTGAACAACAAGGCCGTCGCTCTTCGGGGCGGCGGCTTTGTTCATTTCTGGGCGCATCAAGATGAACGAGAGGCTTTACCTCGGTTCACCAATCCGACAGTGCCTTTGCCTTAGTAACGTGCTCAGGATGGACCGCCATCGCCGGGCGGCGAATCCGGTTTGGAGAACCGGAAAATGAAAAAGGAACACACACTAAAGGCGAAGAAGCTTCTCTCGGCAGCGGCCATGGGCGCTATGGCCCTGGCCGCGGCGGGACTTGCCATTCCCACCGCCGCCATGGCCCAGTCTCGTCAGGAACGCACACGCGGTGAAGATCGCGGCGAACGACGCGGGGGCAACGACGGCGCTTATCGTCCCGCACAGCAGCAACGCCCCCAGCGTCCCGAAGTCGCCCGTCCGCAGGCGCCGCAGCGTGCCCAACCGGCGTGGCGCGGAGAAGCCCGCCCGCAGCCGCAGCAGGCAGGCCAGGCTCAGCGCCCCGATCGCCCCGTAGTACGCGGCAACCCGGACTGGACCTCCGGCGTCCGCTGGAACAACGGCGCCACGCCGGATAACCTGCGCGGCAATTCGCGCAATGACGATCGACGCGACAACGATCGTCGCTGGAACAACAACGACAATCGCCCGGATCGCGGCAACTGGGGCCGCGATC
>NZ_ATHL01000138.1 GCF_000445125.1 Novosphingobium lindaniclasticum LE124
CACCTTTTCGAGCGGCATGGACAGGCGCTCGGCCATTTCCTCGGGCGTGGGCTCGCGGCCCTGCTCGTGGAGGAACTGGCGGCTGGTGCGGACCAGCTTGTTGATCGTCTCGATCATGTGGACCGGGATGCGGATCGTGCGGGCCTGATCCGCGATCGAGCGGGTGATCGCCTGCCTGATCCACCAGGTGGCGTAAGTGGAGAACTTGTAGCCGCGGCGGTACTCGAACTTGTCGACCGCCTTCATCAGGCCGATGTTGCCTTCCTGAATGAGGTCCAGGAATTGAAGGCCGCGGTTCGTGTACTTCTTGGCGATCGAGATCACCAGGCGCAGGTTCGCCTCGACCATTTCCTTCTTGGCGATGCGCGCCTCGCGCTCACCTTTCTGGACCATGTTGACGATGCGGCGGAACTCGGGAAGCGCCATGCCGGTGGCGGCGGCGATGTCCGACACTTCCGAACGGATTCGTTCGACCGGATCGGCCTCGGCTTCCGCAAAGGCCGCCCACTTCTTGTCCTTCCTGGACATTTCGGCAAGCCAGGTATCGTCCAGTTCGCGGCCGACGTAGGTATCGAGGAAGTCGGCGCGCTTGACCTTGTGACGCTCAGCCAGGCGCAGCATCTGGCCGCCCAGCGTCGTCAGGCGGCGGTTGAAGGCATAGAGGTTGTCGACGAGATATTCGATCTTCGTCGCGTGGAACTTCACCGATTCGACCTGAGCGGTCAGGTCTTCGCGCAGCTGCTGGTACTGGTCTTCCTTGGCGGCGGGGAAATCGATGCCCAGAGCCAGCGCGTCGAGACGTTCCGACTGAAGGCGTTCGAAGGCCTGGAACAGCTCGGTGATGAGCATGAACTTCTCAAGCGCCTCGGGCTTGAGCGCCGCTTCCATCTGGGCGAGGCTGAGGGTGTTGTCCTCTTCCTCTTCCTCGGCTTCGCGCTTGGGGATCGGGTTGCCGTCCTCGTCCAGTTCTTCCGAGTTGTCCTCGTCCGAATCGTCCTCGTCCTTGAACGAGGGGCCGGCGGTCTTCTCGCTGATCTCGCCGTCGTCGTCGCCTTCACCGTCCTCGGACAGGCTTTCCGGCGCCGGCTCCTTCGAGAGCATGGCGTCGAGATCGAGGATCTCGCGCAGCTGCATCTCGCCGTTGTTGAGCGCTTCGGACCACTGGATGATGGCGTGGAAGGTGATCGGGCTCTCGCAAAGACCCAGGATCATCATGTCGCGGCCGGCTTCGATCCGCTTGGCAATGGCGATTTCGCCTTCGCGACTGAGCAATTCGACCGCACCCATCTCGCGCAGGTACATACGCACGGGGTCATCGGTGCGCTCGACGGTTTCCTTCTTCTTGGCGTCGACCACCATGCGCGGCGAGACGTCGTCCGAATCGACCTCTTCGTTGTCGTCGCCGTCGTCTTCCTGCTGGCCTTCGGAATCCTCGTCGTTCTCGACGATGTTGATCCCCATTTCCGAGATCGCGGCCATGATGTCCTCGATCTGCTCGGAAGACATCTGATCCTGAGGCAGCGCCTCGTTCAGTTCGTCGTAGGTGATCACACCCCGGCGCTTGGCACGGGCGATCAGCTTCTTGATCGCACCCTCGTTGAGATCGATCAGCGGTGCGTCATTACCGTCGTTATCGCCGGTGTTGTCGTTCTTGCTCATTCTTCGCCGTTATCCCCGTGCATTCGGCCCGATTATACCATCAGGACGAAGCCGCCTGTCTTGTCGCCATTTGCCTGAGACGACTATCAAATTCCAGCTTTCTCTCGCGCAAGCGCTGCTGGTCGGCAAAACTCTCCTCGGTGAACTCTCGTTCATGCCGTTCAGTCGCCGCTTTCAGAGCCGCCTCCAACACAGGCCGTTCAATTAAAAGCTGAATGGCCTGTGTCAGTTCTTCCTCCGATTTTTCGGGACTTCCGTTCTCTTCAAGAAAGCCAAAGCGTAATCCTGAATATTCGGCGGGAGATGGAGGCTCTGCGCCTCTGTTTTGCAATATGGTAGTTAATGCGCTGCTTTCAAGCGACACGCTAGCGTTCAGAGAATCAAGCAATATTCCAAATCGAATTTCAAGATCGGGGGTTTTGGCCAGAGCTTCGGCATGCCGTTGCAACAAGTGGGGCCACCGGATTAGTCCGGCAATTACAGCCGCAGAAAGGCTGTCACGGCCCGATCCATCCTTGCCGTAGCGGCTGTTAAGGCGATCTATCGATTCGGGAGAAGAGGGGATAATCGCAGGACGTTTGTTCCATTTTCCTTCACCGCGCTGCTGGTTTGGCCGGAACGGTCCTCCGCCACGGCCAGCTTGCTGCCAGCGGCTCTCGCGTTTGGGGAAGGCGAACTCCGAATAGCGATCCTGCAATTCGCGGCGGTAGAGGCTGGCGATATCGGAATTCTGGATCGCATCGACATGCGCCATGAGCCGCGCCTTGAGGCCGGCCTTGTCTTCCGGAGTATGCAGCGGCTGGGCATCGCGCTCCACTTCCCAGAGCACCTCGATCAGGCTTTTCGCGGCGCCCAGCACCTCTTCCATGGCGCGTGCGCCGCGCTGCTTGATGAGGTCGTCCGGGTCGAGGCCTTCCGGCAGCCGCACGATTCGCAGCGAATGCGCAGGGCGGAGCAGGGGCAGGGCGCGCGTTACGGCGCGCATCGCGGCGCGCTGGCCTGCGGAATCGCCGTCAAAGCACAAGATGGGCATTTCGACGTGACGCCAGAGCATCTCGATCTGCTGCTCCGTCAGCGCCGTGCCGAGCGGAGCGACGCATTCGCCGATTCCCGCCGCTGCCATGGCGACCACGTCCATGTAACCTTCGACCACGACCATCCGGCCCGACTGGCGCGCGGCAGGTGCGGCACGGTGCAGATTGTAGAGAGTGCGGCCTTTGTCGAAGAGGGGCGTATCGGGAGAATTCAGATATTTGGGCGCATCCGTTTTCTCCTTGGTGAGAATACGTCCGCCGAAAGCGATCACACGACCGCGCGCGTCCTCGATCGGCAGCATCAGGCGGCCGCGAAAACGGTCGTAGGGGTCGCGGTTCTCCACTTCTATCCGCAAACCTGCCTCGATCAGCATGGCTTCCGGGAACTTGCCGAGCGCTTCCTTCATCGCCTGACGCCCGTCCGGCGCAAAGCCGAAGCCGAAGCGCTGGAGGGTGTGGGCGTCGAAGCCGCGCGTCGCCAGGTAGGCACGCGCCGCTTCGCCGCCGGGCGCGGACAGGTTCTGCACGAACCAGCCTTGCGCGGCAGCCATCACGTCATGCAGCGTATCCCGCTTCTCCACCGCCTTGGCGCTGCGCGGATCGGGGGCTGGGACGTCCATCCCCGCCTCGGCCGCCAGTTCCTTGACCGCGTCCATGAACGACAGGCCCTGATGGTCGGTCATCCAGCGGATCGCATCTCCATGTGCGCCGCAGCCAAAGCAGTGATAGAAGCCCTTTTCGTCGTTGACGGTGAAGCTGGGAGACTTCTCGTTGTGAAACGGGCAGCAGGCCTTGAACTCGCGCCCCGCCTTGGTGAGGCGGGTCGAGCGACCGATCAGCGCCGAAAGCGTTGTCCGCGTGCGAAGCTGGTCCAGCCATTGAGGGGTAAGCACGGTCCTGCCGCCCGATTGCGTATCAGGTCAGGCCAGCGCCGCCTTCACCCAGCCAGAGGCCTTGCCCATGTCGAGCTGGGTGCCGTGGCGCGCCTTCAGTGCGGCGACGACCTTGCCCATGTCCTTCATGCTCTCCGCACCGACTTCCGCCTTGATGGCCTCGATCAGGGCCTTGGTTTCATCCTCGGACAGCTGTGCGGGCAGGAAGGTCTCGATCACGTCAAGCTCGGCCTTCTCCTCGGCAGCCTTTTCCGGCCGACCGCCTTCCTCGAACAGCTGGATCGATTCGCGGCGCTGCTTCACCATCTTCTGGAGCACGTCGATCACCATGGCATCGTCGTCCGGCAGGGAATCGGCGGTGCGCAGCTCGATGTCGCGGTCCTTGATCTTGGCAAGGATGAGTCGGACTGCGGCCAGACGCGGCTTGTCGCCCGCCTTCATCGCAGTGATCTGGGCGGCCTTGATCGAATCACGAAGCATTGGTTTCCTGCTGTTCTGAGTGGTTTGGGAAAGTGTCCTGGCGCAAAACTAGCAAGCCGCGCGCCAAATTGCACCTGTCGCGCCTTGACGCGGTGCGCAACCCTCTCTAGCGGGCACCTCTTAGCACACATAGTCAGAAACGCCGTAAACGGAGCGACCCACCATGGCCGACGCCGCATATACGCTTGCGCCCAAACCTGAAGGGGCGACAGGCGTTCTCGTCCTGAGCGATGGACACGTGGTCTGGGGCCGCGGCTTTGGAGCCGTCGGCGAAGCAGTCGGCGAAGTCTGCTTCAACACCGCGATGACCGGATATCAGGAAGTGATGACCGATCCTTCCTACGCGGGCCAGATCGTCACCTTCACGTTCCCCCACATCGGCAATGTCGGTGTCAACGACGAGGATCTCGAATCCAGGGTCGATGGCGCCGTCGGCTGCGTCGTCCGCGAGGACGTGACGCTGCCGTCGAACTTCCGCTCGGCCGGTGAGTTCGGAGACTGGCTTGCCGCAAAGGGCAAGGTCGGCCTTTCCGGCGTCGATACCCGCGCGCTCACCCGCCGCATCCGGCTTCAGGGCGCGCCCAACGCGGTGATCGCCCATAACCCGGAAGGCGAGTTCGACATTCCCGTGCTGATCCAGCGCGCACAGGAATGGCCAGGCCTCGAAGGCATGGATCTTGCCAAGATCGTCAGCCGCGAAATTCAGGAGGGCTGGGAAGGCTCGACCTGGGAACTCGGTCAGGGCTTCGGCGATGGCGTGGGTGAAGCGCCTCCGCATGTCGTCGCCATCGATTACGGCGCGAAAGACAACATCTTCCGCAATCTGGTGAAGGCTGGCGCGCGCGTTACCGTGGTGCCTGCCGAGACCTCGCTCGACGCGATCCTCGCACTGGAGCCGGCGGGCGTGTTCCTTTCGAACGGTCCGGGCGATCCGGCGGCGACCGGCGAATATGCCGTTCCCGTGATCCGCTCACTGCTGGAGCGCGACGTGCCGATCTTCGGCATCTGCCTCGGTCACCAGATGCTCGGCCTGGCGGCCGGCGCCAGGACCTCGAAGATGCATCAGGGCCATCGCGGCGCCAATCACCCGGTCAAGCGCCTGGACGATGCCGTGGTCGAGATCACCTCGATGAACCACGGTTTCGCGGTCGACAACCAGACCCTGCCCGAGAACGTGGAAGAGACGCACGTCTCCCTGTTCGACGGTTCGAACTGCGGTATCTCGATCAAGGGCAAGAAGGCCTTCGGCGTGCAGTATCACCCGGAGGCCAGCCCCGGCCCGCAGGACAGCTTCTACCTCTTCGAGAAGTTCGTGGGGATGCTGGCCTGATGGGCGTGCGGATCGCGCCTTGCCGATCCGCAGCAACCGCCCCGTCTGCTCGATCATTCTCAAAGCCGACGCCGAAGCCCCGGTATACTGAGGCAAGGCGTTCGGCGAACTGGTAGCCTCGGCCGCCAGTCCGACATACAAGACACACAGGACACCCCAGGACAGCCCATGCCCAAGCGCACAGACATCTCCTCGATCCTCGTCATCGGCGCCGGCCCGATCATCATCGGCCAGGCCTGCGAATTCGACTATTCGGGGACCCAGGCGATCAAGGCGCTCAAGGAAGAGGGCTACCGGGTCGTCCTGGTGAACTCGAACCCGGCGACGATCATGACCGACCCGGACATGGCCGACGCCACTTATGTCGAGCCGATCATCCCCGAAGTGGTCGCCAAGATCATCGAAAAGGAGCGCCCGGACGCGGTGCTCCCGACGATGGGCGGCCAGACCGCGCTGAACTGCGCCCTGGCGCTGTTCAACGACGGCACGCTGGAGAAGTTCGGCGTGCAGATGATCGGCGCCGATGCCGACGCTATCGACAAGGCCGAGGATCGCCAGCGCTTCCGTGACGCGATGGACAAGATCGGCCTCAACTCGGCGCGCTCGGGCGTGGCCCACACCCTCGACGAAGCGTTCAAGGTGCTGGAAACCACCGGCCTGCCTTCGATCATCCGTCCCAGCTTCACCATGGGCGGTACCGGCGGCGGCATCGCCTACAACAAGGCCGAGTTCGAGGCGATCGTCCGCTCGGGCCTCGATGCCTCTCCCACCACCGAAGTGCTGATCGAGGAATCGCTGCTCGGCTGGAAGGAGTATGAGATGGAAGTCGTGCGCGACAAGCACGACAACTGCATCATCATCTGCTCGATCGAGAACGTCGATCCGATGGGCGTCCACACCGGCGACTCGATCACCGTCGCCCCGGCGCTGACGCTGACCGACAAGGAATACCAGATCATGCGCAACGCCTCGATCGAGGTGCTGCGCGAGATCGGCGTCGAGACCGGCGGTTCTAACGTGCAGTTCGCGGTCAATCCGAAGGACGGCCGCCTGATCGTCATCGAGATGAACCCGCGCGTCTCGCGCTCGTCGGCGCTCGCTTCGAAGGCCACCGGCTTCCCGATCGCCCGCGTCGCTGCCAAGCTGGCGGTGGGCTTCACGCTCGACGAGATCATTAACGAGATCACCGGCGCCACGCCGGCCGCGTTCGAACCTACCATCGACTACGTCGTCACCAAGATTCCGCGCTTCGCTTTCGAGAAGTTCAAGGGCGCCAAGAACGACCTGACCACCGCGATGAAGTCGGTGGGCGAAGTCATGGCGATCGGCCGCAATATCAAGGAATCGATGCAGAAGGCCCTCCGCGGCCTGGAAACGGGCCTCGACGGTTTCAACCGCGTGGTCGAACTGGAAGGTGCGGGCCGTGATGCGATCACCGCCGCGCTGTCCAAGGCGACGCCGGACCGTCTGCTGGTGGCCGCTCAGGCCTTCCGCGAAGGCTTCTCGGTGGACGAGATCCACGCCATCGCGCACTACGACAAGTGGTTCCTGCGCCACATCGAAGAGATCGTCGCTGAAGAAGCGAAGATCATGAAGCATGGCCTGCCGGTCGATGCGCAAGGTCTGCGCCGGGTGAAGGCGATGGGCTTCTCGGATAAGCGGCTTGCCACGCTCGCCGTGCGTTCGGTCGGCGTCGCGGGCGGCATGGGCGAGACCCAGGCCAAGCGCTCGGGCCTGCTGCACGACACACTGCGCGCGATGGCCGGTGCCACCAGCGAAGCCGAGGTACGCCAGCTGCGCACCAAGCTGGGTGTCCACCCCGTCTTCAAGCGTATCGACTCCTGCGCGGCCGAGTTCGAGGCGATCACGCCCTACATGTACTCGACGTACGAAACCCCGATCTTCGGTGAGCCGGAGAACGAGGCGAACCCGTCCGACCGCCGGAAGGTCGTGATCCTCGGCGGCGGTCCCAACCGCATCGGGCAGGGCATCGAGTTCGACTATTGCTGCGTCCACGCCTGCTTCGCGCTGGCCGAAGTCGGCTTCGAGACCATCATGGTCAACTGCAACCCCGAGACCGTCTCGACCGACTACGACACTTCCGACCGCCTTTACTTCGAGCCGCTGACGGCCGAGGACGTGCTGGAGATCCTGCGCGTCGAGCAGCAGAATGGCGAACTTGTCGGCGTGATCGTGCAGTTCGGCGGCCAGACCCCGCTCAAGCTGGCGCAGGCGCTGGAAGACGCGGGCATTCCGATCCTGGGAACGTCGCCCGACGCGATTGACCTTGCCGAAGACCGCGAGCGGTTCTCGGCGCTGGTCGAGAAGCTGGGCCTGAAGCAGCCGGCCAACGGCATCGCCCGCAGCCGCGACGAAGCCGTGAATGTCGCCAATCGCATCGGCTACCCGGTGCTGATGCGCCCCAGCTACGTGCTCGGCGGCCGCGCGATGGAGATCGTCGACAGCGAGCAGCAGCTCGACGACTACATCACCACCGCCGTGCAAGTTTCGGGCGACAGCCCGGTACTGATCGACCAGTATTTGCGCGACGCCATCGAATGCGACGTGGATGCGCTCTGCGATGGCGACCAGGTCGTCGTGGCCGGCGTCATGCAGCACATCGAGGAAGCGGGCATCCACTCGGGCGACAGCGCCTGTTCGCTGCCGCCCTACAGCCTGCCGGCGGACATCATCGCGGAAATGGAGCGCCAGGCCGAGGCATTGGCGTTCGGTCTCGGCGTGCGCGGCTTGATGAACATCCAGTTCGCGGTGAAAGACGGCGAGGTCTACCTCATCGAAGTCAATCCGCGCGCCTCGCGCACGGTGCCCTTCGTCGCCAAGGCGCTGGGTCAGCCGGTCGCCAAGATCGCCAGCCGCGTGATGGCGGGCGAAAAGCTGGCCGATTTCCCGCCGTTCAAGCGCGACCTGCCGTACATGGCGGTCAAGGAAGCGGTCTTCCCCTTCTCGCGCTTCCCCGGCGTGGATCCGGTGCTGAGCCCCGAAATGAAGTCGACCGGCGAAGTCATGGGCATCGACGCCGACTTCCCGCGCGCCTTTCTCAAGGCCCAGCTCGGCGCCAGCATGCGCCTGCCGGACAGCGGATTGGTCTTCGTTTCGGTGAAGGACAGCGACAAGGGCGTCATCCTGCCCGCCGTCCAGACCTTGGTGAAGGAAGGCTTCCGCATCATCGCCACTTCCGGGACGCACAAGTACCTGACCGAAGCCGGGCTTCCGGTCGACCTGGTGAACAAGGTGGCCGAAGGCCGTCCGCATATCGTCGATAAAATCGTCGATGGAGAGATTGCGCTGATCTTCAACACGACCGAAGGTTGGCAGAGCCTCAAGGACTCGCAATCCATCCGGGCTTCGGCGCTGATGGGCAAGGTTCCCTACTTCACCACCGCCGCAGCCAGCCTTGCTGCTGCACAGGCAATTTCTGCACAGCGCGGGAGCCAGCTTGAAGTGCGTTCGTTGCAGGATTATTATAGCTGAAATCGATCTAGCCTCCCCACATCGCTGCGGATCGGCCCCGTCTCCTGGAACAACCTGAGAGACGGGACAGGAAACTAGTCTTCTCCGACTGGTTTCGCGTGCGGGGAGGCAGCAGGAAGGAAGTGTTAGATGGCCAGTATCGAAAAGCTCCCCATGCTCGCGGAAGGGTATGAGAAGCTGACCGCCGATCTCAAAGCGCTGCGTGAAGAGCGCCCCCGGATCGTCGATGCGATCGAGGAAGCGCGCGCGCACGGCGATCTCTCGGAAAACGCCGAGTATCACGCCGCGAAGGAGCGTCAGGGCCAGGTCGAGGCGACGATTGCCGACCTCGAAGACAAGATCAGCCGTGCTCAGATTGTCGATCCCGCCACGCTGTCGAGCGACAAGATCATCTTCGGCGCAACGGTGACGCTGCTGGACGAGGACGACAAGCCGGTGCGCTACCAGATCGTCGGTCCCTATGAAGCCGACGCGCGCATTGGTCGCATCAGCTACAACTCGCCGCTCGGCAAGGCGCTGATCGGCCGCAAGGTCGAAGAAGAAGTGGAAGTCACCGTTCCAGCGGGCGACAAGTTCTACCTCGTGCAGAACATCGAATTCATCTGAGTCAACTTCGCCTCATCGCGCACAAAAAAGGCCGGCAGAAATGCCGGCCTTTTTCGTTTCCGCAGCCTGTCCGCGGAAACCCGATTCAGGCGTCCGACTGGTCGGGCTGAAGCAGGCGGTGCAGGTGCACGATCACATACTTCATCTCCGCGTCGTCGACGGTGCGCTGCGCGGACGAGCGCCAGGCATCTTCGGCCGAGGCGTAGTCGGGATAGACGCCGACGAGATCGAGAGCATCGAGATCGGCGAATTCAAGGCTGCGGGGATCTTTGACCCGGCCGCCCATCACAAGGTGAAGCTTCTGCATGGGAGCGCTTTCGTGAGTGGGAAGAGAGATCCGGTCCCCATACGTATTGGCCAGTTGCAGGGCAAGAGCGGATCGCCCAGGCGATCCGCTCCGAAAATGCAACCGTTTCTCATTCGTAAATAGCGCGTTTCAATGCGGCAGGCGCTGGGTCAGTCCGCTGAAGATTTCGGCGATCCGATGGGAGCCCGAACTGGCTGATTCGCTTGCCGAATGGCCGATTTTGTGAGCCTGCCGGGTCGCCGCTTCACTGGCATCGCCAGCGCGTTTGGCGGCGGAGCGACCCAGCGCACTTGCAGCGGCCAGCGCCGTCATGCCGTATTTTTCAAGTCGCTCGGCGGCCAGTTCGCCGTTCTTCTCGGCATGATCGGCCAGGACGGCCGCCTTCTTGCGCGCGCTGGTGCCAAGGACCTGCGCCTTTTCGGCGGTTTCCTTGCCCAGCAGGACCGTGGCGGCACCCGCCGCCTCGGCAAGGTGCGCACCGCGCGAAAGCACCCCGCGCGTGACGCGTCGCGGCAGCAGAGCGCTGACGAGCGCCCCGGCGGCCAGCCCGCCCGCCACGACCAGGACCGGGTGCTTCTTCACGAAGGCAACGACCTTTTCCGAAGGTCGCTGCTCTTCATGGGCGGCCTTGAACGGCACGACTTTGCCGGGATTGGCATCGCTGACCGAGGTTTCCGGGAGGGCGGGGGTGGTGTTATCAGTCTTGCTCACCGTCGGTCTCCTTCAGGTGTGTTTGCCGGAACCGAACAGCCTTTCGATCCCGGCCTTGATCGGGTTGCGCAGAAGCCAAAGCACCAGGGCCGTGAAGGTTCCGCCGACCGCGACAGGATGCTCCTCCACGACGGCCACAGCCTCGTCGAGCATGTCGGCAGCCTGTTCGGTCACTTCGTCCAAGATGCGGCCGGTCAGTCCCCGGGCCTCGTAATCGGTCTTGAGCGCGCCGTAGCGGGCGTCGAACATGGCCTTCGCCGCATCGCGCGCCGAGCGATCGATTTCGAGTTGCCGTGCCAGCGCGTTCATTCGGATGACTCCTTGTCGAGTAGCAGAGCCATCATCCGTCTGGCTTTGCCGCGCGCCGAAAGCGCCATGATGACGGCGACCGCCAGGATCACCACAGGTACGACGATCATGGACAGCCACGGACCGATCACGGTGCCGAGCGCAATCACGGCCCCGATCACCAGCGCCATCAGCGCGAAGAACACCAGTACCGCCGCCCCGACGCCCAGTATGGCGATACTGCGCGTTTGCGCTCCGGCATAGGCCGCGCGCGTTTTCTGATAGGCGACTTCGGCCTGCGCGAAATTGCGTGCTTCGCCCAGGAGCAGGCGTACGTCCTGGATCAGGGAAAGATCCTCGCCCTCCTCGGTGGGAGGGGCGAGGCTTGCTGGAGTGTCGAGCATCGCCGTGCGTACGATCGGTTACTTGCCGCTCTTGAACAGGCGGGCGAAGAGGTAACCGGCGGCGACCGCCATGCCGACTGCCGCGACGGGGCTCTTGCGAACGAATTCCTTGGCTTCCTCGCCAAGTTCGTCGAGCGACTTCTCGTCGAGCTTGGTGGCGGTTTCGGCCAGGGACTTAGAGGCGGTGCGGGCATAATCGCCGTACTTGGCGCCTGCCTTCTCGTCGATAAGGCCCGCGTTGTCGTCGATGATCTTTGAAAGGCCAACTATGGCCTGGCTGGCCTTGGCCTTGCCCTGGTTGGCGAGATCGGCCGCCTTGACCTTGGCGTCATCGGCGAAGGCGCTTGCCTTGGCCTTGGCGTCTTCCGAGCGGACCTTGGCTTCGCTGGACCATTCGCCCTTGGTCTGGCTTAACTTGTCGTGGCAACCGTCGGCCATGGCCTGGACGCCGGCCTTGGCTTCCTCGACGGCTTTGCTGAAGTGGCTCTTGGCGTCGGCGTTGCCGTTTCCGGTGGCGGTCGTCGTGTCGGACATTGCGGTTTCCTTCCTTGCTTCCCGTTGCGCCGTAGTCACTCGCTTTTGGCGATATACGCCAAGAGTAACACAACTTGTCGTCGAAATGGCAACGCAACTTGTCAGCCGTAGTTCCCCTGCTAAGACGCCGGACGAGAGTGCGCCCTCGCGTCTCAGGGGGCGCCTTGCAGGAGGAATATGCCGTTATGACCGCGATTATCGATATCCACGGCCGCGAAATTCTCGACAGCCGCGGCAATCCCACTGTCGAAGTCGACGTTCTTCTCGAAGACGGCAGCTTCGGCCGTGCAGCGGTTCCCTCCGGCGCCTCCACCGGCGCGCATGAGGCGGTCGAATTGCGTGACGGAGATGCGAGCCGCTATCTCGGGAAGGGCGTTCTTAAGGCCATTGACGCGGTCAACGGCGAAATCGCCGAAGAACTCGTGGGCATGGATGCCGAGGATCAGCGCGACCTCGACCGCGCGATGATCGAACTGGACGGCACCGAGAACAAGGGCCGCCTCGGCGCGAACGCCATTCTCGGCGTGAGCCTGGCGGCCGCCAAAGCGGCCGCCAACGCGCGCGGCCTGCCGCTCTACTCCTATGTCGGCGGCGTCGCCGCGCATGTGCTGCCCGTGCCGATGATGAACATCATCAACGGCGGCGAACATGCCGACAACCCGATCGATTTCCAGGAATTCATGATCATGCCCGTCGGCGCGGATTCGATCGCCGAAGCGGTACGCTGGGGGGCGGAAATCTTCCATACGCTGAAGAAGGGCCTGCATGAGAAGGGTCTGGCAACGGCGGTCGGCGACGAAGGCGGCTTTGCGCCGAACCTTGCCAGCACCCGCGATGCGCTGGACTTCATCATGGCATCGATCGACAAGGCCGGGTTCAAGGCCGGATCGGAAATCCAGCTCGCGCTCGACTGCGCGTCGACCGAGTTCTTCCGGAACGGCAAGTACGAGATCAGCGGTGAAGGCCTCAGCCTGTCGCCAGTGGCGTTCGCCGACTACCTTGCCGACCTGACCGAGGCTTACCCGATCATCTCGATCGAGGACGGCATGGCTGAAGACGACTTCGAGGGCTGGAAGGCGCTGACCGAGAAGATCGGCCACAAGGTTCAACTCGTCGGCGACGATCTCTTCGTCACCAACCCCGAGCGTCTGGTCATGGGCATCGAAAAGGGCCTTGCCAACTCGCTGCTGGTCAAGGTCAACCAGATCGGCACCTTGACCGAAACGCTGGAAGCGGTCTCGATCGCCCAGAGCAACGGCTACACCGCAGTCATGTCGCACCGTTCGGGCGAAACCGAGGATGCGACCATCGCCGACCTCGCTGTCGCCACCAACTGCGGCCAGATCAAGACCGGCTCGCTGGCGCGTTCGGACCGGCTTGCCAAGTACAACCAGCTCATCCGTATCGAGGAAGAACTGGGCCGCGCGTCGCGCTATGCCGGCGCTTCGGCTTTCGGCCGCCTGTCGCGCTGAGCAGCAGGTGTGATCTGAACCGGCCGGATCATTCGGCCGGTTTCAGGCGCTTCAAAGAAAAGGCTCGGTTCCTTTGGGAGCCGAGCCTTTCTCGTTGAAGACGAAGCCGGGTGGCCGGTTCCTGTCAGGAAGAACCGGCCACCCGGTCGCCTCCGCGATATCCCCTTTTTTTGGCCTGGCTAACCCCCTGTGGGGCGGAACGGGTCATTTGCAGGCGTCTCTTACAGGGCTGCCAGGATCCCGGGGCGGGGATCGTCGAGCAGCACTACGGATCGGGAAGCGGAGGCGAAGTATTCGAGCATCGCGGCATAGCCCCGCGCGCTCAATTTGACGTAGACGCGCCGCGCGTCGCCGGTATCGGCTTCGCGGACGAGCAGGTTCTGTTTTTGCAGAATGGTGATCCAACGCAGCGCCGTGGTCGACGGCACCGCCGAGCCGATGCAGGCGCTTGTCACCGAGACGCGGCGGCGTTCCTTGGCAGCGATGAACAGGTCCAGAAGAATATCCCAAGCCGGCTCTCCGAAGAGGTCGTCGGACTGGAAGATCTTGGCGCGTCGGCGGCGATCCTCATACGTTTGCCGCGCCAGTTCCACCCATACGGGATGGTCCTGGCTTGCGGACGTCTTCGCGACCTCCTGAGCTTCGATACGCGTGCCGATGTCCAAGGGATCGGCGGCGACACTTGTTCCGATTTCGAGTTCGCGTGCCATGGCAAGAAGTTCATTGGCGATTCCTATAAGGCGAATGGCCTTCGCCCGATTGCGCATCAACTGATCCGTCTTCTCCATAAACCGGTGCCACCAGCGCCTGGCTGCAAGCATATCGCAGCCTCGCCATAAGACGATTTGCGACGTTCTTGGCAGCTGTTATTCCCCCAGTTGGCGAAAAGGCCCATCTGACAGCACCGAATTCTCGAGAACTGGCAGGATAGACAATCTTGGTCGCGAACTGGGAAGCGGTTAACCACAGCGCGGGGTGTCCGTCTTGCGAAGGCTAATCCGCTTTGGAGCGATTTTGCTCCGGTTCGCGATAAGCGCGGAGGGAATCGATCGCCGCCTGAAGGTGGGCGGCAGCGACGAGCGCGCCCAGATCCTCAAGTTCCTGCAGTTTCGATCCTAGTTCGCCGATCAGTTGAGTCATGTTCGCGTCCCTTTTCACCATGTGGTTCTCCGGCAGCCGAGAGTGCTTTTTCCTGGGTTCCGTGTCTCTTGAACCAAGGCTGCGACCCGCACCGGAAGGGGGCGGAGATTTTCGACTGACAATATCTCCGAAAACGATCAATATCGGAGACATAGGGAGGGCAATTACAGATTTTTCATCGCAGCGAAATAGCGGTAATGGCCCTGTCCAGATTGTGAACAGCTTCTGAAAGTTCGTTAATCAGGTCGCGAGTTGAGGAATTTCAGGATTCTGTAATGTTGTTCATCTTGTGGCGTTTACATCACGTATTTTTACTTAGATACCATCTTTGTTGGTTTCGATTTATTCTGGAGCGGACTTTGCCAGGAGGTTCGAGGGCGAATTTTCGTCACGAGCGCATCAAGCCGTGTTCGGCTTAGACGAGCCGCTGGTACATCCGCGCCTCCGGCCCGTAGCCTTTCGCCGGAGCCACCCGGCCGTCGCCCAGCAATCCGAAGCCCTGCTTTTCCCAGAAGCCATGCGCATCGCCCACCGCGATCAGAACCACACAAGTGAGCCCGCAGGCCCGCGCCTCGTCGAGGACGATCCGAACGGCCTCCGCCGCAAGGCCTGATCCCCGCGCAACAGGGCCGAGCGCAAGGTCGTGCAGGAAATAGCAGTCGAACGGCTCTGGCAGGCCGGTCAGCGGCGTGTCGAGCACTGGAGGCCGGTCTTGGCGGCCCGGATGCGAAATGAGGTAGCCTGCGATGTCACCCCGATCGCTTTCGACTACCCGACAGCCGGAAGGATAGAGCCTGAAACAGGCTGCGAACACCTCCGGATTCTCGGCATAATCGACGTGGACCGCTTCCGCCACGTTCCAGACGTGCGGGAGGTCATCGCTGCGCATATTGCGCCAGTGCATGGATCGTCGTCCTTGTGTTGGAAGCTTGCGAAATGTCGCGTTCGGGTTCCGGCCATGTCGGGGAGAAGGGCGGCATGATCAAGGGTGATGACGCGCGCTCTTCTCCCCCGCCCGCGCTCGATGATACAAAATATCCTAAACGGTTGACGCGGTACGGCTGGAAACGCAAACAGCCGCAAATTTTCTCCCAAGGACATGCCATGACCGACTCCGATCTTCCCGAGCCGCAGGCCGACGCCTCCGTGGTGCGCCCGGACCGCCGCGACTTTCTTGGCGGGCTTGCGGCGGCTCTCGGTGCCGCTGCAGTAGCCGGAGCGCCCGGTGAAGCGGCCGCGGCAACAAGGAAGGGTCGGACGAAGAGCAGTGCGCCCGTCAGTGACGCGCGGCTGCGCGAGGCGATCGAGACGGTCGTCGTGATCTTCGCAGAGAATCGCAGCTTCAACAATCTCTTCGCCGATTTTCCCGGTCTCGAGCAGCCTCTGGCGCAAGTTCCTCCCGAGCGCACGCGTCAGCGTGACCGCGACGGCAAAGTCATGGAGCGCCTGCCTAAGATCTGGGAAGGCCTCGTACCCAGCAAGCAGGTGGTCGAGCACACCGAGTACCTGATCGGACCCGACGACCTGGCGCCGCTGCCGAACGCACCCTTCGCGCTCAAGACACCGGAAGGCGATCCGCTGCCACATGGCCTGGTCACACGCGACCTGGTCCACGCGTTCTACCATAACCAGATGCAGATCAACGGCGGCGCCAACGATCAGTTCGTCGCCTGGGGAGACAGCGGCGCGCTGGTCATGGGGCACTACGGCGACATGCGCGCGCAGCTTCGCCTATGGCAGATCGCCCGCGAGTTCACGCTCTGCGACAACTTCTTCATGGGCGCGTTCGGCGGCTCTTTCCTGAACCACCAGTACCTGATCGCCGCGCAGCCGCCGTTCTATCCGGACGCCGACAAGAGCCCGGCCGCCAGGCGCATCGCCAGGGTGGAGGGGAACGACCCCAAGGGCACCCGCCTGGCAGTCGATCCGAAGACGCCCGCCAGCGCGCTCGACGGACCGGCGATATTCGGCCCGAGCACACTCTCGCCGGACTTCTGGGCCGTCAACACGATGCTGCCGCCCTATGCGCCGACCTACGAACTGGATGCCGAGAAGCCCGGCTATGCCAATGCCGCCAGCTCCCACACGCTGGTGCCGCAGCAGCACAAAACCATCGGCGACATGCTTTCGGCCAAGGGCGTGGACTGGGCCTGGTATGCCGGTGGTTGGGATGCGGCGCTGGCGGGGAACATGAACGACGCCTCGTTCCCGTCGCGCCCGAACTTCCAGCCGCATCACCAGCCGTTCAACTACTACGATCGCTTCGCCCCCGGTAAGCCCGACCGCGCCAAGTTTCTGCGAGACGCCGGCGAGGGCAGCACGCCGCGCACCAGCAGGTTCCTGGCCGATGCAGCGGCGGGCAAGCTGCCGGCGGTCAGTTATTACAAGCCGCAGGGCAACCTCAACATGCATGCGGGCTACTCGGACATCGACGCGGGCGATCGCCACATCGCCGCCGTCATCGACGGCCTGCGCGCCAGCCCGCAGTGGGAAAAGATGCTGGTCGTCATCACCTTCGACGAGAATGGCGGCTGGTGGGATCATGTCGCACCCCCGAAAGGCGACCGCTGGGGGCCAGGCACGCGCATTCCGGCCGTGATCGTCTCTCCTCATGCGAAGAAGGGGGCGGTCGATCATACGATCTACGACACCGGCTCGATCGCGCGCTTTCTTACCCGCCGCTTCGGGCTGGAGAAGCTGGCGGGCCTCAAGATGCGTGAGGAAGCGATGGTCGCGGCGGGAGGCGTTGCCCCGGGCGACCTGACGGGCGCGCTCGATCTGGCCTGAGCCGCGCAAAACAGGTGCGCCTGCCTCGTGATTGCGACAAAGTATCGACGCCGGGACCGATTCTCGATCGATCCCGGCCAATCATGAACTTCGGATCGTTTCAGGGGGCCAGAACATCCATGCGGGTCATCGCATCCACCGTCTTCACGCTCGGCGTGACTCTTGCGACATCAGCAGGTGCACAGGCTGCACCCAAAGCCTATCCCCAAGCCGAGAAGCAGGTTCTCGAACTCTCCAAGCAGGCGATCGCGCTGCGCTCGGTCGCAGGGGAGGGCAACCAGACGCAGCAAGTGGCGGAACTCTTCCGCAAGGAACTGCTCGCGAACGGCTGGGACGCCAAGGACATCGAGATCGTTTCCCACAACGACACCGCGTACCTGATTGCAACCTGGCCGGGCAGCGATGCTTCGCTGAAGCCGCTGGTGGTGTCCGCCCATATGGATGTCGTCGAGGCCAGGGCTGCCGACTGGGAGCGCGATCCGTTCACGCCGGTCGTCGAGAACGGCTACCTTTACGGGCGCGGTGCGAGCGACACCAAGTTCGAGGCGGTCCTGGCGATGGAATCGATGATCGAACTGCGCAAGCAGGGCTTCAAGCCCAGGCGTACGCTCGTCATCGCCTATTCCGGCGACGAAGAGACCTCCATGGCGACTTCCAAGCTGATCGCAGAGCGTTTGAAGAACGCCGAACTCGTGCTCAATGTCGATGGCTCGTCCGGCACTCTCTCGGAAAAGACCGGCAAGCCTGCGTTCTGGTCCTGGGGCGGTGCGGAGAAGACTTACGTCGACTATCAGATCGAGGTGACCAATCCCGGCGGCCACAGTTCCGCTCCCCGGACCGAAAATGCGATCGTCCAGCTCTCGGAAGTTCTGGAACGTATCGGCCATTACCACTTCAAGCCCGAGTTGAACGACATCACCCGCGCTTATTGGGTCGAGGCGTCGAAGCTGGAGCCTGATGCCACGCTGGCTGGAGCCATGCGCGCTTTTGCCGCCAATCCCAAAGACGAGGCGGCGCTCAAGGTGCTGCGCGCCAACCCCTCTATGGTGGGTCGTACAGGCACGACCTGCGTTCCGACCATGCTCGCGGGCGGCCATGCCCAGAACGCCCTGCCGCAGCGCGCCACGGCCAATATCAACTGCCGCATCTTCCCGGGTCACACCCGCGAGGAGATCATGGCCGAACTGGAGAAGGTCGCGGCCACGCCCGCCGCCAAGTTCTCCGACGTGACGGGCGATGCGTCGACGATGTCGCCCGCCTCGCCCATGCGCGCGGACTTCGTGGCAGCGATCCGCAAGGCGGTGACGGCGGCCTGGGGCCCGATCCCGATCATTCCCTCGCAGGCCTCGGGTGCGTCGGATTCCATGTGGTACCGTGCGCTCGGCGTGCCGAGCTACAGCGCCAGCGCCTCGATGATGAAGGACTCGGACGAGTTCGCCCACGGCCTGAACGAGCGCCTGCCGCTGCTCAACATTCGGCCGGGGCTTACCTACTACATCAGCCTTTACCAGGACCTTGCCGGGAAGTGATCCCCTGAAGCGGCTGGCGGCTCACGCGGTCGCCAGCCTCTTTCCGGTGCTCTTTCCGCTCAGCCGTCCGCCGCTCAGGATCCGCGCTGGGCCGGGGGCCGCGCGGCTGAGCAGGGTGCCCAGCAGGACCACGGCCAGCAGTACGATCAGGGGCTGGGTCACGAGGTAGACAGGATAGAGCGGCGAGCCGAGCGTTCCGAACAGTCGGCCGAGCAGCGGACCACCCAGCCATATCAGGATCAGGTGCGAGCAGAACAGGAAGAACGCGAAAGGCTCGATCTTGAGCAGCGGGCGCCGCACTATGGTTCCGGCCAGCCCCCAGGAGATGCGCCAATAGGCCAGTGCTGCCGAAATGCGCACGGCAAGGTCGAGCGTCGCCGCGGGAAGGCTGATCGGCGACCAGTCCACAACCAGCGTGAAGTAGAGCTGCACGGCGGTCAGCACGGCGAAAGGCGTCATGGCGGCAAGCAGGGGCCACGCCGCGATCTGGTCAGACAGGTTCTCGCGCCGGGCGATGATGCCGAGCGTGAAGAAGAAGGGGATTGAGGCGCGCATGAACACGGGCGGCCCCCATCCGGCGATCTGACACACGGCCGCTACCAGCGCGATCGCCAGCAGAGTGCGCTTTCCGCAGCGCACGAGCAGCGGCGCCAGCAGCATGCAGAGGAACAGGTCGCGCAGGAACGGCATCTGGACGTTAATGTCGGGATTGCGGCTGGCGATGAAGACTTCCTGGAAGATCCAGTCCAGCGACTGCGGCGTGGGGGCGGCGAGCCGTGTCGCCACCGCCGCGCCGGAGACGAGCAGAATGGCCAGCGCATTCCAGAGCACCATCGGCAGCAGGATCGTCTTGGCCTTGCGCCCGACATGGCTCGCCCAGTCGAACGTGCGGCTCGATCCGGCGACCAGCCAGCCGGAAATCAGTCCCAGCAGGGGCACGGCGCTGCGGCCGAACACGTCCATCAGCACCCAGCGCAAGTTTTCCTGCGGAGTACCGTGGGCAAGCTGGAGGTCGTATCCGGTCAGGCCGGTCCAGGCATGGACGTAGACCACGCCGAGAATGCAGATGACGCGGGCAACCGAAATGGCATCGGACCGGCGCCGCGCATCGATAGTGAGAGTTTCAGGCAAACCGTCTTCCCATTTGTTCGCGACCCGCCGAACTTCCGCTGCTCCCGCATGATCATCCGGGGAAGGGGCCGCTCGTCCTGAGCTTCAACCAACAGGATCGGAACAGGTCTGTCTTTAATCGGCGGAATGAGCCGGGGAAGGGACGAAACGGCGGTAAGGATTTCCAAAGCGCCTGCGGTCCGCAATGACTTCATGCGCGCAGTTGTGCCCAGGCGCGCCTGTCACGCCGCCGCCGGGATGAGTACCAGAACCACACATGTAAAGCCCCTTGACCGGCCCGCGATAGGCGCCGTGCCCCAGCACCGGGCGGGCCGACCACATCTGGTCCAGCGTCAGGTTGCCGTGCATGATGTCGCCGCCGACCAGACCGAACTTGCGCTCCAGTCCCTTCGGACTGAGCACCTGCCTGCCGAGGATCGAGGCGCGGAAGCCGGGGGCATATTCTTCCATGGTATCGATCACGGTGTCCGCCGCCTTGCTTTCCTCGGCGTCCCAGTCACGCGGAGTGCCATCATCCTTGGCAGGCAGTTCCGGCGCGAACTGCTGGCAGAACAGGCTGGCGACATGCTGGCCCTCCGGCGCAAGGCTGTCGTCCACGGCCGAGGGGATCAGCATCTCGACGATCGGTTTCTTCGACCAGCCATGGCTCTTCGCATCCAGGAAAGCGCGGTCCATGTAGTCGAGTGTCGGTGCGATGATGATTCCGGACCGGTGATGCTCGCCCACTCCACCCGGCTGGCTTGTAGGAAGGCACGTGAACCGGGGGAGTTCGGAAAGCGCGACGTTCATGCGGAAAGTGCCGCTGCCCGCCTTGAAGCCGCTCATGCGGCGGCGGAAGTCGGGCGGTAGGTCGCTTTGTCCGATCATTCTGCCGTAGAGCAGCTTCGGCCCGACATTCGCGATCACGCGCAGGGCGGGGATCTCCTTGCCGCTTTCCAAGCGTACGCCCGCGACCTTGCCGCCATCGACGAGTACCCGATCGACCGGGCTTTCGAGGCTGATCTCCACGCCCAGCGCGCGGCAAACCTCACCCATGATGCGCGTGATCGTACCCATGCCGCCGATCACGTGCCCCCAAGCGCCTTTCTTGCCGTTCACCTCGCCGAAGACATGGTGCAGCAGGACATAGGCGCTGCCCGGCGTATCCGGCGAAGCGTAGTTGCCGACCACGGCGTCGAAACCGAAGGCGGCTTTCACCGCTTCGCTCTCGAACCAGCCGTCCAGCAGCGAGCGGGCGGACTTGGTGAAGAGGTCGAGCACGTCGCGCTGAGCCTCGATGGGGAGGCCTGCAAGCCTGCGCCCCTGGAACGCCGCATCGATCAGTCCGCGCCAGCCTTCGCCGGCGTTGGGCGGGCACTTCAGGGCAAGATCGCGCAGCACGTCCGCAACCGTCTCCAGCGCGTCGTAGTAGGCCGGCAGCGCCTCGGCATCGTGCTTGGAGAAGCGGCGGAACTCCGCCTGCGTGCGCTCCAGCCCCCCGCCCAGCTTCAGGTAGCCGCCGTCTTCCTGCGGCAGCATGTTCGAGATCGGCCGTTCGATCACACGGTAGCCATGGTCGGCCAGCCGCATGTCGGCGATGACCTTCGGCTGGAGCAGGCTGACGGTATAGCTGGCGACCGAATTGCGAAAGCCGGGGTGGAACTCTTCCGTCACGGCAGCGCCGCCGATCACGTCGCGGCGTTCCAGAATGCGGACCTTCAGCCCCGCCCGGGCGAGATAGAACGCGCAGACGAGACCGTTGTGGCCGCCGCCGATGATCAAGGCATCGTACCGGATAGTCATGCGGCGGGTCTAATCCACGTCGCTGCGCCGAAGCCAGAGCCATATCGGCAGGCCCAGCACCATCAGGACGAAGCTCAGTCCGCTGGCGCCGATGCCGGCGCCCCACAGCGTCCAGAGCGCGTAAAGCGTTCCGACCAGCGCCGGCACCCGCGCGACGCCCAGCTTTAGCGCCGCCAGAGCGCAGGCGAGGTAAAGCCAGAGCGTTGCCGAAGTGGAAAGCAGCAGCAGGTACTCGAACAGCGCCTGCATCGTCCGGCTGGCGTTCATCGCCGCGAACAGGCTGGCGACCACGGCGGAGATCAGCAGCGCGCGCCGGGCGGTGCCGCGCGCATCGGTCTCGGCGAACCAGGCGGGCAGCAGGCGGCGCGCGGCCATGTCGCGCACCATCTCCGCTTCCAGCAATGTCCAGCCGTTCAGGGCGCCGATGCAACTGATGACGGCGAAGATCGCGACCAGGGTGGCGACGTCTCCGTCGAGGAACCGGGAGACGAACGTGGCGAAGGGCGCTGCCGAGTGGGCGGCCTGGTCTCTCGGCAGCAGCAGTGCGATGGCCGAACAGACCATGAGGTAGAGCACGCCTGTCAGGGCGGTGCCCCAGAGCGTCGCGCGTGCCACATTGACTTCCGGTCTGCGGACGCGCGCCGCTGCGACGCTTGCGGACTCGAAGCCGAGCAGCGCCCAGAGGGTGAGAGTGGCCGCCCCGTTGACGGCACCGGCATTCACTTCCGTAGCGTCGAAGCGGGGAAGAGAGGCCTGTCCGCTCGAGACGACGTAGACGGCCAGGAAGATCACGACCAGCAAGGGGATCACCTTCAGCCCTAGCGTCACGATCTGGAACCCGCCTGCGGCTCGGGTTCCTCGCAGGTTGATGAGCGTCATCAGCCAGAGTAGCGCAATGGCGGCGAGTGCCGGAACGTAGGCTCCGCGCCCCAGGAACGGCATCATGCTCGACAGGTAGCTGACGGCCGCCACTGCGATCGTCACGACCGAGGTCCAGAGCGAGACGAGGTAGATCCAGCTTATGAAGAAGCCCGCGCGCCGTCCGAACGCTTCGGTTACGAAACCGGCGGGGCCGCCAGCGGAAGGACGGGCATGGGTCAGCCGGCTCAGGACGAAAGCGAGGACGAGGGCGCCGCTGATCGTCGCCAGCCAGCCGATCACCCCGTTCCAGCCGAACGGCGCCAGACTGGCGGGCAGCAGAAAGACGCCCGAGCCGATCATGTTCCCCATGACCAGCGCAACCGCCGCCATGAGCCCGAGGCTGCCGGCCGATGTCCTAAGGCGCGGATCGCTGCTGTCCCGGTCGCCTGCCATATGTCGTTTCTCTTGCTGAAGCAGCGCGATCGAAACGGCTGCGCGTGAATCGGGGGGCGGTGAAGGCGGCGGCCCCTAAGGCAAGATCATGCGCCGATCAACAAGGCAAGGGTCAACGAGGCGAGACGATCGGGATCGGAACCTTCCGATCAGAACCCGCGCGCTACGCCCTCTCTCCGGGGATCGGCACCGCCGACGTAGCCCTTCGGCGTGGCGATGACGGCCTGCAGGCCGGACTCCTCTCCCTTGGAGGTGGACAGCGGCATGTTCCGCGCTGCCAGGGCTTCCAAGATCGGCTGCGGAAACGCGTCCGCGCTGTAGGTGTCTCCCTTGGCGACGAGGTTGGGCAGCGAGACGGCTTCCTGCGGCGTCATCTTCCAGTCCAGCAGGGCCACCAGCACCTTCAGGTTGTAGGCCTGGATCGCCGAGCCGCCCGGCGATCCCGCCGCCGCCACGAACTTGCGCTGCGGCGTCAGGACGATGGCGGGCGCCATGCTCGAGCGGGGGCGCTTACCGGGGGCAGGGGCGTTGGCGGCCTTCGCGCCGTCGGGATCGGTGGGGCTGAACGAGAAATCGGTGAGCTGGTTGTTGAGGAAGAACCCGCCGACCATTCGTCCGGAACCGAAAATGCTCTCGACCGTGGTGGTCATGGAAACGACGTTGCCTGCGGCGTCGACGATGACGATGTGGCTGGTGCCGCCCGGCTCCTGAGTCGTATCGGGTCCGACCTTCGGCGCGCCGTCGGGCAGGCCGAAGGTCACCGGGCCGGCGCGTTCGCCGATCTCTGCCGCCCGGCGCTGGAGGTAGGCCGTGGCGAGCAGTCCGTTCAGCGGAACCTGTACGAAGGCGGGATCGCCGACGTAGCGGTCGCGATCGGCATAGGCCAGGCGGCTCGCCTGCGCGAACTGGAACCAGGCCTTCTCGTCGGACGCGTCACGCTTGGCGATGTCGGTATGTTCGAGCACGCCCAGCGCGATCTGCAATCCGGGGCCGCCCGAGGGCGCCTGCGGTGTGCAGACCAGATAGACGCGGTAGGGACGGCAAAGCGCAGGGCCGGAATGGGGGCGGTAGTTCGCCAGGTCCGCCAGCGTGATCGTGCCGGGCCGGGAGTCCTGATGCACCCTGTCGACGATCTTTTGGGCGAGCGGCCCGGTGAGAAGGCCGGAGGCGCCGTAGCGGGCTATGCGGTCCAGCGACTGCGCATAGTCCGCGTTCCTGAGCCGGTCGCCAGCGACGTATGGCGTACCGTCGGCCTTGGTGAAGTAGCGCTTCGCGTCCGGTGCCGAGGCTTGGGGGGCCTTGCTGGCGATCATCCCGGCCAAACGCGGGCTGACGGTGAAGCCGTCAGTCGCCAGGGAGCGAGCCTCATCGAACAGGCCGGACCAGGGTAGCTTGCCGTGATCGCGATGCGCCATGTCGAGCATCGCTACCGCTCCGGGCACGCCCGTGGAGATACCGCCGAGCACCGCCTCGACGAACGGCAGGCGATTGCCGTCCTTGTCGAGGAACAGCCGATCGCTGGCTCCGGCAGGTGCGACTTCGCGGCCGTCGTAGGCCGTCGCCTGGCGGGTCTTGGCATCGTAATAGACCATGAAGGCCCCGCCGCCGAGACCGGAGCTTTGCGGCTCGACAAGGCCGAGCACGGCCTGGATCGCCACGGCCGCATCCACGGCGGAGCCTCCTGCCTTGAGGATGTCGGTGCCGGCTTTGACTGCGAGCGGATTGGCGGCGGCGACCATGGCATGGGGCGCCGTCGCCGATTGCGCCCGCTTTTGCGGTTGTGCGCTTGCCGGCCGCTCCAGCAGAGCGGTGGGCTGGGCCAAGGCGGGTGAGCCGGCCGCAAGCACGAGAGCCGGCAGGCCGAAAGCCAGGATCGATCGGCGCAAGGTCATTCTCCGGGACACGATAGGCATTTGCAGTGACTTAGCGGGTCGATCCCGGCGGCGCCACCCTCGCAGGAACGCGGCGAATGGATCGCTAGGTTGCAATAACCTCAACGCCGATCACATAATATCCACGTCAAACCAGCTTGCGCGGAATAGTTAGCCGTCTAATTACCGCCTCATGCAAGATCGACAATCGAGCGAGAAGGCTCTGGCTGCAAGGCTGGGGCCGGTTTCGCGTTCATGGCAACAACTGGCCGATTCGGCACTGTCGTCCCTGGGGGTATCGAACTCCTCGGGCTGGGCGCTTGTCCATCTGCTGCGTCTCGGCCGTGCGGTGCGGCAGGGCGACCTTGCGCGTGCCATCAACGTGACCGAGCCTTCATTGGTGCGGACCCTGCACTTGCTCGAAGACGCCGGGCTGCTCGAGCGCGTGGCCGATGACAACGATCGCCGGGCCAAGCACTTGCGGCTGACCGAGGAAGGCCTCGTCGCTGCCAAGCGCATCGATAAGCGATTGATCGAGTTGCGTGCGAGCCTCCTCGATGGCATTTCAACCGAAGATGTCGAGACTGTCGTGCGGGTGCTGGATCGCATCTCCGCGCGCATTGCGGAAAGCGCCGCCCGGCAATGACGAAGCGTTTCGGAATGGACGCCGCGCTGTTCTCCGTGAAGGCCTACCTGGCCTCGATGCTGGCTATCTACATATCGCTCTCCATCGGCCTGGAGCGTCCTTACTGGGCGTTCCTGACCTCGTACATTGTGGCGCAGCCACTAGCCGGCGCGGTGGTATCGAAAGCGATGTTCCGCGTAGTCGGCACTTTCGTCGGGGCAGGCATGGCCGTGATCCTGGTGCCCAACCTCGTTCAGGCGCCTGAATTGCTGGTCATCGGAACGGGGGCGTGGCTGGCTCTCTGTGTCTTTGTGTCGCTGCTGGACCGTACGCCGCGATCCTACGCCTTCGTGCTTGCGGGCTACACGGCGGTGCTCATCGTGCTGCCGAGCGTGGACGTGCCCGAGACGATCTTCACCGTCGCCAGCCTGCGCGTGCAGGAGATCACGATCGGTATCGTCTGCAGCAGCTTCGTTCATGCACTGGTGTTTCCGAGATCCGTCTCCGCATTCATGCTGCAACGCGTCTCTACCATCCTGGACGACGCGGAGCGCTGGTCGCGAGACTCGCTGCACGCCGAACCGGACGCGACGATCGACAAGGAGCGCCAGCGCCTTGCCCTCGACGTCACCGAACTTCACCAACTGTCCATCCATCTCCCTTACGAGACCACGCGGATAGCGCCGCGCATCCGCACGGTGCGGGCCTTGCAGGATCAACTCTCGCTCATCATGCCGCTGGGCGCCGCCGTGACCGATCGGATTGCGCAGCTCGATGCCGCGAAGGCCATTCCTGCCGATGTGGAGAAACTGCTGGCGGATGCACGCGACTGGTTCGGGCAGTTGAACGCGTTGTCGCTTGCGGAGCGTGAAGAGGCCGCCGTGGCCTTGCAGCGGCGTAGCCGTGCACTCGAACCTGAAGTTGGGCCGGACGCCTCCTGGAACGAGTTGATCCTGCTCAGCCTCCTGTCGCGGCTTTCAGCGCTGATTGGGGCCCATCGCGACTGCCGGATCCTGGCGGAACAGCTGGCTACGCCAAGCACCAGGCCCGTCAGCCCGCGTGCGGCGGAACTGGTGGAAGGACGGCGAGGGCGGGAGCTTCATGTCGATGTCGGCGGAGCCACCCGCGGCGCCATCGGTGCATTCCTCACCATCGTCATCGGCTGCGCGCTGTGGATCGGCAGCGGCTGGCACGAGGGTGCCACTGCCGTCATGCTCGCCGGCGTCTTCACTGCCCTGTTCGCTGCCGCTCCGGATCCGCTGGCGCCCTTGCGCACGTTCTTCACCGGCACGTTCATAGCGACCCTGATCGGGCTGCTCTACGGGTTCGTACTCTTGCCGCGGCTCGACGGTTTCGTCGAATATGCCCTGGCAATGGCGCCGATGCTGCTCATGTTGGGGGCGCTCATGCAGTCACCGCGCTGGGCCGGGATCGCTTTGCCGATGCTGCTGGGGCTGGGATCGCCCGTCCTCGTTTCGGACCAATACGTCGGCGGCTTCGCCAGCTTCGTGAACGGCGCCTTCGCGCAGCTCGTCGGCATTCTCTATGCGATCGTGGTCATTCGCCTGCTGAACTCGACCGGCACGCGCGCCGCGATCCGGCGCACCGTCCGGGCCGGCTGGGCGGATATCGCCGAGCGCGCCAACCTGATGAGCGCGCCCAACGTGCGCGCCTGGATCAACCGCATGCTGGACCGGATCGCGCTTCTGGCGCCGCGCCTCGCCATGGCCGGCCGTTCGCCCGGCGCGCCGCTCTATGACGCCCTGCGCGACCTGCGCACCGGCGTCGCGATCGGTGAACTTCGTGAACTGCGCCTCGACATGCCGCCCTCCAAGCGCGGGCCGCTTACCGAAGTTCTCCAGAAAGTCGGCGAATACTACCGCGCTCTCGATCCCGACAAGCCCGCGCCCGCAGATCCCATCCTGCTCGAGGATATCGACATTGCCATGACCGCCGTCCTGAACGACGAAGACCCGCAACTCAGCCGGGCAGGGGCGCTGGGGCTGGTTAGCCTGCGCCGCAATCTCTTCCCAGCCTCCGCCCCCAAGCCGAGCGCAGCTTCGATGGAGGCACCCGCATGAGAGGGGAAGTTTCCATCGACGGGGTCTTCCTGCCCACTCTGCTCGTCCTCGCGATCATCGCTTCGGCCATCACCCTGGTGCTGATGCGCATCGCCAACGTCACCGGTTTCTACCGCCTCTTCGCCTATCGGGCGATGGTGGACCTGTGTCTCTACATCCTCGTGCTCGGGCTTCTCGTCTGGGCCTCCCCCATGATCGGTTTCCGCCAATGAAGCGCTTTCTTGCCCGCGTCGCTCCCAGTCTTGCCACCACTGTCCTCGTCATCCTCGCCGCCGCCATCGCGATCTGGCTCTGGCGCCATTACGAGGACAGCCCGTGGACACGCGACGGCCGCGTGCGCGCCGATGTCGTGCGCGTGACGCCGGATATCGGGGGGCTCGTCACGTCGGTCGAGGTCAGGGACAACCAGACGGTCAAGGCGGGCGACCTGCTCTTTGTGATCGACCGTCCGCGCTATTCGCTGGCAGTCGAACAGGCGCGGGCCGCCGTGACCAGCGCCCAGGCGCGGCTGGGTCAGGCGCAGCGCGAGGCGAAGCGCGATCTCGCGCTGGGCGACCTGGTGGCGACCGAAACCCATGAGCAGAACGTGGCCGCCGTCGCGACGGCGCGTGCGGCTCTCGACCAGGCGATGAGCGCGCTCGACAAGGCCAAGCTCGATCTCGCCCGTACCAACGTCCACGCCTCGGTCAACGGCACCGTCACCAACCTCGACCTGCACCCGGGCGACTATGTGGCGCCGGGCACGCAGGCGATGGCTTTGATCGATAGCGATTCCGTTCGTGTCGAAGGCTATTTCGAGGAAACCAAGCTCGGCAATATCCATGTCGGATCGCCGGTGACGGTCGTGTTGATGGGCGAGGACCGCCCGCTGAAGGGCGTGGTCGAAAGCATAGCCGCCGGCATCAACGACACCACCCGCAGCGATTCTCGCAACCTCCTGCCGAGCGTGGACGCGACCTTCACCTGGGTCCGCCTCGCCCAGCGCATTCCGGTCCGCGTTCGCCTGACGCAGGTGCCCAAGGATGTGAACCTCATCTCCGGCCGCACCGCCACCGTGACGATCGAACAGCCCGGCCAGGGCAAGCCGGCTAAGCCGGCGCAAATCCAGCCGGCGCCTTCGATGGAGGCCGCGCAGTGATCCGCTACACCGCTTCTCTCGTCGCGCTGGCACTTCTGGCCGGTTGCGCCACGGCCGGGCCGGACTACGCACCGCCGGAAAACGCGGTGGCAACAACGCCTGCCGCGAACGGTGCGTTCGTGTCCGGGCAGGGGCCGGAGTTCTCTCAAGCGGATCTGCCCGACCGCTGGTGGCGGCTCTACGACGATCCGCAACTCGACAGCCTCGTCGAACAGGCTCTGGCAGCGAACGCCAACATCCGCGCCGCTGATGCGAACTTGCGCAGGGCCGATGCGATCGTGCGGGAGACTGCCGGGCAGAGGGCGCTCAATACCACAGTCGGAGCCGATGCCGATCTGGAGCGCGACTATTCGCCCGTGTCGGCCGGAACCAACCTGCCCGGCGTGCTGACATACGATCTCGGCCTGACGCTTTCCTACCCGCTCGATCTCAACGGCAAGATCAGGCGGGCTATCGAGAGCAGCCTGGCGGACCGTGAAGCGGTGGAAGCGGCGCGCGACGCGGTGCGGATCAGCGTAGCCGCCTCGGCCGCCAAAGCCTACGCCGATGTCTGCGCGGCGAACTACCAGATCGCGACGGTGCAAAAGGTCGTCAACCTGCAACAGCAGACCCTGGAAGCGACGGGGCGCCTGCAGCGGGGCGGTCGCGGCACCGCGTTCGATGTCAGCCGCGCCCGCAGCGCCGTCGAGAGCAGCCGGGCGAACTTGCCGGCGTTCCAGGCCAAGCGCCAGGCGGCGCTCTACCTGCTCGCGACCCTGCTGGGCAGGGCGCCCGCCGATTACCCGAGGGAAGTGGAGAACTGTGCGGCTCTGCCCCGCCTGTCTCAGCCGATGCCGATCGGAGACGGCGCCGCGCTGATCCGCCGTCGCCCCGACATCCGCCAGGCCGAACGCACGATCGCCGGCAGCACGGCGCTTATCGGTGTCGCCACGGCAGACCTCTACCCGACGGTGAGCATCGGCGGCGGCATCATCAACAGCGGCAAGCTGGAGAACATCGGCAAGTCGAACAGCTTCGGGTTCAGTCTCGGACCGCTGCTGAGCTGGTCGTTCCCCAACCGGCCGATCGTTCGCGCGCGGATCGAGGCGGCCAATGCCCAGGTCGAGGCGGATATCGCCCGGTTCGACCAGACCGTGCTCGATGCCTTGCGCGGCACCGAAACGGCCTTGGAAACTTATGCGCGCGACACCGACCGCGCCACCGCGCTCAGCCGCGCCAGCGACAGCGCGGCCCTCTCGGCGCAGCAGGCCGGGAAACTGTTCCGCTTCGGTCGCAGCGACTTCCTCAATCTGCTGAGCGCGCAAGGTGCTCTGGCGACGGCGCAAGTCAACCGTGCCGCGGCCGAGGCGGCGCTGGTGGACGATCAAATCGCGGTGTTCCTCGCGCTGGGCGGTGGCTGGCAGAGCGCCGAGTAACCATCAGGCCGCTCTGCGTCCTCCCTCGCGGCAGAGAGCGTAGGCAGCGAAAAGCTCCCGGAAGTGTTCATCCATCGATCTTGCCTGTACGGCAGGGCGAGGGCGTTCCCGCACGACCTCCAGGATCGCCGCCGCCGCCGCGTTGCAGTCTGCCGCCGCATATGTCCGCCCCGCGCCGCCGGAGGCATGGTCCGCCGCGCCGCCCGCATCGGGAACGACGACCGGCAGGCCGCTGGCGCGCGCTTCGGCGGCGGTCATGCAGAAAGTCTCCGCTTCGCAGCCATGGACGAGGGCATCCGCACTGGCCATGATCCGGGCGAAGGCGGCGCGGTCGCGTTCCGGCGCGAACAGGCGGACGTGCGGATTGCCGGCGATGTGGCGCAGGATCGTACGCTGTTCGCGCCCTTCGCCCAACATGACCAGGCCGATCGGGCTTTGCTGGCTGGCCAGGCCGACCGCGTCGATGACCATGGGCCAGCGCTTCTCCGGCGCAAGGCGACCCACGGCCAGCAACAGCGCGGCACTTTCGGGCAAGCCGCAGTCCGCCAAGAGCCGGGCGCGCAGCGACCTGTCGCGCAGGGCCGGCGAGAAGCAGCCCGCCTCCACGCCCATTGGGATCGTCACCGTGTGCCGCACGCCGCCCTCGTCCAGGCGGCGCGAGAGGTCGCGGTTGGCGCAGACGACGTGATCGAACTTGCGGCTATGCCGCCGCAGATGCTCCCAGAAGATCGAGAACTGGCGGTCGATCGTCCGGCGCGAGAAGATGTTGCCCAGCCAGCGATAGGCATAAGCGGACAGCGGATCCGCATGCATGACCAGGCTGCGCGGCGCGGCGCCCGGCCAGTTGGCCACCAGCCCGGCGCTGCGCCAGGGCGATGTCGCCTCGACGAAATCGGGCGCTTCGGCATCGAGCGCGGCATAGAGCCGTTCGGCTTCCGCGAAATAGCCGTATTTGCGATCGAGCGGAAAGCGCGGGCTCTTGATCGTCACGATCCTTGCGCCCGGACGGCGCTCTATGACGGCATCTTCGTCGCCGGGAGCGAGGATGACGATCTCGTGCCCGAGCATCGGTCCAATCCGCATCTTCTGTTCCACGTAAGTACGCACCCCGCCGCCCTGGGGCGAGTAGAAGGCGCAGACATCGACGATCTTCATGCCGGTTGCTCCGGTGCGGCGAGATCCCGGATCGCCAAAGCGCCGCCGAGCACGAGGTGGGCCGCCAGGATCAGCCCTGCCATCAGCGTCATCAGGGCGCCGATGTCCTGTTCATGGCCGAGCGCCAGCACCGCCACGCCGGCGAAGAGCAGGTCCTTGTTCGGGATCAGCGGCAGGCGCGACACCAGGAGCCGCAGGGTCGCGAGGAATAGCCACCAGGAAAGCTGCACCTGCGGAAGCACCAGGTGCCACAGCAGGGCATTGAACAGCGTCGTCACGGCGATACGGGCGAGATGCACCTGCGTGATCATCACCAGATCCTGCCGCGGCAGGGTGAAGACCCGGCGCCGGAAGACCATCGCCAGGGCCGAAATGGCCACCAGTACGCCCAGCGACACCGCGACCATCGCCGCATCGACGGCCAGGCGGGCCATGCCCATGATCGGCACGATGATCGCCAGCAGCACCATGGTGACGCCGTTGCCGGTCATGGCCGAAAGGATGGCCACGTCCTTCACGGCCCCGAAAGGCGCAGCATCGAGCGCGACGCGCCGCCGCGCCCAGGTGTAGAAGTAGGCTTCTCCCAGATAACCCAGCAGCAGTTCGTTGTAGACCTTCTTGCGCAGCAGCGCGAGCAGGCCCGATGCCGGGACGCCCCAGAGACGGCGGAAGATCAGCCATTCGCTTGCAGGCGTGACGAAGTAGCTTGCGGCGAACAGCGCCCAGAACAGCGGGCTTGCCGGGAGCATCGCGGAAAGATGCCGCAGATCCAGCCCGCGAGTCTCGTGGAACACGGCTACGATCACGGCCAGCGAGAGCGCCGTGGAGAACAGGACATTGCGGCCGAGGCGCGGACGGCGGTCCTGCGGGACCAGCTGGATGTCGGGTGCCAGGACGGCGGCAGTATCTGTCACGAACGTCTCCGCGAGGGGATCGGAGTCAAAGCGACCGGCGCCAGGGCGCGTGCCGCGCCCAGGTGCTCAGTTCCCGATCGTGACGCCGCCGGCTTTCGCGCTCGCGGCGAAGCGTCATCATCATGTCGATGTAGCGATCGGCGGCGTCCGCCACTTCGTAGCGGGCGGCGATGGTGCGGGCGCGCTGGGCGTCGCCCCTGAACTCGCGGATGCGGGCGAGTCCTTCGGCGAAGGCGGCTTCATCGTCTCGGGGCACAAGCAGTCCCGTCCGGCCGTCTTCCACCAGGCAACGCATGCTGGCGCAGCAATCCGTCGAGAGAACCGGGAGACCTGCGGCAAGAGCCTCCACGACGACGCCCGGAAGCCCTTCGTAATCGGAACTCAGGACGAACGCGTCCGCCTGTTCCAGGAGGGGATCGATGGAGGCGACATGGCCGGCCAGTCTCACGCGATCGGCAATGCCCGATTCGGCGGCAAGCTGTTCGAGAGCGGAGCGTCCAGGGCCTTCGCCGGCTATTGTCAGGGTGTCCGATGGCCGGGCGGCGCGTGCGAAGGCGCGGAGCAGCATGGCGTGGTTCTTCTGCGGAACGAGACGCCCGGCCGTGAGGTAGCGCGTACCCCAGATGGACGGGGCGCGGCGATCGAGCTTGCCCAGGGCCCGCAGGCGCGAGCGCGGAAGGATCGGATTGGCGATCACGTCGATCCGGGACGACGTTGCGCCGGTAGCTTGCCGGATTTCGCGCGCCATGGGTTCCGAAAGCCCGACCAGCCGCTCGAACAGGCGCCCCTGGGCACGCAGCCAGATGCCGTAGCCCTGCCGGAGCAGCGCCGGCATGTCCGGCCGGTGAAACGTATTGCTGACCTTGAGCGCCATGGGCGGTTCATGGTCGCCCAGCAGCAGCTTCATCGCGGCACCGACGACCGCATAAGTGTTTCCCGGAAGGAACAGAACGTCGGCCCGGTGCTCGATCAGATAGCTGTAGAGGCAGTAGACCATCCAGGGGGTTTCCCAAGACGCCGTGGAGAGCCGCGAGGGGATCTGCCAGTAATCCAGCGGCGGCGCGCTCGCGAGGCGATCGCAGCCGGGACGGCCGAGCACGATCGTGACCTGATGACCGGCCCTTTGCCAATGCCCGGCGAGGCCCAGGGCCACGCGTTCCACGCCGCCCGGATCCAGGCTGTGGATGGGTATGACGATCTTCAGCGCGTCCTTCATGCAAATCCCCACGGGACGCTGGACTGCCGGGCGACGCCTGATGGCGGGGCTGTCGAGCTGCTCCTCATGGCGAGGGCTCCTATGGGGCGGCCATGTCGGATTCGTGACGGTGCTGGGTGCGGTCATCGCCCGGACGTGAAAGTGCTGTCAAATCGTCACTATCCGGCACATATCCTCCCAGATCGGCGTAAGCCGAGGGCGCGTGGGTAGCGGCGAAGCGATGCAGCGTCAGGTCGATGCTGGCCAGGAGCGAGGCCTTGGTGACGTCTCCCGGATGCGCCGCGACCCGCACGATCCTGGAGGCCGGCAGCGCGGCTCGGGCGAGGGCGGCAACGGCAAGCGACGATGCGAGGCGCGGGACCGAGCGGCTGGCCCAGGTCACGACCGGGCCGCGCGCCAGGATGCGCTCGTCCGCAGGGCGCCAGACGCGCCAATGATCTTCGGCGATCGGGAAAGCGGCCCGGCGCAGGGCAACGCGCGCGCCTTCTCCGTAGAGCCAGGCCGGCGCGATGAAGCCCGCTGCCGGACGGCCGATGACATCCTCGATCAAGGCCTTGCCGTCCAGCATGCGGGCGAGCGCCGTGGCTGCGTCGAGCCCGAGAAATTCTCCCTCGCCGGCGGTCATGTGCCGGGCCTTGAACTTCGCCGCTCCGCGATGCCGTGCGGTGTCCTTGTGATACCAGCCGTGCACGAACATTTCGATTCCCGCCTCGGCCCAGCCGCGCAGCCGTGCCTTGAACGCCATGTCGCCGGAGAGCGGATGGCATCCCCAATGGTCGGGAACGACAAGCATCGCGAAACGCTGGCTCTCCAGGCGACGTTCGAACATGTCTGCGAGCCGGCTGACCGCCCCTGCGGAACCGGGACCGACGTCATGGATAGAGGCGAGCAGGCGCTTGCGGCGCGGATCTTCGGTCATACTTCGCTCCCTGCACCTCAGGGCGCGGCGTAGAAGCGGTGCATGAAGATCCCATGACGAAAAGCCCGCTATACCGGGCCGCGAACGAAAATTTTCCGCCTGCGCAAGGCCGTTGTTGCCTTTTATGAAATTGGTGCGCGCCAAACGCGAGTTTTTTGTCTATGGAGCGGCGCAAGAAGGGCCCCTTGGGTCGCGCACTCCATATCAGGCCCACTCAGACAGACCGCTTCAGCGGCATAGGACAGATTCGAAACGCATGACTTTTTCCCAGCTCCCCCAACCTCTTTCCGATGCGCTGACCGCGCAGGGTTATGAGAATCTGACCCCGGTCCAGGCCGCCGTCGCCGAAGCCGAGGCGCGTGGGCGCGACCTGGTGGTTTCCGCACAGACCGGCTCCGGCAAGACCGTCGCCTTCGGCATCGCCATGAGCGACGAACTTCTGGCGGACAGCTCCATCCCTTACGCCGAGGCGCCGCTGGCCCTCGCCATCGCCCCCACGCGCGAACTCGCGCAGCAAGTCAGCCGCGAGCTGGAATGGCTCTACGGCAAGACCGGCGCGCGGATCGTTACCTGCGTCGGCGGCATGGACCCGGTGCGTGAGCGCAAGGCCCTCGAACGCGGTGCGACGATCGTCGTCGGCACGCCGGGCCGTCTGCGCGACCACCTGGAGCGCGGCAAGCTCGACCTCTCGGCGCTGCGCGTCGTCGTACTCGACGAGGCCGACGAAATGCTCGACATGGGCTTCCGCGAGGATCTGGAAGAGCTGCTCGACGCCAGCCCCGAAACCCGCCGCACGCTGCTGTTCTCGGCGACGATGCCGCGCCCGATCGAGGCGCTGGCTCGCCGCTACCAGACCGACGCGCTGCGCATTTCCACCGTGAGCGAAAATCGCGGTCATGGCGATATCACCTATCAGGCCGTCACCGTTGCTCCCGCCGACGTTGAAAATGCCGTGGTCAACCTGCTGCGCCTTCACGACGCCGAAACCGCGATCCTGTTCTGCGCCACGCGCGACAACGTGAAGCACCTGCACTCGACCCTGACCGAACGCGGCTTCTCGGCCGTGGCGCTGTCGGGCGAGCATTCGCAGAACGAGCGCAACAATGCGCTCCAGGCGCTGCGCGACAAGCGGGCCCGCGTCTGCGTCGCCACTGACGTCGCCGCGCGCGGCATCGACTTGCCCTCGCTGACGCTGGTGATCCACGTCGAGATCCCGCGCGATGCCGAGACGCTTCAGCACCGCTCTGGCCGCACCGGCCGCGCCGGCAAGAAGGGCACTGCCGTGCTCATCGTGCCGTTCCCGCGCCGTCGCCGCGTCGAAGGCATGCTGCGCGGCGCCCGGATCGAGGCCGAGTGGATCGCTGCGCCGACTCCCGATGTCATCCGTGCGGCCGACCGTGGCCGTCTGATGGAAAAGCTGCTGGCGCCGGTCGAGGCCGATGAGGAAGATCGCGAGATCGCCCGTGAAATTCTTGAAAAGGTCAGCGCGGAAGACCTGGCGGCAGCACTCGTGCGCGCACACCGCGCCGCCATGCCGCAGCCGGAAGAGCTGATCGGCAACAGCCCCGAGGCTCGCGAAGCGCGCCAGCGTCCGGGCTTCGACGACGTCGTGTGGTTCACCATGGACATCGGCCGTCAGCAGAATGCCGATCCGCGTTGGATCCTGCCGCTGCTGTGCCGTCGCGGTCACGTCACCCGCAATGCGGTGGGGCAGATCCGCATCAACAGCAACGAAACCTACTTCCAGATTCCGCGCGCGCAGGCTGACCAGTTCATGCGCTCGGTCGAGCGCACGGCAAACGACGAAAGCGGCGATGTGGAGAACACCATCCGCATCCAGCCAGCCACCGACACGCCGCGCGATGCTGCGCGCGATCGTCGCCGCGAAGGGCCGCAAGGCCGAGGTCGCAAGCCGCATGGCCGTGAAGACGGACCTCGCGGAAACTATCAGCCGCGTCCTACGGGCGGTCCTCGTCAGGAGCGCAGCGGTGGCGGCGGCAAGCCGTTTCACAAGAAGCCCCGCAAGGGCAACTGGTGATCCGGTCTAAGGGTTAAACGAAAAGGCGGAAAAAGGACCCAGTCCCTTTTTCCGCCTTTTCTGTTTTGGAGGTGGGACGCCGGCATGTTCTGCCGCCGTGGGTCCGTCAGGCGAGGCTCAGAACCTCGATCGCCTCTTCCCGCCCGTTGAAGTCTATCAAATCACCCACCTCTGTTCCGAGCAATGCACGGGCGAGGGGAGCGGTGAAGGCAAGGTCCCCCTTGGCCGGATCGGCTTCGTCATGCCCGACGATTCTGACCTCGCGTGTCTTGCCGGACAACGTGAAGCGCACGCGGTGGCCGAACATCGCCCGATCGCCCGACGGCGCCGGTTGAACTTCCGCCGTTGTCAGCCGATTCTTCCAGTAGCGCAGATCGCGCTTTGCCGTATTGAGCGCGGTTTCGTCGGCAAGGGCGGCGACCTGCTCCTCCAGGGCCGCGATCCGCGCCTTCACCAACGCAAGGCCGGCGGCGGTCACGAGATTGGGGCCCGGCGGGATCGGCACTTCGAACTTGGGCTCGAGATGCTCCTCGTCACCGTCGCGCCGGAAGGCGACGCTCACGCCGTCACGCCCATGTACTCGTCCATGGCCTCGCTGGCTGCAAACCAACTCAGTTCGGCCTGTTCCAGTTCCTCGGCCGCCTGGGTGCGGCGCTTGCCGATCTCGCCGATCCCCAGCTTTGCGAGGTCGCCCTTTATCGATGACGGGTCCGCCAGCGCAGCGTCGAGCGCGTCGAGCTGCTGCTGGATCCGCTTCATGCGGGTTTCCGTCTCGGACACCTTCTTGCGCAGGGCCTTCAGTTCTTCCCGCGCGACCGCGCCGTTCTTGCGCGCGGGCTTTCCTTCGACCTGAGCCTTATCACCCGACTTGGGCTGGTTCCGCCCGAGCACGAAGTCGATGTAGTCCTCCATCGAACCCTCGTAGTTCTCGGCGGTGCCCTGATCGACGAGCACCAAGCGGTCCGCCGCCAGTTCGACCATGTGGCGGTCGTGGCTGACCAGGATTACCGCCCCGGCGAAGTCGTTGAGCGCCTGCACCAGTGCCTCGCGGGCATCGACGTCGAGGTGGTTGGTCGGTTCGTCGAGGATCAGCATATGCGGAGCATCGCGGGTCACGAGCGCGAGGGCGAGGCGCGCGCGCTCACCGCCGGACAACGTTCCGATACCTGCCGTGGCCCGGTTGCCGGAAAAGCCGAAGCGGCCAAGCTGCCCGCGCACCGCGACCGGCGGCTTGTCGGTCATGGCCCGCGTCATCAGTTCGAGCGGGGTCGAGTCGGAAGGCAGTTCCTCCACCTGGTACTGGGTGAAGTAGCCGATGCGGATCTTGGGCGAGAAGGACAGCGAACCTTCCATGGGTTCGAGTTGGCGGGCGAGCAGGCGCGCCAGCGTGGTCTTGCCGTTGCCGTTGCGGCCCAGCAGGGCGATGCGGTCCTCCGGATCGATGCGCAGGTTCAGGCGGCGAAGAATAGGCTTCTCCGCCTCGTAGCCCACTGAGGCAAGGTCCAGTGTCACCAAAGGCGGGCGCAGTTCGTCGGGGCTGGGGAAGTCGAAGCTGAGCGACGAATCCTCAGCCATGGCGGCGATCGGCTGCATCTTCGCCAGCATCTTGGCGCGCGACTGGGCCTGCTTGGCGGTGGAGGCGCGCGCGGAATTGCGGGCGACATAGTCGGCCAGTTTCTTGCGCTGCGCGTCCTGATTGGCGCGCGCGGCGGCGGCTTGGGCGGCGCGCTCTGCGCGGATGCGCTCGAAGCTGTCGTACGTGCCGGGGTAGAGGGTGAGCTTGCCCTGCTGCAGATGCAGGATGTGATCGACCACGTTGTTGAGCAGGTCGCGCTCGTGGCTGATCACGATCAGCGTCTTGGGATATGTCTGGAGGAAATTCTCCAGCCAGAGCGTCGCTTCGAGATCGAGGTGGTTAGAGGGTTCGTCGAGCAACAGCACGTCGGGCTGCGAGAACAGCAGGCCGGCCAGGGCCACGCGCATCTTCCAGCCGCCCGAGAAGCTGTCGAGCGGACGGTTCTGCATCTCCTCGTCGAAACCCAGACCGACGAGGATGCGCGCCGCGCGGGCTTCGCCGGTATAGGCGTCGATCGCGATCAGCCGATCGTGCACGTCGCCCAGGCGGTTCGGGTCGGTGCAGGTCTCGGCTTCGGCCAGCAGCGACATGCGCTCGGCGTCGGCGTCGAGAACGGCCTGAAGCGCGCTGCGGTCGCCGGCAGGCGCCTCCTGGGCGATGTAGCCGAGGCGCGCGCGGCGCGGCATTTCGATGGAACCTTCGTCGGGCTCAAGCTCGCCGATGATGGCCTTCACGAGCGTGGACTTGCCCGCGCCGTTGCGGCCGATCAGGCCGACCTTGCCGTCCTTGGGAATCGTGGCAGCGGCCTGGTCGAGAATGGTACGCCCGCCAAGGCGAACGGTGATGTCGCGGATCGTCAGCATCGGGAGCGCCTAGAGGATTTTGCGCGCGGTTGGAAACATCTTCCGGTCTCACGCTATAAAGGGCTGTGTTCACCGGTTAACGCCCGGAAGAGCTGCGCTGAAGTTATCAACACCAATATGCCCGGTATTGCGATGACAGGCTCCGTTACGGCCTGTTCCGCCGCCCGGCGAATCGGTTATCAATTCGCTTGCAACGTGGAATCACTTATGATTCTATCGCTTTTCATGAGGTCCAACTCTTCCGCCATGCGCCAGGACGCCAGCCTTGCCAAGGAACGCCTGATTCAGGGTGTCGCGCTTGCGTTGCTCCTGTTGATGGGGGCCTTCGTGATCGCCGGACCCAGCGGGCTGATCGCCTGGACGGAGAACCAGCACATGCTGGAAGAGCGCCGGGCCAAGCTGGCCGAACTTCGCCTGGCCCGCGATCATCTGAAGAACCGGGTCGGCCTGCTCGACCAGAACCATGTCGATCCCGATCTGGCCGGCGAATTGCTGCGCAGCAACCTCAACGTCGTGCGGCCCGACGAAATGGTGATGATGCTCGACAAGTAGGGCGGGTTTGGGAGAGGCGAAGTCTCTGCCCGACCTTCCATTTATGGCCACTCTGTTGCGGGCGGCCATAATTTTTGTGCCACCTGCGGCAAATTTCCTTCATCGCGCTTTCGATTTCCGCTGGGCGTCCTATAAGCGGCCGGAAATCAATCGCACCAACGATGGGGAGCCCCGTTGCCCAAAGCAAAGATTGACGCCGAGTCCGGCGCCGCGCCAGCCGTAACACCGGCACAGGACGAAGACTTCGCGCTGCACAGCCTCCAGGAGGCCCTCGCGGCCGACCGGCGCTACACGCCGAACAAGGAAGAGCTTCTCAACCTTTACGAGCAGATGGTTCTCATCCGCCGCTTCGAAGAGCGCGCAGGCCAGCTTTACGGCCTGGGCCTGATCGGCGGTTTCTGCCACCTCTACATCGGCCAGGAAGCCGTTGCCGTGGGCCTGCAGTCCGCGCTCGATTCCAACCGCGACTCGGTGATCACAGGCTATCGCGACCATGGCCACATGCTTGCCTATGGTATCGACCCGAAGGTGATCATGGCCGAACTGACCGGTCGCGAAGCCGGTATCTCGCGTGGCAAGGGCGGTTCCATGCACATGTTCAGCGTGGAGCATAAGTTCTACGGCGGACATGGCATCGTCGGTGCGCAAGTGTCGCTCGGCGCCGGTCTTGCCTTCGCGCACAAGTACCGCGAAGACGGCGGCGTCGCGATGGCCTACTTCGGCGACGGCGCGGCCAACCAGGGCCAGGTCTACGAGAGCTTCAACATGGCGGCCCTCTGGAAGCTGCCGATCATCTTCGTGATCGAGAACAACGGTTACGCGATGGGCACTGCCGTGAAGCGCGGCTCGGCCGAGACGCACTTCTATCGCCGCGGCACCGCGTTCCGAATTCCCGGCATGCAGGTGGACGGCATGGATGTGCTCGAAGTCCGCAAGGCCGCCGAAGTGGCGCTGGAATATGTCCGCGCGGGCAACGGTCCGGTGCTCATGGAACTGAACACCTATCGTTATCGCGGTCACTCGATGTCTGACCCCGCGAAGTACCGCAGCCGTGAGGAAGTGCAGGACGTTCGCGAAAAGCGCGATCCGATCGAGCATGTGAAGCAGGATCTCGCCGCCCTCGGCGTGGACGAAGCCGCGCTCAAGGAAATCGACAAGCGCGTGCGCGCGCAAGTCGCCGAATCGGCCGACTTCGCGGAAAGCTCTCCCGAGCCGGCACCCTCTGAACTCTATACTGACGTCCTGGTGGAGCGCTACTGATGGCGATCGAACTGAAGATGCCGGCGCTCTCTCCGACGATGGAAGAGGGCAAGCTCGCCCGCTGGCTGGTGAAGGAAGGCGACGAAGTCGCTTCCGGCGATATCCTCGCCGAAATCGAGACCGACAAGGCGACGATGGAATTCGAAGCCGTCGACGAAGGCACCGTCGGCAAGATCCTGGTGGCCGAAGGCACCGAGGGCGTGAAGGTCGGCACGGTCATTGCCGTGCTCGCCGGTGAAGGCGAGGACGCTTCGGCGATTTCGGCTCCGGCTCCGAAGTCGGAAGCGGCCGAAGCGCAGTCCGACGCGTCGCAGAACAAGCCTGCCGACACGGGCACCGCCCAGCTGGTGGCCGACGTTCAGACGAAGAAGGACCCGGAAGTCCCTCACGGCACCAACATGAAGACCTCGACCGTCCGCGAAGCCCTGCGCGACGCCATGGCTGAGGAAATGCGCCGCGACGACCGCGTCTTCGTGATGGGCGAGGAAGTCGCCGAGTACCAGGGCGCCTACAAGGTGACCCAGGGACTGCTCGAAGAGTTCGGTGCCCAGCGCGTGATCGACACGCCGATCACCGAATACGGCTTCGCCGGTATCGGTACCGGCGCCGCCATGGGCGGTCTGCGTCCGGTCATCGAGTTCATGACGTTCAACTTCGCCATGCAGGCGATCGACCACATCATCAACTCGGCCGCCAAGACCAACTACATGTCGGGCGGCCAGATGCGCTGCCCTATCGTGTTCCGTGGCCCCAACGGCGCGGCGGCCCGCGTCGGCGCGCAGCACTCGCAGAACTACGGTCCGTGGTATGCCAACGTGCCGGGTCTGGTAGTGATCGCGCCTTATGACGCTTCGGACGCCAAGGGTTTGCTCAAGGCTGCGATCCGTAGCGACGACCCGGTCGTGTTCCTCGAAAACGAACTGGTCTACGGTCGGTCGTTCGAACTGCCCGAACTCGACGATCACGTCCTGCCCATCGGCAAGGCGCGCATCATGCGGGAAGGCAAGGACGTGACCATCGTGTCCTACTCGATCGGCGTCGGCCTCGCGCTCGAAGCGGCCGAGCAACTCGCGGGTGAAGGCATCGATGCTGAAGTGATCGATTTGCGCACCCTGCGTCCGCTCGACAAGGAAACGGTGCTCGCCAGCCTCGCCAAGACCAATCGCATGGTCGTGGCCGAGGAAGGCTTCCCGGTCTGCTCGATCGCTTCCGAGATCATCGCGATCTGCATGGAAGATGGCTTCGACGACCTCGATGCTCCGGTCGTGCGCGTCTGCAACGAGGACGTGCCGCTGCCTTACGCGGCCAACCTCGAAAAGCTGGCGCTGATCGACACGCCGCGCATCGTCGAGGCGGTTCGCAAGGTCTGCTACCGCTAAGATCTTGGCGCGGGTCGCAGCACCATAGCCGATTGATGAGACGGCGGCGAAGCGCAGGCTTCGCCGCCGTCTTGCGTTACAGGCTTGCGCGATGGACCCGGAGGTCTAGAGAAGCCGGGTGTCCGAACCAAGTACCCCCGAAATCCGCCCCGAAGACCTGCTTATGCCGGCTCTGCCGCAGACGATGCGGCTCGCGCTGGCCTATGCGCCTGCTTCTGCGCGCCTGCCGACGCTGGCGTTGCTGGCGCTGGACCAGCGGCTTGCCGGACTGCTGCGCCACTCCCGCGAGCCGATGATGGCGCAGATACGCCTCGCCTGGTGGCGGGAAACTTTGGACCGTGATGCGGCCGAATGGCCGCAGGGCGAACCGCTGCTGGCGGCGCTGCGGAGCTGGAACGGAGAACATCGCGCTTTGGTCGCCCTTGTCGATGGATGGGAAGCGCTCACCGGAGAGGCGCCGCTTGGGCCGGAAGCGTTGGAAGAGATGGTGAATGGGCGTGCGGCTGCCTTCGCCGGGCTTGCTCGAGCGCTCGGTCGTCAGCGCGAGGCGGAAGCGGCGGGCTCTGTGGGGCGGCGGTGGGCCTTGGCCGACCTTGCCACGAAGCTCAACCATCCCGGCGAAAGCGTGATCGTGCGCCGCCTTGCGCAAGCCGAGACGGGACGGACGGCCCGTGTCTCGCGGGCGTTGAGGCCACTCGCGGTCCTTGAGGGGCTGGCACGGGACAATCTGGCGAACGGGGGACAAGGCTCGGCCCGCACAGTGCTCAAGGCCCTGCGCATTGGCCTGCTCGGGCGCTGAATTAACCCGGATAACAGACATGTAATTTCCCTGACGAGCGTGGCTCGGGAGATAAGCCGCGCGCGAACTCAGGGAGATCGGCAATGCAGCGCTTCATCCTCGGCGGTGTCACGGCACTCGTGATGCTGTCGATCGGGCTGTTCTGGTGGCAGGGAAGGGCGGAAGTGGAACAGGGTGCGCCGCTGCCGCAAGCCGTGGTCGCCGCGCCCGATCCGCAGGAGATACCCAGCACCGGTCCGGGCGATTTCGAAGGACCCGAGCTGCCCGAAGCGACCGAGCAGACGCGCGAGCAGCGCCGCTTCGGCCGCTACGACCGCGATCGCGACGGACGAATTACGCGCAACGAGATGCTCTCGACGCGGGTCGATGCCTTCCGCAAGCTCGACAAGGACGGCAACAATCTATTGACCTTCGAGGAGTGGGCGGTGGCGACCGTCACCCGGTTCGAAGATGCCGATACGAACCGGGACCAGTGGCTGTCGCCTGCCGAGTTCCGCAGGACGGCACCGCCGTCGGCCAAGACGAAGCCAAAGTGCAGCTGCAAATCCTGACCCGGAAAGAGCCTTCCGCACCTTCGTCATCCCTGAGTTGATCCGGGACGGGGGTCGGTCTTCAGGCGCGACCTTGCGCGGCGCGCGTCGGGAAACCCGCCCCTGAAGATCGGCGGTCCCGGATCGGGTCCGGGCCGAGCGATGGTACGGGACCTTCAGCCCGCAGGCAGGCTATCCAGCCAAGGCGCGATTTCGTGCTTGGCGCGCTCGGTATAGGCTTCCTTGCGCTGCTTCTTCTTCACATCGTGAAGGGGCGGGAAGAGGCCGAAGTTGACGTTCATCGGCTGATAGCTCTCCGCCTCGGCGTCGCCGGTGATGTGCGAGAGCAGGGCGCCGAGAGCGGTCGTGCGCGGCGGGGCCTGCCAGTCGCGCCCGGCAAGCTGGGTTGCAGTCATCAGGCCTGCCATCAGGCCGACAGCGGCGCTTTCGACATAGCCTTCGCAGCCTGTAATCTGCCCGGCGAAGCGGACGTGCGGCGCGGTCTTGAGGCGCAGCTGGCGGTCCAGCAGCACCGGCGAGTTGATGAAGGTGTTGCGGTGCAGCCCTCCAAGCCGCGCAAATTCGGCATTTTCGAGACCCGGAATGGTGCGGAACAGGCGCACCTGCTCGGCGTGCTTGAGCTTGGTCTGGAACCCGACCATGTTCCACAGCGTGCCGAGCTTGTTATCCTGCCGCAGCTGGACGACCGCATAGGCCCAGCGGCCCTTGGGATGCTCCTCGGTTGCCCAATGCGGATTGTCGAGGCCCACCGGCTTCATCGGCCCGAACCGCAGCGTTTCGACGCCGCGTTCGGCCATGACCTCGATGGGCATGCAACCGTCGAAATACGGCGTGTCGGCCTCCCATTCCTTGAAAGCGGTTTTCTCGCCTTCGAGGAGCGCCTGATGGAAGGCCAGGTACTGGTCTTTGTCCATCGGGCAGTTGATGTAGTCCTTGGTCTCCCCCTTATCCCACCGCGAGGCCATCCAGCACACGTCCATGTCGATGCTCTCGCGGTAGACGATGGGGGCGATGGCATCGAAGAAAGCCAGGCTATCCGAGCCTGTAGCCCGGCCGATGCTACCGGCGAGCGAATCCGCCGTCAGCGGTCCGGTCGCGACGATGGTGGTGCCGCTTTCCGGCAGGGTGTCGATCCGCTCGCGCACGATCTCGACGTTGGGCAATGCGGAGAGGCGGGCTTCGACTTCGGCAGAGAACACGTCACGATCGACCGCGAGCGCGGTACCTGCGGGGACCTGCGCCTTCCCGGCCGCCGCCATGATCAGCGAATCGCAGCGACGCATTTCCTCATGGAGCAGGCCGACCGCGTTCTTCTCGTGATCGTCGGAGCGGAACGAATTGGAGCAGACCAGTTCGGCCAGCCCGTCGCCCTGATGTGCCGGACTGCGTTCGCCGGTCCCGCGCATTTCCGAAAGGCGAACGCGGAAACCGCGCCGCCCGAGCTGCCAGGCCGCTTCGCTGCCGGCGAGGCCGCCGCCGATGATGTGGACGTCTTGTGTCATGGCGCCAGCGCCTAGACCTTTGCGCGCCGTCAGGGAAGGGCGCGCGGACTCATGAGTCTTCTTCGCTCGTCGTTGCGAGGAGGCGAAGCCGACGCGGCAATCCGGAACGGCTCGCTGGCTTGCTTCGCTACGCTCGCAATGACGAGGGAGTCGTGGATACTCGCGCGCGCCGAAGTCAGCTGCCGGGCAGGATCAGCTTTCCAGCGGAATTTCGCTCGACCGGGCCATGGGCGATCACGGCCGAGAGCGGCAGGTCGGCGTAGATATGCGGAAACCGCGCGCCGCCGCGCGAGACTTCCCACTTCACGCTGTCGCCCAGCGCGGCGAGGTCCACGGCGGCGATGCCGAGCCCGGTCTGACCTGCGAAGTGCTTGTCCAGCGTCTCCTGCGCCTGATCGGCAGTCGACATGTGGATGTAGCCGTCAGCCAGATCGATCGGCGCACCGGTGAAGGTCCCGTCGGAGAGCAGCGTTTGCAGCTGCTCTCCGGTCAGGATCTTGTAGGCGACGGCATCGGTCACGCTTCGGTGTCCGGCGCGTCCGCTTCCGGCGATCCGGAGTCCACGGCCGGAGTCTCAGGCGACGCTTCGCCCTCGATCGCGGCTTCGATGATTTCCTCTTCCGAAGGCTCGTCGAGGCGAACGGCGCTGACGACGTGTTCGTTGTTCGAGACGTTGAACAGGCGCACGCCTGCCGAGCCACGGCCGATCACGCGCAGCGATTCGAGCGGCAGGCGGATCAGCTTGGCCTGATCGGTCACCAGCATGAGCTGGTCCGCGCGGCTTGCGGGGAAGCTGGCGACGACCGGGCCATTGCGATCGATGTTGTCGATATTGGTGATGCCCTGACCACCGCGGCCGGTGCGGCGATACTCGTAAGCCGAGGACAGCTTGCCGTAGCCGTTGGCGCAGACCGTAAGGATGAACTGCTCCTTCTCGACCAGGTAGGCGAGGCGCTCGGCGTCCAGCGTGCTCTCGCCGTCCTTCTCACCCTTCCAGGGTGCGAAGCGGAGGTAGGCTTCGCGCTCGTCCTGATCCTTCATGCCGACGCGGTGGAGGATCGAAAGCGAGATGACTTCGTCTCCTTCCTTCAGCGTCATGGCCTTGACGCCGGTGGAGGTCCGGCTCGCGAATTCGCGGACGAGGTCGCCGGCGAAGCGGATGGCCTTGCCCTGGCGGCTTGCCAAAAGCACGTCGTCGGAATGGCTCAGCAGGGCCACGCCGATCAGGCGATCCTGGCTGTCCTCTTCGAAGCGCATCGCGAACTTGCCGTTGGAGGGGATGTTCGCGAAGGCATCCATGGCGTTGCGGCGCACGTTGCCCTTGGCGGTGGCGAAGACGACGGAGAGCCTGCTCCACTCGTTTTCGTCTTCCGGCAGCGGCAGCACGGTCTGGATCGTCTCGTCCTTGTCCAGCGAGGGCAGGAGGTTGACGATCGGGCGTCCGCGTGTGGTCGGGCCGCCTTCCGGCAGCTTGTAGACCTTGAGGCGATAGACCTTGCCGGCGGTCGAGAAGAACAGCACCGGGTTGTGGGTGGAGGTCACGAACATCGTCGTGACGACGTCCTCGTCCTTGGTCGCCATGCCCGCGCGCCCCTTGCCGCCGCGCGCCTGGGCGCGGAACGTCGAGAGCGGCGTGCGCTTGATGTAACCGTCCATGGTGACGGTCACGACCATCTCCTCGCGCTCGATCAGGTCCTCGTCCTCGATGCCGTCGGCGGCGCCGGTGAGCTGCGAGACGCGCGGCGTGGCGTAGAGTTCGCGCACGGCCACCAGTTCCTCGCGCATGACCCCGTAGAGCTTCACGCGGTCGGCGAGGATCGAGAGATATTCCTCGATCGCGGCGGCCAGTTCCTTCAGCTCGTCGCCGATCTCGTCGCGGCCGAGCGCCGTCAGGCGGTGCAGGCGCAGGTCGAGGATGGCCTTCACCTGAATTTCGGACAGGCGATAAGTGCCGCCGTCCTGCTCGGCACTGGGCTCGATCGCCTCGACGAGGCGGATATAGGGGGCGATGTCGCCGATCGGCCATTCCTTGGCCAGCAGGCGTCCGCGGGCTTCCGCCGGGTTCGAGGCGCCGCGGATGATCTTGACGACTTCGTCTAGGTTCGAGACCGCCACGACCAGGCCGAGCAAGATATGCGCACGGTCGCGCGCCTTGTTCAGCTCGAACTTGGTGCGGCGGGTGATGACCTCTTCACGGAACTGGATGAAGGCCTGGAGGAAGTCCCGCAGGTTCATCACTTCCGGGCGGCCGCCCTTGATCGCCAGCATGTTGGCGGCGAAATTCGACTGTGCCGGGGTGTTCCGCCAGATCTGGTTGAGCACGACTTCCGGAGTGGCATCGCGCTTGAGATCGACGACGACGCGGACGCCTTCGCGGTTCGATTCGTCGCGGATGTCGGAAATGCCCTCGATCCGCTTTTCCTTCGCGGCCTCGGCGATCTTCTCGACGAGGTTCGACTTGCCGACCTGATAGGGAATCGAGGTGAGAACGATCGAGCGGCGGTCGCCGCGGCCTTCCTCGATCTCGTGGCGGCAGCGCATGATGATCGAGCCGCGGCCCGTCATGTAGGCATTGCGGGCGCCGCCCTGGCCGAGGATCAGCGGGCCGGTGGGGAAGTCCGGCCCGGGGATGATCTGGATCAGGTCCTCGATCGTGGTGGCCGGATTGTCGATCATGGCCAGGCAGCCGTCGATCACTTCGCCCAGGTTGTGCGGCGGAATGTTCGTGGCCATGCCGACCGCGATGCCGCCCGCGCCGTTCACCAGCAGGTTCGGGAAGCGCGCGGGAAGCACGGTCGGCTCGCTTTCGGAGCCGTCGTAGTTGTCGGCGAAATCGACGGTGTTCTTGTCGATATCGGCCAGCAGCTCGTTCGCGACCTTATCGAGGCGTGCCTCCGTGTAACGCATGGCCGCTGGCGGATCGGGATCCATCGAACCGAAGTTGCCCTGGCCGTCGATCAGCGGAAGGCGCATCGACCACGGCTGCGTCAGGCGCGCCAATGCATCGTAGATCGCGCTGTCGCCATGGGGGTGATACTTACCCATGACGTCGCCGACGATGCGGCTCGACTTGCGGTAGGGACGACCAGCGACGTAGCCCGCTTCCTGGCAGGCATAGAGAATGCGGCGGTGGACCGGCTTCAGGCCGTCGCGCACGTCGGGCAGGGCGCGGCTCACGATCACGCTCATCGCGTAATCGAGATAGCTCGTCTTCATCTCATCGACGATGTCGATGCGGGTATATTCGCCTTCGGGACCGATGTGCTCGGGGCCGTTCATGTCGGTGTCGTCGCTCACGCGCTGGATCGTTCGTTGCTGCGGGACAAAGGGTGATGGATCGCCCTAGGACATGCGTCCGGGGAAAGCCACATGATCAGCGGGGCGGCACCGGCCTTGCGAGGATTTTTCCACACTTATGGGGCAGGGGGAGCGCAGCCGCCGCCCTGACGGTCCTTGGGAACCGGCAAGCCTGCGGTGAATTGCATTCAAACAGCGTTAAGTGGCGAGGTTCTAATTGCGCCATCAGGTTGCCAAGCGGCCGTTTCCCGGCCAAACCGGCAACACCGGTTTCAGGAGATCGCGTCTTTCCGGCGGGTCTTCGAAGTGTCTTTATGAGGAGTGGCCTGAATGGCTCGCAAGTTCCTGATTTCCCGTATTGCCCTGGCCGTGGCCATGACGGGCGGCATCGCCGCGGCAGCCGCGCCGACGATGGTGGCCGCCAAGGAAAAGGCGCCTGCCAAGGCGACCTTCTCGAAGGAATATGCCGCTGTGGCCGCGCCGGTCGACAAGGCGATCGCGGACTCGAAGGCGAATGCCGCCGTGCAGGCCGCTTCGCAAAAGGCCCAGGCCGCCAAGACGGATGCCGAGAAGGCTGCGGCCAAGGCAGAAGTCGACGCGGCGATGGGCGGCGTGCTGGCCCAGCTCCAGACGGCCGAAGCACAGGCCACCCAGCCCTTCGACAAGCTGAAGCAGGGCGAGATGACCCGCAACGTGGGCGTTCTGATGAACGACCCGGCGATGCA